>DIER01000041.1 GCA_002418725.1 Acholeplasmataceae bacterium UBA5769
ATTATAACTATATGCAAGCAAGAGCAGTCAGTTATAAGAAAAAAGAACAGTCTAAAACAAGATTACTCTTAGATATTTTATTTCCTAGTTTTGAAACCATGGCAGGCATGTATCCCTGGTTGATTAAGATTAAAATCTTATATCCCATTTCTTGGGTTTTTCGTTGGGTACGCATTATGGTTAAAAGACCTAAAAAGAGTCTACATAAAATCAAGCAACTTCACATATCTGATGAGGTCATAGAACAACAAAAAGAATTACTAGAATCGATCGGTCTATAGTTAAAAGAGGGCAAAAAGATATATTCGCCCTCTTTTTGATAAAGAATTTGTAAAAATGGGGGATATATCTATAGATATATTTATTTTTTATTAAGATAGTGTTACAATGGGGGCAAGCGTTTATATAAAAAACGAGGAGGACTTTTAGTTAATGGATCAAAAAACACCGTATGAAAGACCTGAAGTAGAAGTCATCGAATTTGTATTCGAGGACAGCATTGCAGCAAGTACTGTTGAAGGGGCGTGGTTTAATGACACGTTATGGGATTAAGACTATGAAGAAGCTACTATCGATTCTTTTACTTATTGCAGCCTTTATTTTTGTAGGAACTCAGTTAAGTGTGAATGCATCTAACCTAAGAGAAGTCACAGTAACAGCTATCTATGATGGTTCAACAGCAATCATAGATACTGACAATTATGAACTTGGGAATAAAATAGCGATGGATGTCAGTGGCGCACCCGTTGGACAAACATTTGCATTTTGGGTTGTCAATGGTGTTGTTCAACCAGATTTACCCGTAGGGCATCTCTTTACCATTACAACCAACATGAATCTTCAAGCGGTGTTTACACCCGCTGATAAAGTTGTTGCATTATTTATTGATGTTAATGGCGAATTATTAGGCTACAGATATGCAACATCAGGCAGTGAAGTTGATATCACGGGTATTCCAGTGCCATCAAGACCGGGATACATCACCAATACGTCTTCTGATCATCGTTTTGAAAATATCTTAAACGAATCAACTGTTTTTGATTTAGTTGAAAACTCTGTATTTGTTCAAAGATATATTAGAGATAGTTATGATGATTATGAAGTTACTGTCATCAACGGAACTGGATCTGATTTCTATTTATTTAATACGATTGCTACCGTTGTAGCAAATCCAACAAATGAAGGTTTAGCTTTCAGTCACTGGGAAGAAAACGGCAATAGAGTTAGTTATGACTTAGAATACTCATTCACAGTTCTCAAAGAAAGAACTTTAGAAGCTAAATATGTTGAAGGTATTAATCCAATGCCTTTAGTTTCAATGAGCGAAGATTTAGCACTTCGTGCTGGCTATAAATCATACATTGGTCAATTCTATGTTCCAGAAGGATATGAATTGATTGAATACGGATTTTTAACATCAGACGAAGAAAAGATTATTAAAAAAGATATGGCTAGTGTCACAACTAGACAAAGTACAAATCACCATGCATTTACAAATGAGTTTGTATCGAGTTTTAATGAAGTCACATTAGTTCATGCAGTTGCAAGAGCTTATTTAACCGTCAAGAAAGATGGTCAGTTATTAACTGTACACAGTAATTATCAAGCAGGTGGAAGCAAGTTATTTGCAACAGATTTGTTTATTTCTGAATATATTGAAGGAAGCAGCAATAATAAAGCAATTGAAATCTTTAATGGAACCGGAAACAGTGTGGATTTATCAGCTTATAAAGTTAATTTATATGGTAACGGCTCAGCAACTGCCACGGATTCACTTCAGCTTAACGGAATTTTAGCACATGGCGAAGTTTATGTCATATATAATTCAGGTGCTATACAAGCCATTAAAGATGTTGGGGATGTATCTTCATCAGTAACATTCTATAATGGAGATGACGCGCTTGCATTAGTAAAAAATGATGTTGTCATAGACGCATTTGGAATCATAGGGTCTGATCCAGGTACTAGTTGGACAGTAGGTTCAGGTGCGACAGCAGAGTTTACATTAGTAAGAAAGGTATCTGTAACAGGACCAACAACGACTTGGGATACTAACGAATGGGATGTTTATCCGCAAGACACAACAAGTTATCTAGGAGACCACAATAATTCATTTGGTGTTCGCGTGGATTTCAAACCTATGATAATTGGATACACTAATAAGACGATTTTAATTGGTTCAACAACATTTGATTATCTAGATGGTATTTCTGCTATGGATGATACAGACAGCGTTTTGAATGTTGATGTTTATGTTGAGAATAGTTTAGAAGAAGATGTGACTAATGTCGATGTATCAGAACTTCCTGTTGGGGTGTATACAGTAGAAATCAGCACTACAAATACTCTTGGCAATGCAACACTAGTTACATATACATTAACAATTAACACCGGTAATGCACCCGTGATTTTTGGAACATCAAACATAAATGTATTGATTGATGGTGTCTTAGATTTGATGGATGGAGTTACTGCGACAGACGTAGAAGATGGTGTGATAACGGGCTCAATTCTTACGTCAATTGTTGATGATTTAGAGCAACCGATAATATCCATTGATACTTCTGTAGAGGGAACCTATACTGTTACATACAGTGTTACAGATAGCCATGGGAACTTAACAACTTCAGTTATTACGGTTACTGTTGCTAGTGAAAGTACTCCAGTTGAAGTACAGCTCTATAGCACAGGATTTGAAAGCACAGAAGGATTCATTGCCTCATCAACATACAATAATACTACTATAAATTATCAAGGTGCGACGGGTCAAAAATGGGGATTCTATTATGGGACTCCATCAACCACAGGTCCAATCACAGGATCACAATCTGCTCAGCTAAGATTTTACACTGCAAATCCCGATAGATTAGGGTATGCTGCAATGGATTTTAATGTCAGCAATATTACAAGAGTTACATTTAAAGCGCTAAATACTTCTGGGAATAATGTCAAAGTATATTATTCAAAAGATGATGGAGTAACTTGGGTTGGAGCTGAACAGTTTACCTTAGCAACTACTGCTGCTTCATTTGAATATGTCATTAATCAAACTGGACCAATTCGTATTAAATTTGAGTTAGTACCAGGTACAACCAATGGTTCAAGAGTCACAATTGATGATGTAGTTATTTATGGCTACTCGGAGTAACACCCCCTGCTGATACATCAGCACCTAACATAACACTTAGTGAATCAAAAATCACTGAATACACAGTAGGGGATACCTGGAGCGACATCACAGCTCTCTCATGGTGCTCTGCGACTGACGATATTGATCCTTCTGTTGAATGCGATATCGATTCAACAGCACTCAACATGTCTATTGCAGGAACGTATGCAATTATATACATCGCCATTGATGATAGCGGTAATGAAGCAACCTTTGAACTTGTTATTCGTGTAAGAAGTGATGGGACATTAGAACTTACTGCCTATTATCAAAGTGCAGATGGCTTATGGGGTGAAGACCTCTTATTAGAACTTAGAACCATTGTGAATACAGGCATTGTGCGACAGCGCTATGATGCCGGTAACATCATTCTTGCTGAAACAGATAGAGATCCTGACAATACAGGATATCTCATCACGATCTATGATAGAAGATCTGTTTTAGCAACATGGGATGGTGGAACAACTTGGAACAAAGAGCATGTTTGGCCAAATTCTCGTCTTGGTGTTCCAAGAGTTGATAATGCTGACCGTAACATCGCAAGTGATCTTCATAACCTTAGACCAGCAACACCTTCTGTTAATTCTGCGAGAGGTAACAAGTGGTATGATACAACAACCACAACGTCAACCTACTTCCCAGGGGATGCAGATAAAGGCGATGTTGCACGTATTATTCTCTTCATGTTTATGGCGTATGAAGGTATGCAAATCGTTGATGTCATCACTGTTGATACATCAACCAATTACACACCAGAAGGACGCTATATGGCAAGATTTGCGGTTTTGTTAGAATGGCATTTAGCAGACCCAGTCGATGATTTCGAACGGTATCGTAATGAAGTGATCTATGGTTATCAAAATAACCGAAATCCATTTATCGATTACCCAGAGTTCGTTGAAATGATTTGGGGAGATATTCCGACAACATCAACAAACGCGAATCAGTTTTATGTGAATTAAACATTATCTAAAAAGGGTGTGCACGCACATCCCTTTTTATTATCTTGTATTTTACAAAGTATGCTTAATTATGCTATGATAAATTGATGAATGAGAGGTATATCATGAAGAAAATCCTATTATTAATTATCTTAATAGTAACTTTGATCAGTTGTACGAAGACACCGGAAGATAAAGTGTTATCAACACCAACGAATTTAAGCCACCAACAAAACATTATCTCATTTGATGCAGTTTCACATGCGACATCCTATATCGTAGATATAAATGGTGAAGAAATAGAGATTACATCAACGACATACATCATTGAATTATTTGGTGAAATTATTGTTAAAGTGAAAGCACGTGCTGAAGGTTATCAAGATTCGTCATATTCGAACGAACTTGTATTCAGCATACCTTTATCCCTTCCAGACGTCAGATATAACTATAGCATTCACTCATCGTTTGATCTTTTCATTTATTCATTTCAAACAGGTATCGCGATTGAAAATATCACAAGTACAACAACCTCTATTTCAACCAATGATTATACCTTTATAAATGACCAACTGATTTTTAAATCAACGTATTTAAAATCATTGGATCGAAAACTACACGAATTTGTGATATCACTAGGTACATTGGGTCAACTTAACCTCGCGATTTTAATCACTGAGACCCAACTCCCCTATCTCATTTCAAATAACACTGTTGATTTTGACTCAAATGATATCACGTTTATCGTTGAACTCTTTGGTGGGACCATCGTTGGTCTTTCTGGTAACAGTATCACATCAAGTGATTACACCCTTTCAGGATCTTCAATCACACTACATTCAACCTTTATCAACCAGTATTTTTCAACCCATCCAAATGAAACAACACTCAGCATTAAGTATGATCTTAGACTTGGTGATTCCTATGTCTTTGGTTATCTATTTATAAAAAAACAGGTCTTATCTTGATGATCAACTAAATTAAGTGAAACGATGTAAAACAAAGGAAAGAACTGTCTTTCCTTTTTCATTTCTTGTCTATTAAGACAAAACATAGTATAATTAACCCTAAAGAAAGAGGTAAATACAAATGAAATTCAGTGAATTTAAGTATGAACGTCCCGATCTCGATAAAGTCAAGAAAAGTCTAGAAGAAAAGCTTGATTTAATCAATACGGGTAAAGATGCGGATGTAGAGATTAAAGCTGCCTATGACATCTTTAAACTTAACGATGATATCGGTACGATGGGTGTTTTAGTCTCCATCAGAAACAGTATTGATACCACGGATGAATTCTATGAGAAGGAACAAGAATTCTTTGATGAAAACGGTCCTGTTCTACGCGAATATGAACAAATGTTTATCGAAAAACTACTCGATTCACCTCATCGTGAACGTTTAGTGAAAGAATTTGGTTCTTTAATGTTTGAAAGAGGAGAACTCGCGAGAAAAACATTTAAGCCTGAAATCATTCCCGATTTACAACTTGAAAATAAACTTTCCACCGAATACGGTAAACTTCAAGCATCTGCGAAAATTCCATTTAACGGGAACATCTATAATCTTTCTCAAATGGCACCTTTCTTACAAGATAAAAACCGTGAAACCAGACACCAAGCACAGCTTGCTGTCTCTAAGTTCTTTGAAGAAAACGAAGCACAGTTTGACCGCATCTATGATGACATGGTCAAAGTGAGAACGAAGATCGCTAAGATCTTAGGTTACGAAAACTTTATTCAACTTGGTTATGATCGTTTTGGCAGAACCGATTATAATGCAAAAGATGTAAAAACCTATCGCGATCAAATTTATGAAGATATCGTGCCATTAGTCAATGAACTTACTCAAAGAAAAGCGAAACGTTTAGGCATTGAAAAACCTAAATCTTATGACTTAGCACTTTCTTTCTTATCAGGCAATCCAACACCTAAAGGAGACCGTGCATGGCAAGTTGAAAGAGCAAAAGTGATGTATGATGAAATGTCAGCTGAAACCTCTAAGTTCTTTAACTTCATGCTAGATCAAGATCTCTTAGATTTAGATGCTAAAGCAGGTAAACAAGGTGGCGGATATTGTACTTTTATTCCAAATCATAATGCACCCTTTATTTTCGCGAACTTCAATGGGACATCTCATGACGTTGATGTGTTAACCCACGAAGCAGGACACGCTTTCCAAGTGTTCTCCAGTAGAGATCTTATTCCAGAATACAGATGGCCAACCATGGAAGCTGCAGAAATCCACTCCATGAGTATGGAATTCTTAGCATGGCCATGGATTCATCAGTTCTTTGTTGAAGATACTGCTAAATATAAATTCAACCATTTAGCAGGTGCTGTTTCTTTCTTACCTTATGGTGCTGCAGTCGATGAATTCCAACATGAAGTGTATGGAAAACCTGAGATGACACCAGATGAAAGAAAAGCTACGTGGCGTAAGATTGAGAAGAAGTATCTTCCTTTCAAGGATTATGATGATGATGCCTTCATGGAAAAAGGTACTTTCTGGTTTAGACAAGGTCATATCTTTAGTGCACCTTTCTATTATATTGATTACACGCTTGCCCAAGTATGTGCTTTCCAATATTGGGTGAAGAGTCAAGAAAATCATGCTGCTGCACTGGATTCTTATATCAAACTATGTAAGCTTGGTGGATCAAAGAGCTTCCTTGGTTTAGTGGATGCTGCTAATTTAAGAAATCCATTTAAGAAAGGCACTGTCAAAGAGATCGTTGTTCCTATCAGAGGTTACTTAGATTCTGTGGATGATACGAAACTCTAAGATGAATATGAAGTTCCTTAGACTTTTGATTCAAATCGCACTCATCACTTTCATCTTTTTTCCACTGATGCATCAAAAGGGTGATGAGACATTAATCTTAACAGGCATCGAAGCGATCATTAAAGGAGATTACTTAATCATCGGAAATATCGTGATTGCACTCATCTTCTTAGGTGTGATCATCCATTTTGTAGGTATTGTCATGGAGTTTGCCTCGAAAAAAAGGGCAGACGCATGGCTTGAAGGGATGAACATCATGGTAAACATCACCACGATTCTATCACTTCTCATGGTTACCTTTTTAGGAACATTTCTCGCATGGTTAGGTTATATCTACATTGGACTTCTCATTTTATCGACTTACCTTAGGTATGTCGACCAAAAGAAATCCGAACACAAATAAAGATAAATAAAACATCACTTTGGAAATCTCCTTAGTGATGTTTTACTTTTTATTTTTTTAAGTAGCTGTAAATAGCATCTGCAGCGTTCATACCATCGTAGACAGCTTTCGCAATCTGAAGCTTTCCACCGATGATATCACCAGCTGCGAAGAGTCCAGGAATGTTTGTCATGTAATTGGCATCAACCACTAAATTATTCTTTTCAATGATGACACCAAGCTGACTTGCAAATTCAACTGAACTTGGCGTACCTAAGGCGATAAACGCACCATCAACTTCATAGGAACCTTCAGTGGTTTCAATGTGAGTGAGTTTACCATCACCAACGAATTTCGTGATTTTTCCTTTGACAACAGGGACATCAACAACCGCATCCACATCATGTCCATCCGTGAATATCGTGACATCCTTGGTCATCTTTTTTAAGTATTCTAATTCATGGAGCATGTAAGCGCCACAACCAATCACGGCAACTTTTTTTCTCCGGTAGAAGAAACCATCACAAGTTGCACACATGCTAATGCCTTTACCTCTAAATTGGGTAAAGCCAGCTCTTTTCATCGTGCGTCTTGTCTTACCTGTAGCAAGCAACACTGCTTTTGTCTCATAAGTTTTCTTCTCAGTGATGACTTCAAACGTCTCACCGACACTCTTTAAAGAGATGACTGAGTCTGTTAGCACTTCAATGCCTAAATGTTTCGCTTGTTTAATACCGTTTAAAATAAGTTCTTTACCGTCAATGGGCTCAGCGATGCCATAAAAGTTTTCAACCTTATCGTCATAACCTTCAAGGGCACCCAAGTCTTTTCCAATCACTAAAGGATCGATGCCTTGTCTTTTTAAATAGATTGCCGCTGAGATACCAGCGGGTCCATAACCGATAATGATGATCTTTTTCATAAATCGAGAAGTTTCTTTAAGGTTTCCTTTGATTGGACACCAATCGTTGATTGATGCACTTTGCCATTCTTAAATACGATCAGTGTAGGAATGCTCATGATACCAAGTTCGTCTGCGACTTCGTATTCTTCATCCACATCGAGCTTACCAATTTTTGCAAGTTCTTTCACATCACCAGCTAAATCTTCTAAAATCGGAGCGACACGTTGGCATGGTCCGCACCACGTTGCCCAAAACTCGACTAAAACAGGAACTTCACTTTTTAAGACTTCATTTTCAAAATTATCTGTAGTAAAAATATGTACCATGATTTCACCTCATATTGTTATCATACCCATTATAAATAAAAAGCTTAAAAAACACCACCTTTTTACACTTATTTATCCGATGTTCTAAATAAGATGCATTTCATCTTAAGAAAATCAAAGGTGTGATATTTTGCTCGCTACTTTATTAAGTTTACTTAACATGATATAATGTTAAAGTACGAAATGCAGGTGAACATACATGATTAAAGTAAGCGATTTAAGCTTTTCATATAACCAAGACGATGAAGCACTACGCAAGGTAAATCTTCATATTGAAAAAGGATCATGGGTGTCGATTTTAGGCCATAACGGCTCAGGGAAATCGACATTATCTAAATGTATGGTGGGTTTGTTATCACCAACATCAGGCGAAATCCATATCGATGACATGTTATTAAATGAAGCGAATCTTCCAGATATACGTAAAAAAATAGGTATCGTTTTTCAAAATCCTGACAATCAATTTGTTGGGGTTACGGTCAAACACGATATCGCTTTTGGTTTAGAAAATCAGTGCATCCCCCATGATCAGATGGTGGAAAAGATCATGCACTACGCAAAACTCGTGGGTATGGAAGCTTATCTCAATAAAGAACCCCACCATTTATCGGGTGGTCAGAAACAAAGGGTTGCGATTGCTGGTGCCCTCGCGATGGAACAAGACATCCTCATCCTTGATGAAGCGACATCGATGCTAGATCCTGAAGGGACACTAGAAATCGTTGAGCTCATCAAGTATTTAAACAAATCCTTAAACAAAACGATCATCACGATTACCCACGACTTAACATTTGCAGGGTTATCCGATCATATCATCGTTTTAAAAGATGGAGAAGTTATTTTAGAAGGCACACCAAAAGAGGTCTTTCTCCAAGAAGAACTTCTTAAATCTTCGCATCTTGAACTCCCTTTTGGTTTAGCATTATATAACGATTTAGCAAAAGATCCCAACGTGGATCCTAAGCTTTTGGAGGCGCTATGGGCATTCAATTCAAAGATGTAAGCTACGCGTACCGTGGCTATAAAGTCAACTATGATGCCATCGGCCATATCACCTTAGATATCAAACCTAAGGGTGAATTTATCGCGGTAGTAGGTCATACAGGATCTGGAAAATCGACCCTTGTGCAACACATGAATGCACTTTTACTTCCTTCCAAAGGAAACGTCGTCATTTTCGGACAAAACCTACCACCAAAGAAAAATGAAAAGATTAACTACTTACGTCAAAAAGTTGGTCTTGTTTTTCAGTTTCCTGAATACCAACTCTTTGAAGAAACCATTTTAAAAGATATCATGTTTGGACCAAAAAACTTTAAGTCAACCGAAGCAGAAGCCATTGAAAAAGCGAAAAGAGCAGCTTCTGTGGTAGGCATTGATGAAACGTTATATGAACAGTCTCCCTTTCGTATTTCTGGTGGACAAATGCGAAGAGTCGCAGTCGCTGGAATACTCGCGATGGAGCCTGAAATCTTAGTCTTAGATGAACCTACCAGAGGTTTAGACCCAAAGGGAAGAAAAGACTTAATGGCGATTTTTGAAGAGATCCATGAAAAAGAGGATAAGACGATTGTCATGATCACACACGATATGGATTTAGTGGCTGCATATGCGAAACGTGTCATTGTTTTAGATAATGGAAGACTTGTTTTTGATGGACCGAAGGAAAAACTTTTTGAGCATCCCCAGTTTGAAGCTTTCCATTTGGACTTACCAACACCACTTAAGATTTTAAAGCATTTAGAAAAAGAAGTGGGTCTGACTTACAAACCACATTACGACTATCACTCTCTTTTAAGTTACTTAAAGGAGGTGCACCATGAATAACATTACCTTAGGTCAATACATTCCGGGTGATTCTTGGTTACACCGTTTAGACCCAAGAATTAAGTTGTTTTCACTGGTTGTTTTACTTGTGGGAACATTTATCATTCCCATTTCACATCATCTGATTCCAATCATTTCCATGCTTGTCATTTTTGTTGGCATGATGTTATTAACTGCAAGTGCAGGTATCCCAATGAAGAAAGTGATCAACGGGCTTCGTCCTATTGTTTTCCTTTTGACATTTACCTTCTTTATTCAACTCTTTTTCATCACAGAAGGTACACTTTTAGCATCGTTTGATTTCTACTTATCCTTAGCCAGTGTGTTGGCGATTGTTTTCATTATTTTCTTTTATAATTGGACAAAGAAGTATATCAAGTTTAAAGTCATCTATTTTCTCTTGATTGTTGGTCTTATTTTCTTTGTACAAGCTGTCTTACCATATCTTTCTTTTTACCAGTACAAACTAGACATCTATGATCAAGGGCTCTTAAGAGCAGGATTTATCTTTATTCGTATCACCAATGTCATCATCATGACGTCACTGCTCACATTTACCACGATGACAACCGATCTCAATTACGCCATTGAATCGTTATTGAAACCTTTAAAATGGATCAAAGTTCCGGTAGATGTCATCGCGATGATGTTATCTTTAACTCTTCGTTATATCCCAACTCTTTTGGGTGAAACCGAAAAGATCATGAAGGCACAAGCGTCACGTGGCGTGGATTTCAAGGAAAGTAAATTTAAAGATAAGGTTGTTCAAATCATTTCTCTATTAATTCCTGTGTTTGTCATCAGCTTTAAACGTGCTGAAGACTTAGGAAACGCGATGGAAGTCAGAGGTTATGTGATCGGTGCGAAACGCACTCGAATTGATCTTTATAAAATTGGATTTACCGATGTTGTTTCTGTGATTGTTGTTTTACTCTTTTTAGCAACCATCATTTTGATGAGGTTTATCTAAATGAGATATAAAGCTGTTGTCAGCTATGATGGATCGAATTTTGTTGGCTTTCAAAGTCAAAACAATGGTTTAGGAATCCAAGAAGTTATTGAAAAAGCACTTCGATTGATGACTCAATCAGAGATTAAAATCCATAGTGCAGGCAGAACCGATAAAGGGGTTCACGCGATCGGACAAGTGTTCCATTTTGACAGTAAAATCGATTTACCCTCAGATATATGGGTTAGAGGTGTTAACGATCGTCTTCCTTTAGATATTCGGGTGAAAAGTGTTAAAAAAACAAGTTCAGACTTTCATGCAAGACACAGTGCATCCAGTAAGGTTTACCGGTATGTGATCGCGAAAAACCCGGAGACCCCCTTTTCCAAAAATTATGAGGTTTACATCAGAAATTTAGATATCGAACCCATGAAAGAGGCACTACCCTTATTGATTGGAACGCATGACTTTCGCGGGTTTTGTCAATTAGTGCCGGGGAAACCCACCGTAAAAACCATTTATGATGCGACCATGAAAGAAACGAAAAAGCATTACATCTTCACCTTTCACGGCAATTCATTTTTAAAATACATGGTGCGTTCGATGATGGGAACACTCATTCAAATCGGACTCCACCGGAAACCCGTTTCTATCATCACAGAGATTTTAGAAACCAAAGATCGTCATCTGGCGGGTAAAACTGCAGAATCCAGAGGTTTATTTCTCGTCAAAATCCATTACAAAAAGAAAGCATAAAGGAGTGTAGAGCGATGTTTATCACTTTTGAAGGTGGCGAAGGCACCGGTAAAACGACATTAATTCAAGGGATTGCCAAAGCGTTAAGAACATCACATGACGTCATCACCACACGTGAACCCGGTGGATCGATGATTGCTGAAGCCATTCGTGATATCATTTTGAATCCCAAGTATCATGGCGTCACCCCTTATACAGAGGCTCTTCTTTTAGCTGCTTCTCGGGCACAACATTTAGATGAAGTCATTTTACCCGCACTAAAACAAAACAAAATCGTGTTATGTGATAGATATGTCGATTCTTCTTTAGCTTATCAAGCTTATGCGAGAGACTTAGGTTTCGACTTTGTTTTATCGATTAACCGTTATGCGGTCGAAAACTTACCTGACTTAACATTTTATATTGATTTAGATCCTGAAATTGGTTTATCACGCATTGCCCATCGCGATAAATACGATCGCTTAGATCAGGAAGCGTTCGATTTTCATACTCGGGTACGAAAAGGTTATCTTGAGGTCACGAAGCGTTATAATAACCGTATCGTCTTGATTGATGGCAATCAGTCCATTGAAGAGATTGAAAAACAAATCTTAGCAGAAATCGAAAAACGTTTATGAAAAGAGCGTATTACTTTTTCAAACAAACCATACAAAAAAATCGTCTCGCTCATCTCTACCTGATCGTTGGACCGAAGGGCTCTGGTAAATCACAGCTCGTCGATGACGTCGCTTATTTAATTCTAAACCAAGGTAAACCGGAGTCACCCCATTTAAAACTTCAAATCAAAGAACATAAAGTTCAAAACATGGTGGTGATTGAACCTGATGGTCTTTCCATCAAGAAGGAACAAATCTTAGCACTCCAAAGTGAGTTTTCTAAAACAGCACTCGTCAGTGGACCACGCATTTATGTCATTAAAGGGATTGAAAAGATCAGTATGGCAGCCGCGAACTCACTCCTCAAGTTTATGGAAGAACCCCAAAGCCAACATGTGTTTGGTTTTCTGCTTGCAGAAGATAAAGAAGATGTGCTGCGCACCATTCAGTCAAGAAGTCAAATCTTAACGTTAAAGAGTATTGATGAACTTGATTTAGAAGAAGAACTTCTAAAGCTTGGTGTGGATGAAAAGGTGGCAGCACTCGCACCTTATGTTACAAAAAATATTGAAGAGGCGACACTGCTCGCTGAAAACCCCAATTTCTTAGATATGATCGCATTAATCGAAGAAATCGCGAGACTTTGGGATAAAAAAGAGGTAACCTACCCGATTTATTTCGCTCAGAAATCAGGGTTTCTCATGCAAGACCGTGATTTTTTCATGGATTTCTTAGAGTTGTTACTTTTATATTTCCT
The DNA here is from genome assembly GCA_002418725.1 of Acholeplasmataceae bacterium UBA5769. Classification (GTDB taxonomy): domain Bacteria; phylum Bacillota_I; class Bacilli_A; order Acholeplasmatales; family Acholeplasmataceae; genus Peloplasma. The sequence goes on from DIER01000041.1 coordinate 13,389, forward strand.
TGACTTTGTACACTATCGTACCCATCAACCGATCATCTATAAATTTTTAAAAGAGGTGATTCAAGTACAGTCCAGCAGGATGCAAGTCGCGGAAGTCAATGATTTAATTGAGCAAATCCAAACCGTTTTACAACAACAATCCTATAATATAAACTTAGACTTAGCGTTAGACCATTTGTTTTATATATTAGAGAAGAAGAGGTGAGTTTATGCAAGTTGCTTTAGTACAATTCAAAGAAGCAGGAAAGAAATATTATTTTTCTTATGAAGGATTAACGATAGAAAAAAATGACCAAGTGGTTGTTGAAACCACACGTGGTATTGAAATAGGCAAAGTATACATGTTTAAAGAAGTCGAAGAAACGGATTTAACTTCAGAGTTAAAACCGGTGCTTAGAAAAGCGACTGAAGGCGATCTTAAAGAAGATCTTTATAACCATACACTAGAACCAGGGGTTGTCGAAAAGACCAAGGTTTTAGCCAAACAAAATGAACTTGAGATGAAGGTTTTAGGTGCGGAATATACGTTAGATCGCAAACGCCTTTTAATCTATTTTGAAGCTGAAAATCGGATTGATTTTAGAAATTTAGTGCGTGATTTATCCGAAGTTTATCACACGCGTATTGAACTTAGACAGATCGGACCAAGAGATGCAGCCAAAATGATTGGTGGTATTGGACCTTGTGGACTTATTTTGTGTTGCACCACCTTTATTGGAGAATTTGATACGGTATCGATCAAAATGGCGAAAAACCAAAACATCGCGTTAAACCCGCAAAAAATCAGTGGGGTTTGTGGAAAACTACTGTGCTGCATCAAGTATGAAGATGACGTCTACACAGAGTTAAAATTAACCATGCCTGATATGAAAGAAAAAGTCACGACACCTAAAGGTGAAGCGACTGTGATCGATTTAAATATCATTGGTCAAAAGGTTAAAGTAGCGCACGCCGATAATGGCGGACTTGAATGGTTAGCCTTAGCGGACATCAAACGCGCTTAAACATGCTTAGAACACTGTTGGGTACCGATTTATGGATTGAACAAAAATCCAGACAAGCCTTTAATTTGGATACGATTTTACTCAGTCATTTTACCCGCATACCTGCAAAATCAAAAACCGTTTTAGATATCGGAACTGGTGCAGGTCCTTTGATGCTTTATCTATCCAAGAAGACGAAAGCTAAAATCATCGGTATTGAAATACAAGAAGAAAGATACCTTCAAGCGCTTCATAACATTAAGTTAAATAAGTTAGAAAACAGGTTATCTGTTTTACATAAAGACGTTAAAAAGTTAACGATGAAAGACGTGGATGTGATTGTCTCAAACCCACCCTTTTTCAAAGTGAATGAGTCTTCCAATTTAAACGACAATGAAGAAGACACCATCGCGAGACATGAAGTGATGTTAACTTTAGAAGAACTGATTAAAGTTGTCTCTAGGACATTAAAGTTTGGTGGCTATTTTTCAATGATTCACCGGCCAGATCGGTTTGGTGAGATCATGTTACTCTTAGAAAAATACCAACTTACCCCCAAACGTGTTCAGTTTGTTCACCCTTATGTACATGCACCCGCAAATCATGTGTTGATTGAAGCGATGAAACAAGGATCTTTAGGATTAACGGTGGAAAAACCACTGATACTCTATATCGAAAAACATGTCCTGACCAAAGAAATGACGGACATTTACGGAGGAAAATAACATGTTATTAACCCTATTAAACCGAAAAGAAAAATTAAAATTTTTAGACCTTGTCATGCACATGGTATCTGTAGATGGCGAACCCACCGCGATTGAACAAAGACTGCTTAATATCATGCTTGCAGAAGTTGGCGATGATATTGTCTCAGAATACCATTTTGCATTATCAAAAGACTTAGAAGAAACGATTGCTTATTTTGTTGAAGCGAGTCCTACCGTTAAAAACATCGTTTTTTTAAATCTTGTCAAAGTGACGATGGTCGATGATTTTTATAACACCACCGAACACTTCTTTTTAGAAGGTATTCGTGAACGTTTAGCAATTACGGATCAAAAGAAAAAACAACTCATGCAAATCGTTTACTTAGAAAGAGATTTACGCGAAAAAGCGAAGCGCGTGGTTAACCACTAATGCAAAAAAGTTTTAAAGAACCAAAACCAACCCTCTACGTTGTCTCTACACCGATTGGTAACTTAAAAGATATCACGTATCGCGCCGTTGATGTTTTAAATGATGTGGATGTCATCTTAGCAGAAGACACCAGAACTTCCGGTGTGCTTTTAGCACATTACAACATTAAAAAACCACTTTTAAGCTATCATGAGTTTAACAAGACAGAACAAGAATCTAAGATTATAGGGATGCTTAATGAAGGTAAATCACTCGCATTAATTAGTGATGCAGGAACACCTGGGATCAGTGATCCAGGTTATGAAATCATGACACGCGTGATTAGAGAAGGCTATTATGTGGTCGCCATTCCTGGAGCGAGCGCGATCTTGTCTGCGTTAGTGACTTCAGGACTTATCATTCAACCCTTTACGTTCATTGGCTTTTTACCACGTAAAATCACCGAACAAAAAACATGTTTAAAAGATTATCAAAACCGTAAAGAAACACTTATCATCTATGAGTCGCCGATGCGTATTGAAAAGACGTTATCAGTACTCTATGAGACTTTAGGAAATCGAAAAATCTCTCTTGCAAGAGAACTGACCAAGACCTTTGAAACCATTATCAGAACAACCTTAGAAGAAGCTTCTAAAGAAGAAATGAACACCAAAGGGGAGTATGTGATCGTCATTGAAGGTAGGAGTGAACATGATCTTCCTATGCTAGATGTCAAGTCACATTACCTCGCACTCATCCAAGAAGGGTATCCGCCAAAGGATGCCATGAAGATTGTTTCAACCAAACATAAAATACCTAAAAACGATGTTTATCGTATCGTAAAAATTGATTGACTTTCTTCTTGATTTTTTCATACGATAAAGTATAATATGTATGTATATAGGCAATGAGAAAAAGAGTAGTCTATTTGTGTCGGTTTAGAGAGGTTACGGTTGGTGCAAGTAACCCCAGCAAAAGATGAAGATGGTTTTTGAGCCTTTTAGCCGATAGGTAGGCTAAAACGTGATCCGCGTTAAGGATTTAGAGTGCTGAGCAATCAGAACTAAGGTGGTACCGCGATGTAACGTCGTCCTTAGAAGTTATTTAAGGATGGCGTTTATTTATTTTTAGGAGGTTTTTATCATGAAAAACAAGACGTATTATTTAACCACAGCCATTGCATACGCTTCAGCCATTCCTCATATCGGGAATGTCTATGAAGCGATTTTAGCGGACGCGATTGTTCGCTTTAAGCGTTTAGAAGGGTATGATGTGCTTTTTCAAACAGGCACCGATGAACACGGTCAAAAGATTGAGGGTAAAGCAAACTTGAACGAACTCTCTCCACAGACATATGTGGATCATATCTCATCAGAAATCAAACGTATTTATGATAAGGTCAATGTCTCTTATGACCAATTTGTACGTACCACCGATGAACGTCACATTAAATCTGTACAAGCTATTTTTAAAAAGCTTTATGACCAAGGTGATATTTACTTAGGTGAGTATGAAGGTTGGTATTCGGTTGCTGAAGAAGCGTTCATTTTAGAAAAAGATATCGTGGATGGTAAAGGTCCTAACGGTGATATACCCGTTTGGACTAAAGAAGCTGCCTACTTTTTACGCTTAGCCCCCTATCAAGAACGTTTACTGAAGCACATTGAAGCACACCCTGAGTTCATTGAACCCGAATCAAGACGTAACGAAATGATTCAAAATTTCTTAAAAGAACCACTTCCTGACCTATCAGTTTCAAGAACATCCTTTAAGTGGGGGATTCCAGTTGAGTTTGACCCAGGCCACGTGGTCTATGTGTGGATTGATGCCCTTTCAAACTATATCACCGGTCTTGATTATCATCCAGATCAACCCTTATCTGAAACATATAAAAAGTTTTGGCCAGCCGATGTGCATTTAATCGGTAAAGATATTTTAAGATTCCATACCATTTATTGGCCCATCATTTTGATGGCGCTGGGTTTGGAACTTCCTAAACAGATTTTTGGACACCCTTGGGTTTTGGTCAATAAATCGAAGATGAGTAAATCGGTTGGAAACACGATGTATACCGATACACTCGTGAAACATTTCGGTGTGGATACGGTGAGATATTATGTGTTACATGAAATACCGTTTGCAGCTGATGGCAATATCACCTATGAACTTTTAATCGAGCGTAACAACTCAGATCTTGCCAATACAATTGGTAATTTAGTCAACCGTACCATCGGTATGGCACATAAATATAGAAATGGCTTGATCAAACGTGTCATTTTAGATGAACCTTTTGAATTATCACTCCAAGAAAAAGCACGTGAAGCACTTCCGCAAATGAAAAAAGATATGGATGAATTAAGGGTTGCGGATGCCTTGGAAGAAGTGGTGAAATTAGCAAGATTTGCTAATAAATATATTGACGTCTCTGAACCATGGGCACTGATGAAAAATCCGGACAAACAAGATGTATTAGATCACGTACTCTATCATTTATTAGAAACGATTCGTTTTGTTGCTGTGTTACTCCAACCCTTCATTCCTGAAACATCGAACCGTATCGCAGCACAAATTGGTGTGAGTGACTTAAGTTTTGAATCGCTTGAGACCTTTGGTGGTTATAAAGAACAGACATTAGGTAAAGCAGAGGTCTTATTTGAACGATATGATTTGAATAAGAAACTTGAAGAAATCTTAAGTGGTGAACATGAATAAATTCAAAGCTTTTCTTAAATCTGAACAGATGAAGAAGATGATTTGGCCTGAAACACAAAGACTGATTGCTGTCGTTTTATCAACCATCGTGTATGGGATTGGTGTTGCTTGGTTTTTAGAAGCATCCGTAGTTCCTCTTTATACAGGCGGTATTCCTGGTTTAGGACAGTTGGTTAGAGATAGTTTATACGTGTGGTTTGGTCTTGACTTAGGTCCTCACTTCCTCGGCTTCTTTATCATCATCTTAAATATTCCAATTTTACTTATAGGTTGGTTTGGTGTCTCACATCGGTTCACCATTCACAGCATCATTTCCATTGTATTACAAGCGTTTATTTTATCTTGGTTACCTGTGGTTAACATGGGGTTAACCGATCGTAGTGATGCGTTTGCTGCAGCGGTATTAGGTGGCCTTTTAATCGGTATCGGTGGTGGCGCAGCGCTTCGCTTTGGTACGTCAACCGGTGGCCTTGATATCATTGCCCAATATGTCTCTCTAAGAAAAGGTAAATCTGTGGGGTTTATCTCCATGATCATGAACGTTGCTATCGCGATTTTAGGTGGTCTTATTGTCGGTGGTAAGATGGGTCCCTCTGGGGAAATCATCACCGGTGGTGTGATCGCATCCTATACTGTGATTCGTATCATTGTCACGACCATCTTAACGGACAGGATGCATACGTCCTATCATTTCTTGTCGGTGGATATCATCACCGCAGTCCCGCAAGCCTTAGTCGATGAAATCTTACATAAGGTTTACCGAGGGGTAACCTTAATGAAGGTTGAAGGCGCTTATTCACATCATGAGAAAACCTTGATTTATGTGGTGATTTCATCGTATGAACTTCATACGCTTGTTGGTTTAGTCAAATCGGTCGATCCCAATGCCTTTATTGTGACAAGGCCTGTTAAAAATGTTTTTGGCAATTTTAAACGAAAGACGATTGCTTAAGAAGGGTGTTTATCACCCTTTTTTCTTTATACGTTGTTTTTTAAGCCAAAAGAGAGAAAAATCCGTTACAATAATACTAAAGGAGCGATGTCTGTGATCTATACATTGACCATGAATCCAGCCATTGATTATAAAATCAGCTGTGATCGCTTTGAACTTAATCAACTGAATCGCTTTAAAAAAGCATCGCTTCATCCCGGTGGCAAAGGCATCAATGTCTCTGCTGTTTTAAAGAACTTAGGCATTGATTCTGTACCGATTGCCATCTTAGGTGGCTTTACAGGAAAGTATCTTTTAGAGACGATGAAAAAAGATTATCGTCTTGACTTAAAACCCATCTGGATTGAAGGCGACACCAGAGTCAACATCAAAATGATGGTTGAACACGAAACAGAAATCAATCATGATGGTCCCAGAGTCAAAGATCACATATTTGATCAGATCTTAGAGATGGTATCGGGGCTAACCAAAAAAGATTTACTGGTCGTAAGCGGTTCAGCACCTGCTGGACAGCGTGATGCCTATCAACAGATTGCACAGCTTTGTGACAAATTGGAGATCCCTTTTGTCATGGATACACCCGGGGATTTATTTCACCAATTTATTGATTATAGACCTTTTTTAATGAAACCTAATTTAAAAGAGTTAAATGACTATTTGTTGATGGACCTTTTTGAGTTAGATGAAATCATTTTCTACGGTAGACAGCTCGTCTTCCGCGGGGTAAAACATTTGATCATATCTTTAGGAGATAGAGGTTCCTTATATCTTGATCATGAAAAAGCATTGCTTGCACATCCTGTGGAAGGTGCTGTCATTTCAACCACCGGTGCAGGAGATTCGATGGTTGCAGGCTTTATCGCGATGTATCAATTAACCCAAGATGCCAAATTAGCCTTTATTGAAGCGGTAGCTGCAGCATCAGCCACTGTGTTCAGTGGAAAACTAGCGACGCATAGAGACATTCAAAAATATCAGACAAAAGTTGTCATTGAGGAGTTATAAGATGATCATTCAAGAACTGATTCAACCGAGTTATATCAACCTAAACTTAAACGCTAAAAACAAGCGTGAAGTGATGGAAGCCATGGCAGTGATGCTTGAAAAAGAAAAAGCCATCGATGATCTTGAAGGCTTTCTACAAGACATTTATGAACGTGAAGCCATCATGTCTACAGGGATTGGTTATGGAATCGCGATTCCGCATGCGAAATCGTCACATGTGAAAATACCTTCAGTTATTTTTGCCAGAAGCGATGAAGGGATTGCTTTTGATGCGATGGATGGTAAGGATGCGCATTTATTCTTTATGATTGCGATGCCTGAAGATGGAACGAACGCACACTTAAAGGTTTTAGCGATGTTATCAAGAAAATTGATGCATCTAGCATTTCGTGAATCGCTAAGAGAAGCGACATCTAAAGAAGAAGTACTCAAACTTCTTTATACGATGGATTAGGTGAATGCTATGAAAAAAATCGTTTGTGTCACCGCATGTCCCACAGGGATTGCACATACTTATATGGCTGCAGAAATGCTTGAAAATGCAGGAAAATCGTTAGGGGTTTCGATCAAATGTGAAACCAACGGTTCCATTGGTGTTGAAAATAGGTTAACTGAAAAAGACATCGAAGAAAGCATCGGTGTGATTATCGCTGCCGATATTCGTGTCGAAAAGAAAAGATTTCAAGGAAAACCTCTCATTGAGGTTCCTATCTATAAAGGAATTCAAGAAGCTTATAAACTGGTTCAAACCATACTTGATGGGCATGTCAAAAAATACGTACACGATGAGGATTAATCATGAATGAACGTTTCAAGATTTATAAACATGTGATGAATGGATTTTCATATATGATCCCTTTTGTGGTTGCAGGGGGATTATTGATTGCCATGTCATCTTATGGACTTCTTCAAAACACATTTCCATATCTTGGTGAAGTGGGAGAACTTCTTTTAACGTACACATTCCCTGTACTTGCAGGGTTTATCGCATTTTCCATTGCTGATCGTCCAGGCATTGCCCCGGGGGTCGCTGCAGGAGCGCTCGCTTTTATCGGAAACTCAGGGTTTATCGGTGCCATATTAGGTGGTTTTCTTGCGGGTTATACGATGGAATTATTAAAGATAGTCTTTAAGAGATTACCACGATCATTAAATAGCATGAAACCCATTTTGATTTTTCCTTTTTTTGGCGTTTTAATCACAGCCCTTTTCATGCTAGGTGTCAACTTTGTCATATCACCTTTTTCCATCTGGTTGGAAGAAACAATCATTCATCTTGAAGGAGTCCCCCTTTTACTGACTGCCCTTATCTTAGGTGCACTGATGGCAGTCGATATGGGTGGACCTATCAATAAGATGGCTTACATGATTGGGGTGATCTCTGTTGTTCATGGACATCAATCGATTTTAATGGCTGCCATTATGGCCGCAGGCATGATTCCACCACTGGCTATTGCACTTTCTGTTTTCTTATTCAAACGTGATTACACGGAAGCTGAAAGAGCATTAGGTAAAAACAACTGGATTACTGGTATATCCTTCATCACAGAGGGTGCGATACCTTTTGTTAAAACATATCAACATAAAATTCATCTTCCCATCGTGATAGGAAGCATGCTTGCAGCGATGCTCGTCACCGTTTTTGAAACGTCGGTGCCTGCACCACATGGCGGTCTATTCGTCATCTTCTTCATGTCTTCTTGGTGGGGATTTCTCATCTCCTTAAGCGCAGGCATGGTGTTATCCGTATTACTCATGAAAGTGACGAAGATGTTAGGAGACAAAAACAATGAAACAGCATAAGTATACGATTTCAAGTAAAGAAGGCCTTCATGCGAGGCCTGCAGCACAACTTTCACAACTTGCAAGTCAATATAAAGATCGCGTAGATATCATTTATGAAAATTGCCAAATGACGTTAAAATCAATCATAGGAGTTATGTCTTTAGGTATTCCTGAAGGGGCATCGTTTTATATTGAAGTCGAAGGTCACCAAGAAGAAGAGATGATGACAAAGATTGAACACCTTTTGCGTGAAGAAGGATTGATTGAGTAAAACGCTTACATCAATTTTTAATCCTTTACATCTTTACAGCCATAGATTTGCTTGCTATAATAATCTCGTATTCAATGTATCGTATAATAGACCTGATGTGGAGGTCAAGTTTCTACCGCGATTCCGTAAAATTCGCGACTACGATATGAAAACACCTTTTTCACGTTTTCATATGTAGAGACCACAACAAGATGTGTGGTTTTTTCTTTTTTACACAAATACATATGAATACAAAAAAAACAGAAAAAGGAGATTTGAAAAGCATGGAGTTTATTAAAAAGTATTTCCGTATTGAAGAACGGGGTACAACCATTGGTAAAGAACTTCTTGGTGGGTTAACCACGTTCTTAACGATGGCTTACATTTTGTTTGCTAACCCATCGTTGATGGGGGGCGTTGTTTCTGATGGCGCAGGCGGAACCATTCAATTGGTTGCAGGATTAGATCTTAACGCCGTGTTCTTAGCAACAGCACTTGCAGCAGGTTTAGCAACACTCGCGATGGGTTTATTCGCAAGAATCCCTGTTGCACTTGCTCCTGGTATGGGTCTAAACGCATTCTTCTCATTCACGATCGTTGTGAACATGGGTTACTCTTGGGAAGAAGCATTAGCAGCAGTTTTAGTTTCTGGTGCCTTATACTTAGTAGTTACACTAACTGGTCTAAGACAAAAGATCGTGAACGCGATTCCACAATCTTTGAAATACGCGATTGGTGCTGGTATAGGTTTCTTTATTGCATACATCGGTTTAGTCAACGTAGGCGTTGTCATCAACACAGGTGGAACAAACACTTCACTTGGTGACTTAACAAACCCTGTTGCGATTCTTGCGTTATTCGGTATTATCGTCACCATGATTTTACTTGCATTAAAGGTAAGAGCAGCTGTTTTCTTTGGTCTTGTGATTACAGCAGTCTTTGGCTTAATTCTTGGTGAAGGCTTTGGCGTTGCTAACATGCCTGTTTTCAATGGTTTAGTAGGTTCCGTTCCTTCTTTAGCGCCAACCTTTGGTGGTGCATTTAGAGGTATTGGTGGTTTACTTTCTACCGCTGGTGGTTGGTTTGCTATTTTCGCCTTCTTATTCGTTGACTTCTTTGATACATCCGGTACACTCATGGCAGTGACTGGTCAAATGGAAAACGTAACAGAAGAAGATTTACAAAAGGCTAACGTCGTTGACGCTTCAGCAACCGTTGTAGGTTCTGTTCTTGGTACTTCAACTGTGACGTCTTATATTGAATCTTTATCAGGTGTTGGTGCAGGCGCTAGAACAGGTTTAGCATCCGCATTTACCGGTATTCTCTTCTTATTATCTATTTTCTTATCACCACTCTTATCACTCATTACACCTAGCGTTACCGCAGCTGCCATGGTCATTGTGGGTACAATGATGGCAACATCCATCGGTAAGATTGAATGGAACAAGTGGGAAATCTCTATTGCAAGCTTTATGACTATTTTAGTTATGATCTTGTCATATTCGATTTCTGACGGTATTGGCTTTGGTTTCTTAACTTACGTCATCGTGATGATTTTCGGTAAGAAAGCAAAAGAAGTCAGCCCACTGCTTTATGCAGCAACCTTACTCTTTATTGCATACATTGTTCTCTTAAACGTTCTTTAACACATTCGTTTAACTTGAATAGAAGGGCTTCCTAAAGGAGCCCTTTTTTGTTACAATGAATGTAATGAAGAAAGAGGGTATTGTTGATGAAATGGATCGTGATTGGCTTACTTTTAGCCGTGTATGTCTTTGAGATGTTGGTGGCTTTACTAAACCACCGCTATCGTACTAAACCTATTCCAGAGAACTTAAAGGATGTTTATGACGAAGAAGGTTACCAAAAGTGGTTAGCTTATTCACTGGATACACATCGTTTTGGTTTGGTTAAAAGAGGGTTTAATTTAGCCATTATGGTAGCTTTCCTTTTGCTTGGTGTCTTTGCTCGTTTAGAAGAAGTAACGAATGCATGGACGAGTTCACCTATTTTGGCTTCCCTTTACTTTTTAGGGTTGTTTCAAACGATTGTGATCGTGTTAGGTATTCCCTTTAAGTACTACGGAATGTTTTTTATTGAAGCTAGACACGGGTTTAATCGTGCAACGCATGCTACCTTTGTTAAAGATCTTTTTATGCAATACGTCATGATCATGGTTTTAGGTGGTTTGATTGTTGCAGGCATTCATGCCATTTATCTTCAATTTACAGGTAACCTTTGGACCTTTATTTTCGTCACCTGGGGCATGATTACGCTTGTGATGATTCTAATCTTCACCTTCTTAAACAAAGTGTTCCTAAGGCTATTTAATAAGTTTAGCCCACTACCTGAAGGGACGTTAAGAACACGTATTGAAGATTTAGCATCTTCGTTGGGATTCAATATCAAATCATTATCTGTGATGGATGCGTCAAGAAGATCGACGAAGCTTAACGCATTTTTTACAGGTATTGGTAAATCGAAAGAAGTTGTTTTATTTGATACACTGATTGAAAAGATGAGCGAAGATGAAATCGTCGCGGTGCTAGCCCATGAACTAGGACATGCCGTGCATAAAGATACGTGGCGTATGCTTATTCAACAAATTGTCGTCATATTGATCTATGCGACAGGGATTGGTTTAGTGTTAGGATCTGCTGAACTTGCCACATCATTTGGTTTAACAGGTATTCATTTTGGGTTTGCCTTAATTCTTTTCATGATTTTATTTGAACCGATTGAGATTTTACTTAGCATACCACTTAGTGCGCTATCCAGAAGAGCTGAGTATAAAGCAGACCGGTTTGCAGCTGAAAAGACCGATAATAAAGCGATGATTTCAGCGCTAAAAGTATTATCTAGAGAAGACCTCGTTAATTTAAATCCTCATCCACTCGCAGTGATCATCTATTACTCTCATCCCCCGATGAAAGAAAGAGTTGCTGCTCTCGAAAAACGTTAAAAAAAGAGGGAAGTCCAGCGGACTTCCCTTATGTATTTATTTAACTTCTGTTTCTTTGGATGCACCAATCGATTCGATAAGCGTGATCACGATATTTAAGAGAATACCGATAATCGCTGCAAAACTCATACCTGAGAGTTTAAATGTGGGTGGAATGACAAGTTCTGCACCACCAAGACCGATGACTAACATGGTGGATACGATGATCAAGTTTTTCATGTTACCTAAATCGGTGCGGTTCTTAATTAAGATTTTGACACCGTTCGCGGCAATTAACCCGTATAACACGATGGTCATACCCCCGATGACTGCCCATGGAATACTCGTGATAAACGCTTGAATGTAACCGAAGAAACCGAGGAGGATAGCGAAACATGCTGCTAATCCTGTGACCCATACGGAACCAACTTTTGTAATCGCGACCACACCTGTGTTTTCACCATAGGTTGTGTTTGCTGGACCACCGATGGCACCAGCAACGAAAGTTGCAATACCATCACCAAGAAGTGTCTTATCTAGACCTGGATCCGTTAAGAAGTCGTTCCCTGTAATTTCACCTAAGACCACGTGGTCACCGATATGTTCTGCGATTGTGACAAAGGCAAGTGGCGCAAACATTAAGACGTTACTTAAATCAAAGGCATAGGAACCAACAAAACTAAAGTTTGGTAACTGGAAGAATTTAACACCTTCAAACGCGGCTGCTAAATCAACGATACCGACGATGACTGCTGCGATGTAACCAACAAAGATTGAAACCAAGAAGGGGACGATTCTTAAGAAGCCTTTAGCCTTCGTGGATAAAATGACAACGGATAAGAAGGTAATAGCTGCAACGAGTGGAACTTCCCAACCTTGAGACCCATTAAAACCTGAAGTTGAAATCGCAACCGGTGCTAATGTCATCCCGATGATGATGATCATTGGACCAATAACAACCGGTGGAAGGAGTTTCTTCAACCAGCCACTACCGACGAAGCGAATCACAGTAGCAACGATGATGTAGATGAGACCGACAACCATTAAACCGAAGTATGCGGATGCTGGACCACCTGCGCTTGCCACTGCAGCAGTGATTGCTGGAATGTAGGCGAAGCTACTACCTAAGTAAACAGGGACCTTTGCTTTGGTGCAGAAGATATAAATCAGTGTACCAATACCGCTCGCTACGAGAGCTACACCGACATCTAACCCGGTTAACAAGGGCACCAGGACGGTTGCACCAAACATTGCGAAGACATGCTGCAAGCTTAAAACAATCCACTTGCCAATTGAAGATGGTTTTTCTTGAATACCAACAATCAATCCATTTTGATTCATGACGTTCTCCTTAGATTAAATTTTAAAGGTCTCAAGCAAAAAAGACACCCACAGGTGTCCTTCAAGCATAGGTATAGTGACTTGGATACCTTGTTATGCTCACGGGCATAGCTTAAAGGACCTTTACTGTTTAAAGTATAACACGGATTTTTTGAAAATCAAGCCTAAAAATAAAGAAAAATAATGATATGATAAAAGTGGTGATAGAAACATGAAAGAATTAATGAATGCAGAACAATTATCAAGAACCATGAAGCGTATGACACATGAAATGATCGAACGAAATCAAGATTTGAATGACATTGTCTTGGTCGGTATTTTAAGAAAAGGCTATCCGATAGCCATGATCTTAAAAGAAAACTTTAAACGGTTTGCTGACCTTGATGTCCCGGTCTACTCGCTTGACATTCAAGCGTACAGAGATGATTTAGAAAACAAAATCACGCCGGAGCTACAACACCTTGACGTTCACGGAAAAACCGTGATTTTAGTTGATGATGTGCTTTATACAGGCAGAAGCGTGAGAGCGGCCATGGATGCTTTATCTGATCATGGGAGACCCGATCATATTCAACTGGCTATTTTAATTGACCGCGGGCATCGTGAACTACCGATTCGAGCGGATTATATTGGAAAGAATGTTCCCACGTCGAAAAACGAAAAAGTGATTGTCGATATCGAGCATATGAGTGTCTTTGTTGAGGAGCAGCAATGATGAATACGATTTTGGAAACCAAAAATTTAATTTTAACACCCATACAATTAAGTGATGCTGAAGCTATTTTTCACTTTTTTACACCTAAGATTACGACGTATATGATTCCTGCACCTGCTGAAAAAATCGATGAAACCATTCACTTTATTGAGCATTCCATTCAATTAAGAGCAGAAAACAAGGAAATCGTTTGGGTTGCAAGACTTAAATTTGATGACACCTTTGTGGGCTGTATGGGTCTTCATCATATGGATACAAAAACACCTGAATTAGGTTTATGGATTCAAGAGGGATTATTTGGCAAGAAGTTAGGCATAGAAGGTATGGCAGCCATTGTCCAATTTGCAAAAGATAACCTTTCCATAGATCATTTTGTGTACCCTGTTGACCGTAGAAATATCGCATCTCGTAACATCCCAGAAACGTTTGGCGGCATTCTTAAAAAGACATATCCTCAAACAGGAAGATCTGGAAATGTGATGGACACGTTAGAATATTGGATTTATCCAGAACTTCCTCGTGATTATACATACCCTGTTGTCTTGTTTCAAGGGGATTCCATCACAGATTGTGGTAGACATCGTCAAGATGATTTAAGTTTAGGGGATGGTTACGTCAAAGAATTAGCACCTTTTTTCCCACAAGTTAAGTTTATCAACAAAGGCATCAGTGGTGACAGAACAGAAGAACTGATAAACCGTTGGGATGAAGATGTCATCGCTTATCAACCCGATATCTTGAGCTTACTTTGTGGCATTAATGATGTGTGGCATCATTACCATTTTGGTAAACCGATGAATCCAACCATCTTTGAAACAAACCTGACATCCCTTATTGAAAAAACAACAAAAGCGTCAAAACATACCAAAATCCTTCTCATCGAGCCTTTCAGTTACGCCATTGGCGCATTTGATATCTCTTGGAGACCGATGCTAGATGAGATGATTGCTATCGTTAGAAGGTTAGCGAAAACCTATCAATTAACGATCATCCACATGGATGATCACATGAAAGCATGGCAAAAAAATTACCCACAAGAAGCGATATTAGGTGATGGTGTTCATCCTACAGAACTAGGGCATCAATGGATGGCAAAAGTGATTAAACCTGTATTAAGAGACATGTTAATAAACATCCAAGAAACGAGATTAAGTCTAACTAAGGAGGACTAATCATGGATAAACCAACGACAAAGCATGCACTACTGGCATCTAGTCAACGCGGTTTTGATGAACTCATGGGGATGATTGAACAGCTTTCAGCAAAAGATAGAGTCAAAGAATGGAAGACGTTAGAAAGAGATAAGAATATCAGAGATGTCATCTATCATCTTTATGCATGGCATGAACTCATGCGCACATGGCTACATATTCTTTTAGAAGGCGGGAAACCAGAACTTCCTAAACGTGGATACACATGGGATGATTTAGACATGCTCAACCATGAGATATGGTTAGACGCACAAAAGCATCCGTTGATGGATGCTTTAGAACTTTTTGAAAACTCATATCAGACATGTTTAGAAGAGGTTCAAACATTGTCAGAGGAACAAATCTTTACCCCTTATTTTAAAGCATTAAATCACCCGATCATTGGACTTCTCGATGGGTGTATGAGCGATCATTATCAATGGGCGCTAGGTCTCATCAAATCGCATCTATCCTAATGAAAAAGAGTGGACTAATTCGCCACTCTTTTAAGTTTCATCTCTTTATTGATGTAAGATCTTATCCAAAGCATGACCGTGAAAAAGACAAAACTCACCACGAAAATCCAGTTCATAAACTGTGGTGCAATCATCGGATGTTCTGAAGCATCGTGTGAAACATACTTAATGACGAAAAACATGTTTTCCGTTTGATACATTTCAAAATGATTTAACAGTAAACCGATCATGACATTATACATGACAGCAGTCAATAATATAAAGACTAAAAGCACCTTTAAACTTTTCGTTTCTTTCATCCAAACACCCCACCCTGTCGATGAATAGTATATCAAAAAAGTCTTTCAAATTCATGTCATTTTGGTTGTGGAGATACAGCGTTCGAATTGCGTGATTTAAAGGGAAAAACAGTTGACAATTCACTCATATTATAGTAATATGACATAGGTACATGAGTTTTATCCACTTATTAGCCCTTAAATTCAAAACCCGAACGAATATAAGGAGAAATCAAAATGAATACATTTATGGCAAATGCACAAACCGTTACCCGCAAGTGGTACGTTGTGGATGCAGAAGGAATGACTTTAGGTCGCTTAGCAACCCAAGTCGCAAGCGTATTACGTGGCAAACATAAACCTACCTACACCCCTCATGTAGATTGTGGTGATTATGTCATCGTTATTAACGCTGAAAAAATTGAATTAACTGGTAAAAAATGGAATCAGAAGATGTATTACAGTCACTCTGGTTACAACGGTGGTCTTAAGGAAACAGCTGCTAAAGATGTGATGGCTAAATTTCCAACCCGTATGGTTGAAAAAGCAATCGTAGGTATGTTACCACATACACGTTTAGGTGAAAAGATGGCTGACAAATTATTTGTCTATGCTGGACCAGAACATAAACACATTGCGCAACAACCAGAAAAATTGGAGGTAAAATAAGTCATGGCAAAAGAAAAAGTTCAATACTTAGGAACCGGCCGTCGTAAGAGTTCAGTGGCACGTGTTATTTTAACCCACGGTAAGGGATCATTTTTGATCAATGGTCGTGAGTTCGAGGAATACCTACCATCTGCAGCAGTACGTCTTGACGTTCTTCAACCATTATCATTAACCGAGAGTGAAGGGAAATTTGATATTTCCGTTAACGTATACGGTGGTGGACTTTCAGGTCAAGCAGGTGCGATCCGCTTAGGTATCACACGTGCACTCATGGAAATCAACCCTGAACTTCGTGCAACCTTGAAACCAGCTGGCCTTGTTACGAGAGATCCTCGTTCTAAGGAAAGAAAAAAGTATGGTTTAAAGAAAGCAAGAAAAGCTTCACAATTCTCAAAACGTTAATTCATTGGGACCCTTTGGGGTCCCTTTCTTTTTTTATGTTATAATGGTGTCGTAAAGGTGAATCAAATGAAGCTTAATTACCGCAATACGTTTTATGTCGGCCTTATTTTCTTTATTATTTCCTTATTTTGGCAAACCTATGACATGATGATTGCGCGCACCATGATTGATAAGTTTGGTCTTAACCAAACATGGAGCGGTATTGTCATGGCGATTGATAATGTCATGGCAGTGATTTTGCTGCCACTTTTTGGTGCATTATCCGATAAGAGTAATGCGAAAAAAGGTAGACGGACACCTTACATCATTATCGGCACAGTTTTATCAGCGTTTGCATTCATGGCGCTTTCTTATGCAGAGCGTATCCAGACAATAAAAATACAAGAGACCGATGTGGTTGAACAACATTACGATGTTGCTTTTGGCACAGGTGTTGATTCTTCTGAGAGAAGTCACTGGTACATTGTCATTGAAAACATGGAAAATGAAAGACTGGATGCGTATCAAAACGGACGCATCAGTGGTCAAAAGTTAAGTGTATGGGAAAATAGTATTAAAAACCCTATGATTAACTTACTTGATGCAAACGGTGAAACGTTAAGTAACCGAGATTTATCAACGGTAAAAGATTTGTATTATAAATATCTCTCTGAGAGAGCCTGGGAAATCACAGCAACTGATCCAACCAATTTGATCATTTTTGCAAGTATCCTCTTTATTTCTCTCGTATCGATGGCTATATTCAGGTCACCTGCAGTTGCGCTGATGCCTGACGTAACCATCAAACCACTTCGATCCAAAGCGAACGCGATCATTACGCTGATGGGGGCGATTGGTGGGATTTTGGCAGTTTATATCATCATGCTTTCAGGTTTAAATAGACATGCCTACGATGATCATAGCGCTGTCTTTATTATCGTTGGTTTTGTCATGTTGGCTGCTTTAGGTTTATTCTTGTGGAAAGTTGATGAACCTAAGCTTGTAAAACATAAACAAGAGCTTGACCAAAAATTAGGTTTAGCACCTGATCAAACCAATCAACAGCCAAAACAAACCTTAAAAGCATTAACATTTAAACGTCGATTTTCACTTTATTTGATCTTAGCCTCTGTATTCTTACTCTTTATGGGTTATAATGCAGTGATGAGTAAATTAGCAGATTATTTACCCAAAGTTTTAAACTTAAACTATTTTGATTATCAGTTCATTGTCGCACAAGCGATTGTGATCGCAGCCATCATTCCAATCGGTATCCTTTCGATGGCATTAGGGCGTAAACGTACCGTTCAACTCGGCATGCTTATCATGGTGTTTGCAACCGCATATACCACACAGATTGGTGAAGGAGAACCTTGGTTAACCGCAACCATGATTGCCTTTGCAGGTATCGGTTGGACGATGATCGGAATCAACACCTATGTCATGGTTGTTGAACTTTCTAAAGGTTATGATGTTGGACGTTACACCGGTTATTATTATGCAGCATCCATGTCAGCACAAATTGTCACACCCATCTTATCGGGTGTGCTAATGGATTTATATGGCAGAGTGATTTTATTTCCTTATGCATCCATCTTTGTGGCGTTGTCATTTATCACGATGTTATTTGTCAATCAAGGTGAAGCTAAAAAAGTTAAAGGCAGTCTACTGGCTGCATTAGAAGAGGTGGAGTGAGCACATGAAAATTGCAGTGATAGGTCATTCAAGTTCAGGGAAATCAACGTTTTCAAAGCGTTTAGCTCAAGTCTATCAAATACCTGTATTGCATATCGATAAAATATTTTTTGAACCCAATTGGGTCGAACGTGATGAAAAGGTTGTTGAGTCTGAAATCAGAGCGTTTATGAACAACAAGCGGTGGATCATTGATGGTTTTTATCGTAAACTCGCGACAGAAAGATTTGAAGAGGCAGATCAAATCTTTGTGTTCAATTTTAACCGTTTTAAATGCCTTTATGGCGCGATTGTTCGTCGACTTAAATATCATAATCAAAATCGTGATTCTGTCTGTGTAGGCTGCAAAGAAAGATTGAACCCAAGCTTTGTGTGGTGGATCTTATTTGGCGGTCGAAGAAAAGATTCAAGACAGCTATTAAAACGTTTTGAACAAGAACATAAAGACAAAATTATCATTTTTAAAACACGAAAACAAGCGAACCAGTATTTACGCATGATTGGATACACTGGAACGCTCAATTATGAGTAATTTTGGTTATTTTTAGAATATGTTGTGAAAAAAAACTGATTATTGTATAATCAATAGTGCATGTAAGGATGGGATAATGTGGAACAAAAAGTGAGAGTGCGCTACGCACCGAGTCCAACTGGACAACTTCATATTGGAAATGCGCGTAGTGCGCTATTTAATTATTTATACGCACGTCACTTCGGTGGCGATTTTATTGTACGTATCGAGGATACCGATGTGCTCAGAAACGTACCTGGGGGAGAAGAGTCTCAGCTCTCAAACCTCAAATGGTTAGGTCTCGATTGGGATGAATCACCTGACAAGGGAGGTTCTTTTGGACCTTACCGTCAATTAGAACGTTTAGAGATCTATAAAGAGTATGCTGAAAAGTTACTTGAGATGGGATTTGCGTATAAAGAGTATCGCGAAAATTCTAAGAAATACGCCATCCGTTTTAAAGTGCCTAATGATGTTGAATTGACCTTTAAGGATCTGGTTCGCGGCGAACTTAAATTTCATTCAAAAGACGTCGAAGATTGGATCATGGTCAAAGATAATGGCATTCCCACGTATAACTTCGCGGTTGTTATTGATGATCACTTAATGAAGATTACCCATGTCCTTCGTGGCGAAGAACATATCACGAACACTCCTAAACAAATCTTGGTTTATCGTGCTTTAGGTTGGCGAGTGCCTGAGTTTGGTCATATGACGATTATCGTCAATGAGCAAAAGAAAAAACTATCTAAACGTGATAAAAATGTGATTCAGTTTATCAAAGAATATCAAGATATGGGTTACTTACCTGAGGCGATGTTTAATTTCATCTCACTCTTAGGATGGTCACCCCAAAGCAATGAAGAAATTTTAACAAAAGAAGACATCATTACGCAATTTGATCCAACCCGTCTATCCAAAGCACCTGCGATGTTTGATAAAAATAAGCTCGCTTATATCAACAGCAGATACATTAAAAAATTATCTGTTGAAGAACTTGCAGAGCGTTGCAGACCTTATTTAGTGAAGGCTGGTATTAATATCCCCACCGATGACTGGTTAAAACTTCTTGTCGGTATCTTACAAGATCGTATGAGTTACTTAGGTGAGATTGTTGAACTTCATCACGCCTTCTTCCATGACGATTTTGAAATCAAGGATGAAGCATTCCAATTTTTGGTTGACAATCAAAGTGCTCATTTGCTTGAAACATTTAGAGATCATTTAGCACACAGTGATTTTTCACCAGAAGCGATTGAACCACTGATCAAACAAACAGGATTAGATACGCAAACGAAGGGTAAACCACTCTTCATGGGACTTCGTATCGCAACAACAGGAGATATGCATGGACCATCTCTACCAATCTCACTTGCACTTTTAGGTCAAGCACGTGTCTTTGCCCGCTTAAATCAAACCATTTCAAAACTACGAGGTGAATCATGAAAAGAATTTTTTTAATAGCTGCAGTGATGTTACTTTCATTAGGGCTTGTTGCATGTAAAGATAACAAAGCTGGTCAGGTTACAGCAACCATCGATCAACTCGATGTGGAACTAACGTCATTTTCGTTTAAAGCAACGTTAAATGATCCAAAAAATGAAATCACAGGTACCATTACCGTGAGTTTATTTGATTCAACAGGCAAATTGATTCATACCAAAGATATCGTTGATATGGCTGATTTCGATAAATATGCCATCGGTGGTCTTATCAATACGATGACTTATACCTTAAAAATTTACGCGACGATTGGTCGAAATTCGGTCGTCTTAGTGGAGAGAACAGTACAGCTTGCATCCGCAGCAATTGTACACGTGAAGACACCTGAAGACTTTAAGAACATGGTCAATAACCGTGCGGGTAATTATGTGTTAGATAACGATATCGATTTTGCAGGCGAAGTCTTCACATCACCTTTCACCTCAGCGTTCTCTGGAACGTTTGATGGCAAAGGCTTCTCTTTAAAGAACATCACGTTCAACAAGATTGTCGCTTATACCGGTGTGTTTGGTTACATTTCAGGTGGTGTGGTTAAAAATGTCACCTTTGATAATGTCAATATTGGTACCGCAGAAGAACCTCTTTCGATGACCACGTCATCACGTGTGGGTATTGTTGCAGGATATGTCGCATCATCCACAGGAAAACTTGAAAACATTGAAGTGAAAAACAGTACCATCAACTTCTCGACATCATCCACTGTACAAGCATTTGTCGGTGGTTTAGTGGGCGAGTTTAAAGGTAATGTTACAGGAGCAACCCTTGAAAACACACTTGTGTCGGTGAAATCAACATCTTATGGACGCATTCGTGTAGGTGGAGCGATCGGGTTTTTAGGTGAAGAAGCTGTGGTTAAGGAGATCAACAGCGGTGCAGATGTCCATTTTGAAATGGCAGGAGCAAACCTTAAAGATCGCAATTTAAACATCAATATCGGTGGTGTTGTGGGTTATCACAACGCACGAAACATCAACCGTTCTGTTGAACAGGTGATGTCAACGGGTAACATCAGTATCACCTTAGACTTTGGAACATCTGAAGGCACAACCAAGGCAAGCTACTCGGTTTATGTCGGTGGAATTGCAGGGATCGCTTATAGCAATGTCAATGAAGCACTCTACAGTGGTTCAATCACGTTAAACCATGAGAAGAATGCCAATGAAGAACTGGTCAAAAAGTATGTCTTTGTCGGTGGTCTTTATGGTTTCTATGGTTCCAGCAAGAAGAGTAACGCGAACCTTCGCTATTCCGATAACCAGATGATCAACCTAAATCTCTCTGATGACGTGATTTATAAGGCTTCTCAAACCGTCGCAGACCAAGATTCAACCGCACTTAATGTCTTCGCACATTATGGTGACCTAGGCTTGATGGTCAATACGCTAGATCAAACGGGTACAGATCAGATCGATGTCGCAACAACGCTTGATGGTTTCTTCACCAGTGAGATGATCAACACCTGGTTAGTAAACTAAAAACACAGATTAAACGTATCGCGCATATCCTCAGGGTATGCGTTTTTTATCTTAAGATAACTTATAGAATCATAGGTTATACGGTATAATAAAGATTAATAGAGGTGAGCCACATGAAAATCTCAAAAACGAAGTTTATCAATTACATTCGCTGCAACCGTTATCCAGCATTAGATGAAATCTATCAGGATAAGGATAAAGCGATCGTTTCGTTTACCGATGATCCTGAACTAGAAGATTTGATTGGACTAGAAAATGAAGCGAAGAAGCGCGTTCTCATCGACAGCATGTATGATGAAGACGAAGAAGATGAAGAGATTGATCTGTTATCGGTTGATGATCCACAAATGGAAGTGATGTTACCCTATTACAACCTTATTGAAGTGTTGGCAGGGAAGATCATTGAAAAGAAATATGCAGGCGAAGTCACCTATAACTTAGATACCTATAAACAGAAGCGATTTAACTATGAGAAAAAGGGATTTCACTTTTACTGTTTCTTAGATGGCTATCAAGAAGATGATCAAACCATCCGTATTTTTGAAGTTAAAGCGACAACGTCAAAGAAATTTGTTGAAAAAGAATACAAGAATGACGATAAAGAAAAAGTCCCCCTATTTGTAGAATCACCCGAAGGTGTTTTGATGCTTCAAGAAGATATCGGCGGTTGTGTGAATGCGCATTACCAGGAAAAAATTGCACGTTTTAAACAAAGACTAACCAAAGAAGGACGTTATATCTATGATATTGCCTACCAACGTTATGTGTTAGAACACGCCCTTAAAACAAAGAAAAACGTGAAGTATTACTTGGTTGTACTCAACACGCACTATGTTCATGAAGGTCTTGTCAATGAGAAAAATGAACCTATCTATGGCGATGACATCATTAAGTTGATTGATGTGACATCGCTGACCAAAAAAATGATGCCGATACTAGACCAAGACATTGATACCGTAATTTCAAGGCTTGATGTGATGAACGCAAATCCGGTTGCTTTAGGGCCTCATTGTCAAAGGAAAGATACGAGACAATGTTTGTTTTATCCAATTTGTTACAAAGACATTCCGGAAAAAAACAGTATTTTTACCTACATGCAAAACCATGTAGGATTCCAAGATGAACAAGGTGTTAAACACGACAGATTCGATTTAATTAACGAAGGGATTGTCTCGGCATTTGATATACCAAGAGAATGGTTGAAACGAGAAAATAACCACATCCAACGACAAGTGATGGATAGTGGTGAACCTTATTATCATCATACCAAGATTCGAGCAGGTATCCAGTCGTTGAAATACCCTATTTACCATCTGGATTTTGAAACATTTCCTTGTCCACTCCCCAGATTCAAAGGGGAAGTACCCTATGCACAATCTTTATTTCAATTTTCTATTCATATCGAACATGAACCAGGTGTTTGTGATAAAGATCAAGACAATGTCTCTTATATTGCATCCACACACGATGATTTAAGAGAAGACTTAGTTAAGCACATGCTGGATGTGATTAAACCTGATGGAGGGTCCATCATGGTTTACAATCAGTCTTTTGAGCAAACAAGGTTAAAAGAAATGGCAAACATTTTTCCCAAATATCGTGAAAGACTTTTGGATATGGTGGATCGGTTGTTTGATTTGATGTATCTCCTTAGGGGAAATAAAAAATTGTTTGCAGCACTAGGTTTTTCTGAAGAAGAAGGAAAACTCATCAATTTTTATCACAACGATTTAAACGGTTCCTTTTCAATTAAAAAGGTTTTACCTCTATTCAGTCATCTGACGTATAAAGGGATGCCGATTGCTAATGGAACACAAGCTTTAGTAGCCTATGCAAAATTTCCCATGATGGAAAAAGAAACCTTTCAAAAGACGTATCAAGACCTTTTAGAATACTGTAAACAAGACACGTGGGCAATGGTTGAAATTTTGGATTCATTGCGGAAAATTTAAGAAGTGATCCTTTTTCAATGAGATCATCACTTCCTTTACAAAATGCTAGAAAATGGCTTATTTAAGCATGATTTGTTGTATAATTCATGAAATTCTACTATAATAAAACAAAGAGGAGGGCATTCAAATGTTAAAGATCTACAACTCACTTACACAAAACATAGAACCATTTGAAACAATCAAACCAAAGCGGGTTAGCATGTATGTCTGCGGACCAACCGTTTATGGCGATATTCATCTTGGAAATGCACGCCCTGTCATCTTTTTTGATGTTCTTAAACGTTACTTAAGTTATATCGGTTATGATGTTTTATTTGTCTCAAACATCACGGATGTTGATGACAAAATTATTGATAAAGCCAAAGAAGAAGGCGTCTTAGAAAAAGAGATTACAGATAGATATTTTAAACGTTTTGTCGAGATGACACATGCAGTGGGTTCATCCCTACCAGACATGATGCCAAAAGCGACGGAATACGTTAGCCAAATGATTGTTTATATTCAAGATTTAATTGACCAAGGGTATGCATATGCCAGACCTTCAGGTGTTTATTTTAGAGTTGGTAAAGTTTCTGATTACGGTATTCTCAGCAAACAAAATGTGGATGAACTCTCTCAAGGTGTTAGAATCAACTTAGAAGATGATAAAGAAGACCCAAGAGATTTCTCCTTATGGAAAACAACCGATGAAGGACTACGTTACACCTCTCCATGGGGTGAAGGTCGCCCCGGTTGGCATACAGAATGTGCTGTCATGAACCATGAAATCTTTGGTGGTGAAATCGATATTCACGGTGGTGGAACCGATCTGAAATTTCCCCACCATGAAAATGAGATTGCACAAACCTGTGCACATGATCACCATCACATTGCACGCTACTGGATGCATGTAGGAAGACTCGATGTTAATGATACCAAAATGAGCAAATCGTTAGGAAACATCACTTGGGTGAAAGATTTAATTCAAGCATACGACGCTCTAGCATTTCGGTTTTTAATGGTTGGTCATCATTACCGCATGCCAATCAATTACTCAGATGATTTAATGCAACAGTTTAGCAAAGAATATGATAAAATAAAACGAAGCCTTAAAAAAGCTTTTTTAACCGTGTCATTGAACAAAGCGTTTACGGTAGAAATCGATGAAGAACATAGAGATACCTTTTTAGGTTGGATGAATGATGATTTAAACATCCCTAATGTGATTACCCTCATCTATGATCTACTCAAAGCCATGAATAAAGAAAAAGATGTCTTTCGTTTGGCCGTCTTATATCAAACAACAAAGACGATTATGGACATCTTAGGCATTATGCCACGCTTTGAACTCACCGATGATACGATCAATCTTTATAAGGCGTGGGAACAAGCACGTACGGACAAAGATTTTGTAAGAGCTGACCAATTAAGAGTAAAGCTCAGCGAAAGAGGATGGATGTAAATTTGAATGGACTCACACTCGCCTATTTAGGTGATAGTTATTATGAATTATCGATCAGAACCTATCTCGTCGATAAAAAACTAACCGATGTCAATGATCTACATAAAGAGGCGATTAAATATACATCTGGTACAGCACAAGCTAAAATCATCCAATATCTCTTAGATAACAACCGTTTATCAGAAGCAGAACTAGACCTGTTCAAACGGGGAAGAAATGCATCTGGTCGCGGTCGTAAAAATATGGATGCGAAATTATACACACACGCAACAGGTTTTGAAGCACTGATTGGCGGTTTATATTTAACCGATAAAAATCGTGCTGACGACCTCATTAAAGAAGCGATCACGTGGATCGAGAAAGGATAATCGCATGGAGAAAACAGTTGACAAAAAAATCAGCAAACAAAAAAGCCAAGATTTAGAAGCACTGATCGAAGACGCTGATGTTCAAGATACACCTAAAGCGAAAAAGACGAAGGGTCCTAAAACTGTCATCAAAGAAGAACTCGTCACCATGCAAGGTGATCCTTTAGGTTTACACGTGCCCCTTGATGATGAACCTGTTGAAGCGATTGATCTAAAATCGAGAGTTAAGTCAAAAGACGATATCGTGGTTGAACGTTATAATCCTGAAATTGAAAAAGGGTTATCAACAGAAGAAGTTGAATTACGTCAAATGGCAGGTCTCGCAAACATTGGAGACACCGGTTCAACCAAGTCTATTACCAATATCATCACATCCAATATTTTTACATTCTTTAACTTTTTAAACTTTGGGATTGCAGCATGGCTTATATCAGTGAATGCTGCGTGGACACAACTCTTTTTCATGGGTGTGATCTCAGCGAATATTACGATTGGTATCATTCAAGAAATTCGCGCGAAAAAGACGATTGATAAACTTTCCTTATTAACCGCACCAACCGCGATTGTCATGCGAGATGGTAGCGAACTAGAAATTGGTGTTTCTGATGTTGTCATTGATGACATTTTACACCTTTCATCAGGTAAACAAATTCCAGCAGACGCTGTCGTCAGACAAGGTACCGTTGAAGTTAACGAATCCCTTTTAACCGGTGAATCTGATCCTATTATTAAAAAGAAGGGTGATACCCTCTATTCGGGTTCATTCATTGTCTCGGGCAACTGTTATGCGCAAGCTACTGCAGTAGGCCATAACATCTACATTCAAAAATTAACGAATCAAGCGAAGAAATATAAAAAGCCGCAATCCGATCTACTCGGTTCACTCAAAGTGATTATTCGTATTGTGGGTGCACTGATTGTACCACTCGCAGCCGTTCTCTTCTACTTGATGACAACGTATTCCTCACTTCCATATAACGAAGTGGTTCAAAAGACCGCGGGTGCGATGATTGGGATGATTCCATCAGGTCTCTTCTTGTTAACATCAATGGCTTTAGCCGTAGGCGTGATCCGTCTTGCGCAAAACAATACCCTCGTTCAAGAACTATATTGTATTGAAATGCTCGCACGCGTCGACACCTTGTGTTTGGATAAAACAGGAACCATTACCGATGGTACGATGACCGTGAAGAGTATCATTGAGTATAAGAATGAAACAGGACTCCCATTAAAGAATATCATTTCGGCCATGATCAATGCCCAAAATGATCCCAACTTAACCTCTGATGCCCTTGCTGAACGTTTTGGTACAGCGAAGCGCATCCGTCATAAAGCATTGATTGCTTTTTCTAGCCAACGCAGATTCTCAGCGGTTCAGTTTGATCGTTATGGGACCTTCGTTTTAGGGGCACCTGAGTTCGTGGTTAAAGAAAATTATCACCAAATTGCAAGAGAAGTCGATAAGCAATCTCAAGAAGGTTATCGTGTGCTAGCGGTTGCCTATGCAGAAGGTGATATCGTGGATAACACCGTTCAAGGAAAGATTATACCGCTTGCCTTGATCATGATTGAAGATACCATTCGTCCAGATGCGATCGATACGATTGAATACTTTAAGTCACATAACGTGGATGTAAAAGTTATTTCTGGGGATAATCCCGCCACCGTTTCGCGTATTTCACAACGTGCAGGGATTGCAAATGCAGACAAATACATTTCGCTTGAAGGCATGCAAGATAAAGAAGTCGTACGTTCCGCATCACGGTTCACCGTGTTTGGACGTGTGTCACCACAACAAAAGAAATTACTGATTGAATCACTAAAAAATAACGGACGTACAGTCGCCATGACCGGTGACGGTGTCAACGACATTCTCGCACTCAAAGAAGCAGATACATCGATTGCGATGGCATCAGGTTCTGAGGCAGCAAGAAACGTGTCTCACTTAGTCCTTTTAGATTCTAATTTCTCTTCTATGCCCAAGGTTGTCTCTGAAGGTAGAAGAGTGATCAACAACGTTCAACGTGTGTCCACACTCTTTTTAACCAAAACAATCTTTTCATTCTTGCTCGCCATTGTAGCGATCATCAGAAAAGGTGTTTACCCTATTCAACCTAACCAACTCATTTTAATTGACTATTTAGTCATTGGTATTCCATCCTTCTTCCTGGCACTTGAACCAAACAACAAGCAGGTTAAAGGTAAGTTCTTATGGAATATTTTAAAGGCAGCTTTGCCTGGTGCACTCGTGGTGATGATCAACAGTTTGATTATCTTTGCATTCCAACCATCACTTCAAATGTCAGATAAGGTGACAGAAACACTCGTGGTTATCTCAGCAACCGTTGTTTCCTTGACAGTACTCTTTAGAGTGTCTACGCCATTCAACAAGATGAGACGCGTTTTATTCTTCTTGATGGTTGCAGCCTTTATCTTTGGTATCTTCTTTATGCCAAACTTCTTCCAATTCGTACCGATTGTGCCCAGTAAGTTCTACGATTCAACCGTCGTTCTTGGCGCACCACACATCTTGTTGCTCTTGGTCTTAGCACAAGCAACATTCCCCATGATGCATGTTTTATCCAATCTTTATGGGTGGATTAAAGTCTTTATCAAGACGATCATTAATAAGATTGCTGACATTCAATAATTGATAAGGGGCGCTCACGCGCCCTTTGTTATGAAATTTGATAACTGTTTCACTTGATTGTTTGAAGCGGTTGTCATAGACTACCCCAAAGGAGTAAAACGATCTATGATTATTTATGGTAAAAATGTCATTAAAGAAGCGATTTTCGCTCAAAGAACCATCTATAAACTTTATGTCGATGATCAGATGAACGATCATCGTTTTCTGCAGTTTTTAAAGGATAAACATGTGAGTTACCAAAAAGCAGATAAAAATGAACTGAATAAGATCTCATCCAATCAACTTCATCAAGGGGTTTGTGCCGATGTTGAAGATTATCAAACCTATGAGCTCAGTGATGTTTTAAAGGAAAATAAGATCCAACATTTCATCATCTTGGATGGAATAGAAGACCCACACAATCTAGGTGCCGTCATGCGGACAGCAGAAGCGGTTCAACTTGATGGCATTCTCATGAGTAAAAAAGGTGCTGTGCCTTTAACAGCCACCGTTGCTAAAGTATCCTCAGGTGCGATTGAGCATGTCAAAGTCATTTTAGTTCCTAACATCAATCAAGCCATTCTCGAACTCAAGAAAAAAGGTGTTTGGGTTGTAGGTACAGATGGTAACACCGATAAAACGTATGAAGACTTACCCAAAAACGTATCGCTTGCGGTGGTGATGGGGAACGAAGGAGAAGGCATCCGCCCACTGGTAAAACAAAATTGTGATTTGCTGGTGAAAATCCCTATGTATGGAAAGATCAATTCACTCAATGTGAGCGTTGCTGCCGCGTTGATGATGTATAAGATGAAAGCGTCCTTGTAACATGATCTATGTGATGAATGATTATGAACTGATTTATTTGATTCGTTGTAACGCTTGTGAACATGCGCTCAACTTCATGTATCAAAAATATCAAAGATTCATATGGAAACACATTCATCACCTCAATGTTGAGCAAAAAGAGCACGATGATTTTCATCAAGAAGGGTTGCTCACCCTTCATAAAGCCATTCAAACATTTAATGAAACGTATCAAAAAAGTTTTACCAAATACTTTGAATTAATCTTAAGACGCCATTTTTATGGCTTGATCCGGTGTTTACCGGAGTATACTCTTTTTGAAACGACCGATTTCGTTAAGGAGTATACCCTACTTGAAGAAGAGGTCGAATACATGACCTTTGAATCCGATATCGAAAGAGAAATTCACAACCGATACGTGATTGAAAGACAACCGGTAAAACAGATTGCATGCGAAACAGGACTTGCTCCAAAACAAATCTATAATGCAATTTACCGAATCAAAGAAAAATATAAAATTATGATATAATGGTATAGATAGTTGACTAAGTCAATCGTAAGTGTTAAAATACATTTGCGAATGACCACAGAGGTGGTTTTTTAATGCGCGAGAAAATAATATTAGTCTGCACGGAGTGCTTAAGTCGTAATTATACGACGACAAAGAATAAAGCAACACAAAAAGAACGGATTGAAACCCATAAGTTTTGTCCGCGTTGCAACAAGCATACCTTGCACAAGGAAAGTAAATAGGAGGCTAACATCACATGGCAATTAAACAAAAACAAGTCGAACAAAAAAGTAAGTTACTTGAAGTATTAACGACAGAATATAAATGGGAAAATTTACTCTTAGGTATTTTGGCAACCTTATCAGGCGCACTCGCTTTGATGATTATCAGTGGAAACCAATTACTTGAAATTAACGAAAACTTCCCCATTCTAGGACAAGGCAATAACGGTGTCATCTTCGCATGGGTTCTGTTTGCCATTTCACTGTTTGGTTTAGCACTCGTTATTTACCCATTCTTTTTACCAGCACTTCCTGAATTAAAGAAAATCACATGGCCAACATTTCCTAAATTTCTTGACCATGCCGTACGTACGCTCATTTTCTTATTGATCTTAACATCATTCATCTTACTCTTCAACATGGTTGCTACCGCACTGATTAATGGTGGTATCCTATGACACAACAAGTAAGATGGTATATCATTCAGACCTATTCAGGTTATGAAAATGCCGTCAAGCTTGACTTGGAAAGACGTGTCGAAAGTATGGGGATGTCAGATTACATCTTCCGCGTCGTTGTTCCCGAAGAGACAGTCATCGAAAAGAAGGCAGACGGTAAAGAAAAAGAAAAAATTAGACAGCTCTTTCCAGGGTATGTCTTCGTTGAAATGATCGTAACAGATGAATCTTGGTTCGTTGTGCGTAATACGCCACGTGTCACCGGGTTCTTAGGATCTTCAGGTGGCGGTACAAAACCAGTCCCACTGTCACCAGATGAAATTAATCAAATCTTATTAAAGGTCGGTATTATCAGTAAACCAACATGGGCTCATTTACTTGGCAAAGAAGTCGAAGTGATCAATGGTACATGGCTTGGTATGAAGGGTAAAGTCACCCATGTTGATGATGATCAAGAAAAACTCACTGTCGATCTTGATTTATTCGGACGTGGAACACCAACCGAAATCGATACACACGATGTGAAAGAAATTTAAGGCGCTTGCGCCTTTTTTCTTTGCATATAAAGTATGCTATAATGTCATTAAATAGACGATGAGGTGTTCAAATGAAGCTTTGGTTAAAAAGAATCATGATGTATATCATACTCGGGCTCATGCTTATTTTTACGATGTATTTAGCCACACATCCGGATTTATCCATAACCTTTTGGGCAAATGAAGGAAAAGCCTACGTTTATGGTATCATCGTCATCATCGTTGTAAGTCTTGTGATCGCGGTGATGTTGATGGCACTTCATTTTCTCGATCAACTCTTTGGTGTAGATGAATATGATGATGTGGTGATTATGTTATCGGTACTTACACCGATGGCACTCTTTATCATGATAGGTATATATGCAAAAAACTATTTTTCTTATATACCAGTGTCTCTTTTAGGTCTTTCTGGCTACCGCTTATTCTTTTTTATTCAAAAGAAAAAAAGCCTCGTTTCCAAAACGAAGCTTAGACTCATGTTGTGTTTAAGGTTGGTCTTAAGTGTGTGGGTATGGGCAACACTCGTTCAATTTTCTCTTAACATCTAAAAGGACCGAAAGGTCTTTTTTTAATTTAAAAAATGAAAGAAGAGCTTTTGATTTAAGGGATCAATGATATAAGGTATCGCCTCATCTTCACGCAGTGTATAATGTGCGTCTTTAAGCCGTTTTAAGAGCGGAAGGTATTCTTGCTTAGGTACGGATAATATATAGCTTTTCAAGCCGATTTGACGCGTTTCACAGAGTGGTGCATCGCCTTGCCACGTGTTAAGTCCAATATGGTGATGATAACCGTGATCTGCGATGAATAACGCTTGAGCGCCATAATACATGACCACCTGAAATCCCAAAACATCCACGTAAAATGCTTTTGCCTTAGTAAGATCTGGGACATGCAAGTGAAGGTGACCTAAAATCATGGTTTGAGGGATATGGTAATGATCAGATAACGCTAACTCACGCATCACACCTTGAAGGTCCATGGGACGTGTATACATGGTTATTTTCTCATCTTCTAAAGGCCATGTTTCGTGGGGCTTATCCCAATAAATCTCAAGACCGTGACCGTCTGGATCGTCTAAATAAATCGCTTCACTTACCCCGTGATCGGATGCACCTGTGATGGGGTATCGCATGTCAGATAAACGTTTAATAACTGCTGCAAGTTCGCTTCTTTTCTCTAGTTTCAGCGCGACATGATATAAACCTTGTGTGATACCCAAAGGGAATGCATGAGGATCTTCCACAAGCGTGATGAGCGTGTGCATGCCATCTGCAGATAAGGCTCTTTCCTTTTTAGAGCGTTCACTCACGTGAAGGCCAAGGATGTTTTGATAAAACTCAAGTGAGCGTTTTAAGTTTAAAACAAGTAAGCTTACCTCTTGAACATGTAGGACATCATTTTGATGGAACATAGAAACACCTCCATACTTTCATTTTATAGCGAAATGAGAAAAAAAGGTAAAAAAGGATAAAATCAGTCAATATTACTTAAATAAATTAAAAAAATAAAGCAAAAAGCCTTGAATTAAGGTTTGATTTTGTTATAATGTCTTTGGATATGGAGGTCATGAAACATGAAAATAGAAATTTGGTCCGATTTCGCTTGTCCTTTTTGTTACATTGGAAAAAAGCGATTCGAAGAAGCATTACACACATTCAAACACAAAGATAAGGTAGAAGTTATCTACAAATCTTACCAGTTAAACCCACAAGCACCTAAAGTGATGAAAGGTACTGCGTATGAATCATTTGCGAAAGGGCACGGGACAACCGTTGAACAAGCAAAAGAACGTTTTAAGATGTTTACTCAAAATGCAAAATCAGTGGGTTTAACCTACAACTACGATATCATTCAAATGACGAATACATTTGATGCACATCGTCTTGCAAAATGGGCAAACACCAAAGGTTTAGAAGATCAATTAACCTCGAGATTAATGAAGGCTTATTTCACAGATGGTCTCAATCTTGCAGACTATGAAACACTTGCTAACTTAGCAACAGAAGTTGGTTTATCTAAAGAAGAAGCACTTCAAATCTTAAACGAAAACAGTTATAAAGATCAAGTCACAACAGAACAACAAGAGGCGAGACAAATCGGTGTTCAAGGTGTTCCATTCTTTGTACTTAACCGCAAATACGGGATTTCTGGTGCACAACAAACCGAATATTTCACACAAGCCTTAGAACAAATTTGGGCTGAAGAAAACCCTCTACAAACATTAAATGATCAAGACGATAGTCAAGCTTGTGATCACGATGAGTGTGGTTTCTAAAATGACAAATGAACATCTCAGATGAGGTGTTTTTTTGTTATAATAGAACAAGGAGGATACGTTATGAAACTTTTAGGAAATATCATTTGGTTTGTCTTTGGTGGTGCTATCGCTTCCCTCTTATGGTTGTTGATCGGACTATTACTTTGTATCACCATTATTGGAATCCCTTTTGGACTCCAAGCATTTAAATTTGCAGGTCTCGTCGTTTTTCCCTTTGGGAAAGATATTGATACACGCTTTTCTGAACATCCCATCATCAATCTGATTTGGTTGATCCTTGCGGGGTGGGAGATGGCTATCGGTTATCTTTTTATCGGTGTCATTTTCTGTATCACCATCATCGGTATTCCGTTTGGTATGCAATGGTTTAAACTCGCACAGCTCGCACTCTTCCCCTTTGGGGCTAAAATCAGATAAAACACTATTTTTTGATTGACAAAGCATACCCTTAATGATAGAATGATATCGCGTGTGAAAACACACCATAGTGGAAGAATCTAATTCATACCACATACTTATGTAAAGAAGGAGGTTGTGTCTCATGGCAAAAAAGGTTGTAAAAGTCGTTAAATTACAGATCGCAGCAGGAAAAGCTAACCCCGCTCCACCAGTTGGTCCAGCACTTGGTCAAGCTCAAGTTAACATTCCAGCATTCTGTTCACAATTTAATGAAGCAACAAAAGATCAAATGGGATTTGTCGTACCAGTGATTATCTCGGTTTATGATGACCGTACATTCTCATTCGTCACCAAAACCCCACCTGCAAGTGACTTACTGAAGAAGGCTGCAAACATTCAATCTGGCGCTAAAAACGCGAAGAAGGATAAAGTAGCAACCATCACTCAAGCTCAGTTAAGAGACATTGCAACAAAGAAGATGCCTGACTTAAATGCTTACACTGTTGAAGCAGCAATGAAAATCATTGAAGGTACAGCACGTCAAATGGGCATCACCGTTTCAGAATAATTTAGATCGTTAGCTATCTAAATTGTGGGAGGATATCCCGCTAGACCACATTTTAGGAGGAAGAATATGAAAAGAGGAAAGAAATACCTTGAGGCAGCTAAACTCATTGACAAGACGAAGAAGTATAGCGTCGAAGAAGCAATGGCTTTAGTCAAGAAAACCTCTTACGTTAAGTTTGATGCTACTGTTGAAGTCGCATTTAGACTCAACCTTGACCCAAGAAAGGCTGAGCAAAACTTAAGAGGTGCACTCGTATTACCACATGGTACAGGTAAGGTTTCCCGCGTTGTTGTGATTGCACAAGGCGAAAAAGCAAAAGAAGCAGAAGCTGCTGGAGCTGATTACGTCGGAGCGCAAGAACTCATCCAAAAAATCGGCGCAGGCTGGTTTGACTTCGATGTTATGGTGGCTACACCAGACATGATGGGACAACTCGGTAAGCTTGGTCGTATCCTCGGTCCTAAAGGCTTAATGCCAAATCCAAAGACCGGGACAGTGACCTTGGACGTTGCGAAAGCAGTTCAAGAAATCAAAAATGGTAAGATTGAGTATCGTACAGATAAGGTTGGTAACATTCACGCACCTATCGGTCGTGTATCGTTCACTGAAACACAGTTGAAAGAAAATGCTAAAACCATTTACGAACAACTCAACCGTATCAAGCCAACAACCGTTAAAGGTACTTACATGAAGAACATTACAGTGACTTCAAGTATGGCTCCTGGCATTCACATGGATGAAGAATCCTTGAAGGCTCGCGGTTAATTAGAACCAAAAATTTAATCGCCATAGACAGTGGGTGCTCAAAAGCTTAATTCCCTACCGAGGTGTTTGAAATCGATTTGATTCAATCTCTCTTTTGTCTTTGGCGAAAGAGAGATTTTTTAGTAAACGAAGGAGGCATTTCATGCAAAAAGCAATTATTGAACGTAAGGCTGAGTCCGTACGTGACCTGACTGAAAAGCTTGGACGTGCTACAACCGTTGTTGCCTTCGACTATCCTGGTTTGACAGTGGAAGCTTTCACTAAGCTTCGTCACCAGTTAAGAGAAGCTGGCTGTGATGTCACAGTCTATAAGAACAATATTTCGAGAAGAGCATCGATTGCTGCTGGATACGATCAATTAGCGGATACTTTAGTAGGCGCTAAGGCGTTAGCAATCAGCTACTCAGATGTTGTTGCACCTGCAAAAATCGTTTTCGATTTTGCAAAGGAAAACAAAGTTGTAACCATCGGTTCAGGTATTGTCGAGGGTAAAGTTGTCGGCGTAGACGCTATAACAGCATTAGCAACATTACCATCAAGAGAAACCCTACTCACTATGCTTGCAGTAGGTATGCTCACACCAGTGAGAGAAATCGCTATTGGTCTTAATATGATCAGTAACCCACAAGAATAATTAGGAGGAAATTTAACATGGCAAAACTTACAAAAGCAGCTTTTATTGAAGCTTTAAAAGAAATGACTTTATTAGAAATCAAAGAACTCGTTGATGGATTAAAAGAAGAGTTCGGTATTGACCCAACTGCAGTAGCAGCAGCTCCAGCAGCAGCAGCGGCTGTCGTTGAAGAAAAGACAGAATTCAACGTTATCCTTAAGACTTTCGGTGCGAACAAGATCGCCGTTATTAAGGTTGTACGTGAAATCACTGGTTTAGGATTAGCAGATGCTAAGACTTTAACAGAAACTGCAGACGCAGTTGTCAAAGAAAAGATCAAGAAGGAAGAAGCAGAAGCTATCAAGCAACAATTACAAGACGCTGGTGCGACTGTTGAAATTAAGTAACTTCTAGGTGAAGCGAATTTTTAACCTGAGAATTGTTCTCGGGTTTTTTCGCCGTTAAGAGGGGGACCCATGAGTCACTATTATGTAAACGATGATTCGGTGACATCGGATGAACATATCCTGGATCTAAAGGTCAAGGATATTTCAATGCGTCTTTACACCGATCGAGGTGTTTTCTCCAAGGGAGGACTCGATTTTGGTACGAGAGTTTTACTGGAATCGATGGTCATTCCACCATCAGCAAAAACGATCATTGACATGGGTTCGGGGTATGGGCCAATCAGCATATTTCTTGCGAAAAGCTACCCCGATAAACATGTTTACGCGTTTGATGTGAATGAGAGAGCCATCCGATTAACAAAGAAAAATATGCAAGAAAATGGTGTGTCAAATGCAGAAGCGAAAGCAAGTTTTCTTTTTGAAAACGTGACTGTAAACGCTGATGTTGTAGTTACAAACCCACCGATTCGTGCAGGGAAACAAACCGTTTTTAAACTGTACGAACAAGCCTTTGAAAACTTGAATGTTGGCGGTATTTTATACGTTGTTATTCAAAAAAAACAGGGTGCCCCGTCATCTTTTGCAAAGCTTGAAGAGCTTTTCGGATCCTGTGAAGTGATTGAGAAAAAGGCGGGTTATTGGATTCTTTTGGCACAAAAAAAATGAAATAGATTGACTATTGATACACAATATGATAATATTGTAAAATGCATAATGTTGTTTTCTTTTCATTTTTATATATATAAAAACACGATTTCCAAAGACGATAGGAGTGTGGATTATGGGATATCGAAGCGTCAAATACGGCAAAAAGGCAGAGCGCAGAAATTACTCAAAAATGCGTTATGACATTGAATTGCCAGACCTCATCGAGATTCAAACCAAATCATTTAAGTGGTTTATCGATGAAGGCATTAGAGAACTGTTGGTAGATATTTCACCGATTGAAGGACATAACGGTGATTTAAAGTTGTATTTTGAAGAACATTTTTTATCGGAACCAAAGTACGACATACAGCAATCTAAATTAAGAGATGTCAACTACGCTAAACAACTTTCGGCCCGCGTGAAGCTTGAAAATGCTGTGACTGGCGAAGTTCGTGAAAACATCGTTCTTATGTGTGAAATTCCCTACATGACACCGTCGGGGACTTTTGTCATTAACGGTGCAGAACGCGTTGTTGTTTCACAAATTATTCGTTCAGCAGGCGCATATTTTACCAGTGAACTTGATAAGAAGCTCAACATGGTGAAATACATGGCACAGGTCATCCCAACACGTGGTGCTTGGATTGAATATGAACTAGGTTCGAAAAATATTATGTATGCGAAGCTAGACCGTTCAAAGAAAGTACCCATGACAACGATGATGCGTGCTTTAGGTTTAGGCAAGAAGAAAGATATTTTGGAAGTTTTTGGTAAGTCCGCTTATCTAGAAGCGACCTTTGAAAAAGATGAAGCAAAAAACAGCGATGAAGCCATCGTTGATTTATACTCTAAGCTTAGACAGGGCGAAAAAGTTCCTGCCGATGCTGCAAGAGAATTTATTAGAATGCGTTTATTCGAAAGAAGACGCTATGATCTAGCTTCTGTTGGACGCTACAAGTTTAACAAGAAGTTGGATGTTTTATCACGTATTTTAGGTCAATACACAGCAACAGATATCGTTGATCCTCAAACAGGTGAAGTGCTTGTTCCTGAAAAGACAAAAATTACACGTGACATCATCAAGGTGTTAAGAGACAACCGTCATGTACTCAGAAAAGAAATCATTTCTAAGGAAGAGTCTTTACAAAATGAAACACCAGATGAAATTCTAGCTGTTCGTCTACCTGATGGTGGCGAAGCGCTATACACCAAAGAAAACATTATCAACCTTAGAACAGGTGAAATTTTAGTTTCTAAAAATACCGAAGTGACAGATGAAGTCATTGCGGTTCTTAGAAAATCACGTCAATCTTTAGATGAAAAAGTCATCAAGTATTTCTTATCCGGTGATATCTATCAACGTGAAAAAGAACGTGAAGGCGTCATCGTTGAAATGATTGAAGTTACCGTTAAAGATAAAGAAACTGAAAAGATTATTCCAGTGAAGGTTATCGGTAACGACCAAAGAGAAACGAAAGAATACATCACACTTTCTGATATCGTTGCTTCCATGAGCTATTACTTAAACCTTTATGATGGTTTAGGTCAAATCGATGACATCGACCATTTAGGTAACCGTCGTCTTCGTTTGATTGGTGAATTGTTGAAGAATCAGTTTAGAATTGGTTTAGCACGTGCTGAAAAGAACATCAAAGACAAGATGTCTACGACAACATTCGCCGATGCCACACCTTCAAACATCATTAACATGACACCACTCGCTGGTGCGATTAAGACATTCTTTGGTAGCTCACAGTTATCACAGTTCATGGATCAAATTAACCCGCTCGCTGAACTTACCCAAAAAAGAAGAGTTTCTGCGCTTGGTACTGGTGGTTTAGCAAGAGACCGTGCTGGTGTGGAAGTTCGTGACGTTCACAACTCGCACTACGGTCGTATCTGTCCAATTGAAACACCTGAAGGTCCTTCGATTGGTTTGATTTCTTCACTCGCTACCTACGGTAAGGTTGACCAATATGGTTTTATCCAAACACCATACTTAAAAGTGAATCATGTCAACGGTAAGTATTTAGTTACGGATGTGTCGACATATTTAACAGCAGATGAAGAATACGATGAAGTTATCGCTTCAGCCGCAACTGAACTTTCTGAATCTGGCGAAATCATGGCGGAAAGAGTGATCGGTCGTCACCGTGGTGAAACCTCGATGTTCGATCCTGAAGAAATTACCTACATGGACGTTTCTCCAAAACAAATTGTTTCAGTCGCGACATCAACCATTCCGTTCCTTGAACATGACGATGCGTCCCGTGCCCTCATGGGAGCAAACATGCAACGTCAGGCTGTACCTCTTTTACAACCAGAATCACCCATCGTTGGTACCGGTATTGAATACCGTGCCGCAAAGGACTCTGGTGCAGTTATCGTTTCTCAGATTTCAGGATTCGTGACATTTGCAGATGCAAGTAAGATCATGATCACTGCAAAACCTGAGCACAGCTTATATGTTGGCAACAACGTTCTATACGATAGTGAAAAAGAATTCACATACGAACAAGCTAAAACATTAAAAGATTATGGTATGGGTCAAACAGAAACGTATGATCTCATTCGTTTCTTCAGATCAAACCAAGATACATGTATCTTACAACGTCCATTAGTCAAGATGGGTGAATGGGTTGATTTAGGCGATATCCTCGCGGATGGTCCTT
This sequence comes from Acholeplasmataceae bacterium UBA5769, assembly GCA_002418725.1. Classification (GTDB taxonomy): domain Bacteria; phylum Bacillota_I; class Bacilli_A; order Acholeplasmatales; family Acholeplasmataceae; genus Peloplasma. The sequence continues at coordinate 52,643 of DIER01000041.1, forward strand.
CAACCATGAACGGTGAACTCGCTTTAGGGCGTAACGTCACCGTCGCCTTCATGACATGGGAAGGATATAACTATGAAGATGCGATCATTTTATCAGAAGACCTCGTTAAAAATGACGTGTACACCTCTGTTCACATTGATGAATACGAAATTGAAACACGTGAATTAAAAACAGGTTCAGGTAGAGAAGAAATCACACGCGAAGTTCCAAACGCTGGTCAAGATGCGTTAAAGAATTTGGATGAAAGAGGTATTATCATTCCAGGTTCTGAAGTGAAAGAAAATGATATTCTTGTCGGTAAGATTACACCTAAAGGTGTGTTTGAACCAAGCCCATCTGAAAAACTGATTCATGCAGTCATCGGTGAAAAATCAAGAGAATATCGCGATTCATCCCTCCGTGTACCTCATGGTGGCGGTGGTATCGTTCAATCGATTCAATATTTCTCAAAGAAAAATGGCGATCAACTCCCCAGTGGTGTCAACGAAGTCATCAGAGTTTATGTTGCGAAAAAACGCAAGATTTCTGAAGGTGACAAGATGGCAGGTCGTCATGGTAATAAAGGCGTTATCTCGAAGATTTTACCAAGAGAAGATATGCCATACATGGCAGATGGTACACCGGTTGACATCATGTTAAACCCACTTGGGGTTCCATCACGTATGAACATCGGTCAGATCTTGGAAATCCATTTAGGTATCGCTGCGAAAAACCTTAATGTTAAAGTAGCAACCCCAGTCTTTGACGGTGTATCCGACGATGACCTTAAGTCTATTTTAGCGGAATCAGGTATCGATCCTGATGGAAAGACCATGCTTTATGATGGTCGTACCGGACAACCTTATGAAAATAGAATTTCTGTAGGTGTCATGTACATGATTAAGTTGTCACACATGGTTGACGATAAACTCCATGCGCGCTCTGTTGGTCCATACACACTTGTCACACAACAACCGATGGGTGGTAAGGCTCAAAATGGTGGTCAGCGCTTCGGGGAAATGGAAGTTTGGGCACTCTACGCTTACGGTGCAGCACATACCTTGCAGGAAATGCTTACCGTTAAATCGGATGATATGTTGGGAAGAAATAAAGTTTATAGCGCAATCACGCACGATAAACCCATTCCACCCGCATCGATTCCAGAATCTTTCCGCGTTCTCACCAGAGAACTCCAAGCACTCGGTTTATATGTTGAATTGATCGATGCGAACACGGGAGAAAATGAAGCTCAAAAATCGCTTGTCGACAACAGTCCTAGCAAGTTCAAAGGAGGGTTTCGTTAATGGCTAAAGAAAAATTAACTTTACATGTCGAATCTTTGAAATTATCGGAAGAAGCACTCAAGGCGTTAAAACTTTCGGGTATTGACCAACTTGAAGACTTCAACACCTTCAATTTAAAAGAATTGAATATGCTACTTGGACAAAGCTTTGAAGAAATCAAATCGATTTTACGTCGTTATCAGTTGCCAAGATCTTTGGACAACTTGAATTTAAGTGATGAAGTCATTTCGATTTTAAAACATGCAAACATCCAAGATTTAAAAGAATTCTTAGATTATGATCGCCACAGTCTTTATCATTTGTTTGAAGATGACGCGATCTTAAGACAAGAAGTCAATCAACTGTTAGAATTATATGGCTTCGACGCACTTAAAGAACATGCACATCATGAAGTCGAAGTTGAAGCGTTGGTTGAAGTTGAAGAAAAGGAAGAAATTGACCTTGAAGAACGTATTCATCGTCACATTCAACCGATTCGTAAAGGTTATGGTTCACGCACATTTAGTCACTTAAAGATTCGTTTAGCTTCTCCAGAAGAAATTAGACAATGGTCTTACGGTGAAGTAAAAACACATGAAACCATCAACTATAGAACATCAAAACCTGAAGAAGGTGGCTTGTTCTGTGAACGCATTTTTGGTCCAACACGTGACTACCAATGCGCATGCGGTAAGAAGCAATCCGGAAATAAAGGTCAAATTTGTCAAAAGTGCGGCATTGAAATCACCGAATCAAAGGTGAGAAGAGAACGCATGGGGCATATCGAATTAGAGGCACCTGTTGTCCACACGTGGTACTTAAAAAACTCACCATCACGCCTAGCTATCCTTTTAGGAATTAAAGCGAAAGCGTTAGAAGAAGTGGTTTATCATGCGGCTTATATCGTGACTGATCCAGGGACAGCACCACTGTCTAAAAAACAAATTTTAACCGAACAAGATTTCTCGGCACTTTCTGAAGAATATGGCACTAGATTCACCGCATTAACCGGTGCTGAAGCTGTTAAAAAACTTTTACAAGAACTTGACTTAGACAAAGAAGTGAAGTCCTTAAGAAGAAAATTAAAAACAAGTTCTAAACAAAAAAGAGATCGTATCATTAAACGTTTAGAAGTGGTTGAAGCCTTCAACAACTCCGATAATAAGCCTGAGTGGATGGTTATGGATGTCATTCCTGTCATTCCGCCTGACTTAAGACCGATGGTTGCTCTGGATGGTGGTAGATTCGCGACCACGGACTTAAACGATTTATACCGTCGTATTTTAAACCGTAACAACCGTTTGAAAAAACAAAAAGAACAACATGCTCCACGCTTAATTACGAAGAACGAAAAACGTATGTTGCAGGAAGCTGTGGATGCCCTCTTCGATAATGCAAAGCGTGGTAAGAAAGCAGCTGTTGAACGTAACAGACACTTAAAATCATTATCCGATATGCTTCGCGGTAAACAAGGTCGTTTTAGACAAAACCTTCTGGGTAAACGCGTTGACTATTCCGGACGTTCGGTTATCATCGTTGGTCCAGACTTAGAGATGTATCAATGTGGTATTCCACGTGAAATGGCCATCATTTTATTCAAACCATTCGTCTTAAGAGAACTTCAAAAGCTTCAAGGTAATGACGCGAATGCGAAGAAGAATGCGAATGCGAAATACGATAAGATGGATGATGATGTTTGGGCAGCACTAGAAAAGGTTGTAAGAGAACATCCCGTTCTTTTAAACCGTGCACCAACACTTCACCGCTTAGGTATCCAAGCGTTTGAACCTAAACTGATTGATGGTAAAGCGATTCGCTTACACCCACTCGTTACCCCTGCGTTTAACGCGGACTTCGACGGTGACCAAATGGCGGTCCACGTCCCTCTATCCAATGAAGCTCAAGCAGAAGCAAGATTGCTCATGCTTGCATCCAATAACATCTTAAACCCTAAAGATGGTAAACCTGTTGTTACACCATCACAGGACATGGTCTTAGGTAACTATTATTTAACGATTGAAGAAAAACTAGAAAAAAGTTTCAAGGGTTATCGTCAAGTTGAAAGACAAGATGAACATAACCATAAGAACCGCAATGAAGGTCATTTCTTCTTAAGTTATGATGAAGCATATCTCGCTTACCAACACGATGAAATTGGATTACATACCAGAATCATTGTCGATCCAAGATCGATCAACCAACGTTTTACCGATGAACAAAAGACAAAATACTTAGTCACGACGTTAGGAAAACTCATTTTCAACCGTATTTTGCCACCATCGTTCCCTTACTTAAATGAACCTTCTTTAGAAAACCTTGAGCAAAAGACACCTGATAAGTACTTTCTCCAAAAAGGTGTGAACCCAAAGACTGTTTTACCAAACATTCCGGTTCCATCACCTTTCAAGAAGAAGTTCTTGGCACAAATCATTGCACAAGTCTTTAAAGAACTTCAAATCTCTGAAACATCGAAGATGCTTGACCGCCTGAAGGATTTAGGTTTCAAGTATTCAACGGTTGCTGGGATTACCGTATCGTTTGCTGACATCAACGTTTACTCGAAGAAAGATGAACGTTTAACCAAAGCGAACCAATCGATTGAAGAAATCACAGATCTCTTTGATCAAGGTTGGTTAACCGATTCAGAACGTCGTGATCTCGTCATTAAAGAATGGCAAGATGCGCGTGATGATATCCAAAAAGGCTTGATGGAAGAATTCGATAAGGATAACAACATCTACATGATGTCCGACTCCGGTGCGAGAGGTAACGCATCAAACTTTGCTCAGCTTGCTGGTATGCGTGGTCTGATGAATAACCCTAAAGGGGAAATTATTGAAGTTCCCGTTAAAGCATCGTTTAGAGAAGGCTTAACCGTATCTGAATTCTTTATTTCGACCCACGGTGCGCGTAAAGGTTCTACCGATACCGCGTTAAAGACTGCGGAATCAGGTTACTTAACACGTCGTTTAGTTGACGTTTCACAAGACGTGATTGTCGTTGACGAAGATTGTGGCACAGAACGTGGTGTCCTGATGACTCCGATTAAAGAAGATACGAAAGAAATCGTTCCGATCTATGATCGTATCGTGGGACGTTATGCATCGAAAGATGTCATTCATCCTAAAACCAAACAAGTGTTTGTTCGTCGTAACGAACTGATCACCGAAGAAATCGGTCAACAAATCGTTAAGGCGGAAATCAACGAAGTTGAAATCCGTTCAAACCTCACCTGTAATTCAGAAAATGGCGTATGTGCGAAGTGCTATGGCAGAAACCTTGCGACCAACACCCGAGTGGAAGTTGGGGAAGCTGTTGGTGTCGTTGCCGCACAATCGATTGGTGAACCTGGTACACAGCTCACCATGAGAACCTTCCATACCGGAGGGGTTGCATCCGCATCCGATATTACCCAAGGTTTACCACGTATTCAAGAATTATTTGAAGCGCGTAACCCTAAAGGTAAAGCGGTTATTTCTGAAGTTGACGGTAAAGTGAAATCGATTGATCGTCAGCGTGGTGGTGTATCTGTCATTACGATTGTCGATGCTGCGGATAAAGATTATAAGTACACCGTCGATCCAAACATCGAAGCACTCGTTCGTAAAGGCGCATCTGTCAAAGCAGGTCAAAAACTCACACCAGGTTCCATCAATCCGAAGGAACTCTTAAGAGTCGTTTCTGCTGAAGCAGCCGAACTTTACATTCTAGAAGAAGTTCAAAAAGTTTACCGTGCACAAGGGGTAGAAATCTCTGATAAACACGTTGAACTTATTATTCGTCAAATGCTTAGAAGAATTACTGTTGTGACTGAAGGGGACACCGAATTGCTCCCAGGAACAGAAGTTTCTGTTTCAGAGTTCAAACGTGAAAACCGTAAGGCATTCCAACAATTTAAGCGTCCAGCTGTGGGTAGACCTATTTTATTAGGTATTACACGCGCAAGCTTAAGAAGTGATTCGTTCTTATCTGCAGCATCCTTCCAGGAAACCACACGTATCCTAACCGATGCAGCAATCAAAGGTAAGACCGATGAACTCCATGGATTGAAAGAAAACGTCATCATTGGCGGACTCATTCCAGCAGGTACAGGTATTCTAAGAGAAACGTTATTTGATTACGATCGTTCCAATGCATTTGCAGAGGAAGAAGAACTCGATTATTAATGTAACAAAAAGGATCTCATCGAAAGATGACATCCTTTTTTCTTACGCCTCAAACAAAAAAGTCAGCAAAAGCTGACTTAAATGTAGAAGAAATGATTCTTTGTGATTAACTCGATTTCTTTTTGATCAAAATCAACCTCAAAGTATTGATTCATGGTTGAAATAGAGCGAGAAACATCAATCAGTTTTCCATGTTGATCTTTAGATACGGAAATGACCTGATAACTGGCGACATCTACCGCAGCGTTTAGTATTTTCGCATCTTCTCTAGAAAGGTTTATGACACTCATGAGTCTTCTACCAGAAGATAAGAGTTTACCATAAGTGAAATAAATGGCTTCATACAAAGGCTTTTCATCAAAATTCATGTTTTCAATACCCGCATAAGAAGATTGTGGTAAATAGATATCCATCACAGCGAGAGGAATGTCATTGCCATAATAAATGCGCTTTAGTAAAATATAAGTCTCATCTTTATCAATACTCGGATCAACAACAAGATGTAAAGGAAGACTCGTGATTTTCTTCTTCAAGGTTTTAATCGAGGGTGTTAGACCGAGATTTTTAATGATGTCATAGAGTCTTGAAACCTTTAAGTAATAGTCTGATGAGAAACTAACGTAGTTTGCGAAATATTCGCCCTGTTCTGTATGTAGTAAGTTTTCAATAAGTAAACGCTGATAAGCTTGTTTTACATCAAGTCTATCCACATCTAAGCCTTCAGCAAGTTGATCAATCGAAGGCATTTTTTGTAGATACTTGATTTGTTGATCGATTAATAAATGCTTAATAGACTGTGATATTTGTATCTGAATGGGTGTCGCTTGTCTTTTATCAATTTTAATTTTTTCCATCATTGTTTTCATCCCATGATCACCTCAAATTGTGTATATTGCCCTAAAAATAAGGTTTCAAGATAGAGCAAGGGTTCATCCTGTGAAGACATGATCGTCGTACGAACACGGTGCGCTGCAGCGTGTTTATACGTATTTAAAAGCATCGCCTCAGATGAAGAAAGATTGATCGGGCTAAACCCATTTTTGATCTTAAAGATGTGATGATCATAACGCTTTGTCATTAAATCACTGAGATTGTAACGTTCGATGTCGTAGATAGAAAGTTTAGGAAATGACTTTTCAGGTAAATAAACCGTTTGAAGCAACACTTCAGCATTTTCAATAAAAATGACATATTTACTTACGGAGTATAGATCAGTTTCTTTAAGCTTTAAAGCTTCCATAATGTGCGTTTGACCAGCATTTTGATCAAATAAGATGATTCGTTTTTCTTTGGTTGTGTAGCTGTAACCAGCAAAACTTCCTAACTTATCAAAGCCCTTAAGGGGGAACTTATAAATCTTTCGCGTAGAGACGAATGTTCCACTTCCTTGAACACGCATGATTAAGCCTTGTTTAACAAGCAGCTTGTAGGCATTTTTGACGACGATATCACTGATGCCAAAGACTTCACACAGTTCGCTTTCTGTAGGCAAACGATCGTTATCAGATAAGATGCCCTGTTGAATCGCTTCTTCAATCGAATCTTTGATTTGAAGATAGAGCGCTTTTTTTATGGTTTTATCAATTTTGATATAATTCATGTGTTGACCTCTATTCCTTTTATACAAAACCATTTTAGCGGATTAAATGCTTTATAACAAATGATATTCATCAAATTGTTAACAAATTAAGATATTCGTAAGAAATAGGATAAATTATGATGAATTATGTAACAATACAGGTTATCCTATGCTATTTTTTCGACACGGATATCACCTTTTTTCTTGTCATTGACTTTCAGACAAACTTTGTTATAATGTATATGTCGCACAGATAAATGAAAGACTTTTGTAGGTTTTCTAATAAGCATGAAATTAAGAAGAAAACTTAAAAAGAAATAGGCGATCTCGTTATATCTTTCACGCGCAAAGATATAAATATCTTTAGTAATCCGATATGTTTCGCGCAAAAAGATAAACTCAGCAGATATAAATACTTCAAAATGTAATATAATAGATTTAAGCGGTTTTTTTGAAAAGAGGAAAGAATGATGGATTTATTCAAAAAGTGTTACCAATACGATACTGCAAAAAAAGCGAGAGAAGGCGGCTATTATCCTTATTTCCATGAACTCACATCCAAACAGGATACAGTCGTTCATATGGAAGGTAAAGAGATGATCATGATCGGGTCAAACAACTACCTTGGTCTCACATCTCATCCAGAGGTTATTCAAGCAGCTGTGGATGCGACATTAAAATATGGAACAGGTGTTTCTGGGTCACGTTTTTTAAATGGAACACTCAACTTACATAAAGAATTAGAAGCTGAACTTGCAGCGTTTTTAAATAAAGAAGACTGTACGATCTTTTCGACAGGCTTCCAATCAAACCTAGGTATTATTTCTGCCATTGCTGGTAGAAATGATCTCATATTTTCGGATAAAGAAAATCACGCAAGCATTTATGATGGTACACGCTTAAGTTATGCTGAAGTGATTCGTTTTGAACATGCCGATATGGAAGATCTTGAACAAAAATTAGCCAAAGCTCCAGAAAATAAGGGTAAATTGATCATTACTGATGGTGTATTCTCCATGAGTGGTGATATCGCTAAACTACCAGAAATCGTTGCTCTTGCTAAAAGATATGGTGCACGCGTCATGGTAGACGATGCCCATGGTCTTGGTGTGATGGGACATTACGGTAGAGGGACAGCTGAACATTTTGGACTAGAAAACGAAGTTGACATCATCATGGGAACTTTTTCTAAGTCATTAGCGTCTTTAGGCGGCTATGTTGCAGGTGAAAAAGATGTCGTTGATTACATCAGACACAATTCACGTCCTTATATTTTCTCTGCGGCTATTCCACCTGCAAATACAGCAGCAGCCTTAGCAGCACTCCGCATTTTAAAGCGTGAACCAGAACGTGTGCATGCCTTAAATGATATTGCAGAATACATGAGACAAGGTCTTAAGGCTAAAGGATTAAAGATTAAAGATTCTAGAACCCCTATTATCCCTATATACACATATATGCCACTGAGAACCATGGTTGCTTGTAATCAACTCTTTGAGCACGGCGTTTACGTTAACCCCGTATTACCACCAGCAACCCCTATTGGCGAATGTTTAATTCGTACCAGTTATACTGCAACCCATACAAAAGAACAAATGGATGCGGCTATCGAAAAAATCGTTGAGGTACTCAAAGGTTTAGAGAATTTTGAGGAGTAAACATGAAAGTCATTCTTGTTACAGGAGCTTCATCAGGTATTGGGCTACAGGTCGCTAATGATCTTGCACAAAAGGGATACCGTGTCTATGGCATCAGCCGTAGTAAGATTCATGAGAAAAAGGTGAAGAGTATCCAAGCTGATGTTACTCAGTTTGAACAATTAAAACAAGCTTATCACGATATTTACGACATTGAAGGACACATCGATGTCGTGATCAACAACGCCGGTTTTGGAATTTCAGGAAGTATCGAGGATACATCCTTAGAGGATGCACATGAATTGATGGATGTTAATTTCATGGGTGTCTTTAACTCTACTAAAGCAGCATTACCTTTGATGCGTCAATCGGGTGGCGGAAAAATCATTAACATGAGTTCTGTCGCGAGTCGCTTATCGATTCCCTTTCAAGCGTTTTATTCAAGTTCAAAGGCAGCGATTAACGCCTTTAGTGAAGCACTCGCTCATGAAGTCTCACCCTTTGGTATTCAAGTGTGTAGCGTGATGCCAGGGGATATCAAAACAGGTTTTACCAAAAACAGACGTAAAAATGCCATCGACAGTCCATGTTATCAAAAACGTGTGGACAAATCCGTTGGTGTGATGGAAGATGATGAACGAAATGGTATGGATCCTGAAGTGGCAGCGAAAGTGATCCATCGCTTGGTGAAACAAAAGCGTATGCCTATTTATAAAACAATTGGTTTTAAGTATAAAGTATTTGTATTACTGCATAAACTATTACCAGCACGTTTTGCACATTTTGTTGTGGGAGCAATCTACGGCTTTAAAAAGGACTAGAAGATGACAAAAGAACGTATCTTACTCAACGCGGTGATGGCCGGCCTATTTATTGGTCTGGCCGGATTAATCTACCTTTCGGTAGAAAATAAAGTGATTGGCGCTGTCTTGTTTAGTTTTGGACTACTTATGGTGGTATCCAAAGGATATTTTCTCTATACGGGTAAAGTGGGTTATCTGATTCCATATGAAAAGGGATATGTTTGGCTTTTGGTCAAAACATTTCTGGGGAATGTTATTGGCATTGGACTTGTCGGTCTTATATATCAGTTCTCAGGCAAAAGCGATGTTATAGATCAAGCTGCTTTACTATCACTAACAAAACTTGAAAGCACCTGGTACCAAACGCTTATCCTTGCAATATTTTGTGGGATGTTGATGTATGTAGCTGTTCAGGGCTATAAAGTCATGAAACTTGATTTAATGAAAGTGTTGGTTGTGATTTTTGCAGTGACGATCTTCATTTTATCGAAGTTTGAACACAGTGTGGCGAACCTACTCTATTTCTTTATAGGGGGAACCTGGTCCATAAAGGCTATCTTCTATATACTCCTTTGGGTGTTAGGAAATGGCATTGGAGCCGTTGGTTTAAACATCATTGAAGTCAAATTGAAAGATTGAGGTACCTAAGGGTACCTTTTATTTCTTAAGAATTTCTTAAGTTGTTGCAAATTAAGCTCTTTCTTCCTATAATAGGATTGATGTATTGTCCCATAGAGGTTATGATGAAACATCCTTATTTTGATAGGGCTTCAACTACACTACAATCTAAATATCAGCTAGACATGGTTCAAGACGTTCTTCTCGGCAAGAGTAACCGCATCATTTGTTATGCAGAGGTTGCTGATCCTAAGAATGTTTTTTTATCCGTGATCGCGGGTACCTTTAAGGTGATTGGATTAGAAGATCAACCAGAGATGACCTTAAATGAACTCTTATCGTATTATGACCCCAACAATAAATATGCTGAAGTGGGTAGTGTTGAAAAACACTGGGATTATATCGTTGACCGTATTCATCATTTCAAAAACAAGACTTCTGTGACGATGCCCATCGTCTATAAAGGGGATCGTCGCTGGATTACTGTTGACTTGCTCCCCATTGAAAAAAGAGACGATGTCGTGGTTTACTTTATCACCGATGTGACAGAGGTCATGAATGCTCAAGAATTGAACTATGAAAAATCACATAAAGATGCTTTGACAGGACTATTTAATCGGTATACACTAGATTACCATTACGGTGAACGTTTCTCATGGCCAAATTTCCATGTGCTCTACTTAGATATTGATGATTTCAAACCCATCAACGATATGCATGGCCATCATTTAGGAAATGAATACTTGATGGCATTTGCCAATATATTAAAAAAATATCAATCAGGCTACAACTTTTTCTATCGCCTGGGCGGTGATGAGTTTGTTGGACTGTTTTGGGAAGAAGAAGCTAAAATAAAAGAGATCGCTGAGGCTATTGTTGAAGAAACCAATCTGTTAAGGTTTGCTCCCGATGAAAGAGGGATTACCGTATCGATTGGGATTATGAAAGCAACCAAACGTCATGATGTGATTAGAAAAGCAGACGAAGTGCTTTATGAAGTAAAAAATAAAGGTAAGAACCACTACGTATACGTTGTTGAAAGATGAATCATGGTTATGGTTCATTTTTCTTTTTTGGGGTGTATAATAAGAATATAGTTTACATTTTTCATTAAAAAGGGGGATTTCAATGAAAAAGATTATGGTTTTGGTGGGCATCCTTTTATGTATGCCTTTTCTTGTTTTAGGTGCTACAAGTGAGTATGCACCAGAGGGTATCATGATTGATATCAACGGTGTTGATAACCAAACATCGGTTTTAGGACGCATCGATATTTTAGTTAAGCGTCACGAAGTCCAAAGAAATATATCTGATGAACCTTCAGAAACTTATGTGACGATGTTTGGTGACATCGAAAACATTGACTATCTGAAAGAAGATGATACGGTATGGATAAGTTATCTTGCTTATGTGGAGAATGCAAATGTTTTAAAGTACGCAGAAGGTATGTATCTTTTCGCTTCAGATGAAGCAGAGTATATGGCATATTCAACCATCAAAATCGTATGGATTGATCAAGACAAACAAACACTTTATATTTCAGATGAGATTACCATCGAACATCCTAAACCAAACGAAAAACGTTATGGTGAGATTGAGTTTCATGCAGAGGTTCCTTACAATGTAATCAATTACTATACGGTGGGTTCATGGGGAATTTTTATTTCTGGACTTCGCTGGATTTTAATAGCAGCTATTGCTTTATCGGTTGGAGTTTTAACTACAACGGTAATCGTGATTAAAGTGAGGGCTAGAAAAAGATGAAAAAAAACCATTGTTATGCTGTTCACTATAAGTTAATCATTTTCGTTATACTTTTGACTCTATCTTTGATAGGTGCCTCTTACTTAACCTTTGTAGAAGCTGTACCACCTTCTGCCATAGAAGGCATCACCATCAGAATTGAAGATAGCGCCTGTTCAGGGGATACTCCAACATTTGCTAATCACATCGATCTCTTGGTGAAAAAAAGCGATGTGATTGATCGCATCATGATGACACCTAACGCACAGTATACAGCACTTTTTGGTCATATCAGTTCGATCGACTACCTCGAAGAAGACGCGATCTGGGTGAGTTATCTGGCATATGTTGGGAATGCAACACTGCAAGAAGAGCATGCTTGTTATATAACCTTCATGGTTGAACCGGACGACTATAAAGTTTATTCACAAATAAAACTGGTTTATTTTAACGATCAAGGCGAGACACTTTTTATCTCAGAACCGATCGAAAATACCATTGCTGGGTATAGAGAATCTCGTTATGGGGACATCGAGTTTATACCTTCAGATAACTTTAGAATTGAAAATACGTATCGCCTCTTTGGTGGTTGGGGTTGGATTGCTGCTTTAATTATTGGTGTGTATATCTTAAGAATACTTCTTTGGGTCTTCATCGGCATTGCAGGTCTGCTATCGGTGTATGCAGTCTTCTATGTTGTTATCAAGCAAATAAAGCGATATCGGAACCGTCCCAAAACTTAATCTAGCGCACAAAAACTTGCTCAAATACAAAGACACGTAACCAGGCGTGTCTTTTATTGTTTTTTTACACCTTTTTTGCTTAAAATCGTTGACATAAGAATCGATTCGTTATATAATAAACACGCTGCGTAAAAAGCACAATTTTCTAACAAAGCGATGGCTTAATAAAGCCGTGAAGATTTTGTAAATCAAAAAAAGAAACACATGGATATGTGTCAAAAGAAAGGAGATCTACAAATGCCAACAATTTCGCAACTTGTTAAAAACGGAAGAACGGACAAAAAGTACAAATCAAAGTCACCTGCACTCGGCTACGGCTTCAACAGCTTACAGAAGCAAGAATCCGATTACAGTTCACCACAAAAGCGTGGGGTTTGCACACGTGTTACAACCATGACACCAAAGAAACCAAACTCAGCTTTACGTAAATATGCCCGTGTACGTTTAAGCAACCAAACCGAAGTCACTGCGTATATCCCAGGGATCGGTCACTCACTCCAAGAACACAGCGTCGTGCTGATTCGTGGTGGACGTGTCAAGGACCTTCCAGGGGTACGTTACCATATCGTTCGCGGTACACTCGATGCGTCTGGTGTTGCTAACCGCAAACAAGCACGTTCCAAGTATGGTGCTAAGCGTCCAAAGGCTGGAGCAGCTGCAAAACCAGGAACAAAACCCGGTGCTAAACCCGCTGGAAAGAAGTAAACTAAAAAAATCAAACTATCATTAATTGATCAAAAGAAAGGAAGAAGGTGAACTCATGCCACGTAAAGGACATGTCGTAAAACGCGATGTTTTACCAGACCCAATTTACCAATCAAAGCTTGTGACCCGTGTTGTCAATACCATTATGGAAGACGGCAAAAAAGGTACAGCTCAAGGCATTCTTTATGGTGCGTTTAACCGCATCAAGGAAGTAACTGGACGTGAGCCCATTGATGTATTCAATGAAGCTATGGCCAACATTATGCCTGTTATCGAAGTTCGTTCACGTCGTATCGGCGGACAAAACTACCAGGTTCCAACAGAAGTTAGACCTGTAAGAAAAACTGCATTAGGTTTGAGATGGTTAGTAAGCTATGCACGCTTACGTAACGAAAAAACCATGGAAGAAAAATTAGCGAAAGAAATCATGGACGCATCACAAGGTTTAGGTGCTGCTGTGAAGAAACGTGAAGAAGTACACAGGATGGCGGAAGCTAACAGGGCATTTGCGCATTATCGATGGTAGAATTATCAACAAAAATCAATTCGAATACTTTGTCCTCAAAGAGTACAGAAGCGTCTAAAAGAGGTGTTTCTGTGGCTGATGGTAAAGTTGTGTCTGAAACATCAGTAATGGAATTAAAGCGTAATATCGGTATTATTGCTCATATTGATGCAGGTAAGACTACAACTACCGAACGTATTCTTTTTTATACTGGACGTACTTATAAAATAGGTTCAGTAGATGAAGGTACGACGGTGATGGATTTTATGGATCAGGAACGGGAACGTGGTATTACTATAAAATCAGCAGCAACAAGCTGTCGCTGGCGTGAACATCAGATAAATATTATTGATACTCCGGGACATGCGGATTTCGGTGGAGAAGTTGAAAGAGTTCTTAATATGGCTGATGGTGTCCTGCTTCTGGTTGATGCTTTTGAAGGGACAATGCCGCAGACAAGATTTGTGCTCCAAAAAGCAATAGAATTGGGTAAGAAACCTGTTGTAGTAATTAATAAGGTTGACAAACCTAATTGCAGGCCAGATATAGTGAATGAGCAGGTATTTGATTTAATGTTCAGTCTTAATGCCACAGAAGAGCAACTTGATTTCAAAACAATTTATGGAAGTGCCAAACAAGGGTGGATGTCAACTGACTGGAAAAAAGTGACTAATGATATTACTACTCTTTTTGATGCCATAATTTCAGAGATACCTGAACCATCGATGCTTGAAGGGTCACCTCAAATGCTAATTTCTTCTTTGGAGTACTCTCCTTATGTTGGCAGAATTGCTATTGGAAGGGTTCATAGAGGTATTCTCAGACAGGGGATGCAAATATCTCTTTGTAAGAGAGATGGAACATTTGAAAAGAGTCGTATTAAAGAACTTATGGTGTTTGATGGTCTTGAAAAAACCAAGACAGAAGAGGTGAAAAGTGGTGACATATGTGCTGTTGTTGGTATAGAAGGTTTTGAAATAGGAGATACTATTGCAGATTATGAATTTCCAGAATCTTTGCCCCCTATTTCGATTGACGAGCCTACAATGAGCATGTTGTTTACAATAAATGATTCTCCTTTTTTTGGGAAAGAGGGAAAATATGTTACATCAAGACACATAAAGGAGAGACTTGAAAAAGAACTTGAGAAGAATCTTGCGCTGAGAGTTAAAAATGGTCTGACTGCAGACTCATTTGTTGTCTATGGAAGAGGAGTGCTCCATATTTCTATATTGATTGAGACCATGAGGCGGGAGGGATTCGAACTGCAGATAGGACAGCCTAAAGTTTTGGATAAGAATTTAAATGGTATACGTTGCGAGCCAATAGAGCATCTTACAATTGACCTTCCTGAAGAGCATGTGGGCAAAGCTATTGAAATGACCACGAGACGAAAAGGATGTCTTATGCATATGGAGCATAGAAATGACAGGGTTCATCTTGATTTTGAAATACCATCCAGGGGGTTAATGGGCTTGAGAAGTAATTTAATGACTGCCACTCAAGGCGAAGCTGTAGTGGCACATCGTTTTAAGGGATATGAACCATACAAGGGTGATATTGAAAAGAGAAATAATGGTTCCCTGGTTGCTATTGAAACCGGCATGGCAGTGGCATATGCTATGGACAAGTTACAGGACAGGGGCAGATTTTTTATAAATCCTGGAGAAGAGATCTATGCTGGACAGGTAGTAGGAGAACATACAAGAGCAGGGGACCTTGGTATTAATATATGTAAGACAAAGAAACTCACCAATGTCCGTGCTGCAGGTACAGATGAAAAAGTCGTATTGCCTCCTCCGATCGTTTTCTCTTTGGAAGAGGCGCTTGAATACATTCAGGATGACGAATTAGTTGAAGTTACTCCTCACTGCATGAGAATAAGAAAAATCATTCTCGATGAAAATGAGAGAAAAAGAAGAAAGGGGTAATTTCAATTGTTCTTTTAAAAAAATCGATTAACTTTGCCCGCTCAAATTGATATGGAAATAAAAATGGACAGGGAGTACTCGGTTCCAGTCAAAGGGTTAAAAAGCGGGATGCATTATTATAACTTCTCGGTTGGGAACAGTTTTTTCGATAATTTTGAAAACTCTATTGTCCATAAAGCGGCCATTGAGATTGACACCGCTTTGGAAAAAAGCGAGTCTTGGATTAAGATTGTTTCAAGATTTCATGGTAACGTTACTGTGGATTGTGACAGATGCCTTGATGAATTGATCATGCCTGTTGAAACAGAAGCATCACTTCTTGTCAGACTTGTAAGAGAGGAGGGAGAGGAGAATGATGCTATTGAAATTGTTAGTATTGACCCATCTGAGACTGTGCTTGACCTGAGTCAGTTTTTTTATGATTATATAACTCTCTCTCTGCCTGTACACATGGTGCATGAAGAGGGATTGTGTGATCCTGAAATGATTCTGAGGTTGAAAACTGCTGAGGGAGAACATTCGCCTTCAGACAATGTTTCACCTTTTTTTAAGTTAAATGAATTGTTGAATTTATAAGTAAAATATTTAAGAAATGGCACATCCGAAACACAAGATTTCAAAAGCACGCAGGGATAAGAGAAGAACTCATGACCGTGTGGAAGTTCCAACACTTGCTCACTGCTCCAATTGTGGTGCTGCAGTTATATATCATCATGTCTGTCCTGAATGTGGCTATTATAGAGGCCGTTTGATGATTCAGAAATCATCATCATAGTGTTTTTTATAATTTTATATATATATACAGTTCCACTCTTATTCAGGGTAATGGTTTGGTTTTTGCTTAACACCTCAATTTAAACATTTTTCCTGATAAGTTTTAATGTGAATTAATTATGAGAGCAGTTATTAATGGCATTGGTGCATACCTTCCAGAGTATATTCTTACAAATGATGAGTTGTCAAAAATGGTTGACACAAGCGATGAGTGGATTATGACTCGTATTGGCGTTAAAGAGAGAAGGATACTTAAAGAAGACGGACTTGGTACTTCCCATATGGGAGCGTTAGCCGTGGAAGATCTCATTAAAAAAACGGGTCTGAACAGAGATGAGATAGATATATTGATTTGTGCAACTGTTACTCCAGATATGCTATTCCCTGCGACTGCTAATATTATTTGTGACAAAGTTGGGATTAAGAATGCATGGGGTTTTGATATTAATGCAGGCTGTTCAGGCTTTATATTCAGTTTTGCAAATTGTGCTTCACTTATTGAGTCAGGCCGTGCAAAAAAAATAGTGTTGGTTACAGGGGAGAGAATGTCTGCTATTACAGATTACACTGACAGAAGTACATGTCCTCTTTTTGGTGACGGTGCTGTTGCCATGTTGATTGAACCAGGTGATGATCCATCGGTCGGACTCGTAGACGAAATACTTCATGTCGACGGGATCGGCAGACAATATCTTTTTCAAAAAGCCGGAGGTTCGCTTTATCCACCTACGGAACAGACTTTAAAAAACAGGGAACATTATATTTATCAGGATGGTCAGGTAGTCTTTAAATATGCAGTCAGCCGTATGGCAGATGTTTCTGTAGAGATGATGGAAAAGCATAATCTCAAGGCGTCAGATATAGCCTATCTTGTGCCTNNTGAGGATTATAGAGGCAACTGCTAAAAGAATGGGTTTGGATAAAAACAAAGTTCTTATAAACATTCAGAAATTCGGTAACACTGCTGGAACATCGATACCGCTTGTACTGTGGGAATTTGAGAAAAAATTCAAAAAAGGAGACAACCTGATATTATCAGCATTTGGTGNNATTGTATTACAAGTGGGCTTATGACCCGTCATAATTACAATTTGTTGTTTTCTTAATTAGGATATATGTTTCACTCTTGCCATAAATTCATTGGCAAGTTCACTCTTTTTCTTAATGTGTTGAATAACTGTTGACACGAAAGGATTGCTCTCAACTTCCCCTCTTACACATTCAAAGTCACAATGTTTTTCATCTTCGCTTCCGTCAACTCCAAAGCCTGTCATACATGTAATTGAAAACTCCTTCATGGCATCGTTGTAAAGCATCTCGTCCAATGTTACAACAGATTCTCTCCAAAGTTCAACAAGAGATCTCAGCTTTTCTATCGATATTTCCGAGAGGTTGACACCATAATACTTCTCCATTGCACCGTATGCCCAAGTCCATTCCATGTCATAGTAGTCTTGGTGAAGGATTCTAAACCGCTCTTCAATGTCATTTAGATTGACACGGTTTTCATCAATTTCAGACAATAACTTTTCTACTTCAGACTTAGGGACAATAAGTCCGGAAAGATCTACCCACTCTCCTTTTCCCAAGGGATGTGTTGGCTTAAGCTGCTCCCGTATTTGGTAAATATCTCTGAAAGGTGTTGATTCTAGTCTTCTTAGAAGTGAGTTTCCAAAAAATTTATTGATTGCTTTTTCATACAGTTTTATTCCATTTCTAAGTGAACTGTTTTTAATTCGGGAACTTCTGTAAGTAAATATTTCAGAAGTTTCTCCTGACACAGAACGTAATTCGAGGAGAATTTTTCTCCCATTAATCATTTTTTGGATTGTGTAAGGACTGAGGAGATTGTAATTGATCAAATCAAGAAGATCTTTATCTGTTCGTTTGTCTCTTTTTGGCCATTTCTGGACATCTCTTATAGTACCTACGCTTCTTAAATTGACTCCTGGCACAAGGAATGTTTCATCAGAATTTTCTATAAGATAGGAAAAAGGTAAATCTGTAGTGTCAGGGTGACGGTAATGTCGACCCATGACAAGCGAAAAGGCTCCAATTTTGGCCGGCCAGAGGATATAAGAATCACTTGTTGTTTTTGATCCTCTTTCCACAATTCCCTGATGAATAGGCCCAAGTTTATACATATGGTTACTTTGGTTGGAACCACTTCCGGCATTTAAAAATGAAAAAAGGCCAGCAATTAGGAGGCTGGACTTGTGGACAGAAACAGTAAATGGTCCGGCAAATACTGCGCAAGCTTCACCATTTTCAAAGTTGCAGTTTGCAAATAGTAGCGAATCATGAGCTGAGAAACTATGAGAAATATGGCAGGCTTGTCCAACGAAACATCTGGATATTTTAGAAGCCTCAGCAATGAATGATCCGGATGCAAAAATAAAGTCATTGGCTATTACTCCGTCCTTAACTGTAACAGGTGCATCTTGATTACTGCAAATTGTACCATTTTCCAGTCTAAGTACATTCTCAATTATTGCGTAATCTTCTATTTTGACATTTTTAATAGTTTGTGTATTAATGATAGTTACATGCTTCCCGATTGTTCCAATTGAAGACTCCTGTTCTTTGGAATAATCTGTTATCAGTTTTGTTACTTTGCCGATTGTGCCGTTTTTATGGCGGTAAAGAGCAATAATGTAAGCAAGAGATGAAGATAGTCGAGGATAAATAGGAACTTCTCTGCCACCAGTCTCGTTAAGCACCATTATTTGGGTATTACATCCAAAAGTTGATATGCCATCAACATAAATAACATCAACATTTTGAATGAAACAGCATTCTCCAATGTTATAATTTGAAATATGATTGGAGATATTTTCGATAAACACATTATCCCCGATTTGACAATTGTGGATAGTTGCGTTTCTGATACCTGAATGGCGGCAAATACCGCCTGGAAGGGAGAATGTTTTCTCAAAACATCCCAAAATTACCTTGCCCGAGAAACGAACATTGTAAATGTGATCTGTTGAGAAACTCTCCGACACGAAGACCTTAGTCCAGTCTTCCGCCACACAAAGATTGGCTGTCAGCGAGTCAATCTCGTGCTGAGATAAATTCCTCATTTGTTATGTATGCTTTCTTCGAGCTTGTAACTGTTGTACCCTCACCCGAAATTTTCGAGGGCGAATTTAAATATTTTTTAATTATTTGCAATAGCCGACAGGCATAAGATAGACAGGTTCTTCTCCTTCAGGTAGTTGCATCAGTTTTTTCACGGCTTCGTCAGAGAATGCTCCTACAGCACACGTTCCAAGTTTAAGAGCTTCTGCCTGCAGATAAACATTTTCTGCAGAGTGGCCAAGATCCATAAAGATATATCTTTCTTTTCCCCTTTGACCATATTTTCCACTTCTTTCGAGTACAGATGTGTAAACAAGCACAGTAGGTGCATCTTTAATCATTTTTTGATTTAATGCAGCTGCACTCAGTTCACTTCTTAAATCTTTGTCCATAACAAGTACAATAGAGTGATCTTTTGGTATATATTTATATACCCCTGGGTNNAATCCCTTTGACCTTTCCAACAAAGACATAAATTTCAAGCGGATACAGTGCTCCTGCGGACGGTGCTGTTCTCAAACCACCGCGCAAGTTGGGATTAGAATCCCTTTTTAGGGTTATTCCGTAAGCAGACCAAAGAATTTGTGACAATTGTTCTGTTGAGAGCTCTCTGTCATCAAACTGTCTTCTAGACCTTCTGGATTGTAATGCTTCTTCTACGCTCACATTACCTTTTAATGAAGGAGAGGGCAAGGTATAGACTTTTTCCTGATTTTGTGTTGCTTTAATTCCACCAAATCCCGACAAAATAGTCAATGCCAATATCAGTGTTTTCATATTTATAATATTTTTTGAAAAATAATATTTATTTCAATTATTACAAAACGTGATTGACATAAAAATTTAATGGATTGTCAGATAAATTAATTTTCAGTTTTGAATATAATCTTACATTTGTAAAACAGTCGTTTTGCAAATCACAGCTTATGGAAGTAAACACCGGAAGATCAGATCTGCTATGGAATTATGCAGCGAGTTTTATGAGGCTTGCGTCTGCTCTGATTATCCTGCCTCTGATACTGCATCTATTACCTGTAGAGGAGGTAGGCCTCTGGAATATTATGATAAGCCTTAATGCAATGATATATCTGCTTGATTTCGGATTTTATCAGACCTTTTCAAGATCCGTGACCTATATTTTTTCAGGTGCAAAGGAATTTAAAAGCGAAGGTCTTGGTGATGTTAATCAGGATNNTTAATTATTCTCTTTTGAAAGGCAGTCTGTCTGCCATGAGAGTATATTATGCGGCTGTTGCTGTCTTGCTGCTTATTTTACTTGTGACTGCCGGACATCTTTATATTGAAAACATACTCGCTGATTTTACTGGAAACAAAGATAGTGCGAGGATTGCCTGGTATCTATATGGTATTTTGTTGTGCTACCAGTTCTATACTTATTACTATGATGCTCTTCTTGTTGGAAAGGGTATGATTAAGAGATCCAGGCAGATAATTGTTTTTTCTCAATGTGCTCATCTTTTACTGGCTTCTTGTTTATTATTGATGGGTTGTGGTATTTTGTCAATGGTTTTCGGTCAGACTCTGGCTACAATTCTGAATAGAACACTTGCGAAAAGAACATTTTATGACAAAAAAACAAAACTTGCACTTAAAGATGTTTTTCCGGCTGACTGGAAAAGAATATTGAAAATATTGTGGACAACAGCCTATAAAACCGGTCTTGCCAATTTAAGCTGGGTATTTACTAACAGAATGCTTGCTCTCATAGGTGGTTTATTTCTTCCTCTGGCTGTAATCGGATCATATGGAATTACAAAACAAATTGTAGATCTTACTTATTCTCTTTCCCTAATCTGGTTTACAACCTTTTTCCCTAAACTGATCCAACACAGGGTTACGGGTAGAGAAGATCAAGCAAAGCGAATTTATATTAAGGCTCAATATGTTGCTGTTGCCACTTTCTTTTTAATTTCTTTGTTGGTTGTATTATTGGGTCCATGGGCTCTCAATGTCATCAAAAGCAAAACGCCGCTGCTCGAGAGCAAATTGCTGATAATCTTTTTCATTGCCTCTTTTTTTGAAGCCTTTACGTATTTGTCAACATCAATGCTAATAAGTAGAAACATTGTACCACATTATAAAGCTCAAATGATTACGGCTGTTGCAACAGTTGTATTGCTTGTGGCTGCATTTAAGTTTTTGGAAGCCGGGGTGGAGGCTTTAATTTTGGTGCCTTTTATTGTTCAGCTTTTATATCAGCACTGGAAATGGACATCAATTGTTTACAGCGAGTTACGAATCAGACTGTCTGATTACAATCCAAGAAAATATTTCAGACTTAGGAAATAAAAATATTAATATCTCTCTTTCCCTTCTTTTTTACCTGATCTTTTTCTATTGTTGTTATTACTATAATCTTTGTAATAATCTCTATGGTATCTTTTTTCAGTTGCTCTATCGTAATTTCTTGCAGTTTTTTGTTCCTTCTGTTTTATTAAGGTGTCATTATTAACTGTTTCTATCTTGATTTTCTTACCTCTATAGTCAGAATTGTCAAGAGAATCAACTATAAAAGAAGTAGCATTGGAACTGATTGAAACAAAGGAGTAATCTTTCATTATCTCGATTTTGCCCACACCATTCTGACCAATTCCGCATGAAGAGAATAATCTGAGCAGATGACGGGGTGTTAATCCGGTTTTGGAACCTATGTTAATTTTTATCCATGAATAACCTTTTTCTGTATGAAGAAATGGAAAATTTACGTTATTATCCATATAGCCAGGTGTATCTTTGATGTTAAGATCAGGAGCGAGCCTATAGTAATCGAGAAAACGGTTAAATTCTATTGAGAGCATTTTCCATATAATATCTTCTTTACTGAGATCCTTCCA
>DIER01000003.1 GCA_002418725.1 Acholeplasmataceae bacterium UBA5769
TACATTTTCAAAACGCTATTGACAAAAAGGGTGCGTAAAAAACTATCTGGGGTGCGTAATTGTATTAAAATAGGTCATATAACCCATTAGACGAGCACTGGTCTGATACGATAATTATTAGACCTTTTTTCATGCAGAAAGGGTATTTCCCCCCTATTTTCAAATTTTCGTTTCCCCCTTTAAAATTCATCGATAACATTGTATACATCAAACAATCCCATAGTTACGAAATTACTAGTATCAAATGGTATGACCACTGCTTTAATTATCATGCGATTATGGAATTTCTTATCAAATACTACTGGAATATGTTAAAATATCAATAAAGATTACGATTGCATTATTATTTTGGAGGGGCATAATGAAAAAAACGATTTTTGTTATTCTGATTATTTTTATAGTTTTCATGCTCTCATCATGTGACTACCCAGAAAAGTCATTTCAAGCAATGCAAAGAGATCTCATTCCTAAAGAAGTTACACGTGATTTCCAATTAGAAAGAGGTGTATATGCACCTTTTATTTGGACCTCTGATAATGATGCACTTGTTATCAATGGAAATGATGTTACAGTGAATCAAAAAGAGGATGATGTTGTAGTTAACATAACTGCAACCGTAAATAAGAGAAGTGAGACTTTTGAAATTATTGTATTAAAGATAGGTAGCCCTCTATCGAGTAGAGAAAAAGCTGAAGACATAACTGTTTATTTAAACGAAACTTATACTGAAATCGATGGAGGTTTATTGGAACTTCCAAATCAAATCGATGGGATATTTATTTATTATAGTCTTGATCTTTTACAATCATCCTATGGTTATAAGATTGAAGATGATAAGACTTATTTATCATCTAGTTTTAGAGCTAGCGGAGCATCTATAAGTATTTCAATGTCATTTTATGATGACGCTGAGATGAAGAGTGAAAATCAAGTTTACAGAGCTTATTTAGATTTGATTGCACAACCTCTAACAGAGGATGATCCATTTTTGCTAGCTGTTCAAGAGATTAATGTAAATAATTATCCATTCACAAGTAACTTAAGATACCAATTTGGACTATCTAATTTAAAAGTTGGAGATATAATAGAGTTCAAAACAAGTGAATTATTTGATGCGAATCTACAATTAAATAGAGATGAATATTTTCTCAAGATAGATACAAACAAATATGAAATCATAAAGAATTTTAGAGAGAAAACGAGTGAACTAGGACGATTAACAATCACAATTGATGGCGTATCAAAAACAATTTTTGTACATATGTATATGTAATTCTATTTAACTATATAAAGAATTTCAATCAGTCTTTTTCAACATTTCCCCTTGTTAAGCCATTTTGTAGGGGTGATAAAATTGAGCTAAGGATGCTAAAAAAATCGATAGGGTGCTGATTTTTATTAAAATAGGTAGCATCACACAGTGAACCAGAAGGTGCAGGAGGTATATATGAGTGTAAAATATAGAAAACCTAAATATTGGTACATAGTTCTGATTCCGTTTGGCATGCTTTTAATATTTGGATTACTTAGCTTGCTGGCATGTCATGGTGAATGTGATGCAAGTAATCATGGTGGAATTTTAGCATATATTCATAACGAAATATATATTCCTTGGGAGGTCACTATATCAAGTATTATCTTTGGATCAATCGGATCAATCATTGGATTTATGTTGCTAGTGTATTTTTTAGTCATTGTTTATGAAGCAAAATTTGATTCTAATGGAATTACTGGACAAAAAGGAAATAAGGATATTTTTATTGATTTTTATAAGATCAAAGAATTGGATTATCGAAAACCTTCGTTTTTTAATTATTTGACAGCCCCAACCTATATAAGAAACTATCCTGGTAGACTATTAGTTATCATGAAAAAAGAGAGTAAAAGACAAGAACAGTATATTATTCGACTTAAGTATAAAGACTACAAAAAATTGCCCCCAAAATATATAGATTTAATTGGCATAATGATATAAAAAAATGTATTTATTGCCTTAGATTGATACACTATATGAGAATCCTCTCATGGTTAAATGTACGTCCTTACAGTTCATAATAAATTCAAAATGACATATCAAAAAGCAGGGGTGCATTAATTGTATCAAAAAGGATCATGAAGCACATATAAAACATAGGTTTGATACACATGTATCTTGCCTTTTTTTATTTCTCCTTATTTTATAATTTACATTCACGACTACAAAAATTGCTTCAACTTAAATTTTATAGTTTTAATTCAAAACATAAAACCCCATCAACTCGATGGGGCTTCACCGTATATTTCCTCTATAATTGAAATTAATAAATCTGGATAATCTGTGATAATACCATCAGCACCTTGATGAATTAAATATCTCATCGTTTCCTCATCATTTATAGTCCAATAATGCATGGCCATATTATGTTGATGCAGTGTTCTAATCAAGTACTTCGTATCTAAAGATAATCTTCCAATCACTGGTAAAGTGTATGCTGTAGGCACTTGTATAGCTGCATGCAATGGTTTTTTTGATAACAATGATGTTAGCGTATAAATTTTGATAATGGTTGATTGGGCACTACCATAACTCGTTGAAACAAAGAGATCTGGATAATGACTTAGTATGTGCTCATTGATATCATCAAATGCAGTCGCAACTAAAACATAATCTTCTAAATCATATTGATGGATACGATCATATAACGCATCGGCAGTTTCCGTTCTGGGGGCATCACTATCTGCTTTTATCTCAATATTATATAAAATGTCTTTTCCAAAGGTTTGAAAAACCTCGTCTAGAGTCGGTAAATATACATAAGATTGAACCCATTGTTGAAATGTCATATCTTTGTATGGATAATTGCCTTCTTGATCTTGAAAGTGACACCCAAAATTGCATGCGTTATATAAATAATTATATGTTTCTTTCCAAACCACAGTATCACAATTTGAATGACTTCTGGTGTTTCCTGTGTTGTTTTCACCGTGAAGCAAAACAAGCACACCATCCAAAGTCATCATGACATCCATTTCTAAAACATCCACACCCAGACTAAAACTCCTTTGATAGGAGCGCATGGTGTTATCTGGCTCTAAGCCTTTTCCTCCTGCATGTGCCATAACAAGTGGTCTATCTGTTTTTATAAATGGATTTATTCTTTCAAACTTTGGTTTTGGTATAAAAATAAGTGATGACACAAGTAAACTTACAAACATCATAACAATCAATAACTTCTTTAACCTTTTCATCCTATCACCCCATGTATTTTTTTCATTGTACCATGAAAAGATGAAAACATAAAAAAGTTAAGATGATCTACATGTAAAATGGGGAAACGCGATATTTTAGTGTAGACTCACCTAAGATTACATGCTAAAATGACTTCATAGTATGAACTCAAAAAAGGAGTTTTATGAAAACATTTATTGAAGAATTAGTCGTTCGACACGATTTATATGATGCTGATTTTATTTGTTTTAAACACGGTAAAATCGTTGAAGAAGTAAGACTCTTTCATCCTGCAATTTCACAAGAAGATACGCCAAACATCATGGTTCGCATTGCCTCCATCTCAAAGTTATTCGTAGCCATAGCCATCATGCAACTTAGAGATAAATGTTTGCTTCAGCTAGATGATTCAGTGGACCTTTTTTATCCCTATAAGATTATAAATCCATATTTTAAAGAGATACCAATTACAATCAAGATGTTACTGACGCATACATCATCACTTTCTGATACAGAAACGTTATCTGTTCCTTTTGGTGAAACGCTTTATGAAATCTTCGATCCAAAAGGAAAGCATTATACGACATCTATGTTTTTAAAGGATAAAGATGAACCTGTAAAACCAGGAACAAAATACCATTATTACAATACTGGATTTCAATTGTTGGCAGGAATCATCGAAAAACTATCAGAAGAACGTTTTGATCATTACATTGAACATCACATTTTAAATCCAATCGGCATGATAGGGTCATTCAATCCAAACAATTCACAGATAAAACAGATGATTAGACCTGCATTTAGAAAAGATCAAGGGTTATGGAAAGCACAAGTAGATGATGTAATCAACATGATGGACTATCAAGGCTACGTTTTGGGTACAAATGGATCTTTATTTTCACCGCAGGGTGGTTTAAGAACCAATGCGACCGAACTCAGCAAGTTTATGCGCTTTCTCATGGAAGGAGACGATCGCATCTTGTCTCAGTCATCGCTCGATGACATGATGCGCATTCACTTTGCAGTGAACCTCCATGAAACAACAGACCATTTTAGTCGCCACAATGGTTTAGGCTTTAATATCATCACAGAAGATTATTTTAACCGTCCCATTGTCGATATGACGTATCGTTTGGTTGGGCATTGTGGGATTGCTTATGGGTGTTTAGGTATATTCTTTTTTGATCCCGCAAACAAAAATGGTGTTATTTTTATCACGAGAGGGCACGGAAAAAAGATAGAAGCATACGAGGGATTGCACTCGACATATTTCAACTTTCAAGAAGAAATTTTGACCTATATCGATCAACACATTTGGAGGAAATCATGAATTCACTCACATGGGAAAACGACATTTTATTGTTTGCTAAGCTACCTGTATTAGAACTTGCAAGAGCCTATCAAACGCCTTTATTTGTTTATGATCAAGACCAGATTTTATCACGTATCAATGAAGTTAAAAAGATAGCAAAAACATACCATAACATATCGATTTATTATGCATCAAAAGCTTTCTTGACGCTTGCAATGGCAAAAATAATTAAAGATAGTCATCTCGGTATCGATGTTGCTAGCAGAGGGGAATTATTCATTGCGCTTAAAGGCAATATTCAACCATCTGATATCCTCTATCATGGAAATAATAAATCGATAGAAGATATTCATTATGCCATAGAACAAGGTGTTCGAAAATTTGTTGTTGATAGTGTCGATGAACTCATGCACATGAAGGAGTTGACGGATCAAATCAACACACATATAGAGATTCTCATTCGCATCATTCCCAAGATTGATGACATCAACACACATAAAAACATCACGACAGGTCATCATGGATCAAAGTTTGGTATTGATATGGATCTACACCTTGAGCAAGTTGCATCTATCATAAAAGAAGCTGAATACCTTTCTTTTCAAGGTCTTCATTTTCATGTAGGTTCGCAACTTTTCACGAATACCTTTCATCTTCAAGCTGTTGAGCAAGTCTTCAAATATATGCAACAGCTTCGAGAAAACTACCAAATCGTCATTAAAGAGATCAATATAGGCGGTGGTTTTGGAATTAAGTATAAAGAACAAGATCAACCCATGCCACTTCAGTTATTTATTGAACCCATTATTAAAAGAATAGATGATTTAGCTAAAATATTTAAATTCCCTATGCCTAAGATCAGCATAGAACCAGGTAGGTTCATTGTCGGTGGGACAGCACTTATCCTATATACGGTAGGTGCTATCAAACCTGGCACACCATCATCATTTGTAGCCATTGATGGTGGTATGACAGAAAACTTACGCGTCGCACTTTATCAAGCACAATATGATGTCATATGTGTCAATAAAACATCTCATACACTTGAAACATATACGGTTGTTGGTCAAGCATGTGAGTCTACAGATTTGATGGTTGAACACGCGAAGTTGCCTAAGCTTAAGCGAGGTGATACACTCGCCTTTTTACAAGCTGGAGCATACGAACATTCATTGATTCATAACTTTAATAAAACATTAAGACCAACAGTTTTGATGGTTCATCAAGGGGTGGAAAGAGTCATTCAACAAAGAGAAACGTATGAAGCGTTAATCGCTCGAGATTTTGAGTAAAAACCATGAAGTGATCTTCATAACATAAACGCTATACACCAAAGGATTTGACTTCGTTCAAATTCTATTTTGATAAAAAAAAGCCCTCAGGCTTTTCATAATTATTCATTTTCATCGGCTTTATGTTTCATTTTTCGCCACAATAACAAAGATGAGATGAGAGAACCTACTGCTGCAATGAAAGCGAATGAACCAAATAGTAAGTATCCCAAAGCTCCCCAAGAGTCATCAATTAATCCTAATACCCAGAAAAGTGCAGCAACAATAGCGAACAAAATAGGTAAAGCGAAGATAAGTTTTTTGTTGATCTTAACTAAAAACATACTTATCAGATAACTCAAACCCGTTGCTATGACAATCGATACACCAATTGTTAAGATTTGACCAATCAAACCACCCACATTTTCATCTCCTTTAAGAAGACATTACCATAAAATACTTTGAATATCAAGGTAATAGATTATAGTGTCTATGCTATGTGTATATGCTTATCTCGTTGTTCATGGGATATGTCATGTTTTTTATGACCAATGATGATAAACACTACTTGAAGCATGTATAATAGGATTAAATTGACAAGATATTAAACAAGGACGTGGTGAGTCGTGATCTATATACTAGCAGGAATTGCAAAATCAGGTAAGTCTAAGATAGCATTAGCCATTTTAGAACAAAAAAAACTTCGCATGATTTCTACAGACTGGATCATGATGATGCTTTATCACGGCAATAAAGACTTAAACATTGATATCCATAAAAGTGATATCTCCGTAAGTCACATGCTAGAGCCATACATCGAAGGTTTAATTCAAGCATTGATTGATTCAAAAAAAGACATCTTGATTGAGGGTGTCCACATCCAACCTGCCTTAGCTAGAAAGATGATGGATCAATATCCCAACAAGATAAGATCAGTCTTTCTCGGTTACAAGGAAATGGATGCAACGACGAAAGCTCAAGAGTTAAGAGAACACGCAGAAACCATGGAGAACCCATGGTATATGTCGATGAATGATCATGAACTTTATCATTTGACCACGTATATGATTCATGAAAGCGAAAAACTATATCAAACCTGTCTTGTCCATAAACAACAATATATGGAAGTCAAAGATGTCATAAAAGATCAACATCAAATTATATCTGCCTTATTTCATACATAGGATTCATGGATGCTTTCTACGATCACTTTAAGTTCAAGACAACTAAGAACATTGGCTTTTATATGATGTGATATTTAATCATGGTAGAATATAATCAGTATATATGATTAACCGATACTAAAATAAGAGAGAAGGTAACATGTATGGCTAAAAACTATGAAATGTTTGAAAAAAGTGAATTAATAGAACGTATTAAGTTTTTGGAGTCAAAACTTGAACACCTTTTCAAAGAAAACGATCAAGAAATGTTTGTCAATTTTCCATGGGCAGGGAATTTAGGTCAGTGGTACTGGTTTTACGATACCAATAAGGTGACCTTTAACGATAAAAAAGTTTCTTTATTAGGCTATGATACAAAAGAAATCGGTCCTGTTGGCTTTGAGTTTTTCACAAGCAAACTCCATCCTGATGATTATGATGCAGTGATGAACAACATGAGAGACCACTTAAAAGGTATCACAGAAGCCTATGAAGTCGAGTACCGTATTCAACACAAGGATGGGCATTATTTATGGTATTATGACCGTGGTGTTGTCATGAAACGTGATGAAAAAGGTATGCCAATAATGCTTCAAGGTATCGTCTTTGATATCACTGAAACGAAACGCATTGAAGATCGGCTAAGATTTTTATCGGAAAGAGATTCACTAACGAATTTATTTAATCGAAGAGCTTTTTTTGAAGATATAGAAAAACTACTCCAAGAAAAAAAACCACAATTTTCACTGCTTATGTTTGATGTGGATTATTTTAAAAAGATCAATGATGATCATGGGCATTTGGTAGGAGATGAAGTGCTCAGACGTTTAGCTCAATTTTTACTTCAAACGAAAAAAGAACAAGACCATGTCTATCGTTATGGTGGAGAAGAATTTTTCCTTATCCTAAATCATACAACCTTGGATGAAGCGTGTCTCATCGCACAAGATATCCATCTCGAAATCGCCAACATACCGATGCCAGAAGTCCAAAATATCACGGTAAGTATGGGTGTTGCTTATTATCATATAGGCGAGAGCATCGATCATCTTGTCAAACGTGTTGATGACCTGATGTATCAAGCAAAAAACCGGGGTAGAAACTGTTTGGTCTGTGAAGATAAACAGTAAAAAATTATACAAAAATCGACATGCAATTTTATCTCTTTTTTCAAGCCTTATGCTATAATGTTGACTGGGCAAAAGGAGATGAATCAAATGCAAGTAATGGGTCGCAATTACAAAGGTAAGCACTTAAAGAAAAACCAGCTAAAGAAAGCAAAGTTAGCTGGCAAAAAAGTGATTCGTAATAAGATTGTCAAGAGTTCATAAAAAAGACTTCGGTCTTTTTTTATTTTTTATAAGCCAAGGCTTTCAGTGCATCAGCATCCAAACGAAAGGTTAACCAATCGTCCATGGGTTTCGCACCTAAGGACTGGTAAAAACGGATAGAGGGTTCATTCCAGTTTAAACACATCCAATCAAATCTTTCACACGATCTTTCAAGTGCCAAACGTGCTAAGTAAGCGAATATTTGCTTTCCATATCCTTTATGACGATACGCTTCATCAATGTATAGATCTTCCAAAAAAAGGTTTGCTTTTCCTAAAAAAGTTGAATAGTTGTGAAAAAACAAAGCGAAACCTATCGGTTTTTGGTCCACCTCTGCGAGGATGACTTCAGCTTGTTTAAGTTCAAAAAGAGAGCGTCTAATGGACATAGGTGTTGCAGTCATCATCGGTTCAAGTTTCTCATAAATAGCTAATTTTCGGATAAACGATAAAATCAATTCAACATCATCAATAGTCGTGGATCGAAGTTTGAAATGTTTATCTTCAGATGTATAGAGGTACATAGTAATCTCCCTTCGGTGAAGCATCTACATTTATTGTATCAAATGTTGTCGCATCTCACCTAAATTTTATGTTATAATGCTCAAGAAGGATGTGTAATCATGATTGTTTTAGTCGGTGCAAGTGCGAGTGGTAAAACAGAACTTGCTAAACAACTTTATCAAAGCTTTGGTTATACCAAATGTATAACCACCACAACAAGAGAACCACGTATAAATGAAGTTGATGGTATCGACTATCATTTTTTAACCAAAGAAGCGTTTCACGATTTAATGGATAAAGACGCATTTTATGAAGTGACGACATACAATGGCTACTTTTATGGCATTCAAAAACATGACGTCAATGATAAAGGTGTGATCATCGTGGATCCGCATGGGGCGAACACGCTTGTTGATAAAGCACAAGATCACGTTTTCGTTGTTTTCGTTGAAACGAGTGAGAAATTGCGGAAAAAGCGCATGCTTTTAAGAGGAGATGCTTTAGATCTCATTGAAAAGAGACTACATCATGATGCAGAGGTTTTTCAAAAGCAAGCCTTTAAACGTATTGATCTATTAATTCATAATGAAGAGCACACACTGATTGAACTTGCAGAGACGGTTCATCACACATACCAGATTTTTTTAAAAGGATAGGTCATCTATTCTTTTTTTTGTCACAAACTTGTCACAAAAAGGTCATTTTTTTGACATAACTCATCGTTATACTAAAGTTATAAAACAGATGAGAGGTAAAAAAAATGAGAAAATGGTTATGGGTTCTTGCAGTTTCCTTAGTGTTTCTTTTGGTGGGGTGTTCATCAAGTCAAGATGATAAGGCGCCCTATGAAGAAGACAATAAAGACATCGTCAGTATGACACAAAATATCCCGACACGTAAAATCATTTATGAGGTTCAGTTAAGTATTCAAGTGAGCCATGTGAATGAGGTAGATGATCACCTTAAAACATTATTAACGGATGATGAATGGATAGATTATCAGTCCATCGGTGGACAAAATGCTTCCTACACACTGCGCATTCGAACAGATCGACTCGATCAATTCATCGAAGATATAAAACAGACTTATGTCATTCAACGTTTTCAAAAAAGTGGTACAGATATATCGCTTCAATATCAGGATAAAACAAACCGCATGCTAGCCATTGATGCAGAACTTGCAAGACTGATTGATTTATACGCATCAGCTAAACTCTCCGATATGATTATCATCAATAGCCAAATCGCACATCTAGAAGTTGAAAAACAAAAACTAAATGGTGAGCTTTTGGTTTATGATAGTTTAGTGGATTATAGTCAGGTCAATCTAACGGTTTATGGTTCGAGTGTTGTGACAAAATCACCCTTCTTTAATCGATTAGGGCGTGCATTGGATACAGGTTTTACAGGAACAATCAACTTTCTTGATGGTTTTATCATGTTACTTGCAACGATTTTACCATTTGGTATTTTTGTGAGTGCTATTGGAGTTCCACTCTATCTTTTTATCCGATTTAGAAATAAAAAACACGATCTTAAGAAAAAACAAAATGTATAGCAATGAGACAAGGGGCTTGCCCCTTTTCTTTTACATAAAATTACTTTGAATATCTAATCAAATATGATATCATGAAAGAAGCATCATTTTATCAGACATTATTAAACAAAGAGGTAAATTAACATGATTATTGAACCATCGATTCGATCAAACATATTTCTCAATGCGCATCCCAAAGGATGTGAACAAGCTGTTTATGAACAAATTCAAGAAGCAAAAGCCTTACCACCGTTTGAAGGACCTAAAAAAGTGTTGATTATTGGAGGGTCATCCGGTTATGGATTATCCTCTAGAATCGCACTCGCATATGGTGCACAAAGTGATACAATCAACATTTCCTTTGAGACAGCACCCAAAGGTAAACGCACAGGTACAGCTGGTTGGTGGAATAACATTTATTTTCAACAATACGCAAAAGAAACAAACCATATCCATAAAGATTTTGTAGGTGACGCATTTAGCTCACAAATGAAAAAAGATGTGGTCAACTACATCAAAGAAACTTTTGGTAAACTTGATTTGGTGATTTATTCACTGGCTGCTGGTGCACGGTTTAATGAATCAACAGGAACTTTAGTCAAATCCAGTATTAAAGCGATTGGATCTGATGCGGTTGGTAAAACCATCGACTTGGCAGATTTAACCGTCAAAGATCTCATTATTGGAACTGCGACTGAAGAAGAAATAAACGATACGGTCTACGTTATGGGTGGATCAGCGTGGGAAGACTGGGTTCAAACACTCGCGGATGCTGATGTTCTAAATCAAGGATTTAAAACCATTTCCTACACCTATATTGGAGGACCAACCACCGATAAAATCTATCGTGGTGGTACACTAGGTAAGGCAAAAGAAGATTTAGAAACGTGTGCAAGACGAATGAATCAACTTCTTAAAGATAAATACCAAGGTGAAGCACTGATTTCCTCTTCAAAAGCGGTTGTTACAAAAGCTTCTGTCTTTATTCCGCAAATGCCTGTTTATGTTTCTTGTTTGTTCGATGTTATGATGAGACATCATCATCATGAAACCATCTTAGAACATAAATTTCGTCTCTTTAAAGACATG
This sequence comes from Acholeplasmataceae bacterium UBA5769, assembly GCA_002418725.1. GTDB lineage: Bacteria > Bacillota_I > Bacilli_A > Acholeplasmatales > Acholeplasmataceae > Peloplasma. The sequence continues at coordinate 11,415 of DIER01000003.1, forward strand.
GTTTACGGAAACAAACGGATCACCGATGATTTAGGGCGTATCAGATTAGATCATCTCGAAATGGAAGAGGCTATTCAAAAGGAAACCATTCACATGATGGAGACGTTATCAGATGAAGCGCTCTTCGCATTGGAAGGGACCAAAGTCTTTATTAAAGAATTCCATCAAATTCATGGATTTAAGTTTGATAACATAAACTATGATGAAGATACCGATATTGAAAGTTTGAGCGAACAGTTACCAGAATAGGATGAAAACATCCTATTTTTATTTAAAAAACACCTACCCTAGAGGGTAAGTGTAGAGTGGCGTGTAGGTTAATCTTCCTTGTACTCTAGATGACAAATAGAGGTGGATTTGTGTAACTTGATTGTCCGCTTTTTTAATATCAATTTGATGGAGCTGAAATGGTTCAATAAATCGTATGTGTCTAGCTATTGTGATATGCGCTTTAAAGGGTTTTTCATCAAAAGGTATACCTAAAGAAGTGACGAGATCTCTGATCTTAGAGGATAAAGTCTTGAGTTCGTTCATCCCTTTTTGAATGCTTTGCCACACCACGCGCTCATGTCCGCTTAAAAATGCATCAAGAGGACCGGTTTGAATGTGAAATGCTTTTTCACCTCGAAGTCCTTGTTTGAAAGCATCATCAAGTTGATGTAACTGTTCTTGATTGAGTTCACCTAAAAATAACAAAGTTAAATGAAGGTTGTTTAGGTCAGTAAAATTCCCCTTAAGGATATAAGGTCTCATATGCTCTTGGGCATCTCGAATGTTTGATTTTAAAGTTTCATTTAAGGGTATCCCCACAAAAAGTCTCATAACATCACCATGTATAGTTTAGCACAGTTATAAAAAGAAAAGGGCAATGCCCTTACTCTTTATGCTCTACAGCTTTGTAGCCTAATCTACCAACTTGTTCAACGATTTTTTGATCGTTTACCAGTGTTTCATCATAGGAAACCAAGACCTTACTTTCAGCAAGAATGACTTCAACATCAGAAACCCCTTTTGTCTTTGATAAAAGTTTTGATATGGCTGTTGAACAACTTACACAATGCATACCAAGAACATCGTATTCTGCCTTTTTCATGTCAACACACCCCTTTCATCTTTATTGTCTTTTGAATAGGTCAAAAAAGCAAATGATTTACATTTTTAAGTAACTTGAAAAGCATACTTTTCATCTTTCAAGTATAATGGAAGTAGTGCTGGAGGATTTATGAACAAAAAAAGTCTACTCATCATTATGTATCTCTTTTTTCAGGGGATTATCCACAATCTTGGACACCCTGTGACACCAAAACTCGTTAACGAACTTGGTATTCCAAATTATATGTTTGGTCTTTTTTTTGCTGCAATGTCTTTTGGTTTGATGATTGGAGCTCCCTTATGGGGCAGTCTATCGGATAGAGGAAAAAGAACTTTCTGGATTGCTTTTGGACTTACCTTTTATACGATAGGTCAACTTGGTTTTGGTTATATTGAACATTCGGTTGGGATGGTTGTTTTCAGATTATTTGCTGGATTTGGTGTCGTCAGTGCCATCACTATCTTTACTGCGATGATTGTTGAGCAGACGCCTGTTGGAGAACGGGCAAAGGTATTAGCCTTTATGGCAGCTTCTTCCACATTAGGCGCTTCACTAGGCTATTATTTAGGTGGATTCTTAGCGACGAATATGTTTATGAAATCTCTTTTAGGAACAGGGGATTTATCACGGATATTCCTTATTCAAGCAATCGCAAATGCCATGTATACATTGTTGATTGTTGCCACACTTCGTGATAACGAAGAGAAGAAGTATGAGCAAAAGAAAATATCGATGATACAAGGATTAAAATCGATTGCCAAAATCGACATTCGTGTCTTACTTTTCTTAGTTTCTGTCACGTTAATTAACATGGGTAGTACCAATCTATCCAAATACATCGATGTCTATTTTATTGATTTAGGATACACCGAGCAAGACCTTGGAACGTATGTGATGATTACAGGAATCGTCTCACTTCTTGCCAGTATCTTTTTAGTGAGACTTGCTTCTAGGTTTAAAAAGCAACTCGTGTTTATTCAGTGGATGCAAATCATCAGTGCCATCATTGTTTATTACGTTTTCAGATCATCGTATTTCATGACAATGATGTATACGGTTTACTTGGTTTACGTGATTTTCAAAACACTTTATGTACCCCTTGAACAAAGTTATATTGCGAAAGAAGCAAAACCTGGACAATATGGTAGTATCATGGGGATCAGACAATCCTTTGTGTCACTGGGCATGGTTTTAGGTCCCGTTCTTGGTGGTTTCTTATATGACCGTTCGCCACGTTTACTCTTTGATTTTAATGGTGCTCTATTCATCATCGCAGTGTTCATCTTATGGATGGTAGGTGTGATGGAGAAAAAATCTAAAACCAACGAACCGTTATCAGATAGTGTAGCACAATGATAAACCACCAGCAAGCTTAGGCTTGCTTTTCTTTTTATGAAAATATGCAACAATTTTCATGCAAACAAACAACATTTTTCTTTCCTTATGCTTTTTCGATTATTTCATTGAAATAAAAGCGCTTACATGCTACAATGATTATGGAAAACACGATGCGTATGAGATGACTTTCTGTTAGCTCCACGCAAACGAGGATTGGCATGACGATAAATCAAAATCGTTTCCAAATGAATCGAAAGAAAAGATGACACTCTAATTGAAGACAAGGAGATTTTTTATGACGCTTAAGGTTAAGAATCAACCGATTGTTGCACCAGATTTCTTATTGCCTCACAAAGGAATTGATTTATCAAAATGGGCTGTGGTAGCCTGTGATCAGTTCACCAGTTCCCCGGGATACTGGCAAGAACTCCTATCCTATATTGACGATGCACCATCGACATACCACATGATGTTACCTGAGGTGTATTTAGAAAAAATGATGCCAGATACCATCAGCCAAATTCATAAAAACATGCAAGAATACTTAAAGGATGGCACACTGCAATCAATTGGTTCATCCTTTATGCTGATTGAACGTATTACAAACCTAAATGTAAGACGTTTAGGGCTCATGGTTGCTATTGATTTGGAAGCATATGACTATGCTGAAGGATCTAAACCTATGATTCGAACTACTGAAAAAACCATTGTTGAAAGAATTCCACCACGCGTCAAAATTAGAGAACATGCACCACTCGAATTATCCCATATCATGCTTTTGGTTAATGATCGAAAGAATCGCATCATAGAGCGTCTATATGAGAAAAAAGCAACACTTAAAAAGCGTTATGATTTTGTTTTAAACATGATGGGGGGACACATCAGAGGTTATCAAATTTTTGATACAGATCCAATTATCCAAGAATTCTATACATTAATTGAAGACGAAAACGATCCCGTTTTGTTTGTCGTAGGGGACGGCAATCATAGCTTAGCAACAGCAAAAGCACACTGGGAGAACGTTAAGAAAACACTACCTGTTGAAAAACAAGTCGATCATCCTGCACGATTCGCGATGGTTGAAATCGTTAATATTTATGATGAAGGGCTTGATTTTGAAGGCATTCATCGTGTCTTATTCAATGTTGGACCTGATTTTTTGATTGATTTATTCCATGCTGTAGATAAGGATGTAGCAACTTGGGTTTATACCAAAGAAGTTGGTAAGGAAGAATTTTTTATTCCCAAAAGTACAGCTGAAGCTTATGAACAAATTCAAACATTCATTGACAATTATCTCTTGCATCATAAGGAAGCATCCATCGATTATATTCATGGAGAAGATGAACTCCTAAGGGTGTGTAAACATCACCCAAATGCTGTGGGCATTGCGATGCCAACGCTTGCTAAAAAAGATTTATTTCCCTTTATTCAAACAGGGAAAGTTTTACCCCGTAAGTCTTTTTCAATGGGGTGTGCGACAGCTAAACGTTATTACTTAGAATCAAGAAGAATACGATAAAAAAACGAAGGAGAGAGATTATGAAACGAATTTACAATTTTTCAGCGGGGCCTGCCATTTTACCGGTAGAGGTTTTACAAGAAGCTGCCAATGAAATGCTGGACTATGAGCAAAGTGGTATGTCTGTGATGGAAATGAGTCACCGCTCAAAGATTTATCAATCGATCATTGACGAAGCAGAAAAAGATTTACGTGAGCTTTTAAACATTCCAGAAAATTATAAAGTGTTGTTTTTGCAAGGGGGCGCAACCTTACAATTTTCGATGGTTCCCATCAATTTGATGAAGCACGGTAAAGCAGATTATATCGTGACGGGGCAATGGGCAAAGAAAGCTTCTGAAGAAGCACAAAAGTTCGGCCAAGTGAATATCGTTGCCAGTTCAGAAGATAAAATGTTTTCCTACATTCCTGATGTCTCTGATTTACCAATTTCAGAAGATGCAGATTATGTTTTTATGTGTGATAATAACACAATCTATGGGACAAAATATAAAGAACTTCCCAATACGAAAGGAAAAGTTTTAGTTTCTGACGCTTCTTCGTGTTTCTTATCTGAGCCGATTGATGTGACTCAATATGGTGTCATTTTTGCAGGGGCACAAAAAAACGTAGGTCCTGCAGGAACTGTCATCGTCATCATTCGTGAAGACCTTATTCGAAAAGATATCGACCCTAAAACACCCATTATGTTACGTTATGATATCCATGCTGAAAATGGTTCGATGTATAACACACCACCAACCTATGGCATTTATCTCTGTGGTAAAGTCTTTAAATGGTTAAAGAAAAAAGGTGGGCTTGATGCGATGTATCAAATTAACTTGCGCAAAGCGAACATCTTATATGATTACCTAGATTCAAGCAAGATGTTTTATGGAACTGTTGAGAAAAAATCTCGATCACTGATGAATGTTACCTTCAAATCAATCTCTCCTGAATTAGATGAAGCATTCATTAAACAAGCTAAAGCGAAAGGTTTTGACAATCTCAAAGGTTATCGTACTGTAGGTGGGATGAGAGCATCCATATATAATGCAATGCCCATTGAAGGTGTTCAAGCTTTAGTGGATTTCATGCGTGAATTTGAAAGAGAAAATGGGTGACGTTATGTATCGTGTACATTGTCTCAATCCCATTTCGAAAATAGGGTTACAAGAACTTCCTCAAACTTATGAACTCACAGATGAAATCGATGGTGCAACAGCAATATTAGTGAGAAGTGCAGTGATGCATGAACTAGAACTACCTCAAAGTGTCAAGGCTGTCGCACGTGCTGGTGCGGGTGTGAATAACATCCCATTAGATGTCTATGCACAAAAAGGTGTTGTCGTGTTTAACACACCTGGTGCAAATGCGAATGCAGTCAAGGAATTAACACTTGCTGGGATGCTTTTAGCTTCAAGAGACATTCACGGGGGCATGAATTGGGTGAAAGCAAACCGTGAAGATGCAGACATAGCAAAAACCGTTGAAAAAGCAAAAGCAAAATTTGGCGGTACAGAAATCAAAGGGAAAACCATCGGCATTATTGGTTTAGGTGCGATTGGTATGGAACTCGCCAAATCATGTGTCGCTCTAGGCATGAAAGTGATTGGAACGAAGCGCAACTTATCGACTATTGACCGTCTTGAACTACCTGAAAATATGCGTTTAGTGAAAACGAAAGAAGAACTTCTAGATGCAAGCGATTTTATCAGTCTAAATGTCCCGCTTTCTTCAGATACCAAACATTTACTTGATGAAGAAGCGTTTAAAAAAATGAAGGATGGCGTCATCATTTTAAATTTTGCAAGAGATGCGCTTGTGGATGATGAAGCGCTAAGAGAAGCTTTAGATGCGAAAAAAGTGCGTGCTTATGTCACGGATTTTCCAAATGTTGCCACTGCAAATATGCAAGGGGTGCTTGCGATACCTCATTTGGGAGCATCCACAGAAGAAGCTGAAGACAACTGTGCAGTGATGGCCATTGACCAAATGGTTGACTACATTGAACATGGCAATATCACACATTCTGTGAATTTTCCTGATGCCACTCTAGGTAAAAAGAGATCTCATCGCTTCACGTTGCTTTGTAGCTCCATCACGGATACAACAGATGTCATGAAGGCTTTTGCAGGATATAAAGTTCATCAATCTGTGATGAAATCCAACCAAAAATATCAAACAATCATCATCGAAGTTGAGCAAAAACCAGATCAAGCGCTCGTGACTAAACTTCATGATTTCCCTGGTGTTATCCACATTCATCAGTGTTAAAACTTAAACCACGACATCGATTTGTCGTGGTTTTCTTTCTTTTTTATCGATTTCGACGTATAATTAGTTTAAGTTAAATCAAGGAGAATCCTATGAAACTTATGCTTTTACCTAAAGCACCTCGTGCAAGACAAGCATCGTATGCGATTTTAATTAGTCTACTTTTCCTGATGCTTTTTTATACGCTTGATGAGTTTTTACTTAAAGGTAGCGCAGAGGGTTTCACATGGATTTTGTTGAATATCATTGTCATTATTTCATGGCTTTTTGCACTGTTTGGCACGATTTTAGGTATTCTATCCATATATAAAACCAAAGAGATGTCAGTTCTCCT
>DIER01000011.1 GCA_002418725.1 Acholeplasmataceae bacterium UBA5769
ATGGTATAAAAATTATACCTATAGGTTGTTTAAAAGACTAATCATGTTTGTATCTAAAACATTTTTAAGAGGATTAGTCAAATACCTACAATATCACCTAAGACTTGAAATTCTGCTTTTTACATGCCATTTTGCTGGCCAAAGTAGAAGACAATTTTAAATATTTATGGAGACTATATGGAAAAATCAATCATAATTCATCGAGAAAAATCTGTTAGTATAAAGGCAACTTTACTTTTGCTTTTTTCAATTTCATTATTTGGATTCTTTTTATACTTGTATTATTGTAAACCTGCATGGTTAACCTCAGAGATTCCATTCTTTTTGGTGGTTATTGCATACATCATAATGCCGATACTACTGTTTGCTTTTATTTTTTATTTTAGAAGTATCTTTAATCATGAACCTGTTTTAATTGTCAATGAAAATGGCATTCACGAACAAGTGCGTTATCGTTCAGTAGGAATGATTAAATGGATTGACATAGAAAGAATCTCAGTTCAACCTTATATGGATAAGACATATCTTATACATATATATTTGATCAATCCTGATAATTATCTCATAAAGAAATCACGTTTTTCATTTAAGAAACTTAACTACGGTCATGTGATAATCTCTAGTTTGTATTTTAAGAAGGATTTTTTAAAAGTTATAGATATTATTAATTACCACTTTGAAATGAATCAGCTAGCATCTCAAGAGTATTGATTAAATGCAATAAATCTAACAGCATGTATAATTCAATTTTACTATTAGGGGGTTCTCATGGATAAAATAACTTTATTTGATCATCTTGTGGATGTTGATGAAAGAGAAAAGGACGCAATTAGAGGTACTTTGAGATGTACTTGCGGGAATGATTATTTTAAAATTTATTACTTTGGTAAGAGGACTAGAGGCATCCTTTCACCAGACATTCTCAAAATGAATAAAAAAATTCAAATAGTAGCACACTGTGAACTATGCAATAAGTCATACGAATTTGATAACCACAATAATACATCGAGATTTCAGTTAAATGAACATTTTGGTTTAACACCAGATTTGGTCATATATGATAAAGATAGACACAAGTTAAGATTCTCTTTTAACTATTTTCCAGAAAAGTTCAAAAGCAATGAATTTGAAAGTTTAATCATTGAAGTATTGCAAAATAACAAAAAGTGGAGAGTTATTGTTGAAGAGTAGGATTTAATAAAGTTCTGAAAATTTAAGAGGATATATATATAATGAAAATTGATGATTACAAAAAAAGAGTATTTAAGACAGCAAATTTGAAAGTAAATAGTATCGCAATCTTTGCTATTATTATAATGATAGTTCTTTTAGCTATATTCTTAATTTTTGGAAACCCAGAGTATTCTATGCATATTCTTATACTAATAAGTTTCTTTAGTTTGATACTTTTAGTTGGTGTATGGAAGCGACTTTATTATTCGTTTTTACACAAAATTAATGATGATGACCAAGTAGTTGATCTTGCACTAGAACCATACAAGATAAGTCTTAAGCTTATTTTGATGGAGGTTTATTTAGTAAGTATGGTTCATCATATTTAGGTGTGAGAATACTCTATAGAATAGATGATAAGAAATACCAACTTATTTATCCATTCATGAAGCAAGATTTAAGTCTTTACCCTGAAAATAGGTACAAAGGATATCACGAAATAAATAATAAGTTAAACCAAGTTGATAATCTAAAAGTTAGCTATCTAAGCAACAGCAAAGTGATTATTGACAGTACAATCAACATTGAGAATATGGTTTTTAAGATTGTTAAGTCATATTACAAACAAAATTGAAGTAATTATTTACAGATTTTAGGAGAAACAAAATATGAGATGGCTAAGTGGTTTGATATCGAGTATATTCCTGAAAAGAAAATCAAAAGAAGATAACTCAAACGTTATACTACAACCAAAACAATGGAGTAATATTCTTTTCTTGTTATCTTTTGTAATGATTGCACTTTTGGTATTTTCTTTTTTCGCTCCAGGTAACGTTTTTACTAGCAATGAAGATCGAATTGGTCTAATCATATTCTCAATTGGTATTTGGGTCTTTGACATGATTCTTTGTTATTATCTTTTAATATGGAGAATTGAAGTTTTTGACTCTTATTTTATTTTTAGAACTATGTTCAAGAAAAAGACAATTTCTTACGATAATATTGAAATTAGAAAGTCTAATTCGGGATTCAGATTCTATGATGATAATAAATATTTAGTTGGAATATCATTTTTACAGGATAATTATAGATTACTAGATAAAGCTATTAGAGAATATCAAAAGGACAATAAAATAAGAATATCTAAAAAAATAACAAATGTGCTAAAGCCAATTTCGGGGTTATGGTTTTTACCATTTGCATCATTAATAATCATTTCAATACCTAATATTTCTATTTTTTTAGAAGATGGTACGACTTTCAATTTTTATATTTCCTTTTCATTTCATTTAATTACAATGTATCTATTCTTGTTTATGTCTAACTGGAAAATTTCATTTAAAAATGGCGAATTGATTAAGAGATCAATATTTGGTTTTAAAAGATCATATAATCTTAATGATGTTAGGTACAAAATAAAGCAGTTTTTTGGAAATCCAAATGATACAATACTCTACTATAAAGACAAACGAATTGCATTGATATTAGGTAATACTAATAATCTTTATGAGTTACAATCTGTGCTGAAACCAAAAGAATAATGGAAAAGTATTATAAATCAAATTAAATAAAGGCGATGCAGTCTATCAAAGTAATTATATGGAACTTAAATAGTATAGTTGACAATCAAATCAAATAGGAGAAAACCTCAATGAAATTTAAAGATGTTGAGTTTGAAAAGGATGTAATTACATTACACAAGAAAACTGCGAATTTAGCAATTGGAATAAATAATATCGAGAGTATTGAATATGTAAGACCGACACCATTGAATTACTTTTTAAGTGGAATAGCGCATGGAAGCTCAACTTATCCAGGAAGATTAGAAATTAGAACAAAAATTAAAATAGGGAAATCAAAACTTCACTTGGTTAAAATAAAATACAAAGAGGTGATCATGCTGCCTAGTATTTATTTAGAAATCATTGATCCTGTAAATATGCTCAAATGGAAACAGAGATAATAGGACTAATATTTTTATGAACAGTATGCAAACTAGCGTCCGATTTTTTCTAAAATATGCAATTAATGTTAGCATTAATCATGAAAAGTATGTTACTTTAGTATTATTATCTATTTTCAACCATGTAAAGGTAAACAAATATTAGTCGATTTTGATGTTTCTTTGATACACATAAGGTTTTATTTACAAGCAATTCGGTTATGTCAACTGAGCATGTTGTTTCCGGGTTTGGTATACATCTATTTAAGAAGTGAAAAGAAACTTTGTCTCTATACATTTCCGATGAAAATGTCTTTATTAAACGATACCAAAGGCTATTACTAAAAAACGAGATGAAGCTTATCTTTATGGTTATTAAAGTTTATTCTAAGGAGTAGATGAATAATGAAGAAAATCATGCATATCCTCATACTTATATCCATGATAACCCTGCTCACCTCATGTGTAGGCATCATGTATCGAAAACTGCCCCAACCATTTACCTATTGGCAATCAGAAGACAATCTTCTATTCTTTAGCATTCAAGGGATACAACAACACGATGGTATGGGAACGATGCTTATTTTAGACGAAGAAGTGGATGTTTTTGTTGAATTGTATCCTCATATCATTCGATTGATGATTTATGAAATCAAAGATGACGCAGTTGATTTTGAAAACCCTATGATGATTTTTAAAATCGAAACGGGAAGTCTTGATGGTTTAACCATGACGCTTTTATCAGAGGAAAATAATACACAGGACACTTTCTATGATGACACAACTTTACATATGTCACGTCGTGATTTGAATAAGGAAGATGACATCATCGATGCGAGATATTATTACGGAACTCATTTTTATAGTGACACATCGAGCTGGTATTTTGAATGTTTGTTTGATAATGGCAAACTTTACCAATGGATCGGAAAAATCGTCATGGATGACAAGGTTAGAAGCGTAATTTTGATCCTAAAAGAAAATCAGCAGTATGAAATAGTTGAAAACGGTGAAATCATTTTGAGGGGAACGTATGAAACAGACGGGTTATCTTTAACCTTGTTGATGGAAGAGCATGTACACATATCTAGTCCCAAAGTCACCTTAGAAGGCACATATCAACGAAAGATGGACTAAAATCATATTTAAAGGAGAAAAAAGAAGATGATGAATGTATTGATGAGCAGAGGAATTCTAGGTCATGAGATGATGGTTGAAGAACTCAAAGATGTCCTAAAAAAAGAATATAAAGTAGCCATTCTTTTATACTCGTTTTTTAAAGAGCAATTTCAAACGGAGCGCGATTATCATGCGTTTTATGAAAAGGGTAGCGAATATTATGAAAAAATAGTAAGTGCGTTTGAACCTTATGGTATCCAAGAAAAACAACTTTCGTGGGTCAACTATTATCACGATAAAAAAGAAGATGCCATGAAGAAAATCAAAGATGCAGATATTCTCTATTTTCCAGGTGGTGCACCGGATTTGATGATGGAAAGAATCATTGAAAAAGGATTAAAAGAAGTGATTGAAGCCCATCGAAAGATTTATATTGGTTCATCAGCGGGTGCGATGATTCAATTTGAAAACTATCATATTTCATCTGATGCAGAGTACCCCCAATTTACTTATCAAACCGGACTAAATCTCTTAAAAGGATTTTCCATTGAGGTTCATTATCGTCGTAGAAAAAAACAAAAGTCTGGTATGCGAAAAGTTTTTCGTGCCTATAAACATCCCATCTTAACGATTCCAGATGATGGTGCTGTCGTGGTTTATGACGATGAAATCATTTTGTTAGGAACCGCGAAGCTAACCTATACACATCAAGGGATTTTACGTTAGATTCAATGTATGAAAAAGCTTTCATTTTTCATGGAAGTTACGCACTATAAGAAGCGTAGCTTCTTTTTTTATGGAAATCTATGTAACTGAAAACGGTTTACGAAATCGATTTCGAAAAATATCTTTTTTTACTTTACAAATTATCTTTGATGTTATAGACTTATTATAGGAAACCGATTTCCGCGAGGTGTCATTCATGCTAACAAAACATATTGCAATCAAACAAAATGATGGCTTATACTTTCCACTGTTCAATTTAAAAGGATTAAAATCATCCATTACACCTTTTCTTGGAGGTGATTTAAAACTAGATCATCACCATTATGTTTTAGAACCAACATCTGATTTGAGTATGTATCAACTTCAGATGTCAAGAAACATCATTGTATCGGTGAATGATAAGGATTATTTTGCTAACGGTCAAAAAGATTATCAACAACATGACCAACTCGAAGCTACCTATGGTCTTTTGCATCAACACATCAGACGTGTGAGTGATGAGATCATGTTTGATATCACATCCTTTGTACCAGAAAACGATACGGTTGAACTACACGAAGTGAAACTTACAAACCCAACAAACCATAAAATCAACATTCGTGTCACGACCGCGATCCCTTTATTTGCAAGAAGCGCAGATAATTTAAGAGATCACCGTCACGTGACGTCGCTATTAACTAGAATCACATGTTTGTCAAACGGGATCATCAATCATCCGACGCTGTCGTTTGATGAAAGAGGACATAAGGAAAATCCCTATGTCTATAGTGTGTTTGCGAAAAGTGATGCCATGGATATTCATGGTTTCATTCCAACGATTGACCAATTTATAAAAGGCGGATCACTCACTTACCCTCGCGGGTTAAATGATGTGGTCCAAGAAGGATATAGAATTAATGGCTATGAGGCTATGGGTGCTGTTCAGTTTGAAGAAAAAACACTTCAACCTGGCGAAAGTGTAACCCTATACCTCTCCATAGGGATTCACACGAATCATGAAGATGCAAACCATAGCCTTAGCCATTTGAATAAAGAAGCGTTTCATAAAGAATTAGAAGAAACGCAAAAGTTCTTCAATCATTACACACAAGGACTCAGCTTTCACATGACGGATGCAGCTGTTTCAGAGACTTTATCATGGGCTGTCATACAACCGATGTTAAGACGCTATTTTGGAAACTCTTATCTTCCTCATCACGATTATGGTCGTGGCGGTAAAGGCTGGAGAGACCTTTGGCAAGACTTACTCGCACTGATCATGATGAACGATGACTCCGTTAAGGAATTATTATATAACAACTTTTTAGGTGTACGTGTCGATGGATCAAACGCGACCATCATCGGTGATCTACCTGGTGAGTTTAAAGCGGATCGAAACATGATCACGCGTGTGTGGTCAGACCATGGTGCATGGCCACTGTTAACGGTTCAAATGTATCTTGATGAAACTGGAGACAAAGATTTTCTCCTACGCAAACAAGGTTACTTTCAAGACCAATTTACCCATTACACCAAAAAAACAAGACCTTATCAAGGGAACCGCGTGCAATCATCAGACGGTACTGTTTATGAAGGTACCATCTTAGAGCATTTACTTCTACAAAATCTTGTGGGTCACCACAACATTGGAAAAAATGGATTCGTAAAACTAGAAGATGCAGACTGGAATGATGGTCTTGATATGGCACATCATTTAGGTGAAACCATTGCGTTTACGCACATGTACGCAGACAATTTAAGAAAAATAGCGTCAATGATTGAAGCGTTAAACGTTTTGCACATTGAAATCTTCCACGAACTCAAAGATTTACTTCAAGAAGATGCATCACTTACAAACTATTTTGATGTGGTTTCACATTTTGAAGGCAAAAAAGTGATGCTGAAAACAGATGATGTGATCAACTCCTTAAGAAAACTTGCAGATCGTCGCATTGAGCATTTAAGAAAACATGCGTTTAAACAACATCGCTATCAAAGTTATTTTAATAACGATGGTCTTGACCCTGATCATGGAGATCATGTCAACTTAACCGGTCAAGCGATGGCGTTACTTTCAAAAACACCAAGTCAAGAACAGGCGATAGAGATGGTTTCGTTTACCAAATCGAAACTTTATGAGATAAGTGTTGGTGGGTATCATTTAAACACCAATCAACATCACGTTCTAACGAACATGGGAAGAGCTTATGGCTTTGCTTATGGACATAAAGAAAATGGTGCAGTCTTCTCCCACATGGTCATGATGTATGCCTACGGTTTATATCAATATGATTTCATTCATGAAGGAAGAGAAGCGTGGTTAACCTTAATCAAACAAGCACTGAAAGCAGAAGGTAAGGTTTTAGTAGGCATTCCTGAATACTTTAATGATCAAGGTGTTGGGATGTATCCCTTTTTGACGGGTTCAGCATCCTGGTTACTCAAACTCATGAGAACCGAAGTCTTTGGTATCCAAATGCGTTTAGGAAAACTTTATCTTGAACCTAAACTGACTCAAAAAGATTTTATCGACGGAAAAGCATCCATCCAAACCTATCTCTTCGGTCATATCAGATCCATCACTTACCACAACCCCAAAGGTTTAGATGTTGGATCTTACAAGGTTTCAAGTATAAAAGTCAATCAGAAAATGGTAGAACAGGGTATAACATCGCTTGATGGCCATGTGGAGGTGATGTTAGATGAAATACGTTGATATTCACAGTTTTGATCTTATCGGTTACCAAAAGTTGTTTTCTTTTCAAGACTGGCGTATCGCGATGTTGAACTACATCGATGAACTTGAAGTCGATAACATCAACTATGTGGAAGCACACCTATCCACCGATGAAGCATTTGTTCTTTTAGAAGGTGAGTGCACACTCTACTTCGCTGAGGTTGAACAAGGTAGAATTACCCATTTTCAATACGTGAATATGGAGCCCAAGAAGGTTTATCGTATTCCACAAGGTGTCTATCATACACACACCCTCAATCATGAGGCTAAAGTGTTGATCATTGAAGAAGAATCGACTTCTTATGAAAATTCACCACGTATCTATTTGTCTGAACAAGATAAAGCATTACTTAAAAAAGCATTTATGGAGTCTAAACATGTATAAACTCGTTTGGCAAGACACCTTTGATTACGAAGGTAAACCCAAAGAAGATCTTTGGCATATTGAAGTTGCTGGACATGGATTTGGCAACAACGAAGCACAATTTTATACAGATCGTGCAAAAAATGTCTATGTGAGCAACGGTTTACTCAAAATTGTTGCACACAAAGAAGTTTATGAGCACAGAAATTACACCTCTGCGAAACTGACCACACTTCATAAAAAGCATATCCAATATGGCAGAATTGAAGTGATGGTAAAACTTCCCTCTGGTAAAGGAACGTGGCCAGCCATTTGGTTTTTAGGAACCAACATGAAAGAAGTGGGATGGCCAACATGTGGCGAGATTGATTTGATGGAACACGTGGGACATAACCCTGAACACATTCATTTCTCTTTACACTCCAAAACAAACCATCACCTGATTGGTAATCAACCAACCCTCGCTTTAGATGTTCCTGGTATTTTAGAAGGGTTTCATGAATTTTCGATGGATTGGTCAGAAGAATCGTTTATCTTCTATATCGATCGAAAAGAAATCGTACGTTTCTACAAGAAAGACTACATTGGAAAGGCAGATTGGCCTTTTGATCAACCTTTCTATCTTATTTTAAACTTAGCCTTAGGTGGTACTTGGGGTGGTCCCATTGACGATACCATCTTCCCCATGGAAATGGCATTTCAATACGTCAAGGTATACGAAAGAAGTGAATAGCGTTTGAACGACAGAAAAAACATCTATACGATTGCTAAAGAACTTAATCTCTCACCTTCAACCATTTCAAAAGTATTGAATCGTACAGGTTCAGTCAGCGAAAAAACACGTAAGCATGTTTTAGAATACATTGCATCTGTAGGCTATGTGCCTGCAGCATCAGCAAGAAAATTAAAGTCGAAACGGTCTTATACATTAGGTGTTATTTTCACAGAAGAGTCCAATGTTGGACTTGAACACTCGTTCTTCTCGTCTATTTTGCAGCATTTCAAAACCTATTCTGAACAAAAAGGTTATGAGCTGTCGTTTATTGTCACAAAGCTTGGTGAGCATCAAATGTCTTATTACGAGTGGTGCATGAATAAACGAGTAGATGGCATTTATGTTGTGGTTGGAAACTATCAAGATAAAGGTTTATACGAACTCGTTGGTAAAGGCATACCTTGTATTTCAACCGATATGATCTTACCAGGAATGCATACCGTGATCTCTGATAACCAGCAAGGTATTAGCCTTGCCCTTGAATACATTAAACATCAACTCAAGAAAAAAGAGATTGCCCTCATTGCAGGTCCTAAATCTTCAAAGGCTTTTATCGAACGCGTGCATCATTATGAGGTGATCGGACGTGGTCTAGGATTTGACACATCGCATGTGATTTATACCGAATCCTTTGGTTTTACCTCAGGTTATCAAGCGATGGAAGAACTGTTAAAAACCAAAAGACCTGAAGTCGTATTAGTCAATTCAGATGATATTGCACTCGGTGCATTAAAATGTTTACACGATCAAAAGATTCGTATTCCAGATGAGATTCAAGTGATCGGTTTTGATGACATCGCTTTTGCAAAGCATTTCTCCCCACCGCTTACAACCATCAGACAAGATCGTAAGCTTTTGGGAGAAACTGCTGCAGGATTATTGATCGAAATGATTGAAAATCCGGATAAACAGATACCTGAGATGACGAGATGTCCTGTTGAACTCATCGTTAGACAAACAACAAAGGAAACATAAAAATGAAGAAATTATGGATATTCATGATCATCATTGCAAGCATATTCATGATGACATCATGTATAGAAGAAGAGGAGTTGACGCCTGTGGAAATCAAAGATTATCGCATTGTAAGTTTTGTCACTAAGGGAGACAAAAGTGCACTCTTAAGAGAACAAGAGGCTGTTGAATCGAGTGAACAAAACACCAAAAGAAATACAGTTGTTTCCATAGATTCAAGCATCACCTATCAAACCATGGATGGTTTTGGTGCTGCGATGACAGAATCGTCAGCTTATCTGATCAATCAACTTACGCAAGAACAAAGAGATGTCATCTTAAATGATCTCTTTGGAGAAGATGGCATTGGCATTGGTTTTGTGAGATTACCGATGGGTGCATCTGACTTTGCTTTATCTAACTATTCGTATAACGACATCGAAGAGGGAACAACAGATCTTAACATGGAACACTTCAGTCTTCAAAGAGACTTTGATCATGTCATTCCCATCTTAAAGATGGTTAAAAACATCAAAGAAGATGTCTTATTTCTTGGTTCTCCTTGGTCTGCTCCAGCATGGATGAAAGATACGAAAACCATGAATGGTGGTTCCATCAAAAACGAATACTTGGATGCATACGCAACCTATTTCGTTAAGTTCATCCAAGGATACCAACAAGAAGGTTTAGACATTTATGCGGTCACACCACAAAATGAACCGCTTCATCAAACCACGAATTATCCAACGATGTACATGTCTTCACAACAACAACTTACCTTCATCATCAAGTTAAAACAAGCGTTCGATCAAGCAAATCTTGAAACATTGATCATCTCATATGATCATAATTGGGATAGACCAAATTATCCGATGAGCATCTTAGCAAGTCCTACAGGCTATGAAGCTGTTGCAGGTTCTGGTTTTCATTGTTATGGTGGAAATGTGAGTGCACAACAACAAGTTGTCGATGCATATCCTGATAAAGGCATTTGGTTTACCGAATGTTCTGGTGGTGGATGGGCAACAAACTTTGCCAGCAACATGGCTTGGAATATGGAAAATGTGTTTATCGGTTCGATCAACTATTTTGCCAAAGGTGTCCTCATGTGGAATTTAGCGCTTGATGATCAAGATGGTCCAACGAATGGTGGTTGCATGAACTGTCGTGGTGTAATAACCATTCATGAAGATGGGACTTACACAAGAAATGAAGAGTATTACATGATCGGTCATTTTTCGAAATTTGTGAAACGCGGTGCAACACGAATCAAACTTGAGAGCAACAACACAAACATCTTTGCGACTGCATTCAAAAATCCAGATGGAGAAATGGTTGTCGTCATGCATAACAAGTCACGTAATTCGCTTGCCTATACTTTAGAAGTTGATGGTGCGCTTGTGAATTTAACCATCCCAGCAGAATCTTCAGTCAGTTATGTGATTAACGAAAAATGAGTGAAGTAAACTTAAGAAAAAAAACGAGATGTGGTACCCTTTTCACATTTTAATGCAAGTTTTAATTCATAAGTGGATTTACTTCAACTAAAACGATTTCGTAAATCGATTATTTCTATTGAAATCGTTTTCAAGCAATGGTATAATTGAGTTGGTTAAAACCAATCTCAAATACATATAATAGGAGGAAACAAATGAGAAAGTATTTAGTGCTTTTATTAGCAATCGCAGTTGCATTAACAATTGCTGGTTGTGGTAACAAGTATGAAGCTCTTGACACCACAGTTTCTGGTGAAATTAGCATTATGCTTTGGTCAGGTGATGGACAATTCTACGAAGACATCGGTAAGAAGACCTATACACCTGAAGAGTTGACTGGTCAAAATCAGGCAACCATTTATGCAGTCGCAAAAGCATTTAACGCGATTTATCCAAACGTTAAAGTCAATGTGTATGCGAAGCAAGCAGGTCCAAATGATGGTGGCGTTTCTTGGGAACAAGAAAGAGAAAACTTCAAGACTAACTATGGTCATTACCCATCTATTTGGGCATCAACAGACCTCATCGGTGATACAACTGCTGGTTTAGTTGCGGACCTTTCAAGATTTGCAAATGACCCATTGTACAAATCATTTAACCCAGGTATTATGCAAATGATGAACTACTATGGTGTTCAAGCTGGTCTACCACAGTTCCTACAACCATGGGGCGTTTACGTCAACAAAGAACTTGCTGACCAAAACAACATCGATGTACCAGATCCAGATTGGACAATCGAAGAATACACAGATTTTGTGCAATCTGCCGATATGACTAATTTCTGGGGCGCTATGGATACACCATTTAGCTTCATCTTCACAGGTACAACAACATTAGCTAAACAATTATCAACATACCCAGGTACTGGTGATCATGTTAACTTAAACTCTAACGAAGTTAAAGCACTTGTTCCATACATTTCTGAATGGGCATCTTCATCCATTTGGGGTGCACAAGCTGCTGGTCAAGTTCCAGGACAAGTCATGGACGACAACTGGTGGTGGGGATTTAAGTTCTTCATCGAAAACAAGATCTTAACATTAGACGGAGATCCTTGGATGATGGGCGATGCTGCTAATCCAACTGAAGGTCACTGGGGTGCTGCTAAATCTAACGATTGGGATATTTATCCAAGACCATCAACACCATACCAACCTAATACAGTAGGTGTTGTTCTTGACCCACTTGCAGTTTATAACTATGCAATGGAAGATGGAAATCCTGAAATGACAGAAGCAGAAGAACTCAAATTAAAGATTGCTTACACATTTGCAAGTTTCTGGATTGGTGACACTCGTGCTTGGGAAGCAAGAGCTGCGCAACAATTTAAAGATGGCGATGCGTTAAAATCTGCAATGAACGATTCACTTCCACTTGTTACTGGTGAAGCATTTGATGAACAAATGGCTATTTGGTATTCAACACCTATCCATGCAAGATTTGCGGATAAGACGAAGATGCCAGGTTGGCATAAAGTTCTTGAAATTTGGGAATCTGGCCAAGTTTGGGACGTTTCTGACAAAGCATATCCATGGTATTACGATAAGGATGGCGAAACCACTGCAATTCTTTATGAATGGCAAAACGTTTGGAACCCAGCTGTCGTTACAGGTAATCCTGAAGCAACTTCACCACTCAGACATGAAGCTGGTTGGACTGCTGCAGTATTAGCGAAGTTAGCAGGTTGGAATACAGACATTAATGCACGTTTCGTTGCTGTTGAAGCTGATCTCCGTAATGGTTTGAAGCAATTCTACGGTAAACAAGACAAAGATTTCCAATAATCAACTCACAATTTAGATTTCAATTGAATGAAGGCACCGGACAACTGTTTGGTGCCTTCGCTTTATTCAAGTTAAAGAAAGGTGATATTTTGAACATCAAGACCTTAATCAGCCTGATACTCTCAGGCGCCATCATCATTGTTGCTATCGTTTTTTTCAGTAAAAACTATAACAACTATCAACCGCAAGGTGAACTCACATCTACAGAGATTAAAGCTGCGTATCAACAATTAAATAGTTCGTTAACGACTGCACGTTATACCTATATCGATTACCTCAATGACTTACCAAGTTCATGGTCTTTTGGGGAAATGGATGCGTCTTTGGCATTGGAAAATGCTGAAGCTCTTTTTAACGATGACATTCAGACGTTAAGCATGACACTACAAATGAATGATACAGCACGCTACGAAATTGATCTTGATGAAAAAGGGTTATACGATTTTGCGTTAGAAACACTGGTTGCTTCAGCAACGCTTAATAACTTAACACTTTCTGTTAAAATCAACGATACCTATCTCTATGATGACCATCGTACGATTGACATTCCATTAACCTGGATGGATGAAAGTAAGGATTTTCAGGTGGATCGCTATGGCGACCAAGTATTACCTAATCAAATCACAGACACCAATTGGCGTGTTGTTTCTTTATACAATAACACGTATGTTTCTGTGCAACCCCTACGCTTTAGTTTGAATGAAGGCGTCAATAAAATTGAAATTACAAACATGACATCAACACCGGTAACTGTGGGCAATCTTCATGTGAATGCGCCTAAAGCATTGGTTACTTATGCATCATATCGCGCTGGTAAACCAGCAACAGAAGTCAAAGATCAAATCATTGTCAATGCCATTGATTATACCTCTAAAAATTCTTCGTTTGCACATGCGATGTCACTCAATGATCCAACGGCTCAGCCTTTTGATGCGATTTATAAGAAGTTAAATGTGATTGATGGGACATCTTGGGACTTACCAGGACAAGCGATAACCTATCAGATTACCGTGCCTGAAAATGGCAACTACCATTTAGCTTTCCATTATCAAAACATGAAACATGATTACTCAGTATTTCGTTCGATTTATCTCAATGATGAGATTCTTTTTGATGCGTTAAACGCTTATGAATTTAAATTCACAGGTTCTCAAAAATGGGCGTATGAGACTTTGCAAAATCAGCAAGGTGAGCCTTATCTGTTTTATTTAACTGCAGGAACGCATACTTTAACGATGCGTGCAGAAAGCGAACCGCTTGAACAAGCGCTTCGCTACCTTCAACTTGTGATTGATCACATCAATAAGTTTTCGCTAGATATTAGAAAGATTGCAGGTAAAGAAGTTGACCGCGATCGCACATGGCGTTTTACGGATTATATTCCACAAACACCTGATTATTTAGATGCGTATGAGACACTATTAAAAGCAGCGCTAACAGAATTAGCACCTTACGCGCCAAATCGTGCAAACTCAACAACGTTATCTTATATTCAAAAAGCTTTATATAAGTTATCTTTAATTCAAGAAAATCCTGATAAAGTACCACTGTACTTAGAAGATTTATCTGGCGGTACAGGTTCTATTGCACAATACCTTGGGGATTCACTCACGATGGTGAAAGAACAACCGTTATTTTTAAACCAACTTGTGGTCTTTAACGACGTTAAACTGCCACGTGCGAATGCAAACTGGTTTGAAAAAGCGTGGGCAGGCATTAAAGCCTTTGTCGCGTCTTTCACTTCTGATAAATACAAGATGACTTATGATCCAGACGTGATTGATGTGTGGGTTAACCGCCCCATCACCTATGTGGACATGATGCAGAAAATGGCAGACCAAACCTTCACACCGGATACAGGTATTCAAGTGAAAATCTCCGTTATGCCAGATCCAAACAAACTTGTCATGGCATCTGCAGCGAACCAACAACCAGACGTTGCTTTAGGTTTAGCGTCGTATATGCCTTATGATTTAGCCATCCGCGGTGCAGCTTATGATTTATCATCATTTTCGGATTATTGGCAGTTTGCAAGTCAGTTTGCACCAGGTGCGTTTGTCCCCTACATCTTAAACGACAAATCTTACGCACTTCCTGAAACGCTCGATTTCAATGTCGTTATGTATCGTACCGATATTTTTGATGCGCTTGATTTCATGGTGCCTGATTCATGGGCTGAAGTGATCGATATTCTACCTGAGTTACAACAATATGGCATGAATTTTTATCATCCGATTGCGGGTGGTGTTGCCATTAAGTGGTTCTATCAAACCTCAGGGTTCATTTATCAATATGGCGGAAGTTTATACGCTGAAACAGGGGTTAAATCAAACATTAACTCAACACAGGCGATTGCAGGATTAACTTTCTTGAATCAGTTATTTACCAACTATTCACTTCCCGAACAAGTTCCAAGTTTCTATAACTCATTTAGATATGCAACCTTACCGATAGGTATTGCCGATTTTGGTACTTATTTATTAATTAAAAATGCAGCACCTGAACTTGCCGGTTTATGGGATATTGCCCCTTACCCAAGTGTGGAAGTCGATGGTGAAATTAATCGTCATTACATCGCAAACGGTACATCAGGTGTCATCCTATCCTCAACAGAACAACCCGATGAGTCATGGGCATTCTTGAAGTGGTGGATGTCTGTGGATACACAAAGTAAATTTGCGTTTAACTTGCAATCTACTTATGGTCCTACCTATGCATGGTTATCAGGTAACATTGACGCCTTTAGAGCTTCACCGTTCCCAGAAAAAGACAAAATGATCATCTTAGATCAAATTGAATGGCTCGTTGACGTTCCAAGAACACCAGGACAATACATGCTCGAAAGATCATTATCAGATATTTGGAACACAGCCGTTTATGATGGTACACCTACTGGAATTGCTGTGGATCGATATACGATTGTCATCGATAGAGAAATTAGACGTAAAATGATTGAATTTGGTTTCTTAGATGCCAATGGACAGCCGATTATCCCTTATAATATCAGAGATATTGATTGGGTAAGACAGAAGATACAGGAGGCTTAGCATGGATCATAGTGTAGCTCTTAGCCAACTTAAGAAAAGAAAAAGAAGCAAAGCATCCCTTAAGGATATGCTTGGCATCACATTGATGCTCCTGCCTTATGCCCTTCTCTTTTCGCTCTTTATTGCATTGCCGGTAGCGATTGCGTTTTATCTATCGTTAACCTCATTTAATGTGATTCAGTTTCCTGAGTATCGTGGCTTATTTAACTTTATTAATATTTTCACGCAAGATCCCGTATTCTTAAAATATGTCTTGCCAAACACGCTGAAATTTGCGCTCATCGTGGGACCAGGAGGCTATCTCCTCTCATTTTTGCTCGCATGGATGCTTGCACAAATTCAAAAATTACCAAGAACCATTTTAGCGCTTGCCATCTATACACCCTCCATGGTTGGTGGGGTGTTTATGGCTGTGGTATGGCGGACCATTTTCTCTGGTGATGAATCAGGTTATATCAACGCATTTTTGCTTGATAATGGCTGGATTGATCGTCCGATACAATTTTTAGTTTCACCGGATTATTTGATGAACATCGTCATTGTTGTTGCCCTGTGGAGCAGTATGGGTGTGGGCTTTTTAGCGATGTTAGCAGGTATCTTAAATGGTAATGAAGAGCTTTATGAAGCTGCTTATATTGAAGGTATCCGTAACAAATTCCAAGAAGTGATGTATGTTACCATTCCCATGATGAAACCACAAATGCTTTTTGGTGCCGTCATGGCGATCGTTGCAACATTCACGAATGGTTATATTGGTGTTGCACTATCTGGATCTAACCCGACACCGCAAAATGCTGCGCAGCTCATTACAAACCATATTGATGATTATGGTTTTATTCGTTATGAAATGGGTTATGCAGCTGCTTTATCGGTTGTTCTTTTAATCATCATTTGGTTATTTTCTAAGGTAGCTTATAAGCTATTTATGGATAAAGATTAGGAGGTGCGATGATGAGTTTTCAAGGTACAAAAATAAACCCGACCAATTTCAGTAAGTCGCAACTCGGTTTCTATGCGTTTTTGATTCCACTGGGACTGTTCATGTTACTCCCTGTGGTTTATATCATTAACCAAGCATTTAAACCATTGGATGAATTATTCTTATTCCCACCACGTTTCTTTGTACAAAACCCGACATTTGATAACTTCCAAACTCTTTTTAGAACAGCAACTTCAACGGGTGTACCACTTTCACGTTATTTCTTTAACACGTTAGTGATTACGGCAGTGATGGTGTTTTTAACCGTTTGGTTATCGGTGACGACAGGATACGTTTTATCGAAGAAAGACTTTCGTGCGAAATCCGCACTTTTTGGCATTAACCAAATCGCTTTGATGTTCGTCAGAACAGCTGTCGTTATTCCAACATACTTCATTATCGTGAATGTGGGACTAAACAATAACCCACTCGTTCACATTTTGCCATATTTGGCTGTACCGGTTTCTGTTTTCTTGATGAAACAGTTTATTGATCAGATTCCAGATCCCATCATCGAAGCAGCAAGAGTCGATGGGGCATCCGATATGCAAATCGTTTTTAAAATCATCATTCCTTTAACGGTGAATGCCATCGCAACGGTTGCAATTTTAACCTTCCAAGCAACCTGGGGTGCCGTTGAAGCATCGTCTTTATACATTCAAGATGAAACGATGAAATCCTTTGCCTTTTATTTAAATACATTAGCACTAGCCAATACAGGGTCAACACTTGCAGGTGTTGGGATGGCTGCAGCAGCTGGTTTAATCATGTTTTTACCTAACTTGATTATCTTTATCGTGATGCAGTCACGTGTGATGAACACGATGGCGCATGCCGGCATTAAGTAGGAGGGCCTATGAGAAAACTTAAATGGATCTTAGTGGTCATTCTCTCTATCACCCTCATCTTTGGTATCCAATTTGAAACCAAAGCGGCATCTGCAACCTCATACACCATGACCATGAATGCGAAGGGTCGTTATGTGCGCACACAAGATGCATATCTCCCAGACAAAACCATCACAAGTCTTGGATTGTCTAATCCCCAAGACATGATGTTTGGTTTAAATGATTTGCTCTATATTGCAGATACTGGAAATAGACGTATTGTGGTCTATAACACCAAAAACGGGACAGTACATCAAATCATCACACATCCAGATTTTGGGCAACCGAAAGGGATATTTATCTCGAGTAGAGGGATTTATGTTGCAGATTCTACGGCAAACACGGTGTTCTGGTTTGAGACCGATGGGACCTATATCAGACAATACGATCGTCCAACAACGCCTTCTTATGCAGACCCTAACTACAACCCAAATAAAGTCGTTGTAGATAACCGGGGTAACCTTTATATTCACGGAGACGGTGTGAAAGATGGAATCATTCAGCTTTCCAATTCAGGTGAATTTTTAGGTTATTTTACCTCAAACAAAGTTCAACTTTCATTAACCCAACAAATTTACAAATTTTTATTCACAGAAGAACAATTTGAAAATTTTGCATCACGTGATCCGCAAACATTTTCAAGTTTATTCATTGATAAAAATTCAATGGTATACACCACGACCATGGGAACATATCGGAATGCGATTAAAAAACATAACACCCAAGGTGGCAATATTTTTGCCAATTCGAGAACCTTCTCATTTACGGATGCCACAGATATTTATGTCGATGAACAAGGTATCATCTACGCCTCCATGCAAACGGGTACCATATTCGTTTACACAGCAGATGGTGATTTTATATTCAATTTTGGTGCAAGCAACAATCTTGAAAATCAAATCAATCCCAATATTTCAGGTTTATTCACGAAGTTAGCTTCGTTGTCTGTCGATTCAAAAGGGAATATATGGACACTTGATGATTCCAAAAACTTTGTGCAATCGTTTGTTCCTACCGAGTATGCGTTAAAGATTTATGAAGCTTTAAATCTTTATAATTCGAGACAATATGATCAATCGATTCAAGTGTGGAATGAAGTCTTAAGATTAAATCAAATGTCAGTCATCGCACACGATAACATCGCAAAAACGTATTTACAGCAAGAAAGATATGAGGATGCGATGCATCATTTTGAACTTGCAGGAAATAGAACAGGCTATTCTGAAGCGTACTGGGAAGTCAGAAATGTCGATATCCAAGCGGCTTTAGGTGTGCTCATCATTGGTTTATTGGTCTTCCTGGTGACCTCAAAAACACTTCAGATCATCAATCATCGTACGCAAAAGATCACGTTAATCATGACACCTGTCAAATCATTTTTTGACCGCAAGATCATAAAAGATATCTTCTACATCTTTAGGGTAATGCGTCATCCCATGGATAGTTTTTATGAGATTAAAAAAGGTCATCGAGCGACCTTGACTTCAGCTTTGATTCTCTACTTTATCTTGTTCTTGGTTTATTTGAATTTCAGTATCAATAAAGGCTTTATCTATCAATTCGTAGCAGCTGAGGACATGGACTTATCTGCGATTGTGATCGGGTTCTTCTCGATTACATTGGCTTTAATCATCAGCAACTACTTAGATACTTCGATTCATGATGGTCTTGGCGGTATTAAACAAATCTTTATTATGTTTATTTATGCTGTTGGTCCCTTAATGGTTGCACTTTTATCAACGACGATGCTCTCGTTTGTCTTAACGTATAACGAAGTTTTCTTCCTTGATTTATTGATGTTCATTGGGATTGGATGGAGTTTCGTCAATATCTTCCTAGGTATTATTGAGATTCATGATTATACCGCAAAACAAACCATTAAAAGCTTATTGATGACCGTTTTATTTACCATCATTATCGCCGTTGTTATCATCATCCTAGTGATGATGTGGGAACAACTTTACATGTTCTTAGAAGCACTGATCAAGGAGGTGATTCGCAATGTTATTTCCTAAAAAAAGAATCTTAATCATTGTGTTATTCTTCCTTTTTTCATTCACCGTAAATGCAGCATATATCGAATCATCGAAAGATACGAAAATGCCACCCGATACATACTCCTATATCATTGATGAACCCACCGATATGCAGTTTTTAGCAGAAGTTGGTGATCTGACGTTTTATTATCGTGATTCAAGAGATGTTTTCGCGATTTATGACACAAGAAATGGCTATACCTGGAAGACAGGTTTAGACATTGCCGGTGAAGATGAATTAAAAGATGCTTGTGAAGCACTCTTTGCACAAGAAGTGCCACCGACAGAAGAAGAAATTGATCAGGTGTGTTTACCTTTCGAAGATTTCATGAATACGCGATTTGAAGCATTTTCAAATTCACTTTTAACACTTGAGTATTACAACAACTCCAATAACGTCAACAGAACACCATCAACGCATCCTACGGAAGCTGGTTTTTCAACGCTGATGATGGTCAATAATGACCCCACACATTACCGTTTAGAAATTCCTTTTTACGTGGTTGATGTGACGGTTTATGTTCACATTTATTTGACTCCTGAAGGATTAAGCTTAGAAATAAGAGATGATGAATTAGAAGGAAGAGATTTAAACCTGATCTCATCATTTATCTTAACACCACTGATGGGAGCATCAGGAGGTGCGACTATATCGTTTAATAAAGAGACGAATACATACGGAAGAGCAGCAGATGCTGTTAAAAAGCCGCAAATACCAGGGTATATCTTTGTACCTGATGGCAGTGGTTCTTTAATTCGTTTCCAAGATTATGCAACCAGTATTGCATCTTACTATGGAAGTATTTATGGTAAAGATTTAAGCACACAAACTTATCATGAACAAGTTGAAACCACATTTGTTCCACTGAAAGAACCCGGACTACCCCTCTACGGTATTGCCCATGGTAACCGTCAAGCGGCTTTCTTTGCACATGCAACGAGTGGTGCTGAGCATATGGAACTTGTTGTTTCTCCGCAAAATGGGATTGCGCCTAACCGTTCTGGTTATACGTTTGCTTTTGCTAGATTTAATTACAACACCTTGATATATCAAGTGTATAACAATGCAGGAGCAGGTTATACCACGATGATGAGTGAACGTCCGAAATACGATATTAAACAACATTACATTTTCTTAGCAGGTGACGGATCAACCGATGGTTATCCAGCAGATTATGTGGGTATGGCTAAAAAATATAGAGATATCTTAATTGAAAATGATGTGTTAAAACCTCTTACAGATACCCCTGAACACATGCCCATTCGCCTTGATTTTATCATGGCTGATGCCATGGATTCACTGGTTGGAACAACCGATGTTGTTGTCACCACGATTGATCAGGTCAAAGAGATCTTATCAAAACTTCAAGACGATGGCATTTATAACATTAATTCTGGACTTTATGGTTATCAAAAAGGTGGAATCACGCTTGGTAAGAAAGATAAACCAAGATTTGTTTCTAGTATTGGGACAAAACGCGAATTTGACCACGTGATTGAAGATCTTAATGAAAAGGGAATTGATGTTTCATTAGCCATGGATTATACGACCATCTACAAAGAACAGATGGCTCTCATTGGAAATGCGACCAAACATGCCAATGGTTGGTACATCAGAGAATATTTAAGAAATGAAGTCGGTCCAGTCAGTGAACGCTATTTTGCAAGACCTAGACTTGTCGCTTCATGGATTTTATCGCATGAAAAAGCAACCAGAAGTTTAGGGTTATCCAGTTATACCTATGAAGGTGTGACCAACACCCTTTACAGTGATTTCGGTAAAAATGGGGCATCCATAACCGATACGATGGGGCTCTACCAAGATGCATTAGCGCAAATCAATCAACAATACAAAGTCAATGGTGTCAAGCCAAACATGTATTTATGGCCATACATTGATCGCTATTTACAAGCACCGATGTTTACCTCTCAGCACTTAATTGAAACCGATACTGTACCTTTCTTGCAAATGGTTCTCAATAATACCATGGAAGTATATGCGGTCTATTCAAACTTCTCATTTTATACGCAACAAGATATTTTACGCATGATTGATTACAACGTATACCCATCATTTATGCTCACGCATGACCCAGCATACAAACTGATTTCAACAAACTCTTCTAATTTCTATTCCACCGAGTTTTCACTTTATGAAGATTTGATCCATAACATCTATCATCAAATGAATCGTGCATACGAAGATGTCTTAGGTGCCGAATGGATTGATCGTGAAGTCATTATGCCAGGCGTCATTGTGAATACCTACGACAATGGGGTTCAAATTGTGATCAATTACACCGAAGATTTAGTTTATTATGATGATAAGGTAGTGACATCGATGTCCTACCGTGTCATCAGTTAGGGGGTCAACATGAAAAAGAAGAAACAAGCTTCAACGTTGACCAAGCATACCAATAAAGCAGCCTATCTTTTTCTGCTTCCTTGGTTAATCGGATTTCTCATTTTTGTCGCTTATCCATTTTTCTACACCATCTATCTCTCACTTTTCTCAGTGGTTCGAGATGTGACAGGGTGGACCTATACCTTTATCGGTTTAGGCAATTATGAGACAGCCTTCTTTAAGAATACGACATTTTCACCACTGATATTAGACTTTATCATCGTGGAGTTGACGTATGTTCCTGCCATTTTGGTGCTGTCATTAATCTTGAGTTTACTTTTAAATACAAACATCAAATTTCGTGCAGGGTTTAGAATGATTTATTTCTTCCCTGTGGTTGTTTTGTCAGGACCGGTGATGTCGCAATTGATGAATTCAAATTCAACGTCTACCATCGACGTCACTGATATCATCGTCTACCGCATGATTGAAAATTTTAGTCCTTTTATCGCAGAGATGATTGGCGGCATTTTTAACAACTTTACCATGATCTTATGGTTTACGGGTATTCCAATTATCTTGTTTATGAATGGTCTTCAAAAGATGAATGCACAGCTCTATGAAGCTGCCCAAATTGATGGTGCGAATTCATGGCAGATCTTATGGAAAATAACGTTACCCAACTTGAAATCAACTGCACTTGTGGTTGCTATCTTTTCAGTTGTCCAAATCGCTATCTTCCAGATCAATCCGATTTATTCCTTCGTTGTAGGTACCATCACAGGCAATTACACGAGAGGTTTAGGATTTGCAGGAGCAGTCGTCTTGGTTTATTCATTTATCGTCTTGATCTTTGTGGGTATCGTCTTCATGTTACTTAAAGATCGTGATAAGGTGATTTATGAAGAATCGCTTCGTGAAAGAAAAGAACGCATGCGTTTAAAGATGGTTAAGTTACAACAACAACGTAACCAAAAATCGTTAAAAACGCAGTTCAAAGAACTGTTTGAAAACATGAAACGCAAATTATTCAAGAAGGAGGTGGCTGAACATGATGAGTAAACTTAACATGGTTAAGCTTAAAAAGATTTTTGTTGGACACAAAGCAACCTCTGGTATTGTTGGTAAAATTGCGGTATATGCGCTTTTAATTGGCGTCAGCTACATTTTCTTATACCCCTTGATTCGTATGATTTCTCTTTCATTTTTAACACAAGCAGATATCGTCAATCCTGAGGTTGACTGGATTCCAACTCAACTGAATTTCGCGAATTATGTCGTTGCAAATCGTGTACTGCAGTTATTTCCACCTTCGCTAGCAACATTTTCAGACAACGCATTCCGCGCTATTTTTGGCATTTTCAAAGATGGTGGGAATTTATGGAAATCGATGAAAAATACCGCGATTTTAGCGATTATTCAAACGATTATTGCATCATTTACGGGTTTCGCATTTGCACGTTATGAATTTAAGTTTAAGAAATTTTGGTTCGCGATGGTCTTGATTTCCTTTATTATTCCCCTACCGATGGTCACCATTCCACGCGTCATGATTTTCTTTGACCTACAGGATACGGTATGGATTCCATTTATTGAACTCATTAAAGGCTCCTTCTTAGAATCAATTTTTAAACCTAGATTGTTTAATACGATTTTCCCACAAGCGACTTTAACCTTCTTTGGTCAAGGGATCAATGGGGCGATCTTAATTCTTATTTTCTATAACTTTTTTAAGATGATTCCAATTTCACTGGATGAAGCTGCACGTATCGATGGCGCGACATCACCTCAAGTGTTTTGGCATATTTATGTGAAGTTAGTTGTACCTATTATCATTACCGTATTCTTGTTCTCCTTCGTTTGGAACTGGAACGATGTCTATTCCGCACAAGTTTATTATTGGGATAAAAACCCACTCATTACCACAAGACTTGGTGCATTTGATTCACAGTTTGGCGATCTTGCAGGTGCTATTCCTGGCCAAGGTGGCGAAGCAAGACTGAATGAGGCATACCGTATGGCTGCGACCTTCTTATCAATCTTACCGTTACTGATTATGTATGTCTTAGCACAACGTAAGTTTATTGAAGGTATTGAACGCACCGGTATGACAGGTGAATAGAATGAAAAAAACATATATCAGTATGCTGATGATCCTTTTTATCATGGGATTATCAGCATGCCAGAATAACGATACCCCTACACCACCAGAAGAAACTGATTACTCACTTTGTAAGGCTGCAGGGTATGACTATGATCCAACACTCATCGATGATTATGAGCTGGTTTGGTCTGATGAGTTTGATGTGGATGGTACGATTGATAAAACCAAGTGGGGCTACGATATCGGTGGCTCTGGATGGGGAAATAATGAACTTCAATATTACACGCAAGACTTAAATTCCTGGGTAGAAGATGGCAAAATGGTCATTGAAGCCAGAAAAGAAAACTACATGGGAAGAAACTATACATCTGCCCGCGTGATTAGCAAAAACAAAGGTGATTTTCTCTATGGTCGAATCGATATCATGGCGAAACTTCCCTCCGGTCGTGGCACATGGCCAGCGATTTGGATGCTGCCGACCGATTGGCGTTATGGTGGATGGCCAAACAGTGGCGAAATTGATATCATGGAGCACGTTGGTTATGATCAAAACAAAGTCCATGGTTCCATTCATACCAAGATATTTAATCATAAATTAGGGACCCAACGTTCTGGCACGAGGATCATTGAAACAGCGTCTACTGAATTTCATAAATACAGCATTGAGTGGTTACCAGATCGCATCAAGTTTTTTATCGATGACCACAACTATTTTACCTTTCATCCGAACCGTCAAGTCGATTGTCCAACCTCTGGACAGTGGCCTTTTGACATGCGTTTCCATTTGTTATTAAACATTGCCATTGGCGGTGATTGGGGTGGAGCACAAGGTGTTGACGATGAAATTTTTCCACAGCGCATGGAAATTGACTATGTCAGAGTATATCAATCAGAATTTATTACGAACTTACAGAAGGGATAGGTGTCAAAATGTCATCTTCATTTACATTTAAAGAAGGACGTCTTTGGATTGATCGTTATGATCAAAAAAAGCCGTTTGCTTCATTTTTACCAGGTGTTGCTGGAAAGTATGGTATTCCCATGTGGGTGTACTATGTCAACAGGGGACAACTCATTTCAAGCTTTGGTCTTGAATCGAAAGATCAACCCATGCTTGACTTTAGTCCTGCAAACATGGCGTATCGCAGAACAGAAATTGATGGATTTCGAACATTATTAAAAGTTAATGGAAAACTTTACGAACCCTTTAGTTCGACACAAAATCAAAAACGACGGATGTTCATTGAAATGAACGCGATCGGTTTAGTTGAAGAACAAGAAACCTTTAGCATTGAAGTCAAATATGTAAACGTCGTGGAACAACCTTATCCTGGTTTAGTCAGAAAAGTAAATATTACCAACAAGACTTCATCGCCGTTAAAAGTTGAAATCATTGATGGACTCGCAACGCTTTGGCCATTTGGAACCAATCAGTTTATGATCAAAAACATGAGCAATCTTGCGGTTGCTTGGTTTGATGTGTTTAATCAGGAAAGAAAAATGCCTTTACTGAAGAACCGTTCAACAACAGAAGATACAACCGAAGTGGAAGGCGTTGAAGCAGGACATTTCTATGTATCTCTTGACGAGCACAATGAAAAACTGGATGTCATCTATGATCCAACCCTACCTTTTGGTTTTGATACAGCTTTAAGAGAAGCAAAACGTTTTAGTGAGTATGCACTTTCTGACTTATTAAAAGAAGAACAAGTCTCTGTCAATCAATTGATGAGTGCTTTTTCAGCGAAAGCATTGACTTTAAACGATGCCTATACATTCTATACCCTCTTTGGTAAAGTGAATCACATGGATGAACTCCATGCACTAGAGCAATCTTTGACTTTCCAAAAACTTTCTGAAAACGAGAAGAATGCTGAACGTTTAATCGATGAAATCACAAAACCATTGACGATCAAAACGAATTACCCCATCTTTGATGCTTACATGAAACAAAGCTTTTTGGATAATTTATTACGTGGTGGTTACCCCTTGGTTTTTAAAGGTAAAGACCAAGATATCATTTATCACATCTATTCACGTATCCATGGCGACATGGAACGCGAATACAACAATTTCTACGTTGAACCAGCTTATTTCTCACACGGAAATGGCTCTTATCGTGACGTAAATCAAAACAGAAGAAATGATGCCTACTTCGTTCCTGAAGCAGCTCTTTTTAACATTCGTCAATTTATGGATCTCATTCAAGTAGATGGACATAACCCTTTGACGATTCAAGGAAGCAAACTTGTCATTGAAAAAGAAGATGTAGCATCTCTTGTCAAAGGATTTAAAGAAAGTGATCAAAAACGTATCGAAAAGATACTCTCACAACCCTTTACACCAGGTGCATTGATGACACATATCGATCATCATGGTGTTTCATTACCTATGAGTAGAGATGAATTTCTTAAGAAAGTGATGCTTGTATCTAGACAAGAGATTCAATCGGTTTATGGCACTGGTTATTGGTCCGATCACTGGATGTATAACATGGATTTAATCGATTCTTATTTAAATATTTATCCAGATCGCTTAAGATCATTGATGTTAACCAAACAGTATCGTTTCTACCAAAACCATATCTCTGTTTATCCAAGAAGTATCAAGTATGTCATCAACTCAAAAGGTGAAGTTAGACAACTTGAACCACTTTTCCATGACCACGAAAAGGTAAGTAAGACCAAACTAGTCGTCAATCAAACCAATTTCCAAAAGAACACGAGAGGTGAAATTGTCAAGGTTGATCTATTAACCAAACTCATCCATTTAGCACTCATCAAATTTAGTAGTTTAGACCCTGAACTGATCGGTATCATGATGGACAGCGAAAAGCCGGGTTGGAATGATGCGATGAATGGTTTACCTGCCATCTTTGGATCAGGTGTCACCGAAACGTTAACCTTAAAGAGACTTATTGTTTTCTTAATGGAATCTCTACCCATGCTTGAAGAAGATAGTTTCCATATGCACGTTGAATTTGTAAACTTCTTCAAAGAAGTTGTTCAAGGAGCTAAAGAAGGCTTTGATAAGTTACAAGATACACGTGAGCATTTTGTTGAACTCACAAGATTCTTCTTAGATACACATGAAGTAAACATCACCACTAAAGAGATCCTTGAAGGTCTTCATATCATGCATCAAACCATCTTAAAAGGGCTTGATAAGGCTAAAAAAATTGGTAATGGTTTATTGCCAACCTATTTAACATACCATGCCACTTCATATAAAGAAAATGGCGGGAAACACCCAGTACTTCAATATCCTACGGTTCAAGTTACAGCATGGAGCGTGAGAATGTTACCTCATTACTTGGAAGCCCCTGCAACGTATATGAAGCAACTTCATGATCCAAAAGAAGCAAAAGAAATGTATGAGATGATCAAAAAAACAGAGATGTATGATAAAAAACTAGGTCTTTATCAAACATCATGTTCATTAGATAATGAAACACTTGAAATTGGAAGAGCGAGAGCTTTCACCAAAGGATGGTTGGAGCGTGAAGCATGCTTCATGCACATGGCATATAAATATTTGATTGGTATTCTTAAGAGTGGTTTATATGAAGAATATTATCAGGATATGAAAACATCGATGCCACCATTTATGGATCCTGAAGTGTACGGCAGATCACCACTTGAAAATGCATCGTTTATCGCGACATCAAGCAATCCAAACCAACAAAATCACGGTCGTGGTTTTGTCGCAAGATTAACTGGAACAACTTCAGAAGCGATGACGCTTTTGATGCTGATGATGACTGGTAAAAAACTGTTTAGCTATCAACATCAAGTGTTAAGATTCCAAATTAAGCCCATTTTAACTGCTGATTTCTTTGATGCGCAAAACGAGGTTTCTTTTACCCTGTTTGAGTCTGTTCATGTTAAGGTCATCAACCCAGAAAGAAAAGATACCTTTAAGGGCTTGAAGCCGGTATCCTATCGCCTAGAAAATGATGTAGATTCTGTCGTTATTGAAGGTGAATATATCGAAGGACATCTTGCGGAACAAGTAAGAAATAAACACTTTAAAAACATCATCGTTACACTTAAGTCTTAATTAAGGGGGGCACGGTTTAACGTGCAGAAAGTATGAAAAAACTTATCATTCTTTTTACGCTGCTTCTTACTAGCTTTACTTTGATCGCTTGCAAGGATCAAATCGATACAGAAGATGTCACACCAACGTATCCAGATCATCTTTTAACGATTGAAGAAAAGGTTAATTGGTGGCTTGAAAACTTGACTTTGGCTGAAAAAGCAGGACAAATGATCCAAGCTGAACGTACCACCAACAATGGTATCACTGGTGCTACTGCGATACAAACCACAAATTACAACTTGGGGTCCATTTTAAATGGCGGTGGAAACGTACCACCTGTGAACACCGTAAGTGGTTGGAAAACGATGGCGAATACGTATCGTCAAGCCAGCTTAAAGTCATCATCAGGTATTCCAATCATCTATGGCATTGATGCCGTGCATGGACATAACAATTTAAAAAATGCCACCATCTTTCCACTCAACATTGGGCTTGCAGCTGCAAACAACAAAGAACTCATGAGAGCCATTGGTGAAGCAACAGCATATGAAGTGAGTCAAACAGGCATGAACATGAATTTTAGCCCGTCGATCGGTTTGATTAAAGACAAAAGATGGGGGAGAACCTATGAAACGTTTGGTGAGAACCCTGAAGTCGTTTTGGAACTGATTGGACCTTATATCGAAGGGCTACAACGTTTTGGTGTGATTGCTACTGCAAAACACTTTATCGCAGATGGCTATACGATATATGGCACAGGCATGGATGGCGGTCTTGACCGCGGCAATGTCGAGATGAGCGAAGAAGAGTTAATTAACATTCATCTTCCTCTTTATCAAGAAGCCATCGACGCAGGTGTGAAGAGCATTATGATTTCTTATTCAAGTTTAAATGGCATTCGGATGCATGAACATAAAACCATGATCACCGATGTTTTAAAAGGTGATCTTGGGTTTCAAGGTTTTGTTATCTCGGATTATCAAGCAACAAACGACGTGACCGGAGCGACTTTTAAAGATAAAATTATCACAACCGTAAACGCAGGTATCGACATGTTGATGGAACCTCACCAGTTTAGAGAAGCACATCAAGCGATCTTAGCTGGTGTGAATGAAGGTAGAATCACGATGGCACGGATCGATGATGCAGTTTCAAGAATTTTAACTGTGAAGTATGAGATGGGTCTTTTTGAAGAACCCGAAAACATACCAGCTGATCTTCGAAATATTGAAAACTTAAATCTTGCGCGACAAGCGGTTCGAGAGTCGTTAGTTTTACTTAAAAACAACAACGTTTTACCTTTTTCTAAAGATCAAAATCTCCTTGTTATCGGACCAGGTTCAAACAACATAGGCATTCAATCAGGTGGCTGGACCATCACCTGGCAAGGTCAATCAGGAGATATCACCGAAGGGACAACCATTTTAGAAGCTTTTCAAGAGGTCTCACAAGGACAAATCTATACCTCGTTAAACGACTTGGATAAGGTTGATGCCGTGGTCTTAGTTTTAGCTGAGAAACCATCCGCAGAATGGTTTGGTGATTCCAATGATTTAGCCTTAGACGGTAAAACAGGTTATGTTGAAAACGTACAACTTCTCAACCAATTAAGATCAAGCGGAAAACCGGTAATCGCTATTTTAGTATCTGGAAAACCTTTACTGATGACCGATTATATCGATGATCTTGATGGTTTTGTCATGGCATTTTTACCGGGCACAGAAGGTCTAGGTATCACCGATGTCCTCTATGGAGATTATAACTTTACGGGTCGTCTACCGTACACATATCCTAAACTTTTGAGTCAGGTGACAGAGACCATGCTTGATGCTTCATATCACCCATCAGCCTATTTATTTCCTTATGGCTATGGTCTATCTTATGGGGAGGTTACTTAAATGACATTTAAGATGTTAGAATCACGCTTATCTGAAGGTCTTTTTTGGCAAGCAGTAAACAAGTTTAAAAGCGAACAGGTGAAACCACATGAATCATCAATATTGACCATCAATCCTCATCAAACCTACCAAACACACATAGGATTTGGTGGTGCTTTTACAGAATCAGCTGCATACACATGGTCAAAACTATCAAAAGATAAACAACAAGACATTATCAATCTGTATTTTTCTCAATCAGGTCTAGCATACACTATGGGAAGAACGCACATCAATTCCTGTGATTTTTCTTTAGAAAATTATGATTATGTAAAACCATTTGATAGTGAACTTAAATCTTTTGATATCTCAAGAGAAGAGGCCTATGTCATTCCCATGATCAAAGAGGCGATGAAGCATGTGCCAAACATCAAATTATTAGCCTCACCTTGGTCACCACCCTATTGGATGAAAACCAACCAAAACATGAATCATGGTGGGAAATTATTACCTGAATACAAGCAAGTTTGGGCAAACTATTACGTGAAATACCTTGATGAAATGTTAAAAAGAGGCATTCCTTATTGGGCAATTTCGGTTCAAAATGAACCTGCAGCTGTGCAAACGTGGGATTCATGTATCTACAGTGCTGAAGAAGAAAGAGATTTCATCAAAGAAGCACTCGGTCCAACCATCAAAGCATACAACAAAGACATCCGTATCTTAGGTTGGGATCATAACCGAGATATTATCGTCCAAAGAGCAAAAACACTGCTGGAAGATGAAGTGTCCGCATCTTATACATGGGGGATTGCCAATCACTGGTATGTCAGTGAAGATTTTAAGCAGTTATCCATCGTGAAAGAGATGTTTCCAGACACACACCTTATCTTTACCGAAGGTTGTATCGAAGGTGGACCCAAACCAGGTGCATGGTTAACAGGACTTCGTTATGCCAGAAATATGATTGGTGACTTATCTAATCATGTCGAGGGTTGGATTGAATGGAATTTAACACTGGATCTACAAGGTGGTCCCAATCATGTTGGAAATTTTTGTGATGCACCCATCTTAATAGATACCGATCATAATAGGTATATCATCAATTCATCGTATTATGCGATTGGACATTTTTCTAAGTTCATTCGTGAAGGTGCGAAACGTATCCATGTCGAAGGTGATTATCCAAAAGGTGTATCCATGGTTGCTTACCAAAACAAAGATCAATCCATCGTTATGGTTTTATTAAATGAAAGTGATGAATTAAAAAAGGTAAACATTGCCATCGTACATGAGATTATGGCAGTAGAACTTCATCCACATTCGCTTTTGACTCTTTTTGAGTAATTCATAAAAAAAACAATATAGTGACATGAAATGTCATGTGATTTGATACAATATATGTGGAATGGAAGTGGATAAAGCATGGTAACTATTGATGAAATAGCTAAACTTTCAAAAGTTTCAGTATCAACCGTATCCAAAGCACTGAATGGGTACACGGAAATCAGTCAAAAAACGCGCGATCGCATCATTGGTATCGCCGATGAACTGGGCTACATGCCGAATGCGACCGCACAAAGTTTGGTTCGAAAGCGTTCGAATACCATCGGTGTTGTTTATGAAGTTGAATATGGTTTAAAAAATTTATTCTTCTCTGGCGTTTTAGAATCGTTTCGCAAAAATGTGGAATCCATCGGGTATGATATCTTATTGTTATCACACAATACGGAATCAGGACTAGACTATTTAAGACACTGTCAGTCCAAAAATGTGGATGCTGTTTTAGTCGTTTCTGGTGGTGATAACCAAGAATCACTTGAAAAACTATACAAAAGCAACCTCGCTGTCCTCACCCTAGATCCACACGAAAAGAGTCCGAACTCCATTTTTTCTGACTCTTATACATCCATTAGAAGAAGTTGTAAGTATTTATACGACTTAGGGCATAAAAAAATTGCCTTTATCAATGGTTCATACACGAACTATATTGGTCGTGAGCGTCTTAAGGCATACCTTGATTTCATGCGTGAGAAAGGTTTAGAGCCACTCTACCTTCCCGATAAGTCAAATGAATCCTATAGTTACGAAGAGGGTCATCACACGATGAAACTCCTGTTTGAAACATATGGATTACCCGAAGCCGTTTGTTCGGTTTCTGATTTGATGGCTGTCGGTGCGATGAACTATTTGAAAGCACATGGTTTTTCTGTCCCAGATGATGTTTCCATCATCGGTTTTGATGATCTACAAGTCTGTGAGATCGTATCACCTAAACTGACGACGGTTAGACAAAACTATGAAGCCTTTGGTGAACTTGCCTGTGATACCCTTAAAGGGATGATTGAAGGCAAAATGAGAAAGATTGACCCCATCATTGTAGATACGGAAATCATTGTCAGAGATTCATGTAAAAAAAGACGCTTGAAGGAAGTTAATGAATAAAAGAATACGCCTTGTTTTATGGTGAACACTTAAGATATAATAACCTTATCGAGTTAGGCGGAAACATCATCACAACATACTTCCTTTCGAAGTCATTGTGGTTTCTTCTTCAACTCGATAGCCTTGGCTGCCATACCCCCCGCGCAGTCAAGGCGTTTTTTATAGTTGTTTTTTATAAATACATGATATAATTAAGATAATATTAAGCAGTCATTTTTAAGAAAACGAAGCGTGTTATTGAGTGTAGGAGGATATCTTATGGGTCAAAAAATCTTAATTGTAGAAGATAATGTCTTGATTAGCCGTAGTATAGAATCAAAACTCAAGGAAGAAATGTTCGAAGTCAAAGCTGTCTTTGATGGTGAAGAGGCGGTAAAGCAATTTGATATCATCAGCTATGATGCTGTCTTGCTTGACTTGATGTTGCCGAAAGTCAGTGGAGAAAATGTGCTAAAGCACATCCGCTCAAAAGGGGATGTACCTGTCATCATCATTTCAACCAAAGATACCGATGTTGAAAAAGCGATAAACCTTGGTCTTGGTGCTGATGATTACCTCGCGAAACCTTTTTCGATGCTTGAACTTATTGCACGTGTCAAGGCTGTGTTAAGAAGAGCACATAAAGTAAGTGAAAAAGAAACGAAACAACGTTTTACCATTGGCAATCTCGATGTGAACTTAAGCAGTTTTGAAGTGAAGAAACACGATGTTACTGTCGATTTAACACTCAAAGAGTTCGAAATATTAAAATTATTACTCACCCATCCCGATCAAACGTTTTCGAAACAACAAATGTATCGAACCGTTTGGGGCGAAGAATATTATTATAACGATAACGTCATCAATGTCCATATCAGACGATTACGTGAAAAGATTGAAGATGATCCGTCCAATCCTAAGATTGTCATTACCATGTGGGGATTTGGCTATAAACTAGGTGATTTTGCAAAACAGGAGTTATAGTCAAACAAAAAAGTGTCCATGTTCACACACATAAACCTTGGACTTTTATCTAATATCTATATAAAAACTGCGTTTATAATAGATGCAGTTTTTTTAAAGGTTTTTTATAAAAAAAGATCCAAACCCAAATAAAATTGAAATGTTTGGATTGGATCTCGAAAATAGGTTAAAAAAACGTACTTATGTCAAAAAAACGGAATCTCATCTTGAATAAATATAATCTA
Organism: Acholeplasmataceae bacterium UBA5769; assembly: GCA_002418725.1. Classification (GTDB taxonomy): domain Bacteria; phylum Bacillota_I; class Bacilli_A; order Acholeplasmatales; family Acholeplasmataceae; genus Peloplasma. The sequence goes on from DIER01000011.1 coordinate 33,997, forward strand.
AATACTATCGATTATAACTTGATAAGAAGCACATGATTTACTACTCATCTTTAAAACGATAGCCTACACCAACCTCTGTTAAAATGTAACTACTATTCGTGTTCGTTTGGCCTAACTTTTTTCGGATACTTGCCATAAACACTCTGAGCGACTGATAATCATCAACCGTATGATAACCCCATATTTCTTCTTGGATAAAACGATGCGTTAATACTTTACCTTGATGCTTAACCAAAAGTTCGAGTAATTTAAATTCGATGGGTGTTAAATGTATATCAGTACCATTAACGGAGACAAGATATTTATCAAAATCTATCGTTAAATTTTGATATGTAAACTCTTTTTCGGTTTGCATAGGGAGATTTCTAAGAGCTACTCTAATTCGAGCTAAAACTTCACCAATGTTGAAAGGCTTAGTAACATAATCGTTTGCACCCATATCAAGAGCACTGACTTTATCGAATTCTTTACCTCGTGCGGAAATGATAATGACTGGAACGAGTGATACTTTCTTTATGTTTTCTAAGACTTCAAAACCATCGATATCAGGTAAGCCTAAATCGAGAAGCACTAAATCAACATGCTGGTTAATGACCACTGATAATCCAATCGCACCTTCTTTAGCCTGCAACACGCGATACCCATTTGTCTTGAGTGCAAGAGATAAAAATCGCTGCAATACTTCATCATCTTCAATGAGTAAGATGGTATGTTCTTGGTTATTCATGTTCTTGGACACCTCCTGTTTTTGGAATCACTAAACGAAATGTTGCACCACCTATATCATTGTTTACGGCTTCAATTGAACCCATATGAGCATTCAAGATAGATTTGCAAATCGATAGACCTAAGCCTATACCACGATGCATGTCACCGGAATGATGTTGAAATGTCTGATAATCATCGAAAATATGAGCAAGATGATCAGGTGGAATTCCTCCACCATTATCAACCACCTCGATGATATAATCCTCATCATTTGAAGCAAAAGACAAGCAAATGATTGAATCGTTTTTTGTGTGTGCAATAGCATTATCAATGAGATTAACGAGAACCTGAACAATCAATTGACCATCAACCTCTATATAGGCATCATCAACATTTTCGATAGTGAGTTGATGTTGACCCAAGCGATGTTGTGTTCTTTCTTTAGCTTCATTAAATATATCTCCAATGAGTTCTTGTTTGATATGCAACACTTGGTTTTTTGAACTTAATCTTGTCATATATAAAATGTTCTCAATAAAAACACTTAATTGGGCAGATTCATCATATAAATCTTTTATGATTGTTAACTTATTTTTATCATCAATTTGAAAGAAACTCTCTTCGAGAAAACTCAATCCTGTTTGGAGTGTTGTTAATGGAGTTCTTAAATCATGTGATATGCTTCTTAGTAACATGGTTTTAAAACGTTCTTTTTCAAATTCGAGTTTGGATATTTGCTCAATCTCACGGCTGTGTTCTTGGTCAAGTAAACCGCTGACTAGCAAGATCACTGTTTGAATAAATTCTTCATCTTCTTTAGAAAGATCACCAGAAAGACAATCAATACATAATGCACCATAGAAACGTTCTTTAGATTGAATGATTAAGACTTTATAGCCTAACTCGCGATGTACAAGTTCATATGCACCACCATTTATTTGCTCCTTAATCATTTGTCTAACAATCTGTTTTTGATGTTCTTCGATGAGAGGATCTCCGAGCAATTGGTCATTAAGATCATAAAAACATAGATTTCGATTTATATCACCCTTGATAGCATCTAGCATGATATAAATGGTTTCATCCCGATTTTTTGCATGATGTAGATCGTTCGATAAATGGTACAAAAGCTCAATTTTGAGAGCGTTTGTCTTTGCATAATTGATCTGATATTGTAATTTAGCTGTTTGAGAACCAATAATTACGATGGTAATCACAAAAATAACAAGCGTGATGATGTAATTCACATCATCAATCAAGAATGTGAATTTAGGTTCTGTAAAGAAGAAGTTAAAAATAAAGACGAGGAAAAATGTGGAAATCAACCCGTTTTGAGTGCTTTTCGTTTGAACGATAATTAATATAATTGAAGCAATATACACAAGAAGAATGTTTTCTTTTCTTAATTGCAACTGTTCAAAAGCAAAAGATAGAAGCGTTGATAGACTTAATACAATGAGTACAAAGATGAGTTGGTGTATCCAGCGTTTTTTCAATTACAATACCTTCTTTTTTGTAATTTTTAAAATCATACTTGAAAAAGCTATAATAACAACAAAGAATTCTAGTCTCCCAATAAACATACCAATCATAGATGTCCATAGCAGTGGTGCAGGTGTTTCGATGCCTATGATTCCAATAGATAGGCCAACAGTGCCTAAAGATGAAGAAAATTCGAATAATGAAGACTCTAGGGAGTGACCATAAAACATAAACATTGATGTTCCAACCATAAGTGTAAGCAGATAGACCATAATAAATGAGTGATTATGATACAAATCTTCGGGTTCAATATCGTATTTTTTGCCAAATTTCATAATGTCGTAGGTATGAATTGTCCGTTGATGTGATAAACGATCACGAATATTCCAATACAACTCTTTAAGCATGATGCCTACTCGATATTGTTTAATACCTCCTGATGTTGAGCCTGCTTGTCCACCAATAATCATTAATATTATAACACTAAAGTTAAAAACGTATGGCATCTCTTGGAAAGAGGTTATCGTTTGAAATCCTGTTGTGGTGATCGCACTTACATATTGAAATAATGCTGTTCTCAAACCGAAAAGCCCTGTATGTGTAGTTAAAGTTAGCCATAATATACCGATAAAAATGATAGTTAAGACCACAAATAACTTCGTTTCGATGTGTTGAAATGCTTTTTTGAATTTACCTTTGATGATATAAAGATGGATGATCATGTTTGTACTTCCCAGTAGCATCAACACTATGGTGATAATTTCAATGGGAAAACTATGATAGTAACCAACAGATTCTGGATGGGTAGAAAAACCTCCTGTGGATAAACTTGCAATGGCATGATTGATTGCATCAAAAAATGTGACACCAAAAATCATATAGGATACTGTACCTAGAATAATGTATATCGTATACATGGATAAAATCAACCTTGCAGAACGGGCTAGATTAGGTAATAGTTTATCGTTATGACCTTCTGCGTGATATAAACGCATTCCGTATTTATCTGAAATAGTGGAAGTTAAGATAAGAACTAAACCAATACCTCCAATAAACTGCATGATACTGCGATAGAGCAGAAGCATTTTTGATGCATTTGCTACATCAACCACAGTCAATCCAGTCGTTGAGTAACCACTTGTTGCTTCAAATAGACTTTGAGTTAGCGTATATTTTCCACTTAACAGCAAGGGTAATGAAGAAATAACGATAGCCAATATCCAAATAAAAACTAAAAGCACAGCATCTTGATGACGCTCCAATTTTTCTGGTTTTTTACCTCTGATTGTTTGACTCATTAAATAACCTAGTACCAATGAAGTTACACCAGGAATTATCCAATAATAAGCATCGGCTATTTCGCTAGAATCAAAGAAAAGAACGATCAATGGAAGAAGTGTGATTGCTCCAATAAGCATCATAAAAACACCGAGATACCCAAAAATCATTGGGTATCCCTTTACTTGATTACTTTTCATTTGCTTCAACCTTCCCTTGGATAAAATCAATCGCTTGTTTCTGTTTTTGTGGTGTTGAAATAAGAACAAGACGATCCTGTGGATAAATGGTTGTTTCCCCATTAACAATGATGACATCTGGGTCACGATAGATACACCCTATGTTAATAAAATCTGGAATATGTGCATCTCTAACTTTAAGATTTGCAATGGAGGACGTTTCTTCGACGATTATTTCAGTAATCATGATTTTCTCGTTTTCAATTGTCATCGTCTTCATGAAATCTTCAATAATGGACTCATTTTTGATGCTTTCACCTAATAAATAAGTAGAACTTATAACCGAGTCAATTCCCAGTTTCTTAAAAATGTCAACTCTTTTTGGATTTCTTACAACGCATACGACTCTCTTAGCATTGAATAACTGCTTTGCTGTTATGCATGCCACATAATTATCGATATCATTGGTTGATAGAGCAATGAAAACATCTGCATCATATGCGGCAGCATCTTCTAAGACATAAGCTTTTGTCGAATCTCCATAGAGGACAGGTATACGATTCGAACTACTGATATAAGTACCAAAGTCTCTATCAGAATTGATGACAGTGAGATCATGTTTCTCTTGCTTGAACTTCTTAATGATGAAATCAGCCTCGTGTGTTCCATTGACAATTACAATTTTCATTTCTTCACCTTCTCACGTTTTTGACAAAAATCATCTATGGATAAAACAAACGGATAGATAGTCTGTATATTTGTTTTCTTGACTAAAACACCTTTATCATTATCTGTGAAGCGAACGTATATATTAGGAACGTGATATACATAAAAACAAAGGTGAGCAATAAATAAGTTGACATTGTCACTATCTGTTGTGATAATCACTTCATCAGCTTCACGAATACTTGCTTCATTTTCTAGTATACTCATATCAGTTGCATCTCCGATGATGTCATAACCACTAAATGTCTCATTAAGCTTTCTAAATGATGTTTGTTCTTTGTCAACAATCAAAACATCTCTGCCTTGATCAGAAAGCATGGTAGCTATACTCGCACCTAACCTACCAGAACCAATGATGACACTTTTAGTTTTTTTCATGGATTTCACCCACGACTTGAATCGTTTTGATGGCTGAAAAAGCCACATAATACGGACCATTGGTCGATTCAATTAATACGAATTGATCATATATATCAATAACTTTCCCAACTAATGTTATGAATCCAGTTGTAGCATTTAAAGCGATTTTAATTTTTAAGCCAATTAACTCTTTCATTTCACAAACCTCCTTGAAATACATATTTAGTTTATTCTTCTCAGTATTAAGATTCTATTCATATTTTGCGTATTGATGTTAAGATTGCATTAAGATGCTTTTTAAGCAATACTTAAGATTTAAGTAAGGGATAAGATAGTTCTTTTTGGTAGACTAAAAACCAAAGGAGGGGAGAAAATGCAACCATTTGTTGTACCATGGTCGTTTTTTATGACGTATGATTATGAACAAAATGAACTCAAAATCTATCCTTCAGAAGAATTTAAGCGTAAAATGAAATTAGAAAGCGATACGTTTCTTGTTCAGGGTGATGAGATTAGAGAACTCATCCATAAATACGACTACCGCAAACTCATTTATTTTAGTCAAAATCCACTGGTTCAACCTTTTGATACGGTGTTAAGGATGAGACTATCTGTCGACATGTCATATTTAAGAACGCAAGCGATTTGTCAAAGCCATACCAAAGGATTTCATTGTTTGCTCATTGAAGACAAATATCTACATAGGCTTCGTCCACTTTGGCACCTCGAAAGACATGAGATCAAACAGATTGCCCTGTTAGATCCATCTATCTATTCCATTGATCAAGCAGCTGAAGTTGAGCTTTTTAAAGCACATTTATTGAAAATACTTGATAAACCTAACGAATTAATAAATACGTAATAATCCCGTCAGTTGGTCGTAATATATTCTATGTATAATGAAGGCATCCTAGATCAAAAGGAAGAGGTGCATGGTATGAAATATATCATCATGGCACTCACAGTGATGCTCGCAGCTATGTTATTTCTATTAGAGGTGTCTAAAACACAAGCGACAACCGTTGACATTAATGAAATCATTTTTGAAGACGCACAAGGGAATATCGTTTACCATGAACATGTTGCCTCTGGCGCATCGTTAGAAGGTTTTCAATTACCAGAAGGTCCACAAAGAGCAGGTTATGTGTTCGTGGGTTGGAGTGGTGAGTTACCAGAGTATATGCCTCATGCTGATTTGGTTTATGTAGCCATCTACTTAGAACAAGTCTTAAGTTTAAATGTAGCCATTTAAGAAAGCACGCAAGTGCTTTTTATTTTCATCATATAAAGAAGGCTACAAAGCCTTTTTTTGTTAAGATAAGTATGAAGTCGAATGCCTGAAGATAAGGCTTATGATGATATAATAAAGGCTAATAGAAAGGGGATTCATGTGATTCTTTCAATTTAGGATTCATATGATATGCAATCATGTATATAGCAAGTATTAACTTAAGAATAAATGTTGATGTTGATGGCTTAAATGCTTGGCCCTACCGCAAGAAGAAGATGATTGATTTTATCTTAAAAGAGAATTTTGATTTTATAGGATGTCAAGAAGCTTCGCCACTGATGATAAGTGATCTTACAGAAGGGATCGGTCATCTTTATGATGTGGTTTTTGAACCAAGAGATGAACGCGGCGAAAGCACACCCATCTTTTATAAAAAAACGAACCAACCGGTCGCATGTGGTACGAAGTGGCTGACAGATACACCAAATGTTTTATCTCAAATCAAAGGCAGTCATTTTCCTAGAATCGTCACCTATGCAAGATTTAAAGATGTTTTATTATTTAATACCCATCTGGATTATGCCTCTGATGATGTTTGTCATAAACAAGCAACTTTCTTAGTGGATATCATCAAACACATCGCTTACGAAAAGGAACCTATCGTCATTACTGGTGATTTTAATATGAAGCCACATTCAAAGACGATATCCTTCATGGAAACAGAGTTTAAAACATGTTATCATCAGCCATCGGATCATCTGTTAACGTATCACGCTTTTACTGATGAAACAAAAGGACAACCGATTGACTATATTTTTTACTCAAATCATTTCTACCCAGAGCGTTTCAATATCCATCATCACGAAAAGAAGCATGTTTACATGAGTGATCATTACCCCATCTCTGTATATTTAAGCAAATTTAGATTTTAAAATATAAAAAAAGCACAGGTCAAATGACGTGTGCTTTTGGTTTATAAAGTGGTACCCCCTGTAGGGCTCGAACCTACGACCCACTGATTAAGAGTCAGTTGCTCTACCAACTGAGCTAAGGAGGCACATGAAACCGTGCACTGATAATTATAACATAGGATTTTTAAATTGCAAGACAAAACCGCATAAAAAATCCATTTTTATTAGGCACTTTCATGCTCACATCTTGGCGCGTTCAATGACCTCATCACACACGCGGTATGCAAGGTTTATATAATCAGGTTTTTCCAAAGGAAAAAGAATAGCTGATTTACCAAACTTTATGCGAGGGATCTTTCGTTCTTTAAAAGACTCGACGTATGAAAAATCAGTTGTATATAAAGAGAAGTGTTGTTTTCCTCCGCCTAACATGATGAACAGTTTAGGCTTTAATTTTAGCATAGGTCTTTGATAGGATAAGACGATGTCATAAGTTGGGTAATTTTTCTTTAAGTAAGTCAAAACCTGCTCTGTCCACGTACGCAAAGGATTTTCAAGGGTATTTAAATAATCATCGATCGTTTTAAACAAGAGCGTCACTCTCCTTTTGTTTCTTTAATGTCTTCGATAAATAAATGAGCACTGCGATACCTGCACATTCCATTAAAATCACAAATCCAACAACAAGGTAGAGGTTCATATCATAGGTGATACCGATGATTAGACTACCGATAAACCAAAACAAGCCAAATACGGTAGCGAAAATACCATAACCTCTCGCACGGTGTGTTTTAGGAATCAGTTTTGCAACAACAGCCTTTAAAACGGATTCTTGAGCTCCCATACCAATACCCCATAAAATAACACCTAAAACAAGGCTCCATGTCTGTTGAAAAAGAAGGATGAATAAAGGTGCCAAACTGGAAAGAAAAATGGGGAAGGTCAATGTAATGATACCCTTTTTATCAAACCAGTGTCCAGCAATAAGTGCTGCAATTGCATCAACACCCATCGCGAGTGCGTAAAGCAGTGGGATGGCAGTGCTTGTGATCAATTGATTCGAATCGATATGGTATGCGATGACAGGATAATCCATAAATCCCATGGCGATCAAGGAAATGGCAACCATATAAATGACAAAAGTACGGTATTTTTTAATATCTTTGACTTCTGTTTTGGTTTGTTCAAATTGATCAGGATTGGGATATTTAAATCGTGCGAAAACCAAAATACATAACGTTACAATCGCGAAAATTCCTAAAATAAGAAAAGCAAATCGGTAATTATCGAGTGAACCCCCACCACGTGAGGATAAGATAAAGAAGACAATAAGTGGTCCTAAAAATGCACCCAGTTGATCTAAAGCTTCGTTGATAGCAAAAGCTTTGCCTGCACCTAAATGGGGTTGTGTAAACGAGGTTAATGTGGATTTTGCTGGGGCCCTGATGGCTTTACCAACACGTTCTAGTAAAATAAGAATAATCGCAACTTCCCAAAAAGATTCTCCAACAAGACCTAATAGCGGAATGGCAAGTAAATTAATGGCATATCCCACGATCATCATGGTCCAATATTTCTTCGTTTTATCTGCAATCCAACCGGTCAAAAGTCTTAACGCTTGCCCAATAAATTCACCTAAACCTGCAGTAAATGAAATAATGAGTGCAGATGCACCAATGATGCCTAAATAAGGGCCGTAAATACTTCTAGCACCCTCATGTGTAAAATCAGAGAAAAAAGAAATAATACCTAAAAGCAGAATGAATAGCAAAGCACGCTTTTTCATATCTTTCATCGATCATCACCCCTATTACTTTTTATTATAAGTTATAAACGTCATCCGTGTTTCAGAAAATCTCCTTTTTTTAGCTATCCTTATCATGATATAATGATTTTAGTGTGAAAGAAGGCTTAACTATGTATGCGTACACCTTAGCTTTTATTCAAAAAGAAGATCACATCTTAATGATAAACCGTGAAAAGAAGCCTTGGAAAGGCTGCTGGAATGGTTTAGGTGGTAAACTTAAAGTCGGAGAAGATCCCGTAAACAGTGTGATTCGTGAGCTTTTTGAGGAAACGAGTTATCAGATTACATCAGAACAAGTGAAAGATTGTGGGTATTTGACGTGGAACACGTTTGATGCAAACGGACAAGGATTGTATCTCTATTTGATTGATGGTAAACATCTGCCTGATTTAAAGACACCTATGCACACCGCTGAAGGTATTTTAGACTGGAAAATGATTTCCTGGATTAATGATGATGCTAATGTAGGCGTCGCACATAACATTAAATACTTTCTACCAACGATGATTTCATCCAATCATCGCTATCATTATCATTGTCATTTTGAAGGTGAGACTTTAGTCTCAGTGACCAAGGAGTTGATTTAAGTGACTATTTTATATATTTCGCTTGGTGCCATTGCCGTTGCCCTCATCGTCTATATCGTCATGCACATCCATCAGCAGAAGATGAGTAAAGAAGTTCAAGAAAAAACTGAAAAAAGTTTAAAAACATATGGCGAAGTCACCAAAGAACATCACCATACGTTTTTAACCATCGATGATGTAACCTACCAAATTGTTTATGTCCATGTATCATCAAGTGCAGAATTAACCATCAATTCAACAACGATTTGGGAAGTTAGAGAATACGGAAAATCAAGACTGATCCATCAGGGACATCTCATGACATCAAAAACACCAAAGATTGTTGTGGTCTATCCTTTGACACAAGTCATTAAACGTTATATCAATGAAAATGAAATGGAATTTGTGAAATATAACAAGATGTTTTATAACATGTATGTGGTGCGCCACTTTGAACTTGATTCCCTTTTAGAGGAATTGACTCATGCGTAAGACAGCGGTTTTTCTCATCCTTTTAGGCTTGCCTTTCTTGCTTTCAGCCTGTCAATCCTACGAGATTGTTTACACCGATGACGATCCTTTTATCCTAGAGATGAAAGGTGATGATTTAAACATATTACAAATCACTGATCTACATTTAACATACGGTTATGATTATCGTGACAGACAAACGTTTCAATTGATTGAAACATTAAATCAAAAAGATGATTATGATTTAATCGTCATCACGGGTGATTTAACGATGTCACCTTCAGGTCCCGCTATTTTTGCGAAGTTGATTGATTTTATGGAAAGCTTAAGAACGCCATGGACGTTTGTCTTTGGAAATCACGAAACTGATTTTCATACGTATGGTGATTTTCTAAGACGTATACCTAAAGATACAACCTATTTATATTTCAAAGTGGGTCCAGAGATAGAAAATGGTGGTGTAGGCAATTTTCACTTCACCATCACAAAGGAAGGCATACCATTTTATAGATTATACATGCTTGATTCGAAAGCAGAACGTAAAGTTTATACCGAAGAAGAAGGTGTCTATGATTATCTTTCAACAAGTCAAGTCGATTGGTATAAACATCATGTAACAACCGATACGACAAAAAGCATCGTCTTCATGCACATTCCTTTAAGACAGTTTATTGACGTGGAAACCTATGATGGTAATTTTTTGGAAGATAAAGTTTATGCACAAGGTGTAGATACCGGATTTTTTGATGCCATGGTTTTCCATGGTAAATCGGTTGCAGTTTTTGTGGGTCATGACCATTTAAATGATTTTTCTTTCATGAAAGATGGTGTTTTGTTAGCCTATGGACGTGCTACAGGTCTTAATGGTTACGGTAATTTAGAAAAGGGTGGCAGACACATCGAAGTCAAACAGGATGGCACGCTTTACACAATCATCATGACAGGAGTGAGTCAACCATGAATTTAAAACATCGTTTTTATGTGTTTTTCTCATCGTTTACATGGGCGATTATAGGCTTGTTTTTAACGGGTTCGCTTCTGTTTTTGATGTTGCCATTATTCGCCATACTCTATGTTATTGTAGGAGGTAAAAAACATGTTTGAGTTCTTGATTGCAACCTTCTATTATAGTTTTTATCTCGGTGTTTCAGGTATCTTGATATTATTTCTCATCCGTTTATACATCGGTTTATCAACAAAATTAAGTAAGAATGATTTCTTATGTGTACTCTTTATCCCTGGTTCAATCGGTTTAGCACTAAAAGTAAAAAAAACCTATCCACTTGAACGGTTGTACTTTATCTTGAACATTATTTTCTTTGTTGCGATGTTTATGGGGTCAATCTTTATTCTATACATGAAATTGGAGCTTAACATCATATGAAATACCGCGTCATGAAAAAACAGAATAATTCATCCATGTGTTTTGTATGTGGTATGGATAACGAAGCCAGTTTGAGAACCAAATATTATGAACTTGAAAACAAGTCTATCTTAGGACTTTTTCAAGGTGCTGAATTACACCAAAGCTACCCGAAAAGAATGCACGGTGGGATTATCACTGCGCTACTCGATGAAACCATTGGAAGATCGATTCAAATTGATGAACCGCAAACCTTTGGCGTTACGGTTGAACTAACCGTGCGCTATTTAAAACCTGTCCCACTTGATGAGACCTTATATTGTGTGGGAAAGATTACAGATTTACGCAAAATTTTATTTTATGGTGAAGGTTATATCGCAAACACATCGGGTGATATCCTTGCAACATGCCATGCAAAATACATGAAACAAGATGTGAATAAAATTGTTTCAGGTGATCATTTTATAAAGGAGCAATGGATCTATGTGGCTGACGATGTTAGCCCAGAGTTCTTTGAATTACCACAATGAGTTTATTAGAAGTCGAAAATTTAAGCTTTAGCTATAGCGGAGAAAACTTATACGAAAGTGCAAACATGCGTTTATTTGACGGTGAACACGCCGTTTTAGTTGGTCCCAATGGCACAGGAAAGTCAACATTATTAAAATTACTTGATCGTTCGCTTTCACCTGATACAGGAAAAATCAACTGGTTACCAGGAAGAAAAGTCGGTTATCTCGATCAGTATGCTCAAATACCACCTGACTTAAGCGTTAAGTCGTATTTATATGACGTCTTTTTACCTTTATTCGAAAAAGAAAAAGAGATGGAAAGGCTTTATGAAAGTGTCGCAACCGCGAAGGAAAAAGATCACGATCGGATATTAAATTGGGCAGCGGAACTCGGTGAACAACTTTTAGCATCTGATTTTTACGCGATTAAATCAAAGATTGGCAATGTCATTCACGGTCTTGGTTTAACCATGGATCTCTTAGATCGTCCGATCAAACATCTTTCTGGAGGTATGCGCGCTAAAATCATTTTAGCCAAATTACTTTTAGGTGATTCTGATGTTTTATTATTAGATGAACCTACCAACTTCCTCGATGTAAAACATATTGAGTGGTTGGCCAAGTTTCTTCAAAACTATCCCAAAGCGTTTTTAGTAGTTTCTCATCTTGAAGCCTTCTTAATGGATATTGCAAACACAGTGTTCGCTTTAGAGAATGGTCAAATCACGCGTTATAAGGGGGATTACAGCTATTATTTAAAGGAAAGAGAACTCAGATATGAACAGCAAGAAAAAGCGTTTATATCGCAGCAAAAATTTATTAAAAAGACAGAAGAATTTATTCAAAAAAATATTGTCAGAGCAACCACAACCAAAAGAGCACAATCCAGACGAAAGATGCTTGAAAAAGTAGAACGCATCGCTGCACCACAAAAATCCAAGATGTATCATTTTCAATTTCCATTTTCTACAGCTACCGGTAAGGATGTATTGGTGACGAAAGACTTAGAAATAGGTTATCAAGAATCTTTATTAGAACCACTGAATGTGCACGTGTTAAAACAAGATAAAGTGGCGATCACAGGTAAAAACGGGATTGGTAAATCAACATTCATCAAAACCATTATGGGGATTATCCCTGAGATATCAGGCGAGTTTAAGTGGATTGATACAGCTAAGATTGCTTACTTCCAACAAGATCAAATCTTTGAAGAACGTATCACACCATTTCAACTCATTCATTACCATTACCCCCACTTTACCAAAAAAGATGTGATGAGTTTGCTTGGAAATCACGGTATTGATTTTGAGATGGCAAATCGAGAATTAAACAGTTTATCAGGTGGTGAGCAGACCAAGGTTAGATTAGCCATTTTAAGACACCAAAAAGGGAACGTTTTAATTTTAGACGAACCGACCAACCATTTGGATGTCGCAGCGAAAGAAGCCCTTAAGGATGCACTCATCGCTTATCAAGGTACACTGATTTTAGTATCCCATGAGAAAGAGTTTTATCAAGACATCTGTGATTATGAGATTACGTTATATGAATAGACAAAAAAAGGCGCTTTTCATTAAGCGCCTTTTTCATGATCTTGTATAGAGTCATCAAAATTGTTAATCTCTTCAACTAAAACATCATATACTTCGGATTCTTTAATCTTTTTAATGATTTTACCACGTCTAAAGAGGATAGCTTCACCTTTACCACCTGCAATACCAATATCGGCATGTGTAGCCTCACCTGGTCCATTGACTGCGCATCCCATGATGGCAACATTAATGGTTTTATTGACTTTGAGTAAATACTGCTCAATACGTTTTGCAATATCGATCATATCGTATTGAATACGACCGCAGGTAGGACAACTGATCAAGTTGGGTACCTTATCTTTTAAGCCAAGATTTTTTAGTATTTCTTTCGCGGCTTGAATCTCTAAAATAGGATTATCTGTCAGAGAAACACGAATCGTATTTCCGATGCCTTCAGCAAGTAAAATACCGATGCCCATCGCACTCTTGATTGCACCGCTAAAAGCTGTACCAGCCTCTGTTACACCTAAATGGAGTGGATAGGGAAAAGTTTTGGCAGCTAACCGGTAAGCCTCAATCATAAGGTTCATGTCGGTTGCTTTTAGGGACAAGACAATATCATAAAAACCCATGGACTCTAAAATATCTACGTGATGTTTTGCAGTTGCAACCATGTTTTCAGGCGTAGGTGCCATTCGGTTTGGAAGTGATCCACTGTTGACACCGATGCGGATGGGAATGTTTTTTGCCTTGCAGGCTTCAACAACTTCCATGACGTGCTCACGCTTGGGGATGTTTCCTGGGTTTAACCGAATCTTATCAACACCCTGGTTGATCGCCTCCAAGGCTAAACGATAATCGAAGTGGATATCTGCCACTAAGGGGATTGAAATTTGCTTTTTAATCTCACCTAAAGCGTGTGCATCCACCATATCTAAAACAGCAACTCTCACGATTTCACAACCAGCTTCTGTCAGCTGCTTGATCTGTTTGACGGTTGCTTCAACGTCTTTTGTGTATGTATTGGTCATACTTTGAATATAAACTTTTGTGTTGCCACCGAGTTGGTATTTACCAACGGTTACGGGACGACTTGATTCTCGCTGTGTCATTTTTTATCACCTAGGTCAATTATACGTCAAAAGAGGACAAACATAAAGGCGAAATGCTTCAAACTTTGGCATTTGAATCATCAAATAAAAATTAAGTCATAAAACGATTGAAAAAGAAAGTGCGATTTGTTATAATGTTTACGTATGTTTGGAGGGATATTATGCGCGACCTAGTTAAATTGGTTTGTACCGAATGCGGCGAAGAAAACTACCATACAAATAAGAATAAAAAAGCTCATCCTGAGCGCATGGAAGTTAAAAAGTATTGCCCGCGTGAAAGAAAGTACACCATCCACAAGGAAAAGAAATAAGCTATTCTTGGAATAGTTTTTTTTCTATCATGAAACCATGATTCAGTTCAAAGGAAATGAAGATTTATCCCATGTTTATCTCGTTTGTCGTTTTGATACGTGCGTTTTGATCGATCCATCCCACAGTTATGATGCTATTGTGGATGCCATCGGTGATAAAACATTAGCAGGTATCCTTTTAACGCATGCACACAACGATCATGTGGAATTGATTGGCTATTTTGATGTTCCTATATATTTGCATATAGACGATGCCCACCTCCTTTTTGAAGATTCATACAACGGGTATGCACCTAAAGTTCATCCTTATAAACGAAAAGCACTCGATTTAAGATATGTAAAAGATGGCGATCACATTCCTTTTGCAGATCACACCATTCAGGTACTTCACACACCAGGACATACCAAAGGAAGTCTTTCGTTTCTTTATGAACAAAAACTTTTCACCGGAGACACCTTGTTTAAAGAATCCGTGGGGAGACACGATTTATATTCAGGGAACTTACCTGACTTGAGAAAAAGTATCCTCACACTTTTGGCACTCCCAAGTAACACAAAGATATATCCGGGGCATGATGAGGTGACCACGGTTCGATATGAACAGAAGTATAATCCCTTTTATGCCAAATGGATGAAGCAGAAATCTAAATAAGACACTATGTGTCTTTTATTTTTCATCACAAAATAGCACATAATCCTTGACAGTGCCAATCTGTTCATGTACAATAAAATTGGCACAAATCCAGAAGGAGTGCTAATCGAGGTGGATGCATGATTACCAGTCGTCAGAAGTTAATCTTGAAGGCAATCATTGAAGCGTATGTGAAAGATGCTCAACCCGTTGGATCAAAAACATTGACCAACATGCCTTATCTCAATTTCTCAAGTGCAACCTTGCGTTATGACATGGCACAGCTTGAAGAACTAGGATATCTTGAAAAAACACACACATCTTCAGGACGTGTACCTTCAGAGAAAGGGTATCGTTACTATGTGGAACATCTGGTCACGAGAGACAGTGATGTTCAAATGCAATTTCCCCTGATTGATGAAGTTTTCATGAAAAACACGATTGCGCGTGAAGCAGCTGTTGAACAAGCGATTCACCTGCTCTCAGAACTTACCAATTACACAGCTATGGCTGTAGGTCCTTCATCGCATCAAAGTTTGATTAAAAAAATCGACTTCATCCCACTTTCGGAGAAAGATGCAGTCGTTTTGATTGTCACAGATCAAGGCCATGTGCAGCATCAAAACTTTCGTATCCCTGAGGATATGAACATTAATGAATTAAAAGAAGTGATTAAAACCTTGGATGATTTGCTTAAAAACCGTAAGATTTCAGAAGCAAGTCAAATTCTTGAAGCAGAATTCGCACAAACCGAAATTCAGTCTTTCATGGAATACCAAGCACAGCTGATTCATTCCTTTATCCACGCATTCTCAAAGTTTGCGCAAGATAATTTCTATTTATCCGGTGTCACCAATGTTTTTGATCAACCGGAGTTTCATAACGTTAAACATATCAAGAGTTTCGTGGATATGCTAGACCGAAGGGAACTGGTGAAATTGATTGGTGATCACGAAGGGTTAAGCATCAGGTTTGGAAGTGAATTACAACTCATTCCGATGGAAAATTGTACCATCATCTCCGTCCCGTATCGTATCAGTGAATTTGAACATGGCACGATTGCGGTGGTAGGACCAACACGCATGGAATATAACAAAGTCATACCTTTGGTTGAATATATCGCAAGCAATCTAGGTAAACTATATAAAAAATAGCAAAGAGGGATAGACATGGAAGAAACGAAAGATAAAAAGATCGTTCAAGAAGAGATGCATGAAGAGCATGAAGCATCAAAAAAAGAACGCAGGAATAAGCATAAAGAACAAGTTGATGCTTTAGAGAGTGAAATCAATGCACTTAAAGATAAATTGTTGAGAAATGCGGCAGAACTCGAAAACTTTAAAAAGAGAATGCATCAAGAACGCATTCAAGATCGCAAATATGCCAGCAAAAACCTTGTCGCAGAGATTTTAAACCCACTCGATCAATTAGATCGTATTGTCCAAATGAAAACGGATAATGAACTTCTCAAAAATTTCTTAATTGGATTTAAGATGATCAATGATCAATTATTTAATGTCTTGCAGACAGATGGTGTGAAAGAAATTGAAGCCTTAGGAAAGAGCTTTGATCCCAATGTACATCACGCGATTGAAAAGATTGAAAACAAAGAAAAAGAAAACGGCATCGTGTTAGAAGTCGTTCAAAAAGGATATACATACAAAGACCAACTACTCAGACCTGCCATGGTCAAAGTAAACGAATGGAGTGAAGAAAATGGCAAAGACAAATAAAATTATCGGTATTGACTTAGGTACAACAAATTCATGTGTTTCCGTGATGGAAGGTGGCGAAGTTAAAGTTATCGCCAATGCAGAAGGTGGACGTACAACACCCTCAGTGGTTTCATTTAAAGGTGAAGACATCAGTGTAGGTGACGTTGCAAAACGTCAAGCGATTACAAATCCAAACACAGTGGCTTCGATTAAGCGCCATATGGGTGACTTAAATTATCGTGTAGATATCAATGGTAAGAAATATACCCCACAAGAAATATCTGCCATGATTTTACAAAACTTAAAGAAAACAGCAGAAGATTATCTGGGTGCTACAGTAACTCAAGCAGTCATCACTGTTCCTGCATATTTCAATGACGCTCAACGTCAAGCAACCAAAGATGCAGGTAAGATTGCGGGTCTTGATGTCAAGCGTATCATCAATGAACCTACAGCTGCTGCATTAGCTTATGGTATCGACAAGACGGATAAAGAACAAACCGTGCTCGTCTTTGACCTTGGTGGTGGAACATTTGACGTTTCCATCCTTCATTTAGCAGATGGAACCTTTGAGGTTGTTTCAACTGCAGGGGATAATCACCTTGGTGGTGATGACTACGATGAAGTCATCATGAACTATTTAGTAGATGAATTTAAAAAAGAAAATGGTGTCGACTTATCTAAAGATAAAATGGCGATGCAACGTCTAAAAGATGCAGCTGAAAGAGCTAAAAAAGAACTTTCAGGTGTCACATCTAGCCAAATTTCTCTACCCTTTATCAGCATGGGGGTCGCTGGTCCACTTCACTTAGAAAAGACCTTAACACGTGCTAAATTTAACGAATTAACTGCACATCTTGTTGAACGTTGTGTGGGACCTGTTCGTCGTGCAGTATCGGATGCGAAAATGACACCAAAAGATATTGATCAAGTCTTACTCGTTGGTGGATCTACACGTACACCAGCCGTTCAAGAGATGGTCAAAAGAGAATTAGGTAAAGAACCTAACAAGAGTGTAAACCCAGACGAAGTCGTTGCAATGGGTGCAGCGATTCAAGGTGGTGTTTTAGCGGGTGATGTGAAAGATGTTCTCTTGCTTGACGTAACCCCACTTTCCTTAGGTATTGAAACCTTAGGTGGTGTATTTACCAAACTTATTGAAAGAAATACAACCATTCCTACGTCTAAATCACAAGTCTTCTCAACCGCTGCAGACAATCAACCTGCGGTAGACATTCATGTCCTCCAAGGTGAGCGTTCCATGGCAGCAGATAACAAGACTTTAGGACGTTTCCAATTAGCTGATATTCCAGCAGCACCACGTGGTGTTCCACAAATCGAAGTAACCTTTGATATTGATGCCAACGGTATCGTATCGGTTAAAGCGAAAGATTTAGGAACCAACAAGGAGCAAAAGATTACCATTTCAGGTTCTGGTTCACTTTCTAAAGCAGATATTGACCGTATGGTTAAAGAAGCTGAAGAACAAGCAGAAGCAGACAAGAAGAAGCGCGAAGAAGCTGATTTACGCAATGAAGCGAACAATCTCATTTTCCAAACCAATAAAGCGATCACCGATTTAGGGGCTGAAGTCGATCAAGCCATGAAATCGAAGCTTGAAGGTGAAATCAAAGATCTTGAACAAGCTTTAAATGGCACAGACCTTGATTTAATCAAAGAAAGAAAAGAAGCTTTGGAAAAAGATGCGCAAGAAGTTGCAACGAAAGCTTATCAAAAAGCGCAGGAAAAGCATCAGCAAGAGCAACCTAAAAAGGATGCTAAAGACAATACTGTTGATGCAGAATTCGAAGAAAAATAATCTGTTGAGGGGCATTGCCCCTCAATTACATTGGAGTTGAAGTTATGGCAGATAAACGTGATTATTACGACGTCTTAGGTATCCAGAAGGGTGCAAATGACGACGAGATCAAAAAAGCGTATCGCACGCTAGCGAAAAAATACCATCCAGATGTCTCAAAAGAATCGGATGCAGAAGCAAAATTTAAAGAAGTTCAGGAAGCTTATGATACGCTATCTGATCCACAAAAACGTGCAGCATATGATCAGTATGGTCACCAAGGGAACCCCTTTGGTGGTGCTGGTTCAGGTTTCTCAGGTTTTGGTGATTTTGGTGGTTTCTCGGACATCTTCAGTCAGTTTTTTGGTGGCGGAAGAAAGCGAAACGAATCTTATCATGGCCCACAACGTGGCGATGATCTTGAGCGCACCATCACCATTGATTTTATGGAAGCTGTCTTAGGTACCAAAAAACCGATCAGTGTTGAAGTAGAAGAAGAATGTCATGTTTGCCATGGCTCTGGTGCTGAATCGTCGAAGGATATTGAAGTGTGTGATCGTTGTCATGGCGATGGCTTCATCAATGTCGAGCAACGTACCATGTTTGGTGCGATGCGCAGTCAGCAAGCATGTCCTAAGTGCGGAGGCGCTGGTAAAATCATTAAGAAACGTTGTCAAACATGTAATGGACGTGGCCTTGAAAAGAATGTTAAAAACGTTGAGGTCAATATTCCAGCAGGTGTTGATAACAACATGTCCTTAAAAGTTGCCGGTTATGGTAACGGTGGTGCAAAAGGTGGAACTCCTGGTGATTTATACTTAAATTTCAGAGTTCGCCCACACAAAGTGTTTAAACGCCAAGATGATGATATCATTTTAGAAGTTCCCATCACCATCACACAAGCTGTATTAGGAACGAGCGTGGACATCCCTACCATTTATGGGGACGTCAGCTTGAAAATTCCTGCAGGTATTGAGCATGGAACCATTCTTAGAATGAGAGAAAAGGGTATTCAGAACGTAAGAACGAAACGTAAAGGCGATCAACAAGTCGTTGTTCAAATCAAAGTTCCTAAAACCCTATCAGCTCAGGAAAAGAAACTTTATGAACAACTTGAAAACTTAGAATCGAAGGAAAAAGATTCAAGTTGGCAAAAATTTAAAAACCTATTTAAAAATTAAAGACGTCATGCGTGACGTCTTATTTTTTTGGTGGTAACGGGAAGAAAATCGATGTTTTCTTCGCGTAAGCTTGAAAAGCTTCGTTATCCTTATATTTCTTTTCTAAAAGAGGAACTCCTGAAACAAAGAGGAGTAGATAGGTAATAAAGAGAGGACCGATGATACCCAAAATATTGATCCAAGAAAGAGTGCTCATGCTGATGATCCATATGGCCCACCACATGAGTGCTTCACCAAAATAATTGGGGTGTCTGGTGTATTTCCAGAGACCAGATTGCATAATTTTACCTTTGTTTTCGGGGTTTGACTTAAATGTTTTTAATTGAGCATCTCCCACAGCTTCAAAGATGAAACCGATGATCCATAAGATCACACCGATGATCAAGATGATGTAGCCAGTTTGGTTGATCAAAACATCAGTGTTTGCAGAAAGGAGAATCGGTAAAGCCACGATGAGTAAAAAAGTCATTTGCAACATGAAAACGATGAAGTATGCTTTGAGATGTACATGCTTCCCCCATTTTTTTCGCATGTTAACATATCTAAAATCTTCAGGTTTAGACCAGTTTCTAAGACCGATATAAAAGAAGAGACGAAGACCCCAAAGTAAAACAAGTCCAGTGATAACCAGTTGATAGAGGTGATAGGTTTGTGCAACCAACAGTGATGTGACTGCAACCACGACAAACCCTAACCCCCAAGCCATGTCGGCTAGGCCATTATTTTTTTTGAGTTGCGCTACAATAAATGCCAGATTAAAAAATGCAAAGAGAATAACAATCGGAATAATCCAAATCATGATTGATCCTTTCTGATATAGGCAATCGCAACGGTACCGATACCTGCGTTCATCGCAACAACCGTTGAAATATCCATCACATAAGCGGGTGGAAAGCCAATCAATGCTTCATAAGCCTTTTGATAGTCTTTTGCACGATCTTCAGCATTGGCATGGACGATGGCATACGTGTCAATACCGTAAGTTGATACAATATCTTGCATGTGTGCGTAAATTTTCTTATTGGCAGATTCAACCGATAAGGCTTTCGCAAAAATGATACCAGCCCCATCTTCATCGATGGAAATGACAGGTTTTAAATGCATAAGGTTCGCGAGGGTGCCACTGACTTTAGTGAGTCTACCCGAACGCACCATATATTTTAAAACTTTCACACTGACTAAAATTTTTGATTTCGTCGTTAATGCTTCAATTTTTTCGGTTACTTCAGGTAAAGATAAACCCTGATCGATCAACTGAGCAGCCTTGAGGACTAAAAGGCCTTCAGCTCCTGAATTTTGTTTGCTGTTCACGACGTGGATGTTCACGTGTGGAAATCTCTTTTTCGCTTCAACAAAGGATTGATAGGTACCGCTCATTTTTTCTGATACGGTGATCACAAGAATATCTTTATAATAGGTTGATAAGAAAGAGAAGAAATTTTCGAGTGACTTTACATTGGGTTGTGCCGAGGTTGGATAAACTTTAAGTTCATCCATCATTTCATAAAAGCGACTGCTTTGAATGGTCACTTTATCGAGATAATCACTGTCGTTTATTTTTAAGTTAATGGGTATCTGATGAATTTGATAGTGATCAATCAGATCACTTGGTAGATCAGCAATCGAGTCAGTGACAAGCGCAACCGGATATTTACGGTGATTTACCGCTTCAAATTGTCTTCGCATGTCATCCACTTTTTGTTCAGCAATGCGTGCAACACCATCCAGATAAGCAAATACTTTGGCGGGTTCATCGGTATGGATATGAATTCTAACCGTTTTTTTACTGCCAGCAACAACCAGTGAATCCCCAAGCGGTGTTAATGTTTCTCGCACTTTTTCGATATCAAGGTTTTCACCTCTAATCAGTGCTTCTGTACAATATCTAAATTGTGAATCTTCTAAATGATCGACATGAATCGCTTCAACAGCTTCATGTTGTTCGATAACGACATCTTCGCCCTTTAGTGCTTTGATAAAACCCTCAATAAAATGGACAAAACCTTTCGCACCAGCATCCACCACGTGATTTTCTTTTAAGACAGCAAGTTTTTCAGGTGTTTGAGCGAGCTCTTCTTTTAAAACCTCAAAAGCACGCATAAAAACGTCAATGGCATTAGAGGTCGCTTTTTTAAACTCCCTCAAGGCATGAGCCCATGCACGCATGACCGTAATCATGGTACCTTCAACAGGTTTACTGATGGCATGATATGCATAATCATATGCTTTTTCTGAGGTTTCAATCAACGTGTTTAAATCAGGTTGATCCGTTTTTAGACCATCAGCGAATCCGTTGATGTATGATGCGAAAATGATACCAGAGTTTCCTCTCGCACCGACAATGGCAGCATCGACAATGGATTGCATTGTTTCTGTTAAAGTTTGACCTAAACGTGATTTTTCCAGGATGGCGAGCATCATGGATGCTAAGTTGGTACCTGTATCTCCATCTGGTACTGGAAATACATTGATCGCATTCAGTTCATTCTTTTCGGAAATAACGTTTTTAGCACCAACCATAAACGACTTGTAAATCACTTCATTGGTTAAAGTTAATGTAGACATATGTGTTCTCCTTAGCTAAGCCATTGATTGACAAAAAAAGTTAATGTTGAGACAGAAGCACCTAAAAAGGTACCCCACGTAAGATCAATGAGTGTGATTTGAATAGGCCAGTCTTTTAGGGTGGCTAAATTGGTCAAATCGTATGTGGCGTAGGTTAAAAATCCCAAAAGGGCTCCTAATAGAAGTGCTTTGGTCCAAACACCTTCGCTCACCGCGGGTGATATCGCAAAGAAAACAAGACCACCAATAAAGAGTAGGTAAAAAATGATTGCAGCAACCCAGTTGACGTTATCTGACATCAAATGACCCAATTGTTTTTGATATAAGTTTTTCGCAATAAATCCTAACCATACTAAATCAATTACTAGAAATAAAACAAAGGCTATGCCGTAAAGCTTCAAAAAGGGTAACATGATAAAGCCTCCTTATCTATCTTTATCATATCATAAATATATGTAAAGTACGTGATACTTACTTAGGAAAAGCAGTTATCCATCGATAGAGAATCATGTCATTTTATGGATGGCCTTACCTATGGTATAATGAAAATGGAATTGACAAGGAGGGTCCTATGATACTGATTAGACACCATAACGAAGGACAATTAAAGCCTTATTTCTATTTTGCACTTGAAGAATATGTTTTAACAAAATTACTCAAAGATGATGAAACCTATTTTTTTACATGGGAAATCCACGGTGTGGTCATCGGTAAAAACCAGGTGATTGAAAATGAAGTTAACCTGGCTTATTTGAAAGAACATCAGATCGATGTTTATCGAAGACCTACAGGTGGTGGGTGTGTCTATGCCGATCATAGAAATACGATGTTTTCCATCATCACCAAACGGACCAATAAAGAGTTTACTTTTAAAACTTATTTATCTAAAATCATTGACTCCATGAAACTTCTTGATATCAACATTGAGTTTTCTGGTAGAAACGATCTCTTGTTTGAGGGTAAAAAGATTTCAGGAAACGCCTTTTTACAAAACAAGTATGGCATGTTAATGCATGGTACATTTCTCTATGATTGTGATTTAGAGACCATGGTTCGTGCCATCACACCATCGGATGAAAAATTGGTATCCAAAGGCATTGATTCGGTTAGATCTCGTGTCACCAACTTAAAACCTTACCTTAAGGGTTTATCACAAGAACAGTTGATCAAGCATTTTGAGAATACTTTAACCTTTCAAACCTATGAACTTAGTGATGAAGAGGTCGCACTCATTTTCGACATGGCTAAAAAGTATGAAACCAAAGAGTGGATCTATAAGAAACAACCTGCTTATACGAAAATTCTTAAAAAGAGAATCACTGGTGGCTTATTTGAGATTAAACTTGATTTAGAAGAAGGTATCATCAGAAATCTTGCAGTTCAAGGTGATTTTTTTGACACACAAGCTTTAAAACCGTTTGAGGATGCATTTAAAGATCAACACTATGATAAGAAAACCGTTGAACATATTTTGAATGAGTTTAAAGTCGAAGATTATATCTTAGATGCCAAAACTGAAGATTTTAAAAATCTTTTGTTTGAAGGAATCTTAGGTGAATAGTCACTTATTTGCAGATATTGTCGTTATTCCAGCAAAAGCGCTTAAAAAATTGACACCATTTTTAAATATTCGTTATAATAGAAGAGAAGGCGAAAGGTGGTTAAAGTATGAAGGAAAAGAAACAAAAGAAACAATCCATCGACACTGAAATCGCAACCGAGGATGGCATCGTTGAAATTAAGAAACCTAAAGTTAAAGAAGCTAAATTAGCGAAAAACCGTCAAAAGTACACACAAAAGTATTTTAACAAATTTGCAGGACGTTCACAGGATTCTTATGACAAAATGCTTCAAGATGATTATCGAAAAATTGTTGAACGAGCACACGATCTTTCAAGCATTACCGAAGCAGATTATCATGAAGTCATGATGATCACCATTCCAGATGCATTTGATCAAACAAGCAAAGTCAATTACCGACTCGATAAAAAAGATGATGACACGTATACACTGCTTTACGATCAGGCTTTAGTCACGATTCTTTTCTTTGGTGATGATGTGCTTTATTACCATCAAGCAAACGTTGATCATCGCAATGGTCATATCGCTTATGATGTCTCTGGTGAGTTCAATTACTTTGATGTGGTACACATGGAAACAGCAATCAAATACGACCGCCCCATCAATCCCAAATACGTCACTTTAGATCTTGAGGTTGGCTTAGCTGACGGAACAATCGTTCCTTTCCATCTGCGTAATCACCGTATCCATGAGGAATACGATTTGCATGCTTTTATCACGGATCAGGAGAAAAAGTTCCTTGATACCTTGAAGCAACACGTGAGAGAAAGCAGAAAACTTTAGAAACCCTTAGGGGTTTTTAAATAATGTACAGTATCAATTGACATTTACCCCATTATTTTGTATAATACTTTCGTTGAGGTGATATTGATGACATTTTCAATCCATCAGTTAAAAGAAGTCTCAAAATTAGACTTCACATACGACTATAAACATCATCTCAAACATGTCATTGACATCTTGGATATTGGTCCAGCACACATCACATGTGAGCTCAAATGGATTCAAGATGAATTAGTGATGGATGTTCATATCGATGTAAACATGGTTTTAGCATGTTCTAAAACATTAAAACCTGTGCCGTATGTTATGAAGATGGATGAACAGATAATCTTCGGACCTACTGAAGATAGTGATTATCCATTAACGGATCCACTCGAACTGACCGATATTCTCTTCGGATATATCGTTTCAGAAAAACCTTTTACCATCTATCATCCAGATGCGATGAATACCTCTTTTGAAAAAGAAAGAAGTCCACATCCCGCATTTGCAGATTTAGATAAGACTTTCAAGAAATAGGAGGTGAACAGATGGCTGTTCCATTTCGTAGAACGGGTAAGACTGCTAAGAGAAAGAGAAGAACTCATTTCAAGTTAACTGCTCCTGCATTAGTTGTATGCCCACAAACCGGTGAATTCACATTGCCACATCGTGTGACACCAAACAGTGGTTACTACAAGGGTCAACAAGTATTAACCAAGAAAGAATCCAAGAAGGATTAAGGAAGGGTGCCTTAGGCACCTTTTTCTTTCATGAATTGACAAGATTCTTCTTTTCATAGATAATGAAGATGTTGAGGTGTAGGATGAAACATATCACAGTTTTAAAACAAGAAGCGATTGACTATTTAAATATTAAACCTGATGGTATCTATGTCGATGGTACTTTGGGTGGGGCCGGTCACAGCAAATGTATTTTAGAAAAGCTTGATCAAGGCTTTCTTTACGCATTTGATCAAGATCAATTTGCCATTGATTATGCCAAAAATGTGTTAAAGGATTTCAAGCGCTATGAAATCATCAAATCGAATTTTCGCTATTTAAAACAAGAATTAGAAAAAAGAGATGTGCACGCCATTGATGGCTTGCTTTTAGATTTGGGTTTATCCTCCTTTCAAATCGATGATGAATCCAGAGGGTTTACCTATCTCAAAGAGACATCCTTGGATATGCGGATGGATCAAAGCCAAACACTCACTGCAGCGGTTATCTTGAACACGTTTAGTTTGGATGAGCTTGCTAAAATATTTTATGTGTATGGTGAAGAAAAAAACAGTTATAAGATTGCCCGCAAAGTGATCGATCATCGACCGCTCAACACCACGATGGATTTGGTTAAGATTTGTGATCAGGTGAATTATAAAGAAAAAGGACACAGTTCAAAGCGTGTCTTTCAAGCTTTAAGAATCGCGGTTAACGATGAACTTCGTGTCCTTGAAGATGTTTTAAAAGATGCAGTTCAGATGTTAAAGCCAGATGGGCGTTTGGTTGTTATCACCTTTCATTCGCTTGAAGATCGTATCGTGAAACATTTCTTCCGTGACGAATCAGATGTTGATCCTGTTTTGAAAAAACTGCCTATGGTTATGGATCAAGAAGGTAAAACAGAAGTATTAACGCGTAAACCGGTTTATCCCAGTGAAACAGAAATGAGTGAAAATTCTAGAAGTAAATCTGCGAAACTGAGAGCACTTCGTAAAAGATAAAAAAAGAAGTCACGCGAGTGACTTTTTGTTTAGTGGTGTGATCATCAAACGGATAAGCCTTGAACAAATCTTTTCTGAGAAAAAAGCCATATGAAAAAACGAACACATGATCACTTTTTCATGTAAATACTTATTTTTTCTTATTTGAAGCCGAGATAATGATACGGATGTAATCTAGATCAAGATGTTTAAATGCAGGATGTTTACTGACAAATTCAAAGATATCCGGGCTGTTAACTTCCGTGATTTCATTAGTATCTCTATTCATAATATGGATATGACTATCAGCATTGTGCATCGGATTACCAAGTGATAGATCATAATATTTAACGTTGTTAATGTAAATTTCAACAACAATTTTTTGTTCCATCAGGAACTCTAGGTTGTTATAAATGGTTGACACATTATAAAAACCTCTTGCTGCCAATGCTTTTTGAATTTCTTTGAATGTTAAATGTTGATTTTCCAAGATTTCAATCATGGCTTTTCTACTCTTGGTTAATCTCATTTTATCATCACGAATTTTTTGAAAATAACGATCTTTAAGTTCCATCTAATCTCATTCCCTTCGGGATTCTATTAATCTATATTGATACATATGTATTATATCAGTATTTAGAATTGATTTAAAGAAAAATGCTTGCTGAAAATCAAGCATCTCGCTATCAATCATCCTATTTTATCATGAACATGATATAATAAAAAGGGTGATGTCATGCATATCGTATTTGGGGGTTCATTTAACCCACCAACCAAGGCACATGTTCAAATCATTAAATACTTATGTGCGGTTTTCCCATCTTCTAAAGTCATTATTGTTCCAGTAGGAGATGATTACCGGAAACCCGAACTTGCTCCATTTCACATGCGTTTTGACATGTTGAAACTTGCAGTAAATGATCTTGATCGTGTTATTCTTTCACCAATTGAATCCAATCAAGGTTATCAAGGAACGTTACGCACACTTGATGATTTATCGAAAACATATCAAGACATCCATTTTGTCATTGGCTCAGACCATCTTAAAGGTTTAAGGGCTTGGATCAAGTATGAAGAACTTTTGAGAAGATATCCGTTTATCGTAATCAATCGCCGTGGTTATTTGTCTCAAGAAGAAGCGGAAGCGATGTATAAAGATGTTGAGCATCGGTTTATCTATTTGCCTTTTGATGATATATCTGCCTCTACATTGATCAGAAAAAATAAACATCAATTTAAAGATATGTTAGATCCTAACGTCTATGAATATATTTTGAAGCATCAACTCTACGAGGTGAACACACATGTATAAACACGGTATTTTAAAAGTTGCAGCTGCGACACCTAAAATTGTTGTAGGCGATATTGATCACAACAAAAACGAGATTTTATCTATTTTAAATGCATCAGATGCAGGCATCATCGTTTTTCCTGAACTAACCATCACAGGTTATACAGCGAGTGATTTGTTTTATCAAGAAGCGTTTATTGATGAAGCGAAACAAGCCATTTTAGCCATTATGGAGCATACGACATTTGAAGGCATTTTTATCTTAGGCGCTCCCCTCGATCTTTATGGTATTTTATATAACTGTGCCCTCGTGATCCAAAACAAACACATCTTAGGCGTTGTGCCAAAGCACTATTTGCCTAATTACCATGAATTTTATGAAAAAAGATGGTTTCATACCGGATTTAAAACACAAATGAAATCGATCAAGTTATTTGGAAAATCTGTACCCTTTGGTTATTTAATTTTTGAAGATGCTGATGAAAACATCCGTTTTGGTGTTGAGGTATGTCAAGATTTATGGGCAGCGTATAGTCCTAGCGATGACATGAGCTTAGCTGGAGCTAATTTGTTTTTCAATTTATCCGCATCACCAGAACGTGTTGGAAAACTCTCTGTTCGAAGAAACCTCGTTTTAGATCATTCTAGAAAACAAATGGCTGCCTATGTTTATACATCGACAGGTCATTTTGAGTCTTCCTCCGAAGTGGTTTTCTCTAACCATAAATTGATTGCATCACAAGGTACACTGATCGCTGAGGATGTCCAATTTCACATGCAAGGCTCTGTTTTAGCTGCGGATATTGATATTGCAGCCATCAACTATCAAAAAAGACAAGATTCAACCTATCGTGATATGCACATGTTGATTCAAAATCAATATCAGTTTATTCCGGTATCATTTAAGGAATCAGAAACATTTAGATTTGAGAAAAAACTCTCACAAAAACCATTTATTCCTGAATTTGACCAAGAAGAAGAAATCGAACTGGCAAACCATTTGCAAACCTTTGGTTTAATCAAACGTATTGAATCACTTCCAGAAAGTGCCTCTAAGATTATATTAGGTATTTCTGGCGGATTGGACTCTGCGCTTGCGCTCCTTGTGAGTCATCAAGCGATGACGATCTTAGGAAGAAATCCCCAAGATATTATTGCAGTGACGATGCCAGCACAAGCAACATCGAAACAATCTTTTTCGATTGCTAAAGATCTTATGCAAGCTTTAGGCGTGACAGCTCTTGAAATTCCGATTGCAGAATCTGTTGATTTACATCTAAAATCTATTGATCACAACACGAAAGATGTCACCTATGAAAATGCACAGGCGAGAATGAGAACACTCATTTTAATGGATCTGGCGAACAAGCATGGTGGCTTTGTCTTGGGGACAGGTGATTTATCTGAGATTGCACTTGGATGGATGACCTATAATGGTGATCAAATGAGTATGTATGCCGTTAATGCGGGTCTACCTAAGACGTGGGTACAACTTTTGATTGGTTACCACGCGAAGCATAAGTATCAGATGATTGCACCTTTACTAACCGCCATCTTGAATGCACCTATCACCCCTGAACTTTTAGAAAATCAAGATACAGAAAAATCGATTGGACGTTATGATGTCAATGATTTCATCTTATACCATCATTTAGAGCATGGTGCAGATGAAGAAAAATGCATCTATCTTGTCCAACACGCCTTTGACATGTCGTTAGCAGAAGCTAAACTTTATGTCGAACGCTTTATGAAACGTTTTTACTCACAACAGTTTAAACGGCAAACTTTACCTGAAGGACCCAAAATTTTAGGCATATCACTCTCCCCTCGTGGACAGTACCGCATGCCTAGCGATGTTAAAAGAAAGTGATGTTATGAAGAAAGAAAAAGTAATTATTGGCTTAAGTGGTGGCGTGGACTCAAGCGTCGCTGCATATCTCTTAAAAAAAGACGGCTACGATGTAGAAGCCGTTTTTATGCGCAATTGGGATAGTGCAACCAATCGCGATATCAAAGGTAACCCGACCGTATTTGATGAGGTTTGTGAACAAGAAAAAGATTATCAAGATGCGAAAGCAGTGGCCGATAAGCTTGGAATTGTACTTCACAAGGTAGACTTCATCGAAGATTATTGGGATAGAGTATTTTCTTATTTCTTAGATGAATATAAGAAAAATAGAACACCCAATCCTGATGTTTTATGTAACAATGAAATCAAGTTTAAGGCATTCGTTGATTATGTCAAGAAACTTGATGCAGATTATATCGCTATGGGCCATTATGCTCAAGTGGATTTAACAGGAGCCTATCCCAAGTTATTGCGTGCATTTGATCAAAACAAAGACCAAACCTATTTCTTATCACAGTTAAGAGAAGAACAATTGAAGAATGTCATGTTTCCGATTGGGCATATGGATAAGAAAGAAGTGCGTAAAATCGCTTTAGAACAAGGTTTAATCACAGCAACGAAGAAGGATTCAACCGGAATTTGTTTCATCGGAGAACGCCATTTTGCAGACTTTTTATCGAACTATTTACCCGCACAAAAGGGGTTAATGAAACGTCTTGATGGTACGGTGATTAAAGAACATTTTGGTTTAATGAACTATACCATTGGACAACGTAAAGGCTTAGGTATTGGTGGATCAAAAGAAGAACTATCGGCTTGGTATGTGGTGGGTAAAGATTTAAAAACCAATACTCTTTTGGTGGAACCGGGGTTTCATCATCCCCACTTGTATTCAGATGAAGCTTTGATTACCGATGTGGTTTGGCGTGGTCCTAAAACGGAAGGTCCCATGACTGCGAAGTTTCGATACCGTCAACCCGATCAAGATGTTATCGTGACATGGATCGAAGATCAAACACTCACCGTAAGTTACCCACAAACCATTCGTGCAGTGACACCTGGTCAGGTTTGTGCGTTTTATCAAGGCGATGTCTGTGTGGGTTCTGGTTTTATTGCAGAAGTTTATATGGATAAAAAACGAAGACAATATAGTTAAAGGAACTCTTGTTCCTTTTTTTAAAAGGGTTTAAATGATATAATTTGAGTAAACATAAAAGATGAGGTAGGCATGGATCAAGTACGCGGGAAAATCAAAAACTACGTGTTTCATAACGATGAAAACAGTTATTCCATCGCACGTTTAATCACGGAAGATTTAAAAACCGTCACCATTGTCGGTTATTTTCCTGTTGTCAGTGAAGACATGACCTATGAGTTCTCGGGAACATGGGTAAAGCATAACACGTATGGCGAACAGCTTAAAGTCGAATCGTTTAAAAAGTGTGAACAGCAGAGTAAATCAGGATTAATCAGTTATTTATCGTCGCCTTTTTTTCATGGCATAGGGCCTAAAACGGCAGAAAAAATTGTCGATCTTTTAGGAGTCGATGCGATACAGTTGATCACAAAAGATAAAACGGTGTTAAAAGAGATTGGACTTTCTGCGATACGCATTGAAAAGTTTTATCAACAACTCATTGAAAATCAAACCAATGAACACATTTTGGTTGCCTTATATGGTTATGAATTATCTGGAAAACTAGCGATGAAGCTGCTCAATAAATACCAGATGTTGACCCTAGAAAAACTGGAAGAAAACCCTTATCGTTTGATTGATGATTTAGAAGGTATCGGGTTTATTAAAGCCGATGAAATAGCACGTAAATTTCATATCGCTAAAGATGATCCAAGACGCATCAGAGCTGCCATTTTATATGCTATTGAGCAGATAGCTTATCAAAATGGAGATCTTTATTTGACCAGGGAACAACTCGAAAATGATGCTTATCAAGCCTTAGGCGATGTGATGGATCTAACGAGTGCAATTCAATCACTTATGGATGAAAAAAGATTAGTGCTTGAAGAAAATCGTTATTATTTAAGCATGACTTATTATACTGAAATAGGCTTAGCAGAGAAGATGAAAGAACTGATGGGTAAACCTGTTATTTCTGACATCGATTACATAGAGACATTACTGGATGCGACTGAAATCCAAAAGAATATCACGTACACAGACGTTCAAAAAGAAGCGATTGTAACGGCCTTAACGCAAAGGTTTACCATCATTACCGGTGGTCCTGGAACCGGGAAAACCACGATCATTGATGGCTTACTCGATGTCTATCGAAAATACCATCAACTCAATTTTAAAAATCCAGCCATCTATGAAAAAATAGGGCTCATGGCACCCACAGGACGTGCAGCCAAACGGATGAAAGAACTGCTTGATATGGATGCGAAAACCATTCATAGGCATTTAGGTTTTAGTTATGATGGTGATTTTTTATACGATGAAAAACATCAATTACCTCAGGACTTAATCATCATTGATGAAGCATCGATGATCGACTTATTTTTAGCGAAAAAATTATTTGGAGCTATCAAAGATGGTGCACAAGTCATTGTTGTTGGCGATGTTGACCAACTTCCTTCTGTCGGACCTGGACAAATCTTATCGGACATGATTGAAAGTGGTGTGATTCCAACCGTGAGATTAACGCAAATCCACCGACAAGCAAAAGATTCCAAAATCATACGTTTATCAAGAGCGGTAAATGAACAACAAGTTTCCTATGATGATTTAGTCAGTGAACAAGATGTTTATCTTTACAAATCCTCTTCTGACCGCATCAAAAAAACGATTATTCAGCAAATTCAAGGTGCACTCCAAGAAGGTTATTCACTTATTGAAGACATTCAAGTGTTAGCTCCGATGTATAAAGGAGATCTTGGTATCGATAATCTCAACATCGCTTTGCAAGAAGCGTTTAATACCAAGAAAGACCGTAAAATGGTTTATGGTGATAAAACCTATTATGTCGGTGACAAAGTGATACAACTCGTCAATGATCCAGAGCGACTCATCATGAATGGTGATATTGGTGTAATCAAAGATATTAAAACCAACGCGCAAGATGAACTTTACATGATTGTCAGCTATGATGATAATGAAGTGATGTATGAAAAAACAGATTTAGATGAAATCAATCTAGCCTATGCCATCAGCATTCATAAATCCCAGGGTAGTGAGTATAAAATTGTCATGATGCCTATGGTGAAAAGTTACATGCATATGCTTAAGAAAGAATTGATTTATACAGCCATGACGCGGGCGAAAAAATTCTTAATCATTTTAGGTGATATGCAACTCTTGATCTATGCAGCCAATCATTTATCTGAAAAAAGACAGACCACACTCGCGCTTCGTTTAAAGGGAGATCTCATCACAGAAGACGCCCAGTTTGATCCACTCGAAGAACTATCACCATATGACTTTATGTAGTCTAAAAGAAGCGCTTTCTTCGCTTCTTTTTTGATGAAATGCACTTGAAATGGCTTAACATACACATCACCTATGATATACTGTTTAAGAATGTATGTAAAGGAAGTCATGAATCATGCAAAATCTACTCGAATTTTTAAATGGACAAATGAATCAACCGCAACTCTTTTCCGACTTTAAGTCATCTTGGTTTCAATACCTATCCTTAACGCTAGTGATCTTAGGATCGATACTTGCTGTAACGCGAATGAAACGGATATCTGAGAAAAAATTAAACCTTGTTTTAATTGGTTTTTCAAGCATACTTCTTGTTTTTGAGATCTATAAACAAATCATTTTCTCGTATCAAGCGTCATGGTCTTATCAGTGGTATGCATTTCCCTTTCAGTTTTGTTCGACACCGATGTATGTCGCACTTGTCGCAGGCTTGATGAAAAAAGGAAAAGTCAAGGAAGCATTACTTAGTTTCTTAGCAACCTTTGGTCTTTTTGCGGCTTTAGCTGTTGTGATTTACCCAGCAACCGTATTTGTAACAACAACTGGCATAAACATTCAGACCATGGTTCACCATGGGGGTATGGCTATTCTTGGGATAGGGTTACTTGCACATCATGTTAAACTCAAGTGGTCAAGTTTATTAAAAGCATCTATGGTATTTGCCTTTCTTATGGTGATTGCGATGATCTTAAATGGTGTGCATAACACATGGATTGGGCAAGGCACATTTAACATGTTTTTCATTAACCCACGATTTGAAAACGGTATTCCAGTCTTATCTTTGTTTCAACCATTAGTTCCACACGTCGTATTTCTGATGATATACTTGTTTGGCTTTACCCTTTGTGCAGGTATCATGATTGGTATCCGTATGATAATCGATCATATCAAGTTAACTAAAGAACCCCTTTATCAAGGAGTATAAACAAAAAATGGCCATCATTGTGGCCATTTTATTTTTAACGTCTTATTAAAGTAGTGTGTATCCACTAGGAACAATTTTATCAGTGTAGGTTGCTGTTCTAAAAATACGACAATTACGTCCAATCTTTGTATCTGAAGGGATGATAGCTCCCTTTTCAATCACAGTAATACCTGACTGCAGAAGATCAGGTTTATCTATGTTTGGTGTATAGTCTTCACCAAAACCAAGATATGCACCGCGACCTACGGTCACTTTTTTATCTAAGATACAGCGGTCGATAGTTACATCGGTGCTAATGATGACATTGTTAAGAATCACGGAATTCTTGACAACAGATCCTTTACCAACACGAACCCCTGGAGATAACACAGAATTGATGACAGTACCTTCGATGACACACCCATTGGATACGAGTGAGTTTTGAATTTTGGCATCACTACCAACCTTCACTGGAGGTAGGTCTTCGCTCTTTGTAAATACTTTCCAAGTGGGATCGTATAAGTCTAGTGCTGTAAAGTCTTTTGTCATTTGAATGTTGGTATCTAAATAAGAATCATAGGTACCTACGTCCATCCAGTAATCCTCAAATAAGTAAGCATAAACTTGTTTTTGGGTGGTTTTAATTAAATGAGGGATAATGTGTTTACCAAAATCCAAATCTTCTTGCTTAATCGATTGTAAAACCTGTTTTAAAAGAGCATAGTCGAACAAGTAAATTCCCATTGAGGCGAGATTTGATTTTGAGGTTTTAGGTTTTTCCTCGAACTCAACAATCTCTTTATCTTGATTGATGGACATAATACCAAAGCGTGATACTTCTTTAAAATCAACTGGCTGACACGCAATCGTTAAGGTTGCTTTTGATTCTTTATGCTGCTGAATCATTTTACGGTAATCCATTTTATAGATGTGATCACCAGACAAGATTAAGACATATTTGGGGTCTTTACGTTGAATAAACTCCATGTTCTTTAAGACAGCATCTGCAGTACCTAAATACCAGTAGTTGTGTGGTTGAAGAAGTGTCACACTGGAATCTCTTCTGTCTAAATCCCAAGGTTTACCAGAACCGATGTGTTCATTTAAGGATAAGGGGAGGTATTGTGTTAAAATACCGATGTTATAGATGCCTGACTGTGTGCAGTTACTTAACGTAAAATCAATAATACGAAATTTTCCAGCAAAAGGCATCGCAGGTTTACTACGTCTTTGTGACAAAATGTCTAGGCGGGATCCTTTACCACCAGCAAGGATTAAGGCTAACGTTTCCATGGTTTACACTCCTAATATGATATGGTATAAATTTTCATAAGCAGATGCCATATGATTGAGACTAAAATCTTGTTTCATTGCACGTTTGACAAGCATGTTCCAATGTCTTGGGTTATCGTGGTAAAGCGAGATGGCTTCAAAGAGTTTTTCTTTAAACTCATAGGCATCATAATTAGCAAAGCTAAACCCAGTGCCTTCTCCTGTAAACTTGTTATAGGGGATGACGGTATCTTTTAAACCACCAGTTTCACGTACGATAGGCAGTGAGCCGTAGCGCATCGCAATCATTTGACCTAAGCCACAAGGTTCAAATCTTGAAGGCATCATGAAAATGTCGGATGCTGCGTAAAGTTTATGTGCGATTTCTTCATTGAATCCGATGTAATGTCCAACTTTTGAAGGGTATTTATAAGTTAAGTACCGGAAATAATCCTGATAAGAATCGTTTCCTGAACCCATCAAAATAAACCTTGCATTACCGTATTCGATGACTTCCTCTAAAGATTTTGTCATCAAGTTAATCCCTTTTTGTGTGGCAAGTCTTCCGACATAGACAATTAAGGGTACTTTCACATCGACATCAAGATCAAAATGATGCAAGATAGCTTCTTTGTTTTTGGTTTTACCAACCTTTGTTTTTTGTGCATCATAATTGGCATATATCAGATGGTCTGTCATCGGATTGAAGACTTGATCATCAATTCCATTGAGAATACCAACAAAGTCATGGGCTCTTCGTTCAAGGGCACCATCCAATGAGAATCCGTATTCATTGGTTAAAACCTCGTCGCGGTATGTAGGGCTAACAGTGTTAATTTTCGTCGCTCTTTCAATACCAGCTTTTAAGAAGTTCACACGATCAAAATGAATATAGGTATAATTATAATCGGTATTAAAGAAACGTGCGACATAGGAATCAAAAGATCCCTGGTATTCAAGGTTATGAATCGATAGCAAGGTATGAATGGAATAATAGTAATCATTTTGATGACGATAATGTTCATCAAGTAAATAAGGAATCATGCCGGTTTGCCAGTCATTTAAATGGAGAATGTTTGGATAAAAATGAATGGCTTTTAAACCTTCTAGAATCGCATAAGAGAAACACGCAAAACGTTCAGCATCATCGTTATAACCATAGAGTTGATCACGTTCAAAGTAGTGCATGTTTTGAACGAAAATGTAAGGAATGCCTTGATGAATTAACTCATAATAATGGACGATGGTTTCAATACCGCCCATGCCAATGGTTGCTGATCCCAAAAAGGTCATATCCTTGTGGAATTTTTGAATTTGCCGATAATAGGGTGTGATGATTCTTACATCATGCCCCAACTCACGGAGTGATTTGGGTAAGAAAAGCGCCATATCCGCTAAACCACCGGTTTTGCTGAATGGAAATGCTTCGGAACTGCAGAATAAAACTTTCATGTAAAGTCACCTCAGATCAAGCACTTCTAATGATTCATATTACCTTCATTATACATGATGGTACCGGTTTTATCAACGTAACTTTAGCGTAAAAAAAGGATAAAAATAGGATTCACATTTGATGATGTATGGATAATCTTGTGATATACTTGAATAAAGTATGGAAAAGAAGGTGATGATATGACGAAAGAAAAATCCTGCGGAGCAGTTATCTTTCGAAAGCACCAAGACACCTACCAGTTTGTTTTAGTACAACAACGTCACGGATTACACTTTGGTTTCCCCAAAGGACATGTTGAAAAAGACGAAAGC
This sequence comes from Acholeplasmataceae bacterium UBA5769, assembly GCA_002418725.1. Classification (GTDB taxonomy): domain Bacteria; phylum Bacillota_I; class Bacilli_A; order Acholeplasmatales; family Acholeplasmataceae; genus Peloplasma. Next base: position 71,006 of record DIER01000011.1, read on the forward strand.
GAGAAAATGACAGCTAAACGTGAAGTGAAAGAAGAAACTGGTTTAGATGTAGAGATTTATGATGACCTGAAGGCTAAGACAACATATTCACCTAAAAAAGGTGTCATCAAAGATGTTGTTTACTTTCTAGCGCGTGCATTAAATCAGGAAGTAAAACCTCAAGAAGAAGAGATCGCACATGTGATCTGGGTGGATGCTTCAGAGGTGTTAAATGTCTTAACGTATCAAACAGATAAAAAGATGTTTATGGATTTATTTGAAAAAGCCAACTTGCATTTTTGAGGGTACCTGTGAGAAATCAACTGATTCAGTATTTAAACGAAAATATTCTTCCCATCTATCAAGCATTTGATCCTGCACATCGTATTGACCATGTGGAAAAGGTGATTCAACAGAGCTTAGACATCGCATCCAGTTATGATGTGAACCTAGACATGGTTTATACCATTGCTTGCTTTCATGATATTGGGATGCAGTTTGGCAGAGAGGATCACCATTTAACAGGTGGTCTATTTTTGTATCAACAAGAGAAATTAAAGGAATTTTTTACTGAAGATGAACGAATCATCATGAAAGAAGCGGTTGAGGATCACCGTGCATCAAATAAACAAGAACCTAGAACTCTTTACGGGAAAATAATTGCAGAAGCAGATCGTGATATTTCATTAGAAATTGTCTTACGCCGTACAGTCCAGTTTGGTTTGAAGCACTATCCACATATCACAAAAGAAGAGCATGTTCAAAGAGCGTATCAACATATCTTAGAAAAGTATGGACCAGAAGGCTATTTAAAACTTTGGTTAGAGACTAAAAAGAACAAAGAAGGGCTTAAAGAAATTCATGATTTGCTTAAGCAAAAGGAAGTCATGCAAATGAAAATTGAAACACTTTATGAAAACGAAAAAAATCATCAATCAGATGATTCATTTGAAGAATGATATGTTACAATAAACATGGAAGATACGATTATTTAAATGAAGGAGAAAAATATGATTATTGGAACAGTACGCGAAGTCAAAAACAAAGAATATCGCGTCGGTTTAACACCGAGTAGTATCAAAGAATATGTCCAACATGGACACAAGGTTTATGTAGAAGCTGGTGCAGGTGAATCTTCTGGATTTATGGATCAAGATTACATCAATGCTGGCGCAGAGATTTTACCAACAGCGGCAGATGTTTGGCAAAAATCTGAAATGATCGTTAAAGTTAAGGAACCTCTCGCTTCTGAGTTTCAATTTTTAAGAGAAGGGCTCATTTTATATACCTATCTCCATCTTGCAGCAAATGAAGACTTAACGCGCGCCTTAATGGATACAAAAACCCAATCTGTGGCATATGAAACCATTACACTTGAAGATGGGTCACTGCCATGCTTGAAACCCATGAGTGAAGTTGCAGGTCGTTTAAGTGCAATTGAAGGTTCAAAATACTTAGAAAAACCTTTTGGTGGCAGTGGTGTGTTAGTCTCTGGTGTTCCAGGAGTCGCTCCTGCAAAAGCATGTATTATTGGTGCGGGTGTTGTTGGTGAAAATGCATTAAAAATGTTAGTCGGTTTAGGTGCTGATGTTACCATTTTAGATGTAAATTTAAAGAAACTCACCTATCTTGATGACATTTATGGAAACCGCATTAAGACACTTTACAGCAGCCAAGATAACATTGAGAAAACAGTTAAACAAAGTGATTTGGTCATTTCAGCCGTTTTACTTCCTGGGGCGAAAGCACCTAAATTGATCAAGCAAGCATATTATAAAGATATGCGTCCAGGTAGTGTGGTTGTGGATGTCGCGATTGACCAAGGTGGTTCAACAGAGCATGCGAAAGCAACTTATCATGACAATCCTACCTATGAGGTGGATGGTGTCATTCATTACAGCGTCGCTAACATGCCTGGAGCAGTACCTAGATCTTCAACGATTGCTTTAAACAACTCAACCTTAAAATACGGGTTAATGATTGCAAATCTAGGTCTTGATCAAGCCATTCAACGTTCAAAGGCTCTCAAACAAGGGGTGAATGTTTTCCACGGTGCCATCACCTGTCAGGGTGTTGCAGAAGCATTTGATTTACCATATTTCGAAATCTAAAAAATCATGTACATGGGGGTTAACACATTAACCCCTATTTTTTATTTTTAAATTCAAACTATTTGCGTTATAATGTATTTAAATACATGAAAATGTCATATGAAGGAGAACACCATGGTTACGAATTATGAATCCTTTGCAACATGGGGTATTATCATCTATGTTGCTATCTTGAGTTTACTGTTGTTAACTGGTAATGTGATTAGACGTAAAATCCCGATTTTAAAAAAATCATTATTGCCAACCTCCGTTATTGCTGGTTTATTAGGGCTTATCATTAAAGAAGCTATCGTGAGACCTTTGACGGGTCAAAGTTGGTGGATCAGTGAAACAGATATCATCACATTTAATACCTTTTTAAATTTAGTGACCTATCACACCATTGCCATTGGTTTTATTGCGATGGGACTTAAGGTGAATGAGAAATTTAAAATCAAAACCCAACGCGCACACAGTTATTACAACGGGATGGTCATTGTGTCTTCCTATATGCTCCAAGGGATTATCGGGATTGGTGTGACTGCGATTTTAGCATTTACCATTTTCCCTATTTTTAAAACAGGTCCTGGTCTAGCGAGTGGTATCTTAGTCCCATTCGGGTTTGGTCAAGGTCCAGGGCAAGCCAATAATTTTGGTGCTGTCTATGAAGGCTTTACCAATGCACAAGGCGTGCTCACTGGATTTGCAGGGGCACAATCTTATGGGTTGGCGATTGCTTCCATGGGTTTCATTTGGGCATGTATTGGTGGTGTCATCTACTTAAATAAAGTGTATAAAAAGAAAGTTACTGGTGAAGAACAATTGGTTCAAACCACAAGCGTTCAAGAAGTGGAATCACCAGATGAAATTCCAGTGGCAGAGTCCATCGATAAGTTAACAGTCCAATTGACTTTGATTGCTGTCGTCTATGGTGTGACCTTACTGATCATGTTTGGTCTTACACGCTTAGCGTCCTTTAATGAAGGCATCTATCGTATGGTAGGTTCCTTAATCTGGGGCTTTAACTTTATTTTTGGTATGGTTGTTGCTTTATTTGCTAAAAAATTATTTGGTTATTTACGTCAAAAAAATATCATGACCAGACAGTATCCAAACAATTATATGTTAAACCGTATCGCAGGTGTTGTCTTTGATTTTATGGTTGTCGCATCCATCGTTTCGATCAACATTGAAGACCTTGCATCCCCGCAAGTATGGATCACCTTCTTCTTGATTACGACCATTGCAGGTCTATCGACGATGTTCTTCATTCATAAGATTACAAAACGTGTTTACAAGCAGTATACGTTACCCGCATTCGCAGGAATGTATGGAACCATGACAGGAACGGTTTCTACAGGGATTGCCTTACTCAGAGAAGTAGACCCTTATTATGAAACCCCTGCAGCAACCGATTTAGTTACAGGAACAACGACTGCCATCATCTTTGGTTTTCCTATCTTATTATTAGCAAGCTTTGCTCCAAACGGTATTGTTCAAGCCCTGATTACACTGGGTATACTGATTGTTTTATTTAGTTTATTCGTCTTTATTTTATTAAAGAAAAATCCCAAACCATAACAAAAAGGGCACATTCTCTCCTGAATGTGCCTTTTTATGTGAAATGATAGCGTTATCATCAATTGACTTGGCAAAGCATTATATCTATGATATAATATAAGTAGAAAAACGGAAAGACTTAAATCACATCGTTCAGCCATGAGTTCATGCTTTTTATGAGCGCTTTCAACCTGCGATGAAAACTGTTTTTCGCCTGTCATCGACCATTTTTTGATGCATTTCATCAAAAGAAGTAAAACAGATGAAGCAAAGAAAAATGAAGAAAATGAGGAGACATATGAACGTATTATTTTGTTTAACACCCAAAGAAAAGGTGGCGTACATCTATCACGATTATACGATACGCCAAGCATTGGAGAAGATGCAGATTTACCGGTATAACTCGATTCCTATTCTCGATCGAAACGGTAAATACGTAGGAACACTATCAGAAGGCGATTTATTATGGTTTATTAAAGAGCATCAGTTGAGTTTTACAAAAACAGAACAAGTACCGATTTACAAAGTACCAAGAAACAAAGACAATGTATCTGTGCCGATTCACACCAACATGGAAGACATCATCGATGTCGCAACAAGACAAAATTTCGTACCCGTTTTAGATGATTTTGGTGCATTTATCGGTATTATCACACGTAAAGAAATTTTTAATTACATGGTCAAACAAATGAATCCAAATGAAAGAGAAGAAAGCCGTTAAGGCTTTTTTTTCATGGAAATGAGATAAAAAAAAGCGGAAATTTATCCGCCTTAGATGTGAAAACGTCTTCTAAACTCTTCCCTACTCGCTTTAGAGGGAAGAAAGATAATACCAAGCAATGTTACAATCGCGTAGGCAAAGCATGCGACAGATGGCCAAGTATCTTGTGTTATCTTTAGTAGATTAAACAAACCAGGAATTAAACCGACAATGGTAATCACGATCAAACTTGAGAAATATTCAAACCATTTCTTTTTATTAAAAACGATTAATATCGATATCAGTAAGATGTTTGCCATGATGGCAAACGGGAAGACATAATCGAGTGCCCAATGATGGTCTCTGATGGCAAGTCCGATCAAGATGAGTGATCCTGTTGTGACGATGATGCTTTTCGTCAGTTTCGAAGTCCATATGGTTGGGACGGTTAATAAGATAAACATGACAACCGCATAGAAATTCGTGATAGAGACGATGAGTGACCAAGATAGAGGTAGACCATCGGATAAATCGATAAACATCGAGATTAAAATCGAGACTATATTGACAAAGATGAAAAGGCGGTAGAAGAATTTTGATGTTCTTTTTTGTTTAATCTCAGTAAACTTATACGCAACTTCTTTTTGATCTTCATGTTCAAGTTCACCGTTACAAAGCATACAATGTTTTAATGGTGTATCGTAATGGAGATGGCATGTTTTACAATATTTCATCATAACCCTCCTTATAATTCGTATCTAGGGTGACATCAAGTCCTTCAGATACAAGAAATTGTACGATATGGTTCATGATTGATAAATCCTTGAGTGGTGAACTCATGATAATGTTCGTATGTGATTTTAAAGAAATGAGTGTCATCGCTAAACCGTATCCAGCATTCACAAAATCAGCATCGACGATACGTGATTCTAATCCCGCAGGCAGGTCTACTACGCCTAAATTAGAAATGGAACAGCTAGAAATGGATTCACCTAAGATGTTATAGCCAATCTTGAATGCAATCGTCTTAAGGACGAGAGGTAATATACGAATAAAGAAGTTCTTTTCGAAACCTACGAGTGAACTGATGCGTGACTGGAGTTTGTCCTTATCCAATTGATCAGAAAACTGTTCCTTTGTAATCTCAAGCATGTTTTCAAATGTCCAATCTGTGCGTTTTTGATCAAAAGTACTCTTGATGTATAACGAAAAGTTTCGTAGTGTGATTGAATCAAAATAAGGACGCAAATTAACGGGAATAAAAATCTTTAAAGGTTTTTTTCCACCAGTGAAATCGACGGTTTCCTTAAAGATGGAATAAGCTAAAAGAGCTGTGACAAACTGCGTCACTGTACAATGATATTTCGTCTTAACAAGGCTAAGGAGTGCCTTTGTTTCAAGTTTGATTTTGAGCATTAAAACCCAATGATTAGAGAATCTTTCGCCTTCTAAATGATAGGCTTTTTCTTCTTTAAGATTACGTCTTTTCTCTTTATCATAGTTTGAGACAAAATTGTCTTCACTTTCTTTTCGTGATAAAGGTTTCTCACTTAAAATCTTATTTTCGTGCTCAATTTTACAGCCACGTAACTTATAGTAGTTGTAGACAATGGATTTCAAGAAGTGCATAGCACCTGTACCATCTGTAATGGCGTGGAAGGTTTCTAAAGTGACTTTGTTCTCAAGATAATAGACTTTAAACAAGTACCCGTGATTGCGGTATACTTTGAAGTATTTGCAAACTTGAGAAGGTTCTGGTTCAACTTCAAAGTGACGCGTATTTGATGCGAAATAATTCCAAAAAAGACCGTTTTTTAACTGTACAGCAAACGGTTCAAATCTTGGAAGAACTTTATTGACTGCTTCCTCAAGAAGCGTAGAATCAATGGTCTCGTCTAGATAAAAAGATAGCCGAAAGACATTGCTGCGTTCATCTTGTGAAACAGCGGGGAAAATCTTTCCAGCGTTATCGAGTTTGTACCAATATTTTTGTTTTTTCAATGACATCACCTGTTGATGACACACGATGTTATGTATGTCACCTTTAATTATACACTTTTTTAAGTTTTCATGAAACATTTTAGACATAAAAGATAAAATAGTTCGAATTCGAAGCATTATATTTGAATGACCTTTCAGTATAGACTATAATGAAAATGAAGGATGTGATTTTAGATGAAACCACTTAATGGCATGCACCATGTGACTGCGATCACGAGTAGTGCAGAAAAAATTTATGATTTCTTTACCCATGTCTTAGGATTGCGTTTAGTTAAAAAAACGGTGAATCAAGATGATATTCAAACCTACCATCTCTTTTTTGCTGATGATGTGGGTGGTCCAGGAACAGACATGACCTTTTTTGATTTCCCTGGCGCTATCAAAGCTGTAAAAGGAACGAATGAAATTGGTAAAACCTCATTTAGGGTACCAACTGATCTAGCACTTGAATATTGGATGAAAAGATTTGACGTTTTTAAGGTCAGTCACGAAGGGATTCAAGAATTGTTTGGCATTAAAATGTTGCCCTTTGTTGATTTTGATGAACAGGAGTATGTTTTAATCTCTGATCAGCAAGATCATGGCGTTAAACCTGGCATTCCATGGCAAAAGGGTCCTATTCCTTTAGAATTTGCGATCAGAGGGCTAGGACCAGTGTTCTTTCGTGTCAACCGATTTGACTTAATGGACCGTGTATTAAGTGAAAAATTAACGTTTAAAAAGACACATGAGGAACATCCCTATTATTTATATCAAACAGGTCTCGGTGGAAATGGTGGTAGTGTCATTGTTCATGTAACCGATAATCTTTTAAATGCAAGACAAGGTTACGGTGGTGTACACCATGTTGCCTTTTCAGTAGATAATGAAACTGACATTATGTCTTGGATTAGTCGTCTAAATGAAATGGGTGCAGGACACTCAGGCTATGTGGATCGTTTCTACTTTAGGTCACTCTACACAAGACTTTATCCAGGTATTCTCTTTGAGTTTGCAACCGATGGACCTGGATTCATTGATGATGAAGAGCCTTATGAAACATTGGGAGAAAGGCTTGCCTTGCCACCACGTTTTAGACATCAACGTGCTCAAATTGAAAAACTCGTGAGACACATAGATACAAAACGTAGTGATAAGGTTTATAATAAGGAATATATGGATGAAGTTGGTGATAAACATGCAACGTGAAAAAGACTATCTTAAACTGACAACCGTCTTATTTCGTACGATGCAACATGTTGAATCAGTGATTAAAAAAGATATTCAATCTTATCAATTAAATACATCGGAGTTCGGGACACTAGAACTCCTTTATCATCGTGGTGCGCAACCGATGCAGTCGATTGCTTCAAGGCTTTTGATGGCAAACAGTTCGATGACTTATGTCATTGATAAACTCGAAGCGAAAGACATGATTCAACGTAGACAAGATGAAAGTGATAAACGCGTTATCATGGTTGAATTAACTAAAGCTGGACATGATTTTTTTGAAGGTATATTCAAACATCATATTGAAGCCTTATCTTCGATGTATGGTCATTTAACGCAAGAGGAACTGCTACTGCTCATTCAAACACTAAAAAAAGTGGGATATCGCGCAAAAGAGTTACAAGGTGAAAAATCATGAAACATGTGTACGAACAAGGATCAAATGGTAAAACCCTCATCATGCTTCACGGTACAGGTGGTGATGAGTACGACTTAATACCACTCGCTAAGCATATAGATCCGCACGCCAATATTTTATCGATACGTGGTAATGTCCAAGAATATGGCATGCCTCGATTTTTCAAACGTCTCGCGATGGGTGTTTTTGATATGGAGAGTCTTTCTGAAGAAACAGAAAACTTATATAACTTTATCCATGAATCTGCGATCAACTATGGATTTGAATTGTCATTAGCAACGGTCATTGGCTATTCGAATGGTGCAAACATTGCAGCATCTATCTTACTTACCTATGATGCAGTATTCGGAAAAGCTATCTTATTTCGCCCAATGGTTCCCAGACGTGATCAAGACATCACAAATCTTAATCAGGTAAGGATTGTGATGTATGCAGGGAAGCATGATCAAACCGTCCCTGAGTATGATCCAGATACTTTAAAAGGATTCTTTGAAGCGCGCCATGCCATGGTGGACTTAGTTTGGCTTAATGAAGGTCACCAACTGACAAGAGATGAACTTGAACAAGCTAAAACGTGGTACCACGAACACGCATAAAGGATGTGTTTCTATGTTTTATGACATTACAGAAAAAGAGATCCATGATTTTAAAGAATCTTATATCTTATCGATTGAACCTCTTCGGTTTCGTGAAATACCGGCAAGAGAAAAAAGAAAGTATATCATGCTATGCATCATCATACATCAAATGGATAAAGATAAGATTTATCATGAAATAGAGCTGAATGCACTTTTAAAACCTATGGTTGAAGATTACGTTATGATTCGTAGATATTTGGTTGATTATGGGTTTTTAAAACGTGTGAAAGATGGCTCCAAATATTGGCTTGACTGTGATGTTAAGACTTATCAACCATTTAAATTGTCATAAAGAAAAACGGGATAATCACTTATCCCGAATTTTTTTCATAGGTAACATGTTTACGATAAAAGCCTTGATATTAATTTTCTTTACCCGGTTTGCGTGCGCTAGCCATAACATCGTATCTTGTATGGTTTCTTCAATCGGTCTTGTATGGTAACCCAGTTCTTTGGTCGCCTTTGTGTGATCAAAGAGAGAATTTGAAGAGAGTGTGTATAGTGAATAAGAAGAATAAATAGGTGGTAAATGTCTGATGCGATAGTATAGTTCAGCAAGTGGTGCAGATATTTTTGCAAACCACCTTGGTAGCACATGGATGGAGTGTTTTTTTCCAGAATACTTTTTTAAGAGTTCAAAGAGTTCCTTTAATTGGATTTGAGCACCAGAAAGAAGGTAAGTTTCTCCAACAGTTCCTTTTTCAATGGCTAGAAGAATCCCTTTAGCCACATCTCTCACATCAACAAAATCATAAACGCCATTGATGCGTGATGTCAATTTTCCATTTAAATAATCTTCAATCATCATGGTCATATGACCATGTCCTTGATCTTCTGGACCAATGATACCCGATGGATGGACAATTATGGCAGGAAGTCCTTGTTCTATCGCTTCAATCACATGTTTTGAAGCGAGTGCTTTGGATTTTGCGTAGTTTCCAATGACTAAATCTGGATCAAAAGATCGTGTTTCATGCATAAAAAGACCATGAGTTTTTTCAGGGATTGCATGTACAGAAGACACATAAATCATCAAACCAATGTGGTGTTCAAATGCTAACTGAATAAGATGTTTTGTTCCACCGACATTGACACTTTCAATCCAAGGATTTTTTCGTTGTGAAATAGACACGATACCTGCTGTATGGATTAACACAAGTTTCTCTTGACTAAAATGAGTATCTTCAAGCTTAAAAAAATCGAGAAGTGTCTCTGGTTTTGTTACATCTCCAAGGTAGACATCAACACCAAGAGCTTGTAATCTTTTGGGATCATCTTTGGGTAAAATCAATCCGCGAACATGTTTTGCCTGATCACGTAACATTTGACATAACGTATAGCCCAAATGACCGTTTGCTCCAGTGACCAAATAGAGGTGTTCCATAAGATCATCTCCTTCACCTTTAACATATAGCCGATTCTGTGAAAAAGCAAGACTTTAGATAAGATAAACTTATCCGTGTGAAATTTCACACAGTTAGTGAATGAATGGTTTCAATTATGATAACCTCGAGAGCTTCTTTGATGACTTCAAGTTCAAGACTAAATAGATGAGGTTTATGATGAACTTGTGAGGTTTCATAAGGCACATGAATAAACCCTGCTTTGACATTTGTTTTTTTGGTCACATCAAGTTCATGCATGACACTATAAAAAATGTGATTACATATGTATGTTCCAGCCGTATAAGATAGTTCCGCTGGGATGTGTTTATCTTTTAACGATTGGCATAAATGTTTGACGGGTAAGGTGGAAAAATAAGCGGGAGGTCCAAAAACAGAAATAGGATCATCCATAGGAGAAACACCTTTGGCATCAGGTATCAATGAATCATCTAAATTGATGGCAATCCGTTCGATGGAGATCGCTTTTCTTCCTCCTGCTTGTCCAACCATCAAGATAATATCAGGTTCAAGATCTTTGATTTTTTCAATTAATATCTTCGAAGATTCATAATAGACAACAGGGAGTTCAAGTGAATATAGCTCACAGGGCAATACTCTTGGATCAAGTTTTTTTATCGCTTCAAAAGAAGGATTGATGGTTTCACCACCAAAGGGTTGAAACCCAGTTATCAGAAGTTTTATCATTGCATTCACCTCAACTTCATTTTACCACAGGAATGAAATCTCTAGTCTTTGGCTTTCACCTTGAATGATACATCCTTTTCATATATAATGAAATTAATGTTTCGGTTCAAAAAGAAAGAGAATATCATGCATAAAATTGTTGAGTTATCACCAACTGAATACAAAGACTATAAACTTGAGTATGAATATCAAACCAAGTATTTTCATCATCTTTCGATCAAAATGAAAAAAGATGTAAAAATGACCATCAAAAGAAAACGGTTTGTAAAAAAACAAGAAAAAAAGTTCACGGATTTTCTTTTTCAAAACTATATCGAACAACCACAAGCTTTTGGTATTTTTGAGAAAAAGAAGTTGATTGCAGTCATTGAAGGATCACTCGAATCATGGAACAACAGATACCGCATTTGGAACTTTTTAGTGGATAAGAAATATAGAAGAGATGGTTATGGCAAATCTTTGTTTCAACATATGGTAGGTGTTGCAAAAGAGTTAAAGGCACGCGCTCTTGTTTTAGAATGTCAAAGTTGCAACGACCCAGCCATTCAGTTTTATTTAGATCGTGGTATGCATTTTATTGGTTTTGACACCATGTCTTATACGAATAATGATATTGGACAAAAAGAAGTAAGACTCGAGATGGGTATGCGTCTCGATTAATCATGAGGTGAACATGGAGCGTTTATGGACTCGTAATTTTACTATATTAACCATAGGCTCATTCATCTCAGCACTTGGTAGTGCTGCAGCAAGCGTGGCATTTGGTATTTTGATCTATCAGCGCACAGGTTCACCATTGACCTTGGCGCTTTTTACGGTTGCGAATATTGTTCCTAGAATTATCACGGGCTTTTTAGCTGGTCCTTTTGTTGATAGGCATTCCAGAAGAAAAACGGTATATCGACTTGATTATCTATCCTCAATGTTGTTTTTTGGCATTGCATTTATCCTCTTTACTGGCTATTTTGATGTCTTGGTTTTCACGCTGTTAGCTGGTGTTTTTGGCATCATTGATACCGTGTATCAACTTTCGTTTATGAGTATGTTTCCTGAAGTTATCACGAGAGGAAATCATTCAAGAGCATACTCATTATCTAGCCTCATATGGCCATTGTCAGCTGCTATGATGGCACCTATTGCAGCATTCATGATTGATCAGATTGTTTATGGTATTGCCATTTTGATGGCGTTTAACGCAGTGACTCATTTTATAGCAGCAAGTGTTGAATCAACAATTCGATTGGATGAAAAATTGAATCAAAAGAAAGTGAGTGGGTTACAGTTTGTTGAAGATTTAAAAGAAGGTTTCCATTACTATAAACTTGAAAAGGGCATCTTTGGGATTGCCATTTTGTTTGCTGCATTTAGTTTTGTATTTGCATCACATGATTTACTTCGCATGCCTTATTTTATTAACAGTGATGTCTATACTTTACAACACTTTTCCTTTTTGATCACAGCAGCATCCGTTGGTAGAATTATAGGGGGAATTGTCCATTATACATTTAAATACCCACCACATAAACGCTACTTGATTGCAGTCAGTGTTTACCTAACTGTAGAACTGTTATCAGCAACCATGCTCTACATGCCTTATGTTTTAATGATTACAGTCAGTTTTATTGTTGGGCTTTTATCGGTGACATCGTTTAATATTCGTATGACTGCAACACAAGTTTATATTCCGACTGAACTGAGAGGGAGAGTGAACTCCACACAAAATCTTTTGTGGCATGTGGGAGGTATCGCAGGTGTTTTGACAGCAGGGTTTATTGCAGAGTACACAACGCTTGACTATCGCTTTATATTGCTACTTTTAGCCAGTGTTTCACTAACGACAATTCTCATGGTTCCTATACGAATGCATCATGAATTTAAAAAAATATACAACGCAGATATATAAAAAAAGTTGGGTGACCAACTTTTTATTTTACACGCAATGTAATGCATTTTAAATAGAGAGATTCATCGGATCCAAAGAGTGCTGGATGATCCTTACTTTGTATTCTAAATTCAACCATTTGTGTGATTTTTTTAGCATCTTGTGAAGCTTCCATTAACATATCCATGAAGAGTGCTGGTGTCATGTAGTGCGAACAAGAACAACTGATCAAATAGCCATCGGGATTAATAATCTTTAAGGCTTGAAGGTTAATCTCTTTATAGCCTTGATAAGCCTTTTTGATGTCATCATTTTTCTTGGCAAACGCAGGAGGATCGAGTACAACAACATCAAATGTCGTGTTTTGTTTTTGGTATAGACGAAGTGCTTCAAAAACGTCCGCCTTTTCTGCGGTTACTTGATTTAGTTGGTTAAGTGAAGCATTATGTTTAATTTGTTCAACAGCATGTTCTGAAATGTCAAGGCACGTGACTGATTTTGCATCATAGTAAGCAGCATGCAATCCAAAACCACCAATATGTGAGAAGCAGTCAAGTACGGTTTTATCTTTAACATAGGGTTTGATAGCTTCATGATTATCCGCTTGATCTAGAAATGAACCCGTTTTTTGTCCGTTGATAATGTCGATATCCATCCATAGATTGTTTTCTTTGATACGTACTGTGGCAGGCACTTCACCATAGACAACCCCTTTGAAAAGAGGAAGCCCCTCTTTTTTTCGAACAGGCACATCGCTGCGTTCATAAATGCCTTTTGGTTTGAATAAATCCACAAGTAGTTTAATAAACATTTCTTTTCTTTGGTCAATGCCAAGTGATAAGATTTGAATCGATAAAAAATCACCATATTTATCAACAATCAATCCAGGAATGCCATCAGCTTCACCAAACAGAACACGATATGAATCTTCGTATCCTAAATCGCGACGTGATTGATTTGATTTCTCGATAATGTTCTTAAAGAACAATGTGTCAATGACTTCGTTCTCATCTCTAGACAATACTCTGACGAATATTTTAGAGCTAGTGTTGAGAAATCCTTTGCCAACAAAGACGTTTTTTGAACTATAAACATAAGCGATTTCACCACTCTTGATGTCGCCTTGAATTTGGTCAATTTCGTTATTGAAAACCCAAGGATGGCCTTGGACAATTCTGATTTCTTCTTTTGGTTTTAAGATAATCTTACATGGATTTTGCATCGTACCAACTCCCGATTTATTATACCAAACTTTTAAAGAAAAAGACATGGGTTATGCCATGTCATTGTGTCTGATTTTTTCGATAATGCTCGATAACAAAGTCAGCAAAACTGATGTTGAAATCGCGATTAATCATTTGTGTAAATTTCTCGATTTTCTTGGCGTTCCCATCGAGATGAAGTGCAACAAAACATTTCATTAAGTGGTTTTCATAGGGTTCAAGATCACCAAGTCGATAATGTGCTAACGCGCTGTAATAGTAGAAGTATTCGAGCAAGTAATAGTTCTTAATGCTTGTGGCATGGTCTATGCCCAGTTTACAATAAGATATAACATCGTTATATTCTTTGTTGCTTCCAGAATATTTAGCTAATCTAAACAAGACAAGTTGGTAAGCAAAATTGACACTGGAACCTAAAACAACAGATGAGTCTGTTAATGCAGTTTTAATTCTGCTTGCTATCATTTGTTTCTCGCTAGCCTTAGGCTCTAGATCAAGTAAAGCTGTTAAGATGAACATCTCTGTCATGGTAAAGATCGTTTGTTTACCTATTTTGTGAAAATTAATAAGATCTTTGGTCAATTTAGCCATCGTTTCAACGTTCATTTTTTGATTCATGAAATCGTATAAGTTGCAGCTGTGTTCATATACCATACGATTTTCAACATCAATAAATTCTCTTTTGTCATAGCGAAGTCTTAGTTTATCAATGATTTCACGATTGTTATAAACAACATAGTTATAAAATTGGTCAATTTCTTTAGATTCTTCAATCCGAGCTGTCTCTAATTCACGGATTAAATTGATGGTTTGAATACCCAATCTATCACACAATTGATCGATGACTTGAAATGGAAGATCTGACTCACCACTCAAATAACGACGATACTGTCTCAGTGAGGTGATACCTGTTGTAAAAGATTCTTGCGACATATTACGAGCAGACCTTAGGCGCTCTAAATAGTTACAAAGTTCTTTTGATTTCATATTTTCACCTCTTTTTCATGATTTCAGTGTACGAATAGGGCGTATACGCCCTGTTTATTTACCCTAATTGATAATACAATTAGGGAAAAGGGAGGCAGTTGCCATGAGAAAATTCTTAGTATCTTTATCAGTTTTATTTGTCGCGTTTATTACATTTTTTGGTCAAAGCAGTGTGAAAGCTTTCGGTCTTGATCATCTTCGCTTAGACTTTGATGATTCCGGTTATCCAGAATTAATCCGCTTAGATTTCGATGATTCAGGTTATCCAGAATTGATCCGTTTAGACTTTGACGATTCCGGTTATCCAGAGTTAATCCGTTTAGATTTTGACGATTCAGGTTATCCAGAATTAATTCGCTTAGACTTTGATGATTCAGGCTATCCAGAACTTATCCGTCTTTAATATACGACAAAAATTTCGAAATACATCACAATTATAACATACATTTTTTGACGCAACGAAGCGATTGTGAAAAAATACTTCAAACACCTTTCGTCAAGGTGGCTTATGTTGCACAACAAATGAGCTTTACAGTTTACGGACAACTTAAGAAAACAAACTCTACTTACAAAGTAAAACAAATCTTTTCAATCTATTATAGTGTAGGTAGGGATTCAAGTATAGATCATGTTGAATCATGTGAGGTCATTTTGACAGATTTTTCTGACTCGGAAGGATATGATTATCTATGAAAAACATCGTAAAGCTTTCAACTTTAGTTGGTTTAATAACAACGGTTTATTTTACCAGCAGTGATTTATTCAACCGTCTTTATGACGACATTCAAACCATTGCGAACACAACACTTCTTTTTCAGTATGGTGGTATGATAGGTTACAGCTTGTTTGTCATCTTTATCATGATGCTTCAAGGTGATACCATCGGTAAGATTCGCTCCTTTAAGCCTCGCTTATCGACCTGTGTTCATTGTACATATATCGCTATGGGTGTAGCATTTATTTTGGTGACGCTGATCAACTTCACCATTCAAATTGCATTGATCATGGCAATCCTTTTCATGCTGATGACAGCTATTCTTGATATGATTCGCGACAAAATCACTCAAGAACACGAAGGAAATCAATTGCATCCCAAAAAAATCTTATAAATATATTAACCATTATGATGATGTTTTTTAGAAACAAATCCAATCATCCGCTTTAAAAATTACCCCTTTGTGTGTATCATAAAGGTGAGAGGAGTTGTTTATTTATGTCAGTAGCAGATACCATTAAAAATAGAGTAAGTACAGCAAAGTTTACAGCTGAGTGGGTGAATCCAGAAAAAATCATTGAACTTCTTGAGACAGCAGTCTATGCACCAAATCATAAAATGAGACAACCTTGGCGTTTTATCATTTTAGAGGGATTGGGGAAAGAAAAGTTCGTTCATCAATACCTTCTTCAGATCAAAGAGACTGAACGAGATGAACATAAAAAGCTTGTCATGAAAGTCATGTCAGCACCTGCTGTTGTTGCATTTATCATGAAAAAGAACCCTGTTTATGCTGAAGAAATCGAAGATATTCAGGCATGCGCAGCATTAATCCAAAATTTTTTACTCTTGCTTGAAGACGAAAAAATGGGTAGTTTTTGGAAAACTCCCAAATACATCGAAACAGATAAGTTTAAAGATGTTTTAGGTATCCGGTTTGATGAACTTGTTCTCGGATTAGTCATGGTTGGATATCCTCAAGTAAAAGTTGAACCAAAAAAACGTGAAAGTGCGAAACTTTTAACCACCATTTACTCATAAAAAAAGGACACGCTCGTGTCCTTATAAATCGATATAAATTTTACCTTCAGTGACTTCGGTCTTGAAGGTTTTTAATTTTTTCGTAGGCATTTTGATAAAACCGATATGAGCTTTATCCAAGACATCTCCTGTTTTGATGTTAAATCTTGCATGATGTGCGCGGCATTGAATGTGCTCATTTTCCACGACTCCTTTTGATAAGGATACCCCTAAGTGTGTACATTTATCTTGGATGGCATAGACTTTATCTAGAAGCAACATCAGTAAAATAGATTGGCCTTCAATCTGTATTTTCATTTTAAAATCTTTTGCTAAATCATCATAAAGACACGCATAATGTAACATGGTCATTCATCTCCTTATAAGTTGATTATATACCTTGCTAAGACTTTATGCACAGATTTACTTCAATTTGAACTGTCTTGTTGCATGAACAGCTACTTTCCAACCTTTAATGTAACGTTCTTTTAATGATTTGTCCATCTGAGGTGTATAGGATTTTGAAAGTTGCCAGGATGAGCGAATGTCATCAATACTTTTCCAATAACCTGTGGCGAGTCCAGCTAAGTAAGCTGCGCCAAGCGCAGTTGTCTCTAAAATTTTAGGCTGATCAACACGAAGCCCTAAGATATCGGATTGAAATTGCATGAGAAATTGGTTAACAGTTGCTCCGCCATCGACTTTAAACGATGTGATAGGAAGTTTTGTATCTTCCTCCATGGCGTGTAAAACATCCATGGACTGATAACAAATGGATTCTAAAACAGCGCGTGTGATATGTTGTTTAGTCGTTCCTCTTGTGAGTCCAAACATCGCACCTCTGGCATCAGAGTCCCAATAAGGTGTCCCAAGTCCAACAAAAGCAGGGACAATATAAACCCCTTCATTGGAAGCTAAAGACGTTGCTAGTTTTTCAGTTTCAGATGCGGATTCGATCAGTTTGATCCCATCACGTAACCATTGCACTGAAGATCCAGCTACAAAGACACTGCCCTCTAAAGCGTAAGTAATTTTATGATCAATACCCCAAGCAATGGTTGTTAATAACCCATGTTCGGATGTGATCGCTTGATCGCCTGTGTTCATCAACATGAAACAACCTGTCCCATACGTGTTTTTAACCATGCCTTTTTCGAAGCATGTTTGACCAAATAAGGCAGCTTGCTGGTCACCAGCTATGCCTGAGATAGGCACTTTTTTCCCAAAAAAATGGTGTGGTGCTGTGTAACCATAGAGTGATGAACTTTGATGGACTTCAGGCAGCATGGACATAGGGATATCCAAAATTTGGCAGAGCGATTCATCCCACTTGAGTTCATGAATGTTATAAAGGAGTGTTCTTGATGCATTGGTGTAGTCGGTGATATGAAGTTTATCACCTGAAAGTTTATAAACAAGCCATGTGTCAATCGTACCGAAGAGGAGTTGTCCTTGGTTTGCTTTTTCTCTAGCACCAGGGACATGATCTAGAATCCATTTAATTTTGGTTGCAGAAAAATACGCATCAATCATTAATCCGGTTTTTTCTTTAAATAAAGGGGATAAACCTTGATTTTTTAAATCATCACAAATAGAGGATGTTTGACGAGATTGCCAAACAATAGCGTTATATATCGGTTGACCTGTCGCTTTATCCCATACAATCGTCGTTTCTCTTTGATTGGTAATCCCGATGGCGTGAATATCTTGAGGTTTTAAGTTTGCTTCAAGAAGGACACGTGCCATCACGGCAAGAACGCTGACCCAAATTTGGTTTGGATTGTGTTCAACCCATCCTGGATGTGGGTAAATTTGCTTAATCTCTTCACTTGCCATCGCAATCATGTTGGAATTATGATCAAAAATAATGGCTCTTGTGCTAGTCGTACCTTGATCGATCGATAAAATATACTTCATGATAAATCTCCTAATATATACATGTAGGACA
>DIER01000009.1 GCA_002418725.1 Acholeplasmataceae bacterium UBA5769
TGCAATATCTAAGCCACCACCGTAAATACCTAGGGTAAATCCTAAACTTCTTAAGATTGCTTTTTGACCTTGTTCGTTCATGGCAGCTGAGTTGGTACCTGTCCCAGAAATCGTAACAGCACCAAAAGCATTTTTTAAACCACTTCTTAAAATGAGCCATGCATCATTTTCAATTTCAAAGGGGACTTCTTTGAAAATCTTCTTTGTCGCTTCATTGAGTCTTTGAAAATCTTCAGGCAAGTCAGCACCGGAAATACCTAGATGTGCATAGATAATCTGATGAAGTTCAATGTTTAATGCATCACATGCATCGTTAACGATTTGTTCGATGACCATGCGGTATGTCTCAACACCTAAAGATTGATGGTTGCATCCTGTTGAAAGACCTTGATACAAAAGACGACCTTCTAGATCGAAAACGCCAAGATGTGTTTTTGTTCCGCCACCATCGATTGCAATAATCATCTTCATCCCTCACTCACTTTAAGTAATACTGAATTTGTCCCAAGATAGCTTTACGTTTTGCTCCTGTTGCCTTTAACAAATTGGAAGGCTTATGGTTTATCGTTTCATTGCCTAAAATAAGGAATGCTAACGCTTCTTTCGCTTTACTATCAAAACCGATATCTTCAAGTTTTAATATGTTGATATCTGGCATACTCTTTTTCATTTCTTCCAATAAAAACTGATTATATGCGCCACCACCGCTAAAGATGATCTCATCAAGTTTGATATGGTTTAAGATAAAATCTTGATAAGCCTTAACGATTGAGTCTTTTGTAAACATGGTGAGTGTATACATGATATCTTCTTTTTTCTCGTGTTGAAAAAGGTGTAAAATCTCATCCGTATATGCATCACCAAAAAGTTCTCTACCTGTAGACTTGGGAGGTTTTTCATTTAAATAGGGATGTGACATTAATAGTCGATGAAGTTCTGGAATCTTTTTGCCTGATGAGGCTATCTGCCCATCTTGATCATAGGCTTTTCCATAAAGAACCATCATGGCACGATCCATCATAAGGTTGGCAGGACCCGTATCAAACGCAATCATATCCTCTTCACGACCACCTTTTTGAAGCACAGTCATATTCGAAATACCGCCAAGATTATGAAGTGAACGATGCTTATGATCATCACTAAATAAAAGATAATCCACATAAGGCACCAGTGGTGCACCGACACCACCTGCAGCAATATCTGCAGTTCTAAAATTGGTGATCACGGTGGTTTTAACTTTGGCTGCAATCGCAGCACCGTCTCCGAGTTGAAGAGATGATTTGACGTATAACCCATCATCTTCGTTGATATGCCAGATCGTTTGACCATGAGATGCAACAAAATCTAGTTCTTCGCTTTGTATCCCATAAGAACTGCAAAGTTTAACCACTGCATCACCAAAGGTATAGCCTAACATCATGTTTAAGCTTGACATCAAGGCAGGTGTACAGGTGCTCGGATGCATCGCTTCCTTAATCAATCCTTTTAAATTGTCTTCCATCGGATAGGTTTCAAACGCAAGTATCTCTACTTGTGTTTCTTTAGATGTACCCTCAACTTGAGCTAAACAAACATCAATGCCATCAAGTGAGGTGCCACTCATGATACCAACTGCCATTCTTTTCATGATGATATACCTCTTCACATCTATTATAATTCAAGTCGTAAACGAATACCTGCTATAGCAGGTGTTATGGTTGTTTTTTTCAATTTCGCTAAATAATGCCTTATAGGGTGAAAAAATAGACAAAAAACGCGTGATTTCTCACACGTTTTCCCCTCTTATCGTTTAAACTTTTTAAATGTTTTATACGTCATTTCTAAGGTGCGTACAGACCTATCGATATCGGTATACGCACAATGTGCAAACAGTGCATCGACCACACACATCTGCGAGATTCTAGATGTCATCGCACCACTTCTAAACTCACCTTCAAGTGAAGAAGTATAGAGCACAATATCGGATAAATCCGCCAAAATAGAAGATCCTAATTTCGTAATTGAAATGATTTTCGCCTTATTTTCTTTCGCGAGTAAAGCCGCACTCACAATTTCTTTGGTTTTACCAGAGTTCGAAATAAAGATAATCACATCTTTTTGGTTAATGAATGACGCATCCACTAGCTGTTCATGCGATTCACCCTGTGCAATACAAAACTTATTGATGCGTCTCAGTTTCATCTCTAAATCCTTACAGACAAGATAGGATGATCCCTTACCGAAAATCAATATTTTTCTCGCACCCATGATGAGTTCAGCGGCTTCTTTAGTCACCTTCTCATCATACATTTTGAGTGTATCTTCTAAAACACGAATGTTATTTTCAATCGCTGATCTGCCACAATGTTCATCTCTACCCAAAATAACATCGACATACTCTTTGTTTTCTGGTATTTCAACTTTGGCATTTGCTAAAATAAAATCAATTTTAAAATCTTTAAATCCTTTATAGCCTAGCTTCTTACACATGCGAACCACTGATGCAGGTGAGGTGTAAGCTGCTTCCGCAATTTTTTCAACACTAAAATCTTTGATCGATTCTTTATTCTCAATGAGATAGTCTAAAACAACTCGCTCTGCCATGCTGAGTTCTTCTTTATACTTTAACATCGTTAACATGACACTCAAAACCATCACCTCGTCGATTGTGTATCGGTCAAACTTAATCCAATAACATTATATCATCAATGAAGTCATTTCAACTAATAAAATGAATGCGCTTTACTTTTAATAAAAGTATAAAGAAAAAAAGCAAAGCCAACTTTGCTTTTTCTCTGATGGTCACCCATCGATGGAGGGAAAAAATGATTTTTAAATAACTTTTCCTGGATTTAAGATATGTTTAGGGTCAAAACTTGCTTTAATACCACGCATAATCATGAGTTGTTTTTCACCAAGTTGTTTTTTCATATACTCACGTTTTGCAAAACCTATACCGTGTTCTCCTGAGACTAAACCGCCAAAGGAAAACGCTTTTTCATAGAGCGCATGGAACCCTACTTTTAATTTTTCTTTCCAAACTGCATCATCGAGATCATCTTTACAAAAATAGATGTGAAGATTTCCATCACCGACGTGTCCAAAGTAAGGGATTCTAATGTTTAAATCTTCCGATACTTTTCTAACATAATTTAAAAACGCACCAATATTTGATCGTGGAAGAACCACATCACATTCATCGATTTCAGAGGTAGAGGCCTTAATCGCTTCTAAGAACCCTCCACGAACAGTCCACACACTCTTTCTTCTTTCTTCGGTATCCACCAAGAACACATCAAGTGCGTTGTACTGATTGACGCATAATGAACTTGCAATTTCAATATCTTCTTCAATCGCTTGTTCGTTATGACCATCATAACTGATCAGAAGATAAGCTTCATAATCGTTATGCGGTATCTTCTTTCCTAAGAAGGTTTCACTGTATTGCAAAGATTGTTTTTCTAAAAACTCGAGTGCAGTCGGAAGCACATGCTCATTGATAAGTCTAGGTGCTGCAGCAATCGCATCTTCCCTTGATTTAAAAGGAACGAGCAAACTGACACTCTTTTTAGGTTTTGGAATCAGTTTTAAAGTTGCTTCTACAATGACTGCAAGTGTGCCTTCACTGCCAATAATGAGATCCTTTAATCCGTAACCTGTTGAGTTTTTTACCACTTTACCACCTAAGGTGACGATGTCCCCATCAGGTAATACCACTTCAAGACCTCTAATCCAATCTCTGGTGACACCATATTTAATCGCACGCATCCCGCCTGCATTGGTTGAAATATTACCACCAATGGTTGCTGATTTTTCACCTGGGTCTGGTGCATAAAAAAGATTTTCTTTTTCAACATGTTCATAAATATCCATCAATAAAACACCTGGTTCAACACGCAGTGTTAAATTGGTTTTATCGAGTTCAATGATCTTATTCATTTTTGAAACATCAAGTAAAATCCCACCATGAAGTGGCACACATGCGCCTACTAAACCAGTACCACTTCCACGCACAGTTACTGGAATGGTCTTTTCATGAGCATACTTCATGACTTTTGAAATTTGGTATTTGTCTTGAGCAAGCAAGTGTATTTCTGGGTAAGCTGAAACGGTTTGGAGTTCGTCATGTGAAAAATCTTTTTCAATCTGTTCACCAACAAATGTCGACTCCATGCCGATAACTTCTGTGAGATAGTGGATATCTTCTTGATTTAATCGATGATATTTCATGCATTCACCTTCCAAATTTGATCAATAAGTTTATTTAATTCTGGTAAAACATCATAAATGTTACCTACGATTGAATAATGACTAATGTCAAAAAGTTTGTTGTGTTCATCTTGATTAACTGAGATGATGAGTTCAGCCTCTTTCATCCCTTCAATGTATTGAACAGCACCACTAATCCCTAAATTGATAATCAGTTTAGGTTTCACGGTTCTTCCGGATAATCCAATTTGATGTTTCGCATCAAACCAACCATTTTCAATGAGTGGTCTTGTACATGCTACTTCTGCATTAAGCTTTTGAACCAACGGTTGAATGAGTTCTAAATCTTTTTCTTTCCTAAACGCTCTTCCTACCGCGATGATCACTTCAGCCTCAGAAATATCTTTGACTTTTGGCTTATCAGTGGTTTGAATCAATTTAGTTTTACGTGCATGATTAATGGCATGCGTTTCTTCATAAGATACTTGCCCAAAAGGGGAAACCTTTTCAGGAAGATTAAACATTTTATAACGGATAGTTGCGAGTTGTGGGCGGTGATTTGGTGTATTGATCTTCGCCATAATGTTTCCACCAAAAGCTGGTCTAATTTGCAGTAGATCACCGTCAGGTTTAATATCGAGCATCGTACAATCTGCGGTTAAACCTGTCTTTAATCTTGCAGCGATACGAGGTGCAAAACTTCTTCCTTGGGGTGTACTACCAAACAAAATGACATTGTTTTGATGTGTCTTGAAGAACTGTTCTACGACATTGGTGTACACTTGTACATCAAAATCACGGTATGCTTCATGTTCATAGGCAAATACACGATCAACACCGTAGGCTAACGCTTCTTCTACCATGTGTTTCACATCACTACCAATGACAATCGCGTACACGGGTTCTTGAGTCACCTTTGAAAGTTCTTT
Organism: Acholeplasmataceae bacterium UBA5769; assembly: GCA_002418725.1. GTDB lineage: Bacteria > Bacillota_I > Bacilli_A > Acholeplasmatales > Acholeplasmataceae > Peloplasma. The sequence continues at coordinate 5,118 of DIER01000009.1, forward strand.
TGCTTTACCAATTAATTCCCAAGAGACAGGATGCGCCACATTATTGCGTTGTTCAACGTAAACGGCAATCCCCTTATATTTTGTTTTATCTACACAAGGTTTAACCGATTCAACCAGTTCACACACGCCATCAGGACCTTTTTTGACACACATCTTGCAGATTTTGCATGATGCATTAATCGATAAATACATATCGGTATATTCAAAAGCGTTGAAAGGACAAAGATCAATCAGCTTCTTCGCGATATCAGGTGTAACTTTATCATTGTTTACTTTAATATATGCCATGGGCGTTCACCTACACATAACGACTTTCTTTTAAGATCTCAAACATTTTTTTAGAGACTTCCTTGACACTACCAACGACTTTCTCGGTTTCCATTCTTTTTTGTGGTGGAAAAATTTCATCCACCTGTGTTGGAGAACCTGATAAACCATAATGATCTGGATTTTGATCTTCCAGATGTTTTAATGAAACCATGTTGATTTGATAACCCTTTTTAAGTTGCTTACGGCGATAAGATGGTAATCGCGGCGTATTCATATCTTTTTCAATTGTGATCAAGCATGGCATTTCAATCTCTACAATTTCTTCGTGATCGTCATAAGCTGATCTTAAAACCAGTGAATTAGCCTTCACTTCAACAATTTCTTTCACGTAAGGAATGTGAGGGATGCCTAAAAACTCTGCAATCTCAGGTCCCACCTGAGCAGTGTCACCGTCGGTGGTTTGTTTACCACAAACAATAACATCATAATCATCGATATGTCTGATCAATTGTGAGAGCGTATAGGACGTTGCTAAAACATCGGCACCAGCAAATCTGCGATCGCTGATCAATGTCGCTTCATCCGCTCCCATATATAATGCTTCATTTAACACAGCAGTCGCTGAGGGTGGTCCCATGGTAATCGCGTGTACTTTTGATTCCGTATCATATCCTTTTAACATAAAGGACGCTTCTAAACCAAAAAGGTCAAAAGGATTCATTTTGACATTGTTTCCATCGCGAATTAAGACACCTGTTTTGGGGTCTACCTGCACATTGGATGATGCAGGAACTTGTTTGATACATGTAATAATCTTCATGTTATACCTCTGTCATTCATAACGTTCACTTCTAACTTATCATAGATAAAAAGAGATTAAAACCTTTCCTGAGATTTCATGCCTTTTTTTCATCTTTAGGAAAATATGTTCATTTAAATCCACAAAAAAAGCACCAAATCGGTGCTTTTTAGTCATTGGAATCACATGTTATTCTGCTGTTTCTCTTCTTAAAAATTCTTTTAACAAATTGATAAAACGATTGATGTCATCTGGATGAACAACCAGAATAAATTCTTCTGAGAATTCACTATGACGATAGTTGATCTGATCTGCTAAGGCACGTACTTTGATCACATACTCACCTGCTTCAAGATTTAAATCGAACGAATCATCATGCGATGCATATAACGTACCGTTAATGCTAACCATATATGACAACGCATTTCCAACGGGATCAAATCTTAAATCACCATTACCATCCACATAGAAGTTAGCAGGTTTGTCGAGTCGAATACGCATATCAGGAAATCCTACCGGTGCTGGTCTTGGGATATGTTCACCTTTGACGATGAATACACCATTAGTGACTGCTCTTACGGTTCCATCTGATGGTGTATTTAAGATATCAAAAGAACCTTCACCATCTTTAATTGCCATGGTTGATGAACCACCGCCGTCAATGTTATACGCTCTCACAGCCTCAAAATAAACCATAATTTGTGCAAGTTCATATAAATTGACACCGTCCATTCCGAGTGGTTTATTTCTACCATCAACAACGACGAAGAAAATTGTGCCATCTGCCTTTTGACCAATCGCAGTTCTTGGATGTTTGAATGCAGGATCAAGTCCTTTTTCTAGATAAGTTACAGGAACACCATCTTTCACAAGTTCATCATAGACACCAACTGCGAAACGTACATCTTCAAAACCACAACCAATTTTACGTTGTACAACCACGTAATCGACAGGTGTAATTAAGTTATCGTCATTAAAACCGGTACCTACGAGCACGAAATGATGATCTTGGACACTCATTTCGCCTGATGTTTGTGAGAGGAATGCACCACTACCAAAATAGCGTACGCCATCCATTTTCGTTTCTTTCGCTTTAATAACAACTTTATTGTGTGCTGATGTAAGTGGTGTATCGTAGTTATCAAAATAAACGGTTACTTTGTCATTAGCTGTGGGTAAGTTGTTGATGCGTTCAATCGCAACTTCCTTTTTCAAAGCACCATCTTCATCATACACAAGAAGTTGATAACCCGTATAACATGGCACACCAAACACAGCTGTACCATCATCTTTGAATCCAGCAAGTGGTCTTGTAGCAACCACACCAGGGGCAATCACTTCAAAATTACGAATATAGCCACCCGAAGGTTGTCCATTTAAATTGGTGATAGATGTATTGTAAAAATCACCATTCACGCCACCGATAACTTCATAATTGGGATATCTTTCTTGAATATCTTCAGCATGGGCAATAATTGTTCCTCTTCCCCATGAATCGTGTGCTTTATAATTATCACCAACGGCAATATTTAAATCCGGATACTGTAAGACGTTAGCCCCCATATAGTTGATCACTTGATTGGATGTAACGCCATCATATTCAAGTTGACCAACAATCTTTGTATGACGAACACCGTCCACAAACGTCGTTTCTCTCGTGTCGACAAAAAGACGCATGCTTGCTTGAACGGATTGTCCCAAAAACATGAATAAAACAATTGTAAGTAACAATAATGACCATAGTTTTTTCATGATAGTCCTCCTACACCGTTGGTAATGTTACTGTGGTTTGTCCCACATTGGAAAGTGTCATTGTAAAACGATACATCACACTATTCACTGTAACATCAAAAACAATGGATTCAAAATAGGTTTCCCCAACCACAAGTTCCAAATTGGAAACTGTACTTCCAGGAAACTCTGATTGAAAAAATGCTGCAACCTCGTCATTGTATTCAGACTTTAAGAAATATCTATTGCTGACCACTTGGAACCATGAAGCTTCTAAATCTTTGAAGAAATGAAAACTTTGTGTGGTTGAACTTTGTGCGCTGTTTTCTTTTCGATAGCCTTCACCAACAGGGTAATATCGATCAATGGTATTTCCTTGTTTTTCATAGTACTCTGTTTCTAAACCCATCGTAAATGATGATTTGTCGCCATCCACCATCAATACCATGTCATAAACATCTGCAAGTTGTTGAATGCTTATCGATAACGTGTAATTAGACATCGAATCTGTCGCATCAAACGTTTTTTCAAAATCTGATTTAACTCTTTGACAAGCGCCATCCACTAAAATCTCATCATCACCACAATTGATAACGGTTGGAACTTCCTCTTGTTTACAGGAAGCTAACACCAAAAGCGTGATAAAAAACATATACCAAACCAGTTTTTTCAACTTTAATCAACTCCTTTATTTTCATGCATCTTGTACCTTATATCGTTATTTTATAGTGAACTGTATGAAAATACCGTTCAATTAACGTAAATATAGCTTACAATCTTGAAACAAAAAAGGCTAAAACCGTTTATGTATAGTCTCTTACTCGTTTAACTCGCACATGATGAGAACATCATCGTCTTAGTTTATCTTTAGCATAATCTATCGTACAACCCTAGAAAATCTTCAGCATTTAAGATAAAGACTTAAAGAAAATTACAACCTTACAATACGATTAAAACAAAAAAGATGAAGAGGTTGACCCTTTTCATCTATAGATTCGTATGAACTTTCTCTTTAAAACTATACGTTATATCCATCGTTAACCTTGCATAGGATGCTTGAAATACATCAAGGCTAACCGTTGTCATCTCTAAAGATACATCAAGCCTGTAAGGTACAGCGGTATAAGATATATATTCTGATGCATAGTGTTGACCAGAAGTATACTGAAGGTGAAATCCCCAATGTTGCTCTGTATTAAATAGAAACACTCTTTCTCTTATCTCATACACCAAAGTCATCTCAGGTTGAAACGTATACACGATGGTGGTTTCGTGATTTTTGGATATGACCCAATCATTTGGTTCTAGTGATAGATCAACAATAAATATTTCAGGTGCCAAGTCAATGGTGTTAATTTCATGAATCATCATTTTCAAGCGTGCAGTTTTGGCTTCAAATAAATCATTGTTATCATTCTCATAGCTTGCTTTAAAAACTATTTTTTCAATGGTCATCACATGAATCGGTTCATCAAAGACTGCCTGAATAAAGGTTGATTTGTGCGCTTGATAGTGGTAGATAAGTTCATCAGATAACCATATATCATCCTCATACCACCCTATGAATTCATATTCAGGATAGGGTATAGCCTCTAGCCTAATCATATCTCCTATGTTGTAGTTGATTTTATCTTCAATAACAACAATCCCCTTATGCAGATCATTGCTTAATACATTGATCACGAGTTTGTTTGATTGACAAGCGCTCATAAATAAGATGATGCCTAAACTTATTATGATCATGCCGATTTTTTTCATATAGCTGCCTCCCAAGGTGTTTATCTTTGTTTTTTCAAGTTTGAATGTGCATCCTTAGTCACCCTTAAACCAAACAGTAAACTGATTAAGGGTTTATGGTAAGGAATAAACGTTTCTTCATCAATCATCCTTAAGATGTCTTCTTCGGATGCCCACTTGACTGCTTGAACTTCCTCATATTGAAGATTCAAATCATGAAGATCAATATCAGATTCAATGATATAAATATCATCATAACCCACATGAAAAGGAACTGTAATTGCAGGTCTTTGATCAGAAAGATCAACCTTTAATCCCAACTCTTCATAAACTTCACGTTCTGCTGCCTTTCTTGATGTGTCACCCGCTTGTGCACTTCCCCCAACCGATAGATCCCACATGTTAGACCACCCACGTTTGAAGGGTTGTCTTTGTTGAATAAGCATTTGGTTCTTTGAATTAAAGATGCAGACATGAACAACTAAATGATAAAAACCGTGAGGGATAGATTCACCTCGAACGATAGTCTTTCCTGTAAATGTACGATTCTTATCGTATAAATCCCAAAATTCCATAGAAACCTCAGCGATATTTCTTTACGATTTCTTCCATCATGGGAAGCTTTTCTTCCAGTTTTTTAACAAGTGTCAATTGGTTCATAGCACGATCTAAGTTTTGTCTTGGATGATGGATTTTAAAATAATGATCCCCTAATAAATAATCCATTAAAAAGCGCATCCCTAGCTCAAGGGTGATTAAAATAGAACTCCAAGCGAGATGTTCAAATTCTGCTTCAGTCATCGTTTCCTTTAATGGGCGTACAAAACCTTTAGTAAATGCTTCAAAATAATCCATGTTAACATCGACTAAATCTAAATGTGTTTCATCTTCTTTTGCTGTGCTGCATCCAAAACGAATCGCATCCCCAAAATCATAAAGTAAACTTCCTGGCATCACCGTATCTAAATCGACGAGACATTTGACTTTGGGCTCAGATTTATCAAATAAAATATTGTTTATTTTTGTATCGTTATGTGTCACACGAAGTGGAATCGCATTCGCCGTAATCCCTTGAACAACCTTTTCCATCACGTGAGCTCGCTCATGAATAAAATCAATCCATTCTTTTGCTTCATTTTTACGTTCTAAAATCGCGTCACTCAGCGATTCAACAAAGCGCGCATAACGCTTAGGTGTATGGTGAAAATCTTCAATCGTTTCAAATAAAAGGCTTGCATCAAACGTATTTAATCGTTTTTGAAATTCGCCAAATGCTTCTCCAGCGAGTTCTAAATAAATCTTATCTGGAACCTGCTCATAAGATGTTGAGTTTTCAACAAAATGATAAAGTCTATAGTAATCTTCTCCCACTTTAAAAAAGGATTCTCCTGTATGTGTGGGTACGTAAGATAGCACGCGATCTTTCCATTCAATGCCTTCTTCTTCATATTGTTTTTTAATATGTTCTGTGACAAGTTCAATATTTCTCATCAGTTCTGGAATACGTTTAAAGACTGCCGGATTGATCCATTGTAAAATGTATTGTCTAAAGGGGTGTTCACATGTCACTAAATAAGTCTCATTGATATGACCATAACCATAAAGCTCATGTGAAACATACGTTCCCTCATAGAGAAACTGATCGATAATATCTTTCATGTTGATAAACCTCTTTTGTATAGATTTGCTTCTTCTATTGTATCACTACAAAACGATATCTTTATGTTATTTTTTAAGCTTTTTGAAAGGATTGCTTATAAAACCTTTAAAACACATGAAAAAAGGGTAACTTTGAGGTTACCCCTTTTCCACATCAATAAACGTTATTCCGTTTCAACGACAAATGTATCGACATGCATGATCCAATCGAAAGCTTGATAAATGTATTCAAATCCAATCAAATAACCATAAGCTGTAATCTTTTGTCCAACAAGTGGATTCATCTCGGTGTTAAACGCGTCATACGTATCACCCCAAAGTTGAAGATCATACGTTTGGTTGGTATATCCATCTTCTCTTAAGTCATAAGATGGATACCAATAATTACCACTAAAAACGACTGTTCCCGTAAAACGGATGTACTGATTAAATATACCCGGGTCTAAATAGTCAAGTGCTAAGATATCCTCAACCGTCATTTGGATAGACGTTTTGTCAACCACATGATCCGATGAAATCACACGCATATCGACCACATGACTGATGACAGGCACATAATCTTCGTACTCATAATGTGCTCTCATACCTAAGACTTCGACTTCATCGCCTTCTTCAAAGACTCCAAAGCCTGCCGATTCACCAGGTAGTTCAACATAGATCAAACCTGTTTCATCCTTGATGATCATAAAATAATAGGGGTAAATGTACTGTACGATACCTTTGGTTAAATAATACTTTCCTTCACCACCATAAAGTACATCATAAATGGTTGAATCTCCTATCGGCTTAACGGTGACTGTGAAGCTGACTGTACCCACCACTGATTCATATGTGACACCGTCAAACACTTCAATGGTTGCGATCACTTCGATAATTGTCGCTGCTTGAACAATACCCGCTTTCATATAATCGATGTTGATGCCTTTTGCGCTTGGGTTCACGAGTGTATAGGTAATTTGTGCCTCACGAAGATAATCATAAGTCATCCAATTCAAGTCATCACCTGATTGGTAAACTTTACCTTGTTGATAAGTGAAAACTTTATCCTTGACGACATCAACGATTTCAGAAGCTGTTAACATGGGTAACGTGATGTCATCTCTGGTTCCAATAAAATCAACAAGGAGATAATCCATTAATGTGTAACGATTTGGGAATAAGACATTGATGTAAATCGATTCTCCAATAAACTGCTTCATTTCATAAATCGCCATACCGTCATACCACATGATCGTTGAACCTAAAGAGGATGGTTCATAATCTGCTAAATGGTGACGAATGTAGATGCGAACTCCGTTATGATCTAAATAGAAATAGTTGAGGTAGCTATCATAGCCTAGCTTTCCATAAAGCGTCAAGTAATCTCTTCTGATATCATCAACATCTAAATCAATGTTGTAGACATCTTCAAGCGTCATACTGCGTGGTATTAGGTTCACTGTTTCGTTAGATTCCATTTCTTTCACAAAGACATTAAAAGAATAATTAACAATGCCATCGATGATGGATTTCTTACCATGTAGGTTCACCAACGTACCCTTATCTACATAAAGACCTAAGAAACCTTCATAATAGTAAACATCACCATCAATCATAAAGTATGCATATTCAAACTGTGATTCAATGACAATCGCGACTAAATCAATTTCATCAAACGGGACCGTTTCATCAAATAAATCATCGAGTGTATCATACGTAAATCCCTTAATGAACACAACAAAGGTTTGCGTTGAAGTTGCTGTGCCATACTGTACAGTCATTTCAATTTCAACTTCGACATCTTCTTCTATGTGTAAGATCACAAGACGATAACTTTCTTGTACAAAAAGTTCACTGTGGCTAAGTGGTGAATAACTGATGATGGAAGAAGAAAATAAACTGTGATAGGTTACGAGTGAGATGTAATCGCCTGTTACATAAGGTTCATCATAACGATATCTTAAGGTGTCTTCAGCAACCCTATCTGCAATCTCTTGATCCGTCATGTCTTTTAATACAATATTTGGCGAGTTATCATAGTGTTTATATCCCATGACCAATGTGATTTGATCACTTTCTTGATAGGTGCTTCGACCTAACATAAATCCTTTAAGTGTAACCTCGTAACCGATAAAAGGCTGTAACTCACTTTCTTGATAGTATACCGTTTGGATACGAATTCTTTCGTGTCCAACAACGAGTTCATAATATCCCCAATTGATACGTTCTAAGCGACCTGAGATCTGAACGAACTGACCAAGATATGGATCAAACATATGATCAGACGTTGTCACTTCTTCGAGTGCTATCGGTGTTGCTGATAATAAAGGTAGTGTACTATTAGACTTCGTCCAACTTAAGGTTTCAAACATATATCTACCATTTTGATAGTGCATGATGCCGTGAAAAACGCCTTGTTGACCAATTTCAGTACCCGAGTAGAAGTAATCTGTAGATCTCGCTTTAACAATCAAATAATCTGAACCATCATAAATGAGAAGACCATAAGCATTAACGTCATACATAAAGGTTGCGTAAATCTTACCTGTAATCGAAATGACTTTCTCAAGTTCAGCTTTACCTTCAGCAATCGTCATCTGCTCTACAATCTCAATAGGTAATATCTCCACTTGAATGACATGTTCAATGGTGATGCTATCGATGGTGATAAAGACACTCAAAGGGATCGTAAGAGGTACTGACGTTGGACTGATGTAACCTGTTGGTAAATGGAGATAAGTTTGATATGCCTGAAGGATGGTATAACTCATGGTTGCATTAAATAATGCGTACGTTGTAGGAAGTGTATAAGTATGATCTGATTTTAGTGGTACACCCCAAATGCTTTCAACATAATCAATGACCATGGTTTGTTTTTCGAGTAGTGTATATTCTTTTGGTCCAATATCGCCTTGCATACCCAAGTAAGTTAAATCCCATTGATTACTGCCATAGCGATCAACCCATAACATAATGCTAACAAAACTATTTTTATCTTTGGCAAGTTTGTGCATGGTATATTCATCTACAGCTTCAAATTCAACTTCTTTTCCACCTGAAGATATGGTGAAATACCAGCCATCAAATTCTAGGTATCCTTCTAATACAATAAATTGATTATAGGAAAGTGGTGATGATGGATTCATCTGATCTAAAGCAATTAAACTCATCGGTGTGGCATTGATATCAGGCGTTAACCCTCTTTCGCTGATATGGACAACAAGAGGTATCGTAACATCATCCCACCAGTCACGATACATCGATACATTTTCTTGATAGCTATAGTCTCTATCCACCTTGCCATATAAAACGACACGGTCACCTTTGTATGCTGCTGGTAGTGACGCATAAACCAAGAGAAGTCCCGTATGATCTTGGATGATCATGAAATCAGGATTCCGGTAACATACGACACCTTCAACATAGGCATAATCGTAATCGGGTAACTGTTTGAATCCTTCAATCGTTAACACTTCAGGACCTTCAAGAACCGTTTGATACACATAGGTTCTGTTCGCACTTCCTTGTGTAATCGTCAATTCAATCTTGATCGTTGTGGGTTCACTCACATAACCAAACATCTTGGTCTTTTGATCATAATAGTTTTCACCTTCAACGAAACTCCACGTGATATGACCACCTAAAACAGGGTGATAAGGTAACATCTCAAAGACTTCAAAAGATTTGAATGTGTGTCCTGCATACAGCTTAGAAAACAATGTTAAAATCATTTCAACACGTTCTAAATCGGTATAGTCAGGGAGTTTGATATCTTGCCGTTGTCCGGTAAACAATAATGCTGGTTGACCAAACTCATTAAGGTATAGATACCCTCGAACGATCACTTCCAAATCAGCAAATCCGAAGAGTGCTTCATAGCCTTGATAAGAAATAGGTGTAATGACGAGGTGATGGTTTTCATTACCAACAACAAATTCTCCATGAAACTCAATATCACCTTGCTCATTTAAGAATCCTCTAATCTCGAGGTAATCCCCAAAAAGAGCTTGACTCGTAAATCCTTGAGCGAAAAGTGTTTCGAGTGATATAGGTGTTGCATCATTGTTTAATGCATTATTTTCTGATAAGACTTCAAGGTAGTGATCTTCACGCACATGACCAATCATCATCCCGTTCATCCACGCTGAAGTTAACTGAATGGCAACCTCATCCCCATAGTTGATATCCAGTTGACCGGTGATAAAGAGCTCACCTGTTTCATCTTTAATCACATAAACCTGTCCGTTTATTTGAGCCATCACGATGATACCTTGTAGATTATAAGTTACACCTTCTTCACCAGATATAACATCTAAAACGGTGTGATAGACTCTTGGATGTAGTGTGATGATCTTTTCATAAGGATAAATCGCTTGATTATACGTAATGTTAATGGTTAATCTTAAAGATTCACTGCTCAAAACAGCAATAAACATCTCATGTGCTTGATCATAAAATGCTTGATCTTCTAGATCGAAAGTCATGCTCAAAGAACTCAACATCCAAGGATCATCATTGAAGAACTTGAATGTATCCATACCTTCATAGGAAGATGCAATACGTCTATCAATATAAGCTTTGATTAAATCAATTTTTTCTGCATCGGTTAACCCAATCAAAGCGATGTCATAGACACCTAGAATCCATCCTTGTTGATATTTATGTAACACACCCTTGATGGTAACGGTCTGTTCAAGCATGGTGCTGACATCTCCTAAACCAAACTGTGGGCTGATGCGAATGAATTTACCATCCACTGTCGATGCTAAAACATAACCGCCTTGATCAAGCAGTATGCCTTCAACTTCGACACTTCGTGACTGATAACCTGCTTGAGGTAGATCATTCAAATGATCAATGGTCTTTAACGCTTCTACCATCAAGGGATAATCGTTTGAAGTTTCTTGAAGATTGGTCACGTGTGCCAGTTTTGGAACACCTGCTTCAAAGATCAAAATGGCGTCAAACGTATAAGATAATCCTTCTTCAACAAGCGCTTGATCAAAGATGACATAGATATTTGCTGTACCATCTGAAAGATAAAATCCTTGATATGGGGCAGTTGATACAACAAGAACAGTTCCTTTAACTTCAACCGCTGTATAGGAATCAAGATTCATGATGAACGAAAGGGTTAATCCTTCTTCTTCAGAAATCCATTTTGCATAAAGTGTAATACCACCCAGTGGCATCACATCAAAAGTATAAGGCATTTGTAAATCAAGATCACTGTACCAACCTGCAAAAAGATAATCTGTCTTCGTTGGGTTTAACGGTTGATTAACTTCTGTCAAATAACCCTGTGTGATATCTAAAACAGTAGATCCACCATTTTCTTCAAATGTGATGGTGTATGTATTGGCTTGCCACTTCGCATAAAGTGTGATGCCACCTGAAGGCATCACCCATGTCGTGAATGCTTGGGTTAAGTTTGAATCTGTATACCAACCAGCAAAACTATAGCCTTCTCTGGCTGGTTGATTTGGTTCTACGATGACATCACCTAAAGGTGCTGTTATCATGGAAACAGCAGAACCACCATTACTGTTAAAATAAAGATTGGTGGGTTGTCCTTGCCACTTCGCATAAAGTGTGATTCCACCTAAAGGCATCGTGGTAAAGACATAAGGTAACAATAACGCTTGATCACTGAACCACCCAACAAATGAATATCCTGTTCGAATGGGATCCTGTGGTTTGGTAACTGCTTCTTCATAGAGCCCTTGAATCGATTGAATAGATAGATTTGCATTCGATTCAAACTGAATGATGTATGTATTTCTTGTGTAATAAAGTTTTAAAAGAAGTGATCCATCACCTAAAACAGTACCTGAACCAATTTTTAAATTGTGTGTGCTATCTTCTGTAAACCCATTGATTTGCATAACATTAGCATTTACTGTTGATTCAGTCAAAGCTTGACTGACCACGCTCTGATGTAAAACAAAGCTACCATCGAGGGATTCGATATAGTACTGTGTCGTGTAATCGACTTCAATGGGTACATAGCGTGCGATAAGTTCTAGATGTGTTGTGATTGGATTCATAAACGAGAAGGGACTTGATGCGCTTTCTAAATACCATCCCGTAAATGCGTAACCCACCTTCACTGGATCTGCAGGTTTTGTTGCGAGATATCCTTGATAAACGAGTTGATCCGCTACTACAGTACCACCCATTTCATCAAATGAAACATTATATTGTGGTAGCTCAACCCAAGATGCAGTGACATTGATGTTTTCCGCAGGCATCGTTTCCGGATAAGTACTCCATCCATTAAACGCATATCCATAACGCAACACTGTGGGTAAAACGATGGTCTGACCATATTTTACATAGACATCATCTACGTCATTGCCTCCAGCTTCATCGATGATAATTTGATACATATTACGGTCGTAATAAAGTTTTAAAACAGCTTCTCCGGATGCTGGGAGTTTCAATGTCGGTATGGCTTCTTCGCGTGAATGGTTAACACTGAAACCAACATATGTTTTAGGTGTAGCTGTTACTTCTTGATCGGTTACACCTGTAAAATCTTCGGTATCTGTTAAGGTATAACTACCATTCAGTTCTTGAAGATAATGAAGAACCTGGTAGTCTTTTGGCAAAGCCTCCCATTTGGCATGGAGTGTAATCTTCCATGAATCTCTTTTTTCAAGAGGATCAAAAGGTTGTGTGAACTCTGTATCTAAAAACCAACCTATAAACGTATATCCTTCTTTGGTTGTTGAAGGTAATCCTTCTAATAAATCGTCCATGGAGGTGATGGCGTCTATCACCGTTCCCCCGCCTGTTTTAAACATAATTTCAACTTCAGGATTCTTTTGACATCCCACTAACGCAAAAAAGACCATCAAAAAGATGATGACAATAACTTTTCTCACTAGACACACGCCTTCTTTCTTTTCTAGTGCCATATCATGTTGTATCGTATTTATAACTTTATTATAAACGATATATTCACATAATGAAGAAAAAAAAGAAAGTGTCTTTCATGTCTAACACTTTCTTCTACTTATCTTGTTTCTCATGGATACTTAGATATTTCTCAATTCCTTTTTTTGCATAGGATTCATCAACATCGATTTCTACAAAACTGTAAGTCCAATTTCTTAAATGAATGCATCTTAAATAAGTGATTTCTTTTCCATAGGACTGCATATACCCTAGTCGATAAAGATTCAGTTGAAGTTTCAGGTGACTCATGTGCAATTGGTAAGTCCTCTTGATATCACCAACCCCTAAACCATTCATCCCCTCCATGTGCATAATCATATCAAGACGACCTGCACACACCACTTTTCCTTTGTATTCAATAATGATTAATTTTTCGTTTTCAACAGCTTCAAACAGATGTTTTTTCTTTAAATACAAATAGTGATTAAATTCAACGGAAGATCCCATGATGCCATGGAGTTCAAATTGCTCAATCTCTTCGTGGAGGGCTATACCTTTGTCAGCTGCTTGTTTTAAAACACCGGGTTCTATGTCTTTATAGGGTGAAGGTAGAACAGCTGAGATAAGCTGAGTGACGCTTGGAACTTCTACACCATCTACAATATAGGTGTGCGTTTCATCAATGTATTCCACTCTTTTTCCGTTAATAATTTCGAGTTGATTAACACGTTCCCCTAGTAACATCGTTTTCCCTCCCTTATAGACTCTGTTCTTATTATATGATATTTTGATCTCTATAAGGTCTTATGATACAAAAAAGGTGGTCTTTTGTGAAGATCACCTTTTTTGATTTTATGGTTTAATCGAGATTTCTCCCGAGAGTGTTGTTCCTTTAAGTAAGGTTACATCTCTTTTTTCATTGTTTCTAATGACTAAATCACCAGAAACCGATTTGAACACGATCGTCTTCGGATAGAATTCTTCGCCTTTGACATCACCGCTAACCACATGAAACTCAGCTGCACCAACTTCTGAATCTTGCCATTTGATGTCACCGCTTACCGTATTGGCGTGAACTTTTTCTTTTATGTTGATGTATGCCATATCTAAATCACCATTAACAAAGGATAAATCCGCTTCATCTGAGGTCACGTGTGACAAATGAAAATCACCGCTGACTGTATTAAGTTTCATTTGTTTAAGTGTAGCACAGGAGAGATCAAGATCTCCCGAAGTCGTTGAGAGTTTGAAATTTTCTGCTTGAAGGTATGTTATCTTGATATCTGAACTGACCGTCTTAAGCGTACAAGCGCTGATATCAACACGTTTTGGCAACTCTAAAACGAATGATACGTCTTCTTTGCTTATCCGCATAAAGATCAATCCCTTGGACTTTGGTGCTTCAAGGCGAAGTTCACCTTGATCATAGGTAAATGTATAATCTTCTAGTTTCCCGTGTCCCTTTGCATAAAGATGAGCATTGTCATCCTCTGAGGATTGGACAATAAGATCTTCTGATACAAGGTTGATCATGACTTGATAAGATGGATCATTAATCTTTAAACTTTTCCACAGTGTATAATCCTCATGAACAACTTTCGTTTCTTCTTGTGAGCACTGCGCTGATAGTTCTTTTGCCAGTTCTTTGGGATCTCCAAACCGAGACTGAATATCTTCTTCTGCTAAACCTTCTCTTAAAGCTTCTTGAATCATTTCTTCGTGATCTTTGATGATGTCATCAATCTCACTTTGATTCATTTTTCTCTTGATTAATTCGTTCTTTAAATCTTCTAAAAATGTCTTCATTCTTTTTACCTCCCTGGTTAATAATTTGATAGACTCCTCCAATAAAGGAATCCCATTCTTCTCTGAGTGATAAATAATAGATAAATCCTTTTTCTGTCATTTGATAGTATTTTCTAGGTGCACCTTCAGATGATTCGACCAAATATGTTTCGAAATAGGCCTCACTGGTGAGTCTTCTTAAAATCGGGTAAATGGTATTTTCACTCACATCGATATAGTCTGATAACTTACTGATAATCTCATAACCATAGTTATCTTTTTCAACAAGGATTGATAAGACACATAATTCGATGATTCCTCGTTTAAATTGTGCATTCATGATATCCCTCCTATGTACCAATTATAACACAGTACTATACGTTACACAATACCTAAATATCATTTTATAGTCGTGATAAAAAAAGAGCTCATAGAGCGCTTGATTTTCCTTTTTATGATTTTGTTGGTTTAGAAAACTTAAATAGCATGTATTTGTGGTAGGTTTCGCCTTTTCTTAAGATACCATCATTCATATCTTTATAATGAATTCCACCCGGTTCGTACTCACACTCTAGCGTTAGAGATGAGCGAACACCATTGCCGTAAATGTTTGGTAATCGATCAGGAGATGGTATGTTATGCGCAAACACAATAACCGCTGGATAATCAGACATCAGTTCGAGTTGAACATCCTTTTTAGAACCGACTAAAACAGCTTTTCCCACTTTTTTATCGAAAATCCACGCGTGATCAAAACCACCGATAGGCGTTTCTGTTAATGCACTGATTTTATCCTCAATAGATTCAAGTTTTCTTAAATCAAAAGGGGTCTGTTTAACAGTCGATTTCTTTAATGGTACTAAATTAGCATCAAGTTCAACATAGGAAGATGCATCTATCTTTAAACTATGCGTATTGATTGTTCCTTCTCCATCTAAATTAAAATACATATGGTTCGTGATGCTGCAAAGGGTATCGTGGGTTGATTCAGCATGATAATCGATACGGACTTCGTTTTGATTCGTGACTGTGTAGGTAACAAATAGCGTTAATTCCCCAGGATAGTCTTCTTCACCATCGGGATCAACTATCTTAAAAACAACATCACTGGATGCTTCGTCATCATGGGTTGATACAAGTTCAAAATGACGATAACTATAGCCATTTTTCCCACCATGAAGTTTCGTGTTTTCCCCGCGAAATGGTTTAACAGGATAAGGTCTTCCATCAATCTCATATGAGGGTGCAATCAAACGACCTGCTGTTCTTCCTACCGTTTTGCCATAATAAAATTGTGCACTTAAAAAAGCATTTAAATCATCGGGTCTAACCGTTATTTCCCTGCCATTAAACTTTAGCGAGTATACAGAAGCTCCGTAACTCAAAAGGGTTAACTCGATATCTTTACGTGAAACCACGACACGGTCAATGTGTCCTACTTCTGTTAATATGTTTGATTCAATGTTGATCATGTTATATGTCTCCTTGTCATTTTGTATTCCTATTTATGTGCGATGAATCCAATAACGCTCAACCAGATTACCATCTTCTTCAGCGTAATCGTTTTCCTTTATACCACCTGCATGTAGAATGGTTCTTCTGGATGCTTCATTGTCTAAGTTACAGGTAATAAGCACAGGATTTATGCCTAGCACATCACACTCGAGAAGCCCTAATCTGAGTTGTTCATGGGCATATTTTTTCCCTCTCTCATCAGGATGTATGGAGTAACCTATGTGTCCTCCGTGCAACAAAAGTGCTTCATCAAGCTCGTGTCTTAAATGTAGTATGCCCACCATCTTTAAATCTGATTTACGCAGACAGATAAAAGATGATGAAACAACACGGTTTAAAGGTAAGGTTTCTTTTGTTAAAAACAGTTTAAGATACGAAAGCCACGCTTCAATATCATCATAACTACTGAGACCACACCCTCCGTGCAAAGATTCATCTTTATCGATAAAAGCTTTTCGAAACGATGCAATCTGAGGGATGTCTTCTTGGCTCGGTGTCTTGAGGATGATATCAAATGTCTGCATCATGTTTAACTTATCTTCTATCAACTTAACACGATCGTATCGTTTCATGAGTCGGTAATACGTAAGCCATTTTGATACATCCGATATATATATTTTTTGATTTTTTAAAAACGTGTAATCACAAGATTTCTTTTCTTCTAGTGGAAAATGGTAAACGACACCTTCTGATATAAACGATAAGTTTGCCATCACATCAACATGAACACCATCAATCTCATACGATCTAAAAAAAGCAGATTGATCAGTTTCATGGGTAATCTCCTTCATTGAGTGAGCAATACTACTCATCAAATGATCGACTTTCATCGCATCAGACATCGGTATCATCATATCTAAATCATGAAAGTCTTCTATATACCCTCTTAAAAAAAGCATCGCGCTCCCGCCTAATTGCCAAGTCACTTTATTCATTTCAAACAGGTGTGCAAGTTTAATGAGCACGTTAAGTTTTGTTTGTTTAGTCATAGAAATCTCCATGATTCATGTTTACGTAGACAATCCAATTATAGCATGTCTATCTCAGCTAAAGCCACCTAAAATGAAAAAGGTCATGTTACGAAATAACATCACCTTTAGTGCTTCAATTTAACACAAAATAGCCGCGAAAACCTCTTGAACCGTAATATGAATCTGCACCGTTATGATAAATGAACGTTCTACCATAACGCTTATCCCCAAAAAGTGCACCACCTAATTTTCTCAATTCAGCTGGTGTTTCAATCCAACTCGAAGTTTTTAAATCGAAATCATCCATAGCTTGCATGGCAAGATACAATGTTTCATCAACAAGCTTTATGCCCATGGCTTTGGCTAACATGTGTGCGGATGTTTCTGGTGGGAATTTTTTTCGACTTAATCTGGCTTCTTCATCGTAACAACAACTTAATCTGCCTTTAGGTGTTTCTTTGGATGCATCCATCACATAGAGTTGATCGTTGATTAAGAATATATCTGGTTCGCCGCCACTCTGTTCCATCTGTAACATTTTTTCTAGCACATCTTTATGGTTTAATTTCGCATCGATTTGATCCCATGTTAAACCCGGATGTCTTTTCATGTTTCTTTGAAATCGTTCTTTAAAGATTTCCTTGAATTCATTTATTTGATTTAAACCCATTACAAACACCTCTATCCATCTATCATCCTCATTATATCAAATGGGGTTAGGTGATGAAAGAAATAAGATTTCACATAACTTAACTCAGGTTTCTTTTGATACTTCTTTTGACTTTATATAGAAATAGAGTGTGTATGCCATCGATAGTGGAATGCTATAAAAAATCGTATGCGTAACCACTGGTGTGTACCACGGTGCACTACATATTTCACAGCGATAATAAGTAATCGCCTGGTAAGTTGTGTGCAAAACATAAACCAAGGTGATCACGATTGCAAGCACAAGCCAAACGTTCTTTGATGAAAGCTTGCTTTTTTTAAGGTGCACTGAAGCCCCTTTGTTGAAAAGAAAATAGCTCCCAATATAAAGAAAATAGTATATGATGCCCCAATAACCAAGGCGTACGGTTGTCAAGGCAATGTCAAAGAAAACATAGATGGGTGTCAATGCTAAAGCAGATGAAAGGACGACATAAGGCCATTTTACATGGGATAGCACACTAAAGATTCCAAGTAAAATATAACTGATAGGTAGCAAGATCAAAAAGACAGCAATTCCTGATGTTGGATCCGCGGAGAAAACAAATGCAGGTAAAGCAGTTCCAATTAATGAAAAGGAAAAGAAGAGCAACATGCCAAAGATTAAATTACGATTTAAATCCAAGGTTCTTTTGTTTTCAATCGTTAATAAAACAAGGTCTTCTTCGCTTAACAGATGATCAATGGTCACATGAAAGACTTTGGCAATATCTTTTAAACTTTGAATACTGGGAATTCCTTTATCCGTTTCCCATTTTGAGACTGCATTTCGCGTCACGAACAGTTTTTCAGCCAACTCTTCTTGAGTCCATTGTTGTTTTATGCGTAACTGTTTGAGTTTATTTCCAATCATAAAATCCCCTCCTTACTTATCATTGTAACTGTTATGTCATGTAAAGGAAAGACACGTATCGTTACCTAATGAAAAACTCCCTTGGGGAGTCTTACCGCTTGAGATATGTAGTTGCTACCGACTTTAATCCAAATGAGCACCTTTGAATTATTTCTTGGATGTACTTAGTGTATTAAACAAGTCATAACATTGATGATGATCATTTCAATCATTACTATCATCCATACGAAATCCATAAACTCCCAACACCCCTGTAAATAGCACAGCACTATATGTACTGAAACGTTCTACCAAACCAAAAATAGATGGATCCACTAGATTTGATAGAATAGCTCCGCTCATCATGAGCAATAGTGCAACCATGGCGATATAAGATAATGATTGAAACTTTATTTTTTTTCCCTTAAGTCCTCCAACGATGATCAAAATTAAGGATGATATCGATAATAAAACTACGAGCATTGTGACTACATAAAGATGCATGACATCTTGAAATGTTGCTGCATAACCGCTAGTCGATAAGGGAAATAAGGAATATCCTATGTTACTTATTAGATTCATTACTGCGAATAAATAAATACCAACTCTTAATGTCTTATTCAGTTGATCCTTAACTAGTAAAACAACAGCCATTGAGGATATGACGCTAAAAATACCGTAAACACTAGATAATCCTCCAGCAACAACTCTTGATGGTGCATCACTAGCTGTTAAATCGCTGACAGCTTGACTTAAAAAGTTATATCCTGGATAAAATTGTGCACCAACTACATCATGTAAAACATAGAAAACAACAGCAAGAATACCCGTCAGTGAAAGATAATTCAGTATTGTTCTATTTTTAAAAACACCCTTCAAATTAAAGCCTCCT
>DIER01000025.1 GCA_002418725.1 Acholeplasmataceae bacterium UBA5769
CTTTTAGGTTTACTTTTCATGGGCTTTACCTTCAGTATCTTTGGTTTACTGGATTTATTCATCCCTCAATCCTAAGAATTAACAGATACATCACAAAAAAAGATGAAGCGAAAACTTCATCTTTTTATTCTAATAGGATGCAATGGTACCATCACAACGCTTTTCTGTACCCCCAACATAAATGCCAGTGATGGGGTCTTTTTGAATGATTTGACCCCTACCAAACTGACTTAGCTGAGGTTCAATTTTAATCTCATGACCTTTTTTGATCAGTCCTTGAATGATAGCGTGTGGAACATCTGGTTCAACTAAAATCGTTTTACCTTCCGTCCACTGGAAGCGTGGAGCATCTAAAGCTTGTTGTGGATCCATCCCAAAATCGATCATATTCATCAGCACCTGCACGTGACCCTGAGGTTGCATAAATCCACCCATGACACCAAAAGGACCAATGGGTGTTCTTTGTTTCATTAAAAAACCTGGAATGATGGTATGGTAAGGTCGTTTTTTGGGTTCAACCACATTGTTAGATTTGGGATCTAAGGAGAAGTTATGTCCCCTGTTATGAAGTGCAATCCCCGTGTTTGGTATGACGATACCCGATCCAAACCCCATGTAGTTGGATTGAATCATGGAAACCATGTTACCTTCTTGATCAGCTACAGCAAGATAGACTGTACCAGAACCAATCGGTTTACCGGCTTTTGGATCAAGTGCTTTAATCTTAATTTCTTGACTACGTTTCCATGCATAATTCTTTGATAACATCGATTGAATGGATGTTTTCATGTGCGAAGGGTCTGCGATGTATGCGAGTCCATCTGCAAAAGCTAATTTGATAGCTTCCATTTGTTTATGATAAGTCGTGATCAACTCTTTATCTTTGAAATTAAAGTTTTCCAAGATATTTAAAGCCATTAAAGCAACGATACCTTGACCATTTGGCGGAAGTTCATAGACATCATAACCACGATAAGACACTTTGATCGGATCGACCCATTCAGGTGAAAAAGCTTCTAAATCTTCTTTACGGATAAGCCCACCATGTTTTCTTGCATAAGCATCGATTTGATCGGCGATTTTACCACGATAAAACGAACTACCGACGGTATCACCAATTTCTTCAAGTGTTGCTGCATGATCTTTTAAAAACCATAGATCTCCTGCTTTGGGTGCCTGAAGTGCTTTGGTAAAAGTGTCAAACCAGGGGGCATACATTTCATGTTTTAAAGCTTTTTGATAGATTTGGTTGGCATGTTGCCAGTGTGTAGCCACCGTTTTTTGGACAACAAATCCATGTCTTGCATAATCGATGGCTGGTCTTAAGGCATCTTTAAGTGACAGTTGACCAAAGCGTTTAGAAAGTTGAGCCCAACCTGCAACAGCGCCAGGGACAGTGACAGGCGTAAATCCAAAACGGGGCATGTCTTTAAGCCCCATTTTTTTAAGATTATCTAAGGATAAGAGTTTCGGTGCTGGGCCACTTGAATTCAAACCATAGAGTTGATTTTTATACCAAACGATGGCAAAATTGTCGCCACCGATCCCATTCGACGTTGGTTCAGTCACGGTTAATGTGGCAGCAACTGCGATGGCTGCATCAATGGCATTACCACCTCTTCGAAGAACATCGAGGCCAGCTTGAGCCGCTTGAGGTTCAGAAGTTGCAACCATTCCGTGTTTGGCATAGACGACTTGACGAATGGATTGATTGATCGTTTTTGTTTCCATATCTGTATACACCTCTTAACCTTATTTTACGCTACTTGTGAAGGTGTGTCAAACGCCTAAAAAAACAAGGTGATGTTAATCTTCATCACCTTTGTGTTTACGAGATTGAATGAATAAAGTAATGAGCATCACAACGACAGCAAGCAATGCTAGAAATACCCCTAAAACAGTGTACATGACATCAGCAAAACTACCGCCAGTTACCGTCACCGTTTGACCTAGAATGATCATGAGAATACTTAAAGCTAAGAAGATGAGAGAAGGAATCCAATAACGTTTCTTTTGTTTTATGACAAGAAATAATCCATAACTTAAACTTAAGACTGAAATGCTGAGAAAAACGATCGTAAATGTGTTCATGTGACGCTCATTTTAAGCATGATTATAGTCGAATAATTTTGAATGTCAAATGATATAGCGTAAAATGATAAAGTGAGGTTCTGGTTATAACGATGTTTGATGTTATTTTGTTATAATAAAGTAAAGAAGAGGTGTGCTATGCCGATTTTAACATATCATCAAGATTCTCCCATTACGAAGTATCTCATTGAAAAAGATCCTCTGCTTTCTGATCTGTTCGCTAAAAAAGAGATGATCCATGTCCATGTATCAGAACATTATTTTGAATCACTTGTTGATACAATCATTGCACAACAACTTTCGAGTAAGGTTGCGAATGTCATTTCAAAGCGTGTTCACGATTTTTTCAATGATCAATTAACGCCTGAATCGATTTTATCTGCAAGCGAAGTTGATCTTCGTTCCTTAGGGCTTTCTTTTCAAAAAATCAAATATTTAAAAAGTTTGGCGGCATGTCTTCAAAATGGCAGCGTTCATTTTAATGATATTCATCAAATGAATGACCAAGAAGTTATCGATATGCTCATTCAAATTAAAGGTATTGGTGTGTGGACTGCACAAATGTTTTTAATGTTTTCACTCGGAAGAGAAGATGTTTTTTCAGTCCTAGATTTGGGTTTAAGAAATGCAGTTAAAAGAATTTATCAAAACGAGCATTTATCACATCAAGATATCGAACGTATTGCCGCAAATTGGGCACCCTATCGTTCCGTAGTATCACATTATTTATGGCATGCATGGGATACAGAATAAAGGAGAATGACTATGACCTATGATTTAATCATCACCATATTTGGAGCAACCGGAGATTTAACCAGTCGTAAACTATTACCCGCGTTGTCCAAATTGATCACTGAAAATCAAATACCAGAAAAAACAAAAATCATTGCACTTGGAAGACGTGATTATGATACGAAAACATATTTGGATGTAATGCATGAGAATGCGAAAAAATCACTAGATTTAAATACGCTTCAAAAAATCACACATTATCAAAAAATGGAAATCACGGAAGAAAACGATTATAAAACACTGGTCGCATTAATCAAAGAACTCAAGCATGAAAAAACGAGGGAATTGTTTTATCTCGCGATTGGTCCTGAACTTTTCAGTGTGGTTGCTAAACACATGAACCGCTCAAAACTGGTTGAAAAACAAAATATCAATCAGTCGATTGTTTTTGAGAAACCTTTTGGTCATGATCTACAAAGCGCAAAAGAAGTTAATGAACTGCTTTGGACTTATTTTGATGAAAAACAGATCTATCGTATCGATCATTATTTGGGTAAAGAAATGATTCAAAACATCATGATGGTACGTTTTGCTAACCGTATATTTGAAGAGATCTGGCATAACAGATCGATAAAAAATATTAAGATCATAGCTAAAGAAACCGATGGGATCTTAGGCCGTGCAGGATATTATGATCAATCCGGTGCACTCAAAGACATGGTGCAATCTCATTTACTTCAAATGCTTTCATTAATTGCGATGGAAGTTCCACTTTCCTATCACTCTGAAGACGTCAAAAATGAAAAAGTCAAAGTGCTTGAACACTTGAAGTTTGACAAAGAAACGCTTCTTTTTGGTCAATATGACGGTTATCTTGGGGAAAAAAACATCGAAAAAGATTCGCAAACCGACACTTTTGTCTTTTTAAAGGCATACGTGGAGACGCCACGATTTAAAGGTGTCCCATTCTATTTGATGACAGGTAAAAAGCTAGATCAAAAAGAATCACTGATCATCGTAGAATTTGAAGAAACATCTGAACAAAGAAAGTGGAACTTACCCCTATCCACGAATAAACTCTATATTAAGATTGCACCACTAGACGGTGTTGGTTTAGTACTTAATTCAAAAGTACCTGGATTAAGAGATGATGTGGAAGAGGTTGAGCTCGAGTATTGCATTGCATGTAAAGCAGTTGGTAACATGTCAGAAGCGTACGAAAAACTATTGAAAGACATCACTGACCATCATAAAACATTGTTTACCAGATGGGATGAGATCGAACTTTCGTGGAAGTTTATTGATGCTGTCAAAAAATATCAGGGTTCTCCAACCATCTATCAAAATTATGAGGATTTAAAGCCATTGATTTTAGAATTATCCGGTGAGGTGATGCCATGAAGATATATGATGTTTCCATGATGATTTCAAAAGATGTTCAAGTATGGAAAAACAAAGAGGCAAAAAAACCTGTTTTTCATGTGGCATCCGATTTTGAGACAGGATCGACTTATGAGACCAATGTGTGTTTAAACTTACATACGGGAACACACATGGATTTTCCACTTCACATGATTAAAGATGGTCAAACATCGGACTCACTTGATTTAAATCGTTTGATTCGCAACGTAAAAGTCTTTGATTTAACACATTTGAACGATCGTATTGATGAAAAAGATCTCATCAATCTCGACATTCAAGCACATGATTTTGTGCTATTTAAGACAAGAAACTCGTTTGAAGAACACTTTAATCTTCAGTTTATTTACCTACATGTATCTGCGGCTTCCTATTTAGCTAAGAAACAAATCTCAGGTGTTGGCGTCGATGCACTTGGTGTTGAACGTGATCAAGCAGGTCACCCAACGCACCATATCCTGATGGATCAAGATATCATCATCATCGAAGGACTAAGACTTGGTGACGTTCCAGAAGGGAATTATCACATGACAGCCTTACCCATTAAAATGAAGGCTGTGGAAGCTTTGTTGCTTTCTGTGATACTTACTGACCTAAAATGATTAGAAAAGCGACACAGCAAGATATTACGGCCATATGGGATTTAAGGGTTCAGACAACACAGTTACTTAAACAAAGAGGTATCGATCAGTGGCAACATCAAAACCCCACCTATGAAACATTTGTTAGAGACATTCAGTTAGGTGAGTTTTATGTGTATGAAAAGGATGGTAAAATCATCGGTATGGTTTCCATCAAAAGTGGTATTGAATCCACCTACAATGTCATCTATGATGGTGCTTGGGGATATGAACATGACTATCTAACCATTCATAGGCTTGCGGTTCATAAAAACTACCTTGGACAAAACATTGCTGACGAACTCCTCGATTTTGCAGATCAATTAGCCAAAGATAAACATGTAAATTATATACGAATCGATACATACTTCACCAATAAATATGCCATCAAACTTTTTGAGAAACATGGTTATATCTTAAGAGGATGGATTATCCTTGAACCGGGTGAAGGGGATTTAAAACGTTTAGCATTTGATAAATGGGTGGATTAGTCAATGAAAATATGGATAGAGTCCTCATCACTAAAAAAAGAATATGTCAAACAGATCGTTGATCGGTTTCCATCACATGAGATCGTCACTGAGATCGATCAAGCAGAAGATGCTGAAGTCGCTGTGATGATGCCAACATGGGTTAAACCTGAGATTTTAAATCGTATGAAAAACTTAAAACTGATCAAACTTCTCACAGCTGGTTATAATCAAATCGATTTATCAGAACTTAAGCAAAGAAACATCAAACTCGCTTATGCGAAAGATGTCTTTAGTATAGCCATTGCAGAAGATGTCATCGCTAAGATGTTATACTTCAACCGAAGATTGGGACCTTACCATGACCATATGAAAGCACAAAGTTGGACATTTGAACCCGTATCACATGAAATCTATGGCTCAACCATTGGCATCGTCGGGGCTGGTTCTATTGGAGATGAAGTTGCAAAAAGACTGAAAGCTTTCCATACGCATGTGATCGGTTACAGAAGAACAAAGATGAAACAACCGTTTTACGATGAAATGGTTCACCATCAAGAAGGTTTAATGGATCTCGTAAGACGATCTGATTTCATCATCGTTTCAATTCCTTTGACTAAAGATACATATCATATGTTTAATCAAACATTGTTTCAATCGATGAAACAAACGACATTGTTCATCAATGTTGCAAGAGGAGAAATTGTTGATCAAGATGCATTAATCAACGCGTTAAACCATGACGTCATTCGTGGTGCAGCACTGGATGTTACCACACCTGAACCACTACCTAAAGATCATCCATTATGGCGTGCTAAAAACATCTTCATCACGCCACATCAAGCTTCTGCATCACCAAAGATGCATGAAAGGTTAATTCTTGAAGTTATCGATACATTAAATCGTTACCTTGTGCATGACTCACTTGAAAACATCGTTTCCTTTTAGCCTATGATACATCATAGGTTTTTTTTATGTGTGAATCGTTTACATCTTCTTTACTCTTGACATACATCCTTTTTGTGATAGAATAAACACAGGCATATATTTTGAAATTCAAAACATTTGAATGCCAAACACTAAGGGAGTGATGCTCCAATCCATGGAATGGTCATGATTGGTTTAAACGTATTACCCATATTGATGAATCATATTTAAACCCCGCATGGTCATTTGAGTTTGACACATCTTGAGGATGATGAGACAGATCAACAATGTTTGTCAGCTTAACATCAACTTTTGATGCTTGATTCTAGATTTACAAATTTGAAAAGTGAAATGGTAACTATATATGACAATCAAAGAAATTCAAAGTATAATCAAGGACTTTGAGAGTTCTACTTTAATGACGTTAGAACTTGAAATGGATGGCTTTAAATTAAGACTTTCAAAAAACAAAACAGCTGAAATTCAGCAAGCAACAACGCAATCAAATAAAGAAGAAATTCAAACCACAAATCAAATTCAAACCACACAAAAACCTATTCAATTAAATCCGCAAAACGTAATAAAATCACCACTCGTAGGTACTTTTTATGCTGCATCAACACCGAATGGGAAACCATTTGTTGAAGTTGGAAGTCATGTGAAAAAAGGCCAAGTCGTCTGTATCATCGAAGCGATGAAGATCATGAATGAAATCACCTCTCCTTATGATGGTGTGATCAAGGAGATTCACGCGAAAAACGGTGATGTCATCGGCTTCAATCATGTATTGATGCGTGTAGGTGATGCCAATGAAAAATAAAATCTTAATCGCAAACCGTGGTGAAATCGCAGTTCGGATTATCCGTGCATGTAAAGAGTTAGGAATCGAAACGGTTGCAGTGTACTCTGAAGCTGATGAAACGTCACTTCATGTAAAACTTGCTGATGAAGCGGTTTGTATCGGTGGTGCACGCAGTAAAGAGAGCTATTTAAACATGAATAGCGTTTTATCTGCAGCCATTTCAACAGGATGCAATGCCATTCATCCAGGGTATGGTTTTTTATCTGAAAATTCAGCCTTTGTTGAAATGGTTGAAAGATGTAACATGATTTTCATTGGTCCTTCTTCAAAAACGATTGCACAGATTGGGGATAAAGCATCCGCACGCACGATTGCAAAAGCTACCGGTGTTCCCATCGTTGAAGGCAGTGATGGTGTGGTTGAAAATGCCCAAGAAGGGCTAAAAATAGCTAAACATATTGGATATCCTGTGATGATGAAAGCCTCGAGTGGTGGCGGAGGACGCGGGATCAGTATTGTTCGCTCAGACGAAGAATTCCTGAGTGCTTTTGAGCGTACATCGCTAGAAGCAGAAACAAGTTTTGGTGATAAATCACTTTATATTGAAAAGTTTATTGAATCACCAAGACATATCGAAATACAAATTATGGCAGATACACATGGAAATATTGTTCACCTTTTTGAACGTGATTGCTCAATGCAAAGACGTAATCAAAAAATGTTAGAGGAAACGCCATCACCTATTTTAAACGATTTATTAAGACGTAAAATTGGTATGGCAGCGATCAAACTTGCAAAAGCGATCAATTATGTGAATGCAGGTACGATGGAATTTCTCGTCGATCCAAAAGGAAATTTCTATTTTATAGAAATGAATACACGTATCCAAGTCGAACATCCCATTACGGAGATGATTACAGGTGTCGATCTTGTCAAAGAGCAGATTAAAGTCGCTTATGGTAAGGAACTATCTTTTAAACAGAGAGATTTAAAGATCAATGGTCACGCGATTGAATGTCGTATTAACGCAGAACACGCGATGAAAGGATTTATTCCTACACCAGGTAAAATCACGAATATTTTATTTCCAGGGGGCATTGGTGTTCGCATGGATACCCACATATATCCTGGTTATGAGGTGCCACCTTTTTATGATTCTATGATCGCGAAACTGATCGTTCACGCACCCACAAGAAGAGAAGCGATTAAGAAAATGCGTGTTGCACTCGAGCAGTTTGTTGTAGAAGGCATTCATACTAACATTGAATACCAATATTTGATCATGCACAATCCAGACTTCATTAAAGGCCAATACGATACGGGCTTTATTGCACGTTTCAATGCGCTTGTGGAGAGTGAAAACCGTGAATGATTTTTTAACAGAACGTAAAAAGAAACTGGAAGATTTTAAGCGTAATGTACGTAAAAAAGCGATCAACGCACAACCGATTGACATCCCTGACGGCATCTTTGTAAAGTGTGATCAGTGCGGAGCAGCTATTTATGAAAAAACGTTAGAAACCAACCATCAAATATGTCCATACTGCGAATTTCATTTTCGTATGGGTGCTCAAAAAAGACTTAACTTAACCGTCGATGAGGGTTCTTTTAGCGAACTCGATCGTTTGGTTGTCTCACTCAATCCTTTAGACATGCCTGACTATCAAGATAAACTTGCCATGGGTAAAAAGCTTTCTGGAATGGATGATGCCTTTTTATCTGGCACAGCAACCATCGTTAAAATAAAGGTGGCGATCGGTATTCTGGATAGTAATTTCATGATGGGGAGTATGGGGAGTGTCGTCGGTGAGAAAGTCACGCGCTTGATTGAACATGCCACAAAAGAAAGACTACCACTCATCATTTTTTCTGCATCCGGTGGGGCACGTATGCAAGAGGGTATATTATCACTCATGCAAATGGCGAAAACGAGTGGTGCACTCCACTACTTTGATGAAGAGGGCTTACTTTATATCAGTGTACTCACCAATCCAACCACAGGCGGTGTTGCTGCTAGCTTTGCAACACTGGGTGATATCAATATTGCAGAACACTCATCCTTAATTGGGTTTGCAGGTGCAAGAGTCATCAAACAGACCATCAGACAAGATTTGCCTGAAGGGTTTCAAACGGATCAATTCCAGCTGGAACATGGGATGGTCGATATGGTTGTTCATCGTAAAGATATGCGAAAAACGCTTTATAAATTATTACAACTTCATCCGATGAGAAAGGATGGTTAACATGGAACTTACCGCTTGGGAAAAAGTCAAATTAGCAAGACATCCAAAAAGACCAACCTCTGTCAAACTGATTAAAGAGATTTGTCCAGATTTTATCGAACTTCATGGCGATCGTTTATTCTCTGATGATCATGCCATCATTGGTGGTATAGGAACCTTAAACGGGCAACCTGTGACCATCATTGCCGAAGAAAAAGGTGTTACAACTGAAGAAAAAATTAAGCATAACTTTGGTATGCCTCACCCTGAGGGATACCGTAAAGCTTTGAGGTTAATGAAACAAGCTGAAAAATTTAAACGTCCGATTCTTTGTATCATTGATACCCCAGGTGCATATCCAGGCATTGGTGCCGAAGAAAGAGGACAAGCTTCAGCGATTGCCACTAACCTTAGAGACATGATGGGTTTAAAAACCCCGATTTTAGTCATAGTTTTATCTGAAGGTGGTTCAGGTGGTGCGCTTGCCATTGGTGTTGGTGACCACATCATGATGTTTGAAAATAGCGTCTACGCCATCTTATCACCCGAAGGTTATGCCTCTATTATTTACAAAGACAGCCAAAAGGCTGATGTTGCAGCACAACTCATGAAACTTACAGCCAACGATCTTGCATCGTTTGGTGTTATTGATCAAATTATCAAAGAAAACGAAGGACTCCATGTGGATCCAGACTTTGGCATTCAAGAACTCAAGAAAGCGTTAATTGAAAACGTAAAAAGATTAGCTAAAATGAAGACTAAACTCTTGTTAGAGCAACGATACCAAAAATTCAGACGCATGGGTAACTTCCTAGAAAAAGGAGAACCTGATGAATCATCAACCTAAAATGAAAGTGATTTCTAGTGGTAAGTATGTGCCACCCGGACTTATTACAAACGAAGACTTAGAAAAACTTGTCGAAACTTCAGACGAATGGATAACGACGCGTACAGGCATTAAGACACGCCATCGTGCAGATGGTGAGTTAACCTCTGAAATGGCGGTTAAAGCTGCGTTAAATGCGATAGAACGCGTGAATTATGACGTGAATAAAATTGATTTAATCATTATGGCGACCATCACAGGTGATCAATCTACACCTTCAACTGCGAATTTTATCCAAGCACAACTTGGGTTAACGCATGAAGTCATGAGTTTTGACATCAATGCAGCATGCACAGGATTTGTGTATGGCCTTGAGATTGCAGCAAACATGCTACAAAGCGGTCGTTTTAGAGCAGCCTTGGTCATTGGTGGCGAAATGCTTACGAAGATTGTGGATTACACCGATAGAAATACTTGTGTTCTTTTTGGTGATGGTGCAGGTGCGATGATCATTGAACCAGCGGTCACAGATTATCACAATGCCTATTTCTTTAACGCCGCTCGGGGTGATACTGCAGGAAGTCTAACCGTGGTTAATAAAATTAAGATGGATGGCAAAAAAGTTTATCTTTTCGCAGTGGATGCGATGGAACAAGCCATTCGTAGAGTCTTACATGATGCAGCACTAGACATCTCTGATATTGATATGATTATTCCCCATCAAGCCAATGAACGCATCATTCAATCGGTCGCAAAATCCATGGATATCCCTTTAGAAAAATTTATGATGAATTTGAGTGAATATGGTAACACTTCAGCAGCAAGTATCCCGATGACCATTTCTGATTATATTGATCAATATAGCATGCATGGTCAAAAGATCTTATTGGTTGGTTTTGGTGGTGGATTCACTTGGGGTAGTGCCATCATTCAGTTGTAGGTGATGCTATGCATAAACTCGCATTTGTTTTTGCCGGTCAAGGTAGCCAATACGTTGGCATGGGATTAGACTTTCATGAGTTAAATCCCGATTTAGCACGTTTAGAAGAAGAAGCTAACCGCATCTTAGGTTATCCAACCAAAGACGTGATTTTATCCGAAGAAGGATTCATCCATCAAACAAAATACACCCAACCCCTGGTTCTACTCAGCTCAATCTATGCCTATGAGTCGCTTTATACTTTAGGCGTAATGCCAGACGCTGTTTTAGGTTTTAGTTTGGGTGAATATTCAGCATATTATGCTGCGGGGCTATTTTCATTTGGCGAAGTTCTTGATATAGTTAAAGTACGTGCCATGTACATGGATGAAGAAACACTTACCCATCCTGGTAAAATGGCTGCCATTTTAGGTTTAACGAGAGATCAAGTGGAAACCGTATGCCAAGAAGTTGGTGAAGGTGTTTATCCTGCAAATTTCAATTCACCCGTTCAAACCGTGATCAGTGGTATCGAAGATAAGATTGATTTGGCGATTGAAAAAGCGAAAGCCATGGGGGCGAAAAGAGCGATTAAATTAAACGTTTCTGGCGCTTTTCATTCACCATTGATGCAAGATGCCGCCCAAAGATTTAGTGCTTATATCTTATCAAAAGAAGTCTCTAAACCAAGAATAGCTGTTTATTTAAATACGACTGCAAAACCACTTCAGGTGGCAGATTTAAAATCAGAAATGGTTAAACAAATGTATTCATCTGTACGCTTTGTTGAAGCGATTCTACAGATGAAAAATGACGGATTTACCCATTTTCTTGAAATTGGACCAGGCACCGTATTGTCAGGCTTAATCAAGAAAATTGATCCAGATCTCGAAGTGGCACACGTTGAACGTGCACACGATATCAAAGATATTGAAGGGTGGTTAAAAAACCATGGATTTATTAAATAAAGTCGCACTTGTGACAGGCGGTGCATCAGGTATTGGGAAAACCATATCACTTGAACTCGCAAAACGAGGAGCTATGGTTGTCGTCAACTACAACAGAAGTAGAGAAGCGGCAGATGCCTTAATCAAAGACATCGAAAACATGAATGGTAAAGCGATGGCTTTTCAAGCTGATGTATCAAAGTATGCAGAAGCTGGACGCCTCGTGGAAGAAGTCATCAACGCTTATGGAACGCTAAATATTGTCGTTAACAATGCAGGTATCACCGATGATGCCTTGATTTTACGCATGTCAGAAGAACAGTTTAATCGTGTGATTGATACCAACCTAAAAGGGGTTTGGAATGTCTCTAAGCATGCCGCTAAAGCCTTATTAAAATCAGGCTATGGCCGTCTGATCAACATATCATCGGTATCAGGTGTCTTAGGTAATGCAGGACAATCCAATTATTCTGCAGCCAAAGCAGGTGTCATTGGTATGACAAAAGCTTTAGCACGCGAATTTGCAGGACGCCAAGTCACGGTCAATGCGATTGCGCCTGGTTTCATTGAAACAGACATGACCAAAAAGCTTTCTGAAGAAGTGACGAAAGCATGGGCTGATCAAATTCCTTTAAAACGCTTTGGTAAGCCTGAAGATGTTGCACATGCTGTCTGCTTTTTAGCAAGTGAACAAGCGAGTTATATTACCGGCCACACCCTAGAGGTTGATGGCGGATTAGTGATGTAGGTGAAGACATGAAAAGAAGAGTTGTTGTGACCGGAATGGGTCTTGTCAGTCCTGTTGGAAACACGGTTGAAGAATCATTTAAGCATCTTGTCGAAGGAAAAAACGGGATTGATTTTATTACCCTTTTTGATGCAAGCCAAGATAAAGTCACCATCGCAGGTGAAGTTAAAAATCTCAATTTTGAAGATTTTTTAGACAAAAAAGAAATTAGACGTGCTGATCGCGTCACCAATTTAGCTATGGTTGCGGCACATGAAGCCATCACGCAAGCTAACTTTATGAATCATACCTACGATCCTTATCGAGTAGGTACTTTTGTGGGAAGTGGTATTGGTGGGTTAAATACGATTTTTGAGGAAGTGAAAACATCTGTTGAACGTGGCCAAGACCGTATTTCACCTTTCTTTATTCCCAATGCCATCATCAATTTAATCGGTGCTAAAATTGGCATTAAGTATCAAGCAAAAGGTCCAAATTTACCTCAAGTAACCGCATGCTCTGCAGCGACCAATTCGATTGGTGAAGCTTTCAGATA
Source organism: Acholeplasmataceae bacterium UBA5769 (assembly GCA_002418725.1). Classification (GTDB taxonomy): domain Bacteria; phylum Bacillota_I; class Bacilli_A; order Acholeplasmatales; family Acholeplasmataceae; genus Peloplasma. Next base: position 13,259 of record DIER01000025.1, read on the forward strand.
CATCAGAGATGGTTATTTAGATGCTGTCATTACAGGTGGTGCAGAATCACCGATCAATAACATTGGTGTTGGTGGTTTTTCGAGTTTAAAAGCACTTAATTTTTCAAATAATCCCGAGATTGCTTCCGTTCCTTTCGATCAGCGTAGAACAGGATTTGTGATTGCTGAAGGTGCAGGGATTCTCATTTTAGAATCATATGAGCACGCGATCAAACGTGGTGCACCTATTTTAGCAGAAATGGTAGGTTATGGGACAACCTCAGATGCGTTTCACATGACTGCTCCAGATGATGAAGCTAATGGTATCACCGTATGTCTTAAACAAGCGATTGAAGATGCTAACATTGAAGCTAAAGATTTAGGTTATATCAATGCACATGGCACGTCAACCGTTTTAAATGATAAACTGGAAACTTTAGGTATTAAAAAAGCTTTTGGAGAAGCAGCCTATGGCATTAACATCAGTTCAACGAAGTCCATGACAGGTCATGCACTTGGAGCTGCAGGTGCCATTGAAACGATTGCGACCATTAAAGCCCTACAAACCGGGTGGATTCCACCAACAATTCATCTGGATGAACCGGATCCAGAATGTGATTTAAACTATACACCGCATAAAGCGGTTTATCGGCAGATGACATACGCAATGAACATCAATATTGGTTTTGGTGGTCAAAATGCAGCCATCATCTTTAAGAAGGTGAACATATGAGACTAACACAAGATGAAATCAAAGCGATTATTCCCCATCGTGATCCCTTTTTATTCATTGATGAGATGATTGAACTTGATAGTTTACACCGTGGTATAGGCATCAAATACGTCAAACCAGAAGAAGCTTTTTTTCAAGGACATTTTCCTGGAAAACCTGTGATGCCTGGTGTCTTGATCATTGAATCTTTAGCTCAAGTGGGTGCTGTTGTTTTATTGTCTCATCCGGATTATGCAGGAAAGATTGCTTACTTTACAGGCATTTCTAACGCCAAATTTAGAAAGAGTGTTCTGCCTGGAGATATGCTTGAACTACACTGTGAACTGACAAAGATTCGAAGAGGTTTTGGCTTTGGCTCAGCCAAAGCATTTGTTAATGGAGAACTCGCATGCGAAGCGGATATTTCGTTTGCAGTAGGAAGTTAAATGACATCGTATACTTTATTAGAATTTGATGAACTTCAATCAACGAGTGATTTTCTTAAAGAGAATCATTCGTATTTTCCTCATATGACGATGATCAGAGCGGGTTATCAAACCAAAGGTCGCGGGCAATTTGATCGAGTATGGCTATCTAACCCAGGGGAAAATGTGTTGTTTTCAATATTATTAAAAAATATAAGTACCAACCAGTCTCATCAACTTAAAGCATGGATTATGTTTGGATTAATCTCTTATTTTCAAACGTTTGGGATAACACCGGAATTTAAAGAACCCAATGATCTTTATGTTGGTGATCAAAAGCTTGCAGGCATTTTGATTGAATCTTTATCTTTAGAAGACATGTTTGACGTGGTGGTGGTGGGTATAGGCATCAATATCAATCAATCACATTTTCCAAATTTTCCTGCAACCTCACTTTCTTTATTGACAGGTCAGTCATACGATATACGAGAAATATTTAAAGAACTCGCAGATAGATTTATGCATACTTATCCCAATTACATCAAATGATTAAAATGATCTATGTTATAATAAATTCTATCAAGGGAGGGATTCGATGAAACAAAGAAGTATGTCCTTTTTATGGATTACAATCATGTATGTGGTAGCCATTCTTTCAGGTATCCTCACGTTTTTGATGTTACCAGATATGGTTGATATCTACCGTTTTTTAATCGCCGATGTGGTCGCGACACTGGTTATTTATCTTTTTTCAATGCTGATTAAGAATGCCAGTTTGTACGATCCATATTGGAGTGTTATACCACCACTCATGTTCGTTTTTGCTGCTATTTACTATGAATCTTATGGATTATCCGTCATTTTGATGGTTGTTGCTATCTCGATGTGGGCGATCCGTTTAACCTACAATTGGGCAACTTTATGGACGGGATTTCATGACATGGATTGGCGTTATGAACGCATGAAGGAAAAAGCACCTAAAGTATATTTTCTAACCAATCTTTTTGGGATTCAACTTTTCCCAACCCTCATCGTTTTTGCACAACTTGCCCTCGGTCTTTTCGTTATTCAAGGTGATCTTAAAGCAAACTTAGGCACGTTGATGGGGGCATTGATGATTGTCATCGCTGCGATCATTCAGTTCATTGCAGATACACAAATGAAACGTTTTAAAGCACGCACCCAAGGTGAGAAAAAATGCATTGAAGAAGGTTTATGGAAATACTCAAGACATCCAAATTATTTTGGTGAATTGATGGTTTGGTGGGGACTTTATGTGATTTATCTTTCCACCCATACCTTTGATATCATGATCATTTCACCCATCATGATGACTGCACTTTTCTTATTCATCAGTATTCCTTGGATGGAAAAGAAAATCTTAAAAACACGCCCAGAATACCAAAGCTATCAATCGCGTGTATCTATGATCATTCCCTTTTTTAGAAAGAAAGATCAACAAGAGACTTCAATCAAAGAGGCTTGACAAGAAGATAAGTTGTGATATCATGGAAGAAGGGAATGAATGTCTCCCTTAGTCGATGACTAAAACCGCGTAAATGCTAATGACTTCTACAACTTTTTGTTGTAGAGTCTTTTTTTTAGAGGTGTAAGATGCTATTATCTATTGCTTTAATCATTTTAATCAGTTTAATGCTTGCGAAATTCTTTCAACTCCTGAAATTGCCTTCGATTGTCGGCATGCTTATTGCAGGTGTTCTTTTAGGGCCTTATGTGTTCAATCTCATCGATGGGGCTATTTTAGATGTTTCAGGTGACTTAAGACAAATTGCACTAATTGTCATCTTAATCAGAGCAGGGCTTGCATTAAAACTCGAAGATATGAAAAAAATGGGGTGGCCAGCGCTGTTCATGGCTTTTCTACCAGCGACCTTTGAAATCATTGGTGTGGTGTTACTAGCTTCCATGCTTTTTAACTTATCACTCATCGAAGCAGCGCTTCTAGGAAGCATACTCGCAGCGGTATCACCTGCAGTGGTTGTACCACGTATGATCAAGTTGATGGAATCTGGTTATGGATATAAAAAGAGAATTCCCCATCTGGTTTTATCAGGAGCTTCCTTAGATGATATTTATGTCATTATTTTATTTTCAAGCTTTTTACAATCCTTTGTCAGTGGTGAGTTCACGTTTGGTATGCTTTATCAAATCCCTTTATCGATTGTTTTAGGCATCGGACTTGGTTTACTTATTGGGATTTTATTGGTGCCATTTTTTAAAAAATGCCATATGCGCGATACCGTTAAGGTTTTATGTTTATTTGCCTTTGGCTTTTTACTCATTGTTTTGGAATCATCGGTAAAAGCGTATGTGCATATCAGTGGTTTACTCGCTGTGATGGTTTTGGGTGGTGTCATTCATCACATGTATCCTGTTTTAGCTAAACGACTCGTATCAAAATTTGAAAAAATATGGGTCATTGCTGAAATGATGCTCTTTGTTTTGGTTGGGGCAGCTGTTGATATTACCGTGATCCCATCCATTGGTTTTAAGGCTATACTTCTGATCATGGGTGCCCTTGTTTTCCGCATGCTTGGTGTATGGGTATCACTTATAAAAACGCCTTTAAAGTTCAAAGAAAAGTTGTTTATAAGCATTGCTTATTTACCAAAAGCTACCGTTCAAGCTGCCATTGGGGCGATACCGCTCACACTTGGTTTAAGTTCAGGATACTTGATGTTGACAGTTGCAGTTTTAGCGATACTGATCACTGCACCCTTAGGTGCGATTGGCATCGATCTTACTTACAGGCACTTTCTTGACCAAGAAATGACAAAATAGGTGTATAATGATGAACAAGAAGGCTAATTATTTTCGAAGAAATGATACCTTTTTGAGGAAACAATGATAAAATAACAAAGGTGTTTCATATGAGATTAGACGAGGTGAATACATGAAACGTAATAAATTCATCGTTATAGGATCTGGGCGCTTAGGTGCGAATATCGCGACAAAAATGTCAGAATTAGGTGAAGATGTGATCATCATCGATTCGACAGATGATTCATTTCGCAAACTCAAAGATTCTTTTTCTGGATACGAGATGGTCGGTGATGCCACTGACTTAGCTGTATTGGAAAATGCATACATTAAGCACGCAAAAACGGTTGTCATCACAACAGATAGTGATAATACAAACATCTACTTGGCACACATTTGTTATTATGTCTATAACGTGCCCAAAATATTCGTCAGATTATCGGATACAGACAAAGGACGTCTTTTGGAAGGAACCTATATTAAGGCTATCTATCCATTTACACTTTCATTGGCTGAATTTATGGATCTATATGAGGAGGGTGACATTTAATGAAAGTCGTCATTACAGGTGGCAAGCATGAAGCAGACTTTATCGTCAAAATGCTTAAAGAAGAACACCATCAACTCATAGTGATCAATAATGATCGCGATTTTGCTGAATACATTAGCACCAATAACGATATTGCAGTTTTTCCTGGTGATCCAACCAAGGCATACACATTGTCAGATGCAGAATGTGAGAATGCAGATGTTCTTTTAGCGTTATCTGATAACGATACCGATAACTACATCGCATGTATTACAGCCAAGCGTTTGTTTCACATTAAACGTACGGTTGCCAAGGTTAGAAACCCGAAAAACGTAGAACTTTTTAAAAAACTTGGGATTGATTCTGTGATTTCATCTACGTATTTGATGGCACAAACCATTTTAAATGAATCATCCGTTGAAAACATCATTAAAACTTTATCCATTGAAGACGAAAAAATTGTCATGATTGAAATCGGTGTTGAAGAGGATTTTCATTTAGTTAATCAACGCATTATGGATATTCAATTTCCCAGAAATATCAACATCAGCTGTATTTTCAGAGATCCTCATGTCATCATACCAAAAGGGGACACAAGGATAAAAAATGGGGATAAGTTAATCATCATTTCTACCCCAACGGAAAGAGAAGAAATCATCGAATTTATTCAGAAAAAGAGATAAACATGCACATGAAATCACTTAAGGGATACCCACTCATACTTAGTTATTTGGGACTCTTTTCCATTTTGATCGGTATCATCATGATCATACCGTTATCGGTTGTGATTTTTTACCATGAAGAAATCAATCAAATCAAGTACTTTTTACCACCTGCGTTGATCTTAATCCTTTTTGGCCTTCTATCAAAATTTTTATTTCGAAACTATGAGAAAGAAAGATTAGAAAGACATCAAGATGCTGTGCTCGTCGTCTTGTTATGGATGCTAGCGATTTTCGCATCAGCAGTACCCTTCTTATTAACAGGTCAATACAATTTAAGCCAAGCGGTATTTGAAACCTCATCGGGGTATTCCACCACAGGGTTAACGGTTGTTGATGTGAGTCAAGCTTCTAAAGTTTTTCTTTTTTACCGAAGTGTACTTCAATTTGTGGGTGGTGCAGGTTTAGTGCTTGTTTTAACAGCGACGATCTCTGATAAATTTGGGATGAGAATGTACAATGCTGAAGGCCACGGCGATAAATTGATGCCCAATTTAATTCGTTCAGGACGCTATATTTTAATGATTTATCTTGGCATAGTAACCGTTGGTGCTATTTTATACATATCCTTTGGCATGCATCCTTTTGATGCCATTAATCATTCGATTTGCGCGGTTGCAACCGGAGGGTTTTCAACGAAACCTGAAAGTATTGGGTATTACCAAAGCGTTCCTATTGAAATCATCACCATTGGACTCATGTTTGCCGGTGGGACAAACTTTTTCGTTCACTTGCTGGTGATGACGGGTAAGTGGAAGAGTGCGTTAAAGCATATAGAAACGAAATCTTTTTATATCATCACGGCTATTGCTGTGACGATTTCAACCTTATCGCTCATTTCCTATTTTAATGGTTCCTTCTTTACGGCTTTACACATGGGAGCTTTTCACTTTATTTCTGCGATGACTGGTACGGGTTATCAGATTATGCCATCATTTACCGGTCTTCCCGCTTTCTTTTTTGGACTATTAATTGTGGGTATGATTTTAGGAGCTGGTGTAGGTTCAACCTGTGGTGGTATTAAACAATATCGCGTAGGTTTAGGTATTAAATCGTTATATTGGAGTTTTTCAGATAAAATCTCGCATAAGAATGTTATTAAAAAGCATTTTATCAATAAACTTGGTCACAAAATGATTGTCGATAATGAAGACATCTCAGAAAATTACTCCTTCATTTTGTTGTATTTGGTCTTTTTGATGGTAGGAACGATGATTTTCAGTTTAGTAAGCCAAGCGTCTATGCAACATGCCTTATTTGAGTTTGCATCCGTTTTAGGAACCGTTGGTTTATCTGTGGGTATCACAGGATATGATGCACATCCCATTATTTTATGGACATCTTCAGCAGGGATGTTCTTAGGTAGATTAGAGTTTTATGTCTTCTTTATCGCTATTGCAAAACTCTTTTTAGATACAAAACGAAAATTCAAACACTATCCCAAGCATTAAACCTTCATGCATTGCAGTTGCAGTGCATGTTTTTTTAATTTTCGTTTAATTCTCATGTTAAAATAAAGGAAGATGTGCAAGATATCCCTCTAGAATGCATGATATCCTTGGAGCCTTGGCATATGATCATGGTCATACTATACTAAAGATAGGAGGAACTCCTGATGACAAAAATCATTTGGAATCGTGAGGACTTTGAGCGAATTAAAGATGAGATTACATCTCAATTCAATCTGTCTGTCACAACCGATCCAAATGAAGTACCCGAGCATAAGATAGGTTTAATGTTGAACGACGAGAATGTGGAAAGTTTGAAAGCGTTGGTTGAAGCTTTAATGCTTAAATCGTATCAATTACTTTTCCCAACACCTGAAGGTTACATTCAAGTTCAAACCAGACAAATCACCTATCTAGAGGCGTTTGGTGATGATATTTACATGCACTTAGATCAAGGTGCAAGTGAACTCATCAGACAACCCTTATATCAGCTCGAGCAGATGTTAAAGCCTTATCATTTTATTCGCATTGGTAAATCTTTTATCGTCAACATGACGAAGATTAGATATATCAGAACGTCGTTTAATGCGAAACTTGATTTAGAGCTTATCTGTGGTACTCACCTTGAGGTATCACGTTCCTTCGTCAAAGATTTCAAGGCTGCCTTAGGCATTCTTAAAAAGGAGGATTAGTCTATGACCTTTATGGGATGGATCGTACTTGCTTTATGTGGACTCGCAACACTTTATTTTACTTATCGTTTAATCTCAGATGTGATGTTGAATCGAAGATTGAAAATCTATCAAAAACAAGTTGGAGAAGTTGTCTTTAGACCAAAGGTGATGTTTTGGGTAAAGCGATCTTATGGTGCACTCATCTCCAGTATGTTTGTGCTGGCGACAATTTTTTCACAAGCCTTTGTCATCCCACCCATGTTGGGAGACCGTGTTTTAGTGAATGCCAAAGCATTAACCGGTGAAGCACAATTAAGATCACTCATGAGTGGTTCTTATGGGGGAATTTGGCGCGATGTCATCAATACGGATGCGGCTTTTGAAAATATGGTTCCTGGTCAACCAGAAGGTGCTGCTGGTGATATAGCAGAACGTGATTTTATCGGTACCAACAACCAAGTCGAAGGTGTCGAAGAAGCAGATTTAATTAAAACAGATGGCAACATGATTTACTATGCATCACGTTATCAAAATCAGGTAAGAATCTTTACGATTGGACAACATGGTGTTGCAACACTTGATCATACCCTTGACTTAGGTGATGTTTATACGGACTCTATATTTTTAACAGATGATTATTTAATTGTCATTGGTTATAATTATACCTACATGCCATTTGTATACGATATGGCAGTGGATGTCGTGGGTTGGCGTTATGTATCCTACACAGGGTCAGTCGTTGTTTATGATCGTGAAACCTTAGAGGTATCTTATAAACTTGAAACCGATGCTAACTTTTATCAATACCGCTTGATTGACCAATCTTTATACTTGATTTCCAATGCTTACCTACAAGATGACGATCCAAGACCTTCTTTTGCTGAAACTAATGCATCAGGTCAAACGAAAACATCTTACCTTGAATATAGTAGTATCTATTATTTTGATAATGTTCCAGCTTATGGCATGACTGTTTTTACAGGCATTTCTCTCGATGATTTCAGTGTGAATAGTCAAGCGTTCTTAGGTTATGTGAATTTAATTTATGCGGATGAGGATAATCTTTACACGACATTTAATTACTACGATTCATCAAACTTTATCGATAGCATTGTAGGTTATACGACAAAGACACAAATTCTTAAATTTAAGATGCATACGGATGAAGCTACACTGGAATATATTGGACATGGTATCGTCTACGGACATATCAGTGATCAATATTGGATGGATGAATATAATGGTTATTTAAGAGTGGTCACAACCGATTGGAATCCCATTAAAAACCGTTTATATGTCTTAAAAGAAAGTGATACAACCGATGAACTTCAGGTTGTAGGCTCGATCATAGAGGGTTTAGGTAAACCCAATGAACGCGTCTTCTCTGTTGACTTTCAAGGAACGACAGGTTATGTCGTTACATTCGAACAGATTGACCCTCGTTATATGATTGATTTATCAAATCCTGCAAAACCAACCATCGTCAAAGCGATGGAACGCCCAGGATTTAGTACGTATTTACATATTTGGAATGAATCAGGAACGCAAGTCGTTGGCTTTGGTTTTACTGCAGATAGCAATGGTCGTGTGACCGGTATGGAAATTGTTGCTGCAGATGATACCCTTGGTATTGAAGATTCTTATCAGCTCTTAAACCAAAATCAAGAAGGCACATGGTCATATTCATATTCAGAAGCATCTTACAATCCCAAAGCATTGATGATCTCACCTAAACATGGCATCATCGCCTTTCCAGTCATGTCTTGGAGTTATACCTATCTTGGTAATTACAATTATCAATACACCTATAAGAGTCAATATCTTGTTTTCTACATTGATTTTACCAAAGAGAACCCTGAAGACATCATCTCGGAACCTATCGTGATTGATCATCCATCCTCTACGTATTACTTTGGTATCGATAGAGGTATCTATATCAGTGAAACGGGAGATCAGGGATTTGAAATGATCTACACGTTCTCGAACTTAAGCATGATCAGCTATAACTTAAGAACCAAAGAAATTATGCAAACGATTACATTCGAACTTCCAGAATGGATGAAGTAAACAATGGAAGCCGGAAACGGCTTTTTTTGTGCTATAATGCCCATGTGAGGTGTGACTTATGACTTATCGTGTAGAAATCATCATCGATGAAAAAAGAGATGTTGTGGCGGCTTTATACGTCAATCTTATGCGTATGTCTGAATGGGAATTGGGTCTAAAATCCATTGAACATAAAGAGGGTCGTCTGTTTGAAACAGGATCACGTGGTATCTTTCATTTTGAGTTCTCTGGTCAACACATGCCCATGAAAGTATATGTAGAGGAAAATCATTTGCCAGAACAAATCATTCAAATCTTTGAAGTGCCTGGTGCTTGGAATCGATGTGACAATCGTTTTGTGGCAGAAGGAGATCAAACCAGATGGATCATGGATGTCACGTTTAACTTTGATAAACCCATCAACATATCTGAAGATCGATTTATTGAAAAAACAACAACGAGTATGAACGTTTTTAAATCATTTGTAGAAAAGGAAAAAACCGTATGAAGAAATGTGCAACAATGTTAATGATGTTTGTATTCACTGTTTTACTCGTCTCTTGTGATATCTCTTTAGGACCTATAGCAAGCGTTAAGGGACAAAACTATGAATCCTTTGAACGTCTTTTTGATGATACCAAAGTGAAAACACTTCGAGTGATCATCACGAAAGAAAAATGGGATGAGCTCGATAACGCCATGATTGATTATTTTGTTAGACATGGACACTATCGTACAGATTATATGGTTGAAGCGAATCTAGAGTTCACGGATCAGGAAGGAATAGTTGACATTGAAAGAATCGGATTTCGCACACGTGGTAACATGAGTAGAGACCGGATTCAAAACGATGAAGGAGAGCCTCAATTTCAAAATTTTAAAATCTCTTTTCATGAGGACTATACCCCTGAGATATCTAAACGCACCGTTTTTGAACTTGAAGAAATCGATTTAAAAGGCAACAGAAACTACGATGAAACGTATTTAACGGAAAAGTTCTCACTCGATTTGATGAAGTCTTTTGGTGTTTTTGCAGCACAAACAACCTTGGTTAAATTCTTGATTACCATCGGTGATCAAACCTATGATTATGGCGTTTACACAGCATTTGAACCTATCGATGATAACTTTATTAAACGAAGATTAACCAAAGAAGCATCCGATGGGCACTTATATAAATCTTTATGGCAAAATTTTGGACCTGCAAATTTAGGATATATTCAAAATAATCGTGCGATTGGCATAAAAAATGAAGCGATTAATTACCGACCAACCTATGATTTGAAAACACGCAAATGGGAAGAAAATCACACGAATCTTCGTGAATTTATCGATAAAATCAATGGCTATAACAATCATGATTTTATCCAATATATTGAAGAAAATTTTGAAGTGGACATGTTTCTCCGTTATTTAGCAGTGGGTGCACTCTTAGGTAATCCTGACGATTACCGTGCAATGGGAAATAACTATTATTTATATCAAAATGCTTCGACTCAAAAATGGATGATCATTCCCTATGACTATGACCATGGTATGGGTCAAGGATGGAATGGTGGTGGGCTTTTCGAAGATTGGTCTGTTGGTCTAGATATTTATGATTGGGCCAATGTCAATGCACACCTGCTTGGACAACCCAATTATCCACATGTATTGGTTGATCGTATACTGTCTTATGAAACTTACCAATTAACTTATGAGTCTTATTTAGCTGAACTGATTAACCCAGAAAACAACTATTTTACACAAGCATCTTTTATGTCTTTATATGAAGAACAAAAAGCTCTATATGACAACTTGCTGGTTAATTCGATGATCAATAATTTAGCCTTTGGCTTAAGAAATGTGATGACGTACATCGATGATAAAACCAAAGCGATTGAACAGCAGTTAACCTTTTATCAAACGAATCCAGATCAAAGATAAAATCATTATTTTTATAAGAGACGAGAGTGAAAACACTTTCGTTTTTTTGAACTTCAAAGTATAGTGACAATTGAGGTTGATTATGCTATACTCATACCATGTCACGTTAAGTAAAAGAGGTATGAGATATGTATGAATTAGTGATTGTAGGGGCTGGTCCAGCAGGACTGTTTGCAGCAACATGTGCTGCGATGAATGAATTAAATGCACTCGTGATTGAGTCGTCTTCAGAATTTGGTGGACAACTCACTTTATATAAAGATAAAGCGGTCTATGATATGCCAGGATTTAGTAAAATCAATGCTGGTGATTTGGTCAATAGTTTTTATGAACAATATAAGATGTATCAAAACGACGTTCCCATCATGTTAAATACACAAGCCATCGATGTGATCCATCATGATCATCATTTTGAGCTTAAGACAAATCAAGGTACTTTTTTGACCAAAACGATCTTACTTGCCAATGGTGGTGGCATGTTTCAACCGAAGAAACTCGAACAAGGGGATCATTTAAAAGAGATTTATTATACCGTTTCTAACATTCATGATTTTCAAGGTAAAGATGTTGTGGTTTTAGGTGGTGGGGATTCTGCTGTAGATTGGGCACTCACTTTAGAAGGTATTGCGAAATCGATAACCTTGATTCATCGAAGAGAAGATTTTCGGGCACATCAGCGCAATGTCGATTTGCTCAAACAAAAACATCACGTTTTAACACCATATATCGTCAAAGAAGTCATTGGTGTAGATTCGATTGAAAAACTCTTCATTGAACATACTGTAACAAAAGAGACAAAAGAGATTAAAGCGGATGCACTTTTAGTCTTTTATGGTGTCAACCCTGTTAAAAATCGCGTTGATGTATGGAATGTGAAAGTCAAAGATAACTCCATCCTTGTGGGACAAAACATGGTGACATCGCGTGAAGGGATTTATGCGGTTGGTAACAGTATTACGTATGAAGGAAAACTGAAAATGATTGTCACAGCATTGGGGGAAGCAGCTACCGCGATTGGTGCGATCACGAAATTCTTGTACCCAGAGCGCACGAAGACATATAAACACTAAGATGCTATAATACCATGTGAAGAGGTGACTTTGATGCAAAAAGATGTTTTCATCAAAATGAGATTGAAAAAAGGTACAGTTGGTCGGGCATTTTTTGCACCACAAGCATATCTTGAGATGATAAAAGAACAAGACATCGTTGATTTTGAAGGAGAAAATCCGATCTTTTTTCACCTTTTTGTGACATCAAAAGAAGAATATCACGAAAGAATCAAAGACATTTTACCCATGTTAAATGAGCATTCTAGATTGTGGATTTCATATAAAAAATCAACGAAAAATAGAACATATAACATCAACCGTGACTCATTTTTTAGCTTGGCAGAAAAAGATCATTTGCGTCCTTTCTCCAACGTAGCACTTGATGAAGAGTGGTCCTGTTTAGGATTCAAAAAAGCTTAACATTTCCACTTGTTTTCTTTAAGTAAAATGATATAATTGTTTGGGGTGAATGCTATGTTTGATCAATTATGGTCTTTTTTAACTTCTGTACCTTTATGGGAACTTTTAATGATTTTTTCTGCGAAAATCATCGAGGTAACGATTGGTACGATGCGTGTCATTTTAATCACGAAAGGCTATCGTAAACCGGGAACGGTGCTTGCGATTTTTGAAATCTTGCTTTGGGTATTTATTGCGTCTCGTGTCATCATGGGTATCGTCGATTATCCGATGAAGGGTTTAGTGTATTCTCTAGGTTTTGCTTTTGGGGTATACATTGGTTCAATGCTTGAAACTAGATTAGCAGTGGGTAAGATTTTAATCTATGTCATTGTTGATCATGACTCAGGAAACGTGTTAACCGAAGCACTACGTGCAGCAGGACATGGTGTGACAACACTCGATGCACACGGTAAAGTTTCAGACCGTATGGTTTTAATGATTTTTGCAAATCGTAAGAATAAAGCGAACATCATTGAAGTAGTTGAAGCTCTGAATCAAAAGGCTTTGATTGTCTCTAATGAAGTTTCCATTTTGCAAGGTGGTTATGTAAGCCCTTGGCGGAGAATTGCAAAATAATTTTTTGATTGATTTAATTCTTAAATCATGTATAATAGAAATTGGTCGGAGTTATAGCTCAGCGGGAGAGCACCTGCTTGACGTGCAGGGGGTCTAGGGTTCAAATCCCTATAACTCCACCATTCATATGATGATAAAGCTTCTATGAGGCTTTTTTATTTTATATACCCAATGTCTTAAAATGAAAAAAAACATATCTAAAGATATGGATGTACGTTATAATGAAATTAGAAAGACGAAGGGGACTTATATGTATCTCATAAAAGAAAAAAGAGAGTTGACACCAACGGTAACAAAGATGGTGATTGATGCACCTTTCATTGTGAAACATGCCCAAGTGGGTCAATTTGTGATGATCAGAGTGAAAAAAGATGGCGAACGTATACCACTCACCATTGCAGAAACGCACAAAATAAAGCAAACCATCACGATTATTTTCCAAGTTGTTGGCAGATCAACGTATGAACTTAATCAATTAAATGAAGGAGATTATCTATTAGATGTGGCAGGTCCGATGGGGAAACCATCTGAACTTGAAGGACTGAAACGGGTACTTCTTGTTGGTGGGGGTGTCGGTTGTGCTATTTTGTATCCGATTGCTGAGAAACTGAAAGCTTTGGGTGCTGAAATCATGACGATTATAGGTTTTAAAAACAAATCACTCATCTTTTTAGAGGACAATTTTATCGATGTATCTAGTCGCTTCGAATTGGTGACTGACGATGGTTCATATGGCAAAAAAGGATTGGTTACCGATGTTTTAAAAGATGTGCTAAAAGAAGATGCAAGATACGACAAAGTGATTGCTATTGGCCCCATCATGATGATGAAAGCTGTGAGTGAAATCACTTTAACTTATCACATTCCAACGGTCGTTTCCATGAACCCTATTATGGTGGATGGCACCGGGATGTGTGGCGGGTGTAGAGTGCAAGTAGGACAAGATATGAAATTTGCTTGTGTAGATGGTCCTGAGTTTGATGGACATCTGGTTGATTTTGACCAAGCGAGAAAACGAAATGAACGCTACACAGTGAAAGAAAAGCATGATTATGAAATTGTTTTGAATCAAGGTGGTGACAAGTCATGATTGAAAGAGTCGACATGCGCCATAGGCGTGCAAGTGACCGCATGCATACGTTTGATGAAGTCAACTTAGGTTATTCAGATGAAGAAGCAATCTTAGAAGCGAGTCGCTGTTTGGATTGTAAACATGCACCTTGCATTGCAGGTTGTCCTGTGGGTATTGACATTCCAGGTTTCATCAAGAAAGTCCACCAAGGAAAGGTGGAAGAAGCTTTTGAAATCATCTCACAATCTTCATCACTTCCCGCGGTATGTGGAAGAGTTTGTCCCCAAGAGACACAGTGTGAAGCGGTGTGTGTCAAGGGCATAAAAGGACAAAGTGTTGCGATTGGTCATCTCGAACGTTACGTTTCAGACACCCATTATCAAAAAAAGGTAGAAACAACTGTCGCACATCCTTTTAGTCATAAGGTTGCCGTTATTGGTTCTGGACCTGCAGGGTTATCATGTGCACATGACCTAATCCATGAAGGTATTGCGGTAGACCTTTATGAAGCACTTCATCTGCCTGGAGGTGTGTTAACTTATGGTATTCCGTCCTTTCGATTACCCAAAGATGTGGTGATGCTTGAGGTGGATGAGTTAACCAAAAAAGGTGTGAACCTGATCACGAATGTCATTATTGGAAAAACACTTTCTCTTGAAGATTTAAAAGAGATGGGGTATCAGGCCATGTTCATTGGAACGGGTGCAGGTCTTCCTAAATTTATGCATATTCCTGGTGAAATGTTACCTGGTGTCTATTCAGCAAATGAATACTTAACACGTTTGAATTTAATGAAAGCCTATGAAAAAGATAGTGCAACGCCACTGCACTTCGGTAAGCGTGTTGCTGTCATTGGCGGTGGTAACGTCGCTTTAGATGCTGCAAGATCTGCCCGAAGACTTGGTGCAGATATCGTTTATTTGGTATACCGAAGAAGTCGTCATGAGCTTCCAGCAAGACAGGAAGAAGTGATTCACGCGGAAGAAGAAGGGATCATCTTTAAGCTACTCACGGGTGTAAAAGAGATTCTAGGCGATGAACAAGGTCAAGTTAAGGCGATTAAATGTGTTGAGATGACTTTAGGAGAACCCGATGCATCAGGTAGAAAACGTCCGATTGAAAATCCAAAGAAAATGATGATTTTACCCGTGGATGAAGTCATTATGGCGATTGGTACGACTCCTAATCCCTTAATCTTACATGAAGAAAAAGATCTTCAATCAACCAAGGAGGGTTGTTTAATCGTTTCTCCTGAGACGCATGAAACATCCATACCTTCCGTCTATGCGGGTGGGGATGTAGTTACAGGTTCAGCAACGGTTATTTTAGCGATGGAAGCTGGTCGTAAAGCTGCAAAAGCCATCATCCATCAAATGAACGAAAGACGTATTTAAAATTATCCGAAGGAGCACATGCTATGGAAGCCATTGTTATTTACTCAAAAACGGGCAACACAAGATCTGTTGCAAAGCGTATTGCTGAAGTTAAACCCATGCCTATTTTAGAAATTATTCCGGAAAATGATGATCCAAATATAGAGCGCCCAGTACTTAAAGAAGCACCAAAACTAAAATCATACGATCATGTTGTTATTGGTTCTCCAGTTTATGGGTTTTCCATACCTAAGATCACGAAAACATACCTGGAACAAACGGATTTCACAGGGAAAACCGTTGATTTATTCATCACCCATTTTTTTCCTTTTGCATGGATGGGTGGCAAACAAACCTTAAATCAAATGCGCTATGTCGTTGAAGTTAAGGGTGGAACGGTTAAATCGATGACTTCCATCAACTGGAAAAATCGTAAACGCGAGAAAGATATCAATCTTCTCGCTTCTCAATTTCGCTCGTGAAAGAAACAGATTTATTTAAGCCTGTTAGACAACTGTTGTTAAGCATGGGCTATGAGGTCCAAGGTGAAATTATGGCTGCAGATGTGTTTGCAGTCAAGGATAAGGATATCATCATTGTCGAACTGAAACTTGCGATGTCACTAAAACTAGTCTATCAAGCCATTGAAAGACAAAAAGTTACCCCTCACGTCTATATTGCTATGCCAAAACTTCCGTTAAGAAGACACTTGAAAGCAAACCCGCAATTAACATTATTACTAAAAAAATGTGGGATTGGACTGATCGAAGTGACACAAGCAGAAGCGAATATCATCTTAAATTCTCATCATGAGAGCATCATACCAACCAAAATGTCGCCTGCAAAAAAAAGAGTCATGATGAAAGAATTTGAAGCAAGAGATCAATATCAAACCTTAGGTGGTACAAACGGTAAAAAGATCACGGCATACAGAGAACAAGTCATCGAAATTGCCAAAGCTTTACTCTCATTAGGTGAAGCACCTTTGAATATGATTAAGGAATATACACGTATTGAAAAAGCAGCAGCTATGCTTCGTAACAACTACGATGGTTGGTTTCAAAAAAATAAAAAAGGGCTTTATGAATTAAGCCCTAAAGGTTTAGAAGAAATCAAACCATTTCTCTTTTAATCAAGTTGTTGCGCATCCCAACGATTTAAGAAATCAATAAGTTCCACCATGGTGGGACTTTTTGTTTCTCGTACATAGAAACCTGAGGTTGACATGCCAAGAAGAAGTGATTCGTGTGGTGTCAATCCAAGAAGTAAGCCATAAACAAAGCCTGCATTAAAGTTATCGCCTGCGCCTGTGGTAAGTTTTGGGTTTTTTGCAAGAGGACCCATGTCATGTGCAAAAGTACCATCAACGATAGCACAAGATTGATCAACCGGATGAATCACAACGGCATAAATCTCTAAATAGGTATAGAGCACTTGATTGACATGTTTCAAGGTATCATCTTTAGTCGCAAGACTGAGGAGGTGTGCCACATCATAGGCTTCTTTTTGATTTAATCCTAAAACGACGTGAAAATGAGATTCAAAGGATTTGAGTAAATCGAGAGCGCGTTTAATTTCATGGTGTTCTCTTTTTTCAGGGTCCGCAAGGTCAACGAAAAAGATGGGTTTTATGGGTTTGATAGAAAGTTTTGGTAGTATGTTCTCATAAAGTGATTGCCATATATCCGTCATATGGGGAAGCATAGACCAGTTGACGGTCGCGAATAAGTCTGTTTCATGAAGCATTTTTAGCAATTTTTGTTCACCAAGGGTTTGGATCATTTTTTCATAGGTCACATCATTTAAACAGCTCATTTTACCAAGCATGAGTTTACCATCAACAAACTCTAAGGCATCGGTATGTGCAGCTTGTGCGATTGAGATTAATTCGAGGTGTTTAGCCATGGGTTGAAAAACTAGGTGGATGTGAGGTTCACCTAAAGCACCAATATATGTCACTTTAGCATGTTGTTTAGATAATGCATGTGCCATGATGGGTCCATTACCACCAATTTTCTCAATGGTTGGGAAAAGTTCAATGTTTGTTGAATAACCAGCAGCTTTTTCAATCCGTTTTGCAAATTGAAGCATGGTTTCAATACGGGTAAAGTTTTCACTATCCATACGCTTATCCACAGCATGAATAATTTCATCGACAAAGCCATCAAAACCGATAAGGATTTGTTTTTGTTTATGCTTTAGTGTTTCTAATTTGATTGCTAATTCTTTTTTCATCGATAACATGGGTTGACCTACTTTCATGAACATTTGACTTTATTATAACATAAAAAAGTAGGGGAAAACTATGGTATAATATCCTACACGTGGAGGTATGCATATGATTTCAACCATCCGTATTGAACCTAGATATCAAGAGACTGACCAAATGGGTATTATCCATCATTCCGTATATCCGATATGGTATGAAATGGGACGTGTCAAATATTGTGAAGATATTGGACTGCCTTTTCATGTCATCGAAGAAAAAGGTGTTCGTTTAGCCATGTACCATCTTACTTCACGCTATTTAAAACCCACGCTCTTTGGACGGGTATATCAGATGGAAACACAGTTGGTCAACGTTAGCAAAGTCAGATTACACTTTGAATACACACTCTATGATCAAAACGGAGAAAAAGTTCACGTCGGAACCACCGAGTTGATCTGGTTAAATCAAGATTTGAAACCTACCAATGTTGCTAAAACGCATCCTGATATTTATGAAGCGTTTGTGAAAGAGCGAGAATCATGACCATCTACTGTAGTAAAGACATTCAAAAACCAGAAGTAAGGCAAGATATTCAACGCATCATCAAAGCTGGCGGTCTCATTGTTTTTCCAACGGAGACGGTTTATGGAATTGGTGCAGATGCGACAAATCCAGATGCTGTAAAACGCATCTTTTTAGCTAAAGGTAGACCTTCAGATAATCCCTTGATTGTTCATCTTGCTGACCGTCATGATGTAGAGACTATTGTTCAAGAAATTCCAGCTATAGCCATCCCTCTCATGGATACTTATTGGCCTGGACCACTCACACTCATTTTTCAAAAAAAAGAGATCATACCAAAAGAGGTTTCTGGTGGATTGCAAACGGTTGGCGTGCGTATTCCCTCATCTCTGATTGCACAGGAAGTGATTCGTTCAGCAGGTGTACCCATCTGTGCCCCTTCAGCGAACATCAGCGGGAAACCTTCATCCACTCTTTTTGAACATGTGAAACAGGATTTTGAAGGGCGTGTCGACATATTAGTGGATGGCGGCCAAGTGGATATCGGACTAGAATCTACCGTGTTGGATGTGACAACTCCGATTCCAGTATTGCTGAGACCAGGTGCAGTGACAAAGCACATGATTGAAATGACATTAGGGATTGGCATCATCGATGCCACCGAAACGAAAGTAGAGGATGTTCCGCGTTCACCGGGAATGAAATATACCCATTATGCACCTCGTGGTAAAGTTAAACTTATTCAAGGTACAAGAGAAGATGTGATTTCTTTTATCAACCAAGATATTCAAGAAAAAGATCTAAATCAAGTTGGTGTGATCGCACCTCATGAATACATGAAAGATATTCAAGCGTATTATAAAGTTGACTTAGGTTCACTCCAACATCTTGAGGAAGTTGGTCGAAATATCTTTCTCGCTTTAAGACAAATGGATACACTAAACTTAGAATTTATCTACATTCCAGCACTGCCATATGCCGGTCTAGGGCAGGCGATCATGAATCGTTTACTCAAAGCTGCTGGCAATGAAATCACGCATGTTTAAACAATCTTAAACGTATTTTCTTAACTCTTTCTTAAATCCACCGATGAAATCATTTTCATTGGTGATTTGTCTTTATTATGCTATCTTAAGGTGTATAATGATACTTGTGATTATCAATAGGGGTGAACTCATGGGCAATATATTTTCTAAAATTGGATGGTTTGTAAAAGAGCGTTGGAAAACGTATGTTTTAATGTTCTTTTTGCTCATTGCGATTGCGACCATCTCGTTACTACCAGCTTATGTTTTAGGTCAAGCGATTGATACGATTATCTCTGGTGGTTTAACTGCAGACACCTTGTTTTGGATTGTCTTCTTTTTAGCATTGTTACCCATTACCCGTTATAGTGTTAGTTTTTTATATAACCATCTGTCACAAAAAACAGCACAAACACTGTCGTTTAAAATGCGCCAACGCTATTTATCTCATTTGTTTGATATGGATTCACAATTTTATGAGAAATATGAAAAAGGCGATTTGATTTCTCGTGTGACCGCAGATTTAGATGCCATCACACAAGCGGCATCCTCGATGCTTGAAGGCATCATTTTCAATGTGGGTTTAATCTTATTTGCGATCAGCGTCATGGCATTTACCATCAGTTGGAAGTTGACCTTGATTTCGGTTTTGATTATGCCTATCGGTTTAACCATTTTAAATGTCATCCGAAATAAAAAGAGAAAGTACATCAAACGTCATCGGGAAATTTATGCAGATATGACGGAAAAAGTTTTAGAATCTGTTGAAGGTCAACGAGCGATTCGTGCTTATGTACAAGAAGAAAATGACCTCAAAAGACAATATGAAGCAGTGGAAGCTGATATTGAGTCATGGCGTTATATCGTCAGATTTGAGAACTGGTTTAATCCTCTTTTTGAAGTGATTTATGGGATCACCTATATTTTGGCATTTTCATTTGGTATTCACTATATCATTCAACAAGAGATGACTTTAGGTGGCTTAATCACCTTTGTCTCTTACATTGGTATGCTCTTTATGCCAATTATCTCGATTTCAAACATCTTTAGTCAAATCAATAATGCGACAATCTCTGTAGATCGTTTTGACGAAATTATGAAACAGATGCCCGTTGTTCACGATCATACCGATTCAAAGGCAATTGTAGCATTTAATGAAATTGAATTTAGAAACGTCACGTTTAAGTATCCTTTTGATAAACAACCGGTTATTAAAAATATTACATTCAACATTAAGAAGGGTCAAACCTTAGGGATTGTAGGACCAACAGGTGCGGGAAAATCAACCTTGATTAGACAGCTCTTAAGGGAATTTAATGTTACAGATGGTCAAGTTTATATCGATGATGCTTCAATTGAATCTTTTAAAATCGAAGATATCAGGGATCTTGTGGGTTATGTGCCACAGTCACATATGCTTTTTAA
>DIER01000045.1 GCA_002418725.1 Acholeplasmataceae bacterium UBA5769
CCTCAACCTCATTGATGATGATGGGTTTCATCACCTCTGTTTGAGGGATGAATTTCTTAACACGTTCAATCGTATATTTTTCAACTACGTTTTCTTTATCTTTGAGTATGAGATTAAGCTTCTCATTCGCCTCAAAAAGAAGACGAAGAGCCTTCTCGTATGCACCGGTTAGATCATCATGTTGTTTCGAAAGGTCACCATGCTGCTTCGAAAGGACTTGCTGTTTTTCTTCCAGTCGTTGATTCTGTTCTTGGAGACGCTTAATCTCTTTTAAGGCTTCTTTAAGGTTCATACGCTTATTATAACACATAGATTTTGATTTTACTATATACATAGTATATAGTAATTATTTTTATCAATACCCGATTTCCTTGTTTTTCTCTTCCATAATCTTGAGTCCCCTTAAGATCTGTTTCAAATCAGACACTTGATAACCACCACTTCTTGTTACTTCAGGCCATTTAAACTTTGTAAAATTAATCTTATTAATCAGTAACCATGTCCCGTAATCATCCTCATAATATATTTTTAGTGTTTTTCGATCTTTTGAACAGAAGACAAATAAGGTGTGCATCATCTCTACGGGTGTGAAGTTACAGCAGAGTAAGATTTGAAATTTTTTCATGCCAGCTCTCATATCGATCTCTTTCGTATAAAAGTAAATTCTTTGAATGCCTCTATAGTCGATCATAGATGAGTCCTACAATCTTTAAGGCTTGTTCAAGCGATGTTGTGATCTTCATCTCTTTCGTCTCGATCACCACGACACTGTGATCGAATCTGGTAAAGTGTGTCGATTTCTTCGTGATCTCGTTATCCTTTAACATATTCACCCTCACATCTTCCTCATCCATTAAAGCTCCTGGTTTTGAATCAAGATTGTCAATACGGATAAAATCTCCTTGGAGATGATTATAAGCCGCGACCCAGTCTTTGATGGTGGACCGGTTGATGTTTTCTTGTCTTGCAAACTCGCTTAAGCCAAGTCCTGATTGTCTATATTTCTTGACCATATCGAGTCGATCTCGATCAGTATAGTGTTTTCCCATGTGGTTTCTCCTCGTTTCATGCTCTTAGAATACAAAAAAACACCCTAAATCGTTAGAGTGTTAATATTTGACCTATACGGTAATCGTGTAATTGATTGAATAAGAAATTCATACAGGTGAAAAAAAATATTATTTTCATATACTATATGATTAACAAGAGTACACAGATAGGGAGAAAATACCCTTTCTGCATGAAAAAAGGCTTGATACGATTGTATCAAACCTATGCATTCAATATGGTGGAGATGAGGGGATTTGAACCCCTGTGCAAGACACTTTGTGCAGCACTTTCTACATGTTTAGTTCATTTATATCTTCATATGGCTAACGAGATGAACAAATGCTAACCATACTATCCTATGTGATTCGTCTAACGTTCTAGGAACAGTGTTAGAGATAACTTACTAAGATTGGACCGCATCAGAACCGTAAGTAAATTCAGAGTTGGCACGCACCTTTTCTTAGGCAGCGAATTGTAAAGATTGGTTTCCGGTTATTATAACCTCGGCTTTTTTACATGAGCAACCATGACATGCTTATACTGGACGCCATGCCGTGACGAATCCAGAACATCCCCAGCGCATCTATCTTACCTCAAGGACCCTGGATTGTAAAGAGGTTTTTCACAAATATATAAAATTTAAATGGTATAATATGGGCAAGGTAAGGTGATAACATGCAAAAAATTATAACGGCAATTGTTGGGTATGGTATGTCTGGTAGAATCTTTCATTTACCGCCACTCATCCATCATCCAAATTATGTGATTAAGTCGGTTGTGACTCGTAATCCCGTCAATCAAAACGACTTAAAAAAAGATTATCCTGAGATTAAGATTGTGACTGATTTCCAGGAAATCATTGAAGATCCAGAGATTGACTTAGTCATTATGGCAACATCCAACGATGTGCATTATCAGTACACCAAAGATGCACTACTACATGGAAAACATGTGGTTTGTGAGAAACCGTTTGTTGATACCTACACAAAAGCAAAAGAACTATACGATATCGCACATGAGAAGAAACTCATCTTGCGTGTTTTTCATAACCGTCAGTATGATGGTGATTTCTTAACGATCAAGAGACTTTTACAAACAAGGGATTTCGGACAAATTGTGTCGTTTACAGGTCGCTTTGATTTATATGCACCTAAAATTCAAGAAAATTGGCGTTTCAAACAGACGGTGATGTCAGGTATTTACTATGATTTAGCTCCGCATATTGTCCATCACGCTGTTGAGTTATTTGGTTTACCTAACTTTGTCTACAACACCCTTTTTGATGACCGCGAAGGTACTGAAGTTGATGATCATTTTGAAATGGTTTTATATTATGACACCATGACTGTCTTTTTAGGTTCTCATATGTTTGATCGTGATCCGAAACCTCGTTATGAGATTGTAGGAACGAAAGCTAATTATGTGAAATATGGTTTTGATCGTCCTGATGTTGTCAATGAACCAACCGATGAAGTTTATCAATCTTCAGGTTTAAGAAGTGAATTTATAACCGCGCCTGGACAAAAACAAGAGATTCCGTTATACTTAGGTGAACATTACCGTTTCTATGATTTGATGGCTCATCATATCGATGAGTATCCAGAAGAAGATCTCGACAAAGAGAGAGCTCTTTCTGTTATTTTAATCATGCAATTAGGGCTTGTTTCACATCAAACCAAACAGATGATTAAAGTACCGCATAAAGGTTAGGATAACATGCAGTGATGAACGTATAACCTACATCTAGATTATGCTATACTAATAAAACATAAAGGAGCAACTATGATAAAAGCAATTATTTTTGATATGGATGGTACCGTGCTAAACACCATTGATGACATCCATCGTGCCGTAAACCATGCACTTGAGATGAAAAATTGTCCAACCAAAACGTTAGATGAAGTCAAACGTGCAGTTGGTAATGGCGCACGCAAGTTAATTGAACGTGTATGTCCATCCTCTTTTGGTGCAGATGAACTTGATGAAGTTTTCCATCTTTATCAAAACTATTATGACGCACACAACAATGACTTCACAGGTCCTTATGAAGGTATACTAACACTCTTAGAAACACTTAAGAAAAGAGGATATCTGTTAGCTGTTGTATCGAATAAATTTGAGCATTTGGTTCAAGGTTTGAACAACGATGTGTTCAAACATTTGTTTGATGTCGCCATTGGCGAAGTTAAAGGGATTCCGATTAAACCGGCACCCGATATGGTTTATAAAGCTCTTGATGTGTTAGGCGTTCAACACCATGAAACACTCTTTGTTGGAGATTCTGAAGTTGATATGGATACTGCAACAAACGCGAAGTTGACATCTGTTGGTGTGACGTGGGGTTTCAGGTCAGAAGAGCTTCTTAGAAAACATCAGGCAAATTATATTATTCATCAACCGTTAGAACTCCTTGAAATCATGGATGAGGTGAACTTGAAATGAGTATGATCAAACTCGAAAGTGTATCAAAATTTTATAAATCTGCTGAAACCGTATCGGTAGGGATGAAACGGATTAACTTGGATTTTAATCTAGGTGAGTTTGTTGCTGTCACCGGTGAATCTGGTTCAGGTAAATCCACGTTATTAAACGTGATCAGTGGTCTAGATGGTTATGAAGAAGGAGAACTCTACATCAATGGTGAAGAGACTTCACATTATACGATTGCGGATTGGGAAAGATATCGCGGTTCAAACATTGGATTTGTGTTTCAAAACTATAACATTATTGATTCATTCACTGTCTATCAAAACGTTCTTTTAGCGTTAGAAGTTCAAGGTTATCCTTCGAAGGAAAGAAAAGCTAGAGCTTTAGAATTGATTGAAAAAGTAGGGTTATTATCCCATAAGAATCATAAAGCATCCAAATTATCAGGGGGACAAAAACAGCGTGCTGTTATCGCAAGAGCACTGGCAAAAGACTGTCCAATCATCGTTGCAGATGAACCTACAGGAAACCTAGATAGTGCTTCTGGCGCACAAGTTCTTAAATTATTACATGACATCAGCCATGATAAACTTGTGATTGTGGTCACGCATGATTTTGAACAGGTCGAAGAATATGCAACCCGAAAGATTAAAATGCATGATGGTGAAATTGTTGAAGACAAGAAGTTAAAACAGGCAGACATTATTGAAAAAGGTGTGCTACCAGGACATCGTGGAATGTCCATGTTCACGTTAGCGAGATTTACACTTCGATCCCTTTTTTCAGCACCTAAAAGACTGATCTTTCTGGTGTTGATGCAAGCGATTGTCATGATTGCTTTTTCACTTGTTTATACCTATCGTGTCAGTCAGCTTCGCGAAGCCGAAAACATGCAATCTTCGCGTTTTCCGAATGTCACTGAAACACGTGTGCTCGTTGAAAGAAAAGACGGTCAACCCTTTACCAGTCAAGAAATACTTGATTTTGGCAAGATGAACACTGTTGAATACGTGTATGAAAATGGTTTAGCATTTTACAACTCTTCAAGACTTTATGTTTTTGAGGAATTCAATTTTTATGATGATGGTTTGGGGAAGACCTATTACTCTTCGGGCACTGTTTCAGGCACTGATACAGAAAAAATGCTTAAAGATTCTGAGATTGAGGGCAGAAGACCGGAGTCTAAGTTTGAGATAGTGATTGGACATCAGTGGCGTGATTATGCCATTGGTAGCAAGATCAAATTGGGAACGAGCGATTGGATTGAAAATGCGACAGCAGATTCCTTCATCGGCGAATTTACGATTGTCGGTAAAGATAAATTAAACCGTAATGTCGTTTATTTTTCTGAAGCTTTTTTAAACGATGCCAATGTAGATCGTTATGTCATTAACCAAAACGCACGAAACAACCTTATTCATACCGCAAGAGGTGGATTTACCTATAAGGATGACATCTTTCAAACATGGCTACAAATGGATAACACCATTGGAAGTAGACAGATCATTTTTCCTGGGGATAAAGAAAATCCAACATCAACAGTATCTTTGACGCTTGAAGCATGGATATGGGATGATGTCACCTATGAACAAATCAATTATCAAGTCACACTCGATAACGTCCAACTCACCTATGACCCATCCGGAGGATCTTGGAATGGATGGATAGGGCCAGGCATTGTGGAAGAACTTGAAACACGTCTTTTAGCAGATTTTGAACACATGTATAAATCACAAAACAGACCCGTAGTATCACTTTCTGTTTTGGGTAGAAATAACGGTGTTAAAACCGTGAATGCGATTGATTATAACATCTATAGAGCGATTTATCCCGCAAATATCCCAGACCCTACAGCGGGTCCTATGGTGTTCTTTATTGGTCTATTTACAGGCATTTTAATGATTTTAATGGGGTTATTATTCTATAGTATCGTTCATGCTGTCACCAAGAATATCATGAAGAGTAGAAAGAAAGATTTTGCAATCTTTAGATCGATTGGAACGAATAAATCAACCTTAGCTAAATTGGTTGTCTTGGAACAAATGATGATTGCTGCAATCTCATCAGTCATTATGCTTTTGGTCCTTCAAGTTTTAGGAAATCAAGTGCCTTCGATATACAAAAATATCCAATACATGGAAATTGCAGATTATATCACATTGGTTGCAGCATTCTTACTCTTTGGAGCATGGTTAGGCGTTCGCTTTAATAAACGTGTGTTTAAACAAACAGTCATCGAATCGATTGTTACGGCGAAGGAGGAATAAGACATGATTACAGTAAGACATTTACATAAATATTTCTTCCGTCATAAGAAAAATGAAATTCATGTACTCAACGACATGAACATCGATTTTCCAGATAAGGGATTGGTCGTTTTACTTGGTGCATCGGGTTCAGGGAAAACCACACTTTTAAACGTGATTGGTGGCTTGGATTCTGTTCAAGACGGCTCCATTCAGTTTGATGAACACATAATCTCAGGATATAAATCTTCGGTTTGGGATAAAATTCGTAATGAATCGATTGGTTATATTTTTCAAAACTATAATTTATTACCTCACCTATCAGTTTTTGAGAACATCGCGCTTGTTTTAAAAATGGCAGGTATTACCGATCCAAGTGTCATTGAAGATCGGGTAAACTATATTTTACAAGCGGTTAACATGTATCCCTTTAGAAAGAAAAAATCAACACAGTTATCTGGTGGTCAGCAACAAAGAGTTGCCATCGCAAGAGCGTTAGTGAAAAATCCTCGAGTTATTATTGCAGATGAACCCACAGGTAACCTTGATTCAAAGAATACACTTGAGATCATGAACATCATCAAGCAAATCAGTAAAGAAAAACTGGTGGTCTTGGTCACACATGAAAAAGATTTGGCACGTATTTATGGTGACCGTATTATCGAGATTAAAGATGGTCAAGTCATCAACGATTATGAAAATGATCAAGGTCATGAACACGATTTATCAGATGACAATATGGTTTACTTAAAAGATATGATTTATCGTGGTGATCTTGAGAACGATGTGGTTAAATTAGCGGTTTATCAAGATAATGATCAAACACTAGAACCTGTTAGCATCAGATTAATCGTGAAAAATAGAACGTTGTATTTAGATGTGGACGCATCGATTGATAAAGTTAAACTCCTTGATGCAAGTTCAAACTTAATCATCAAAGATGAACACTATGTGAAGAAAAATAAAGAAGAAATGCTTGAAACAAGTTTTAGAACCGAACGTTTAGAAAATACGAACGTCCATCGCGAATATAAAACAGTCGTTTCGTTGAAGCAAATTTTCATGTTAGCACTACAAAAGATTTTATATTCATCTAGAAAAGGTAAAATCATGCTCGTTAGCTTTGGTCTAACCGGTGCTGTACTCGCAGTGATGGTTGCTATGGCAGCGTCTGCATTGATTCCTGATTTGTCTTCAAGACCTTTTGAAGATAACTATGTTTATGTACAAGATCCAGCAAAAGATTTGACATATACGGAACTTCAATCGTTTCTAGCAAATGATTCACAAGCTTTCATCAACACCAGTTCCTCAGTGTCTTTAGGTGTGATAGATCCTTTAGAGGACAATCGCAATTTACTCTCTGTGAATTCAACCAATGACCTTGTTGATCATGCCAAAGGTAGAATGCTTTTGGGTAGAAGACCAAACGCAGATAATGAAATTATGATTACGCGTGCGATTGCAGATTTGATTATTAAGGGCGTAGGTGCAGAGTATGGGATTACATCGTATCGTCATTTGCTTGTCGAAAAGTATCGTTTAGGTCAGATGGAGGTTAGACTCACAGGCATCATCGACAGTGATGTCAGAGTGACCTATACCTCAAGACATTTGATGAATGCCATTCATAAAGCATCGATTACGACCAACCTGTTAAATTACGAAGTATATGGCAGTATGACCAAAGATTTGGTTGAAATCACCCATGGTGCTGTTCCAGTAGGTAATCAAGTGCTTGTTTCAAAAGCATATTTTGAAACGGTGTTTAACACCCCTTTAGCAACTGCAACATTCCCTATCAATGATACGTTTAGTGGGTATGTGGTTGCCGGTGTATTTGATTCTGATCTGGCGATCGTGATTGCAGGTGATGCCAAAGTTGAAGAATTAAGATTCAACCGAGCCGGCACTTATTACGTTTACACCAAGGATACAGATGAACTTGTCAAAGATATTTCACCACAAGTCGTAAGAACATACGATGTCATCGATCAAATCCGAAAAGATTTTATCCAAAATAGCGTTGAACTAAGGGTTGCGATGAATAGTATTACACTGGTTGTTATTGGTTTTACTTTCCTTGGGTTTTATTTTGTGATGCGCTCATCCATGGTTTCTCGCATTTATGAGATTGCAGTTTACCGTGCACTTGGCATGAAAAAGAGTGAATTGATGATTTCATTTTTAGTTGAAGTCTTAATTCTGACGACTGTGACATCACTCATTGGATATGGTGTTTCTGTTTATGCGCTCTCACTTGCAGATGATACGTTTATTGGAATGTTTAGACTGTTTGTCGTATCACCCATTTCCGTTTTTGTTGGCATACTCTTGGTATATGGGATCAATCTTTTAGGTGGCATGATGCCCATCTTTATGTTACTGCGTAAAACACCAGCACAAATTCTTGCACAATATGATATTTAATCTTGGATAAAGATAAAGAAAAAAGGAACGAGCGTTCCTTTTTTTGTAGTGATGTTGATTTAAGCTTCTCCACCAATCATCAGTGATTCAATAAAGACAGAGGGGCTTCCGATACCGGATAGATCAAATTTAAGATCTGATGCAATAGCCTTGACGTTTTTCATCATCTGGAAGAAGTTACCAGAGACAACGATCATTTTAACTGCGTGATCTAATTTACCATTGATAATCTTTCTGCCGCTTGCTTGTAAGCTGAAATCACCAGAGACTGTTTTAACACCTGCGTGTAGTCCGACAAGATCGGTGATGTAGACGCCATCTTTGATGTCTTTAATCATGTCATCAAAGGATGTAGTTGTAGGTTGTAAATAAAGGTTTGTGGGTGAGATGCTGCCATGGAATCCATTCCCTGTAGGTTCTTGCTTAAAGATAGAAGCCGTTTTTAAGTTATGGTTAAATCCTTGGAAGACACCTGCTTTAATGACCTCACGCTTTTGACATGCAACACCTTCGTCATCGAATGGAATCTTAAAGTGTGAATCTGGATGAAGGGGATCGTCGATTAAGTGAATGTTTTCACCAAAGACTTGCTGACCAACCTTATCTTTTAAGAAGGTTAAATTGCGGTATGCAGCTTCACCAGAGAAAATAGATGTGAAAGCACTGATCATGTCTGAAAATCTTTCGTTTGAAAAAACAACGGGATATGGATTGGTTGGAATAGATCTTCCACCGAGTTTGTTGACACCTTGTTCAATGGTGTTTTTCACCATCTCATCCACGTTGAAATCTTTAAAATCTTTGACAAGTTTGACATCGTATGCTGTTTTGATATCGTCATCTTGTTTGAAAACACCGATGGCGTAAGCGTAGGCGTACGTATTTTGACGAGATAAATGAAGACCTTTTGAGTTGAAAAGGGTTGTTTTAGTGTCAATTTCTTGATAGGTTGCATTTTGAACTTGTGTAACCGCAGGATGTTCTTTAATCTTAGATTCGAGTTGTTTTAACAAATCGATTTTTGTGGTAACACTGACAGTAGAAAAATCAAAACGTTCTTCTTTAACTTCAGGGTAAGAAGGAGAACCTTCAAAAATAATCGCAGGTTCAGAAACGGTTAATGCAGATGCATTTTCCATTAATCTATCAATCATGTGTTCAACATTGGTTGTACTTAAGTTTTCAAAACGTACCACACTTAACTTACCTTGATAAACACCACGAAGTGTCACGTGTTCAACGTCACTTTGGACATGGCTATCAAGTTTTGATTGATATACCGTAAGGGATAAAGATTTATTACGAACAGCGAAAATTTCGAGTTCAGATAAGCCTTTCTTTTTGCCTAATTCTATCCATTGTTGATACATTATTTTTTACCTCCTGCGCCACCGACGGTCATCGATTGTACTCGAATGGTTGGTTGACCAACATCGACAGGAATCGATCCCGAGATAGAACCACACATACCTTGTCCAAGTTCTAAGTTATCTGCCACACGGTCAATCTTAAAGAGAATGTCTTTTCCATGACCGATGAGCATCGCACCACGTACAGGTGTTGTGAGTTTGCCATCTTCAATCATATAACCTTCTTGAACGGCGAAATTGAATTCACCCGTTGCAGGTACGACAGTACCGCCACCAAGTTTCTTTGCAAACAAACCGTATTTTGTATCTTTAATAATATCTTCAAATTTATCTTTACCTGGAGCGATATAAGTTGAGTTCATGCGTGATGTTGGTGAGAATTTATACGATTGACGACGTGCAGAACCCGTTGGATCCATCTTCATTTTACGTGCATTACGGTAATCGATTAAATAACCTTTGAGAACACCGTTTTCAATGAGTAGGTTTTTTTGTGTAGGTTTACCTTCATCATCGTATGTTTGTGAGCCCCATGCGCCATCAACAAAACCATCGTCGTAAGCTGTGACGACATCTGAACCAATCTTTTCACCGACCTTACCAACAAAAGGTGATAAACCTTTCGCAATCGCGGTTGCTTCAAGTGGATGACCACATGCTTCATGGAAGATTACCCCACCAAAACCGTTGTGTAAAACCACGGGCATGGTTTGTGGAATCATATCTTCAGCTGAAAGAAGTGTAATCGCTGATGTGGCAACTTCTTTTGCGAGTTGATCAAAATCCATGACATCAAAGAGTTCAAAACCCATGGAACGTCCTGGACCTTCAAACGCTTGTTGCATTTGTCCGTTTTCTTGAGCAACAGCCATTAAGACACAACGTGTGTGTGCGCGTAAATCATTTTGATAGACACCTTCAGAGTTAACGATAAGGACGTCTTGTTCTGTTTCAATGAGCTGTGTTATGGCTTGAACAATACGTGGGTCGTGCGCTTTGATGATGTTGGATAAGTGTTGTAGTTTCGACGTTTTCTCAGAAACGGCAACTTTATCCATGGGAAGTTTAATCTGAGCCTTAATAGGCTTAGCTTCTCCAAGAGGTTTTTCAACGTGCGCTTCACCTTGGAATGAAGAACGAAGATTCTTGACCACTTGAAGTAAACTATCATAGGATACGTTGTTGGTGTATCCATAAACTTCATCAATTCCTGAAATTAAGCGAACACCGGCACCAAACGTGTTTCCACGGTCGATTTGAGTGACTTCACCACTGGTAATGCGAATCACTTGAGATTTGGTGTCTTCTAAAAAGATTTCAGCGAAATCTGCACCTGTTGCCAAACCTTCATGAAGAAGATGCTGTAATTCATTTTTCTTTAACATGAAATGTCTCCCTTCATTATGCATTTTATAGATATAAAATCGATGCATCATATGGTTTTATTATAGCGATAAATGCATTTATCGCCAATGATTAAGTGAAATTACGGTAAAAAAAGCTGAAAAAGATAAAAAACACACGATTGTGTGTCTTTTCTACATCCAAGTTGCAACGTCTTCAACAGCTAAGCGAACCGATGGATAACCTGATTCAACTGCCTTACCAATCGATAAAATAAAAACCGGTTTATAACGTTTACTATCTAAACCTAAGGCATTTGCTATTTGATCATGTCTAAACCCACCGATAGGGCATGTGTCATAACCGTGTTCTCTTGCCACGTGCATGAGCTGCATCGCAACTAATCCTGAATCGATAAGCCCTCCCTTTTCAATGCCTTCTTCTGAGAGGGTTGGTACCATATTCGCAATGTTTCTAAGCTGTTTTTCTTTAACCTCTTCAGGCATAAGGCCTTGATCAACAGCAAGCGAAAAAATCTTTTCTGCATACTCGAATTTTTTTAGATCCGTAAAAATACAAATCATGGCTGCAGAAGTTTCAAGTTGCAATGTATTGCCATAAAGCACAGGTCTTAATTTTTCTTTGGCTTCCATGGATTCAACAATGATAAAACGCCAAGGTTGCATGTTCATTGAAGAAGGTGCACGTGTGGCATCCTCAAGCATTTGAATCATTTCTTCCCTGCTTATTTTGATATGTGGATCGTACTTTCGTATCGAACGACGACTGGTTAATGTAGACATGTTTTTTTATCTCTCCTATCTATCAAAAGTATAACATATGAAGTGATTATGTGAAATGAAAGTGCCTTTAAAAGCTATGCTATAATGAAAGATGAAAGGGTGAAACTATGGCAACAAAAGTAATCTTAATTCGTCACGGTGAACCACGTTATGACGAAGTTTTAGAAAGAGGTTTTCCGGGCATGGGGTATGAGCTTGGGAAATTAACAGATCGCGGTATTAGGCAAGCAGAATTGCGCGCAAAAGATCCCTTATTGCAAGGAGCAACTTTGATTGTTTCCTCTCCCTATACAAGAGCACTACAAACGGCAGCGGTAATCTCGAGATTGATGCAAATTCCTTTGGTCGTTGAAAATGATGTGCATGAATGGATGCCAGATACCACATTTAAATACGATTTCGATATTCCCAAAGCCTTTGAAGAGTATGTTCAGATGCGGGGGATTGGGTTAAAAGAGCGCATCTATCCTTGGGAGACCTATGAAGATTTGCAGTTTCGCGTAAAAAATGCATTAAAGAAATATCAAGAACATGAGAAAATTCTCGTGGTTTGTCACGGCATTGTGATGTCAGCATTGACAAGATTTGATGACATCATTGAACACTGTGGTGTACGTGAAACGGTTATATAAACATGGATATTACAAAACTTGAAGCATGGTATATCAGATCGCATCGAAAACTGATTTTTAGAGAAACTAAAAACCCTTATCACATCTGGGTGAGTGAAGTGATGTTACAACAAACACAAGTGGAAACAGTTTTACCTTATTTTGAATCGTTTATTAAACTTTTCCCAAACCCTCAATGTTTAGCAGAAGCAGAAGATGAAAAACTCATGAAAGCTGTTGAAGGACTTGGTTATTATCGGCGCTTTCGGTTGATGAAAAAAGCAGCACGCTATATCGTTGACCATTTTAATGGTGAATTTCCCAACACGTATGAAGATGTTCTTTCGTTACCTGGTGTAGGTCTTTATACGGCAGGTGCAATCATGTCAATCGCCTATCATGAGCCAAGAAGTGCGCTAGATGGCAATGTGATACGAGTCCTATCTCGCTATTTAGGCGTTGATCATAATATGCGCGAAGAAAAACATAAGAGAAAATTAGATCAGATTAACCAAACCTATATTGAAAAAGCAACACCAGCAATCTATACACAAGCGATGATGGAACTCGGTGCTACCATCTGCAGACCTAAAAACCCACAATGTGGGATGTGTCCACTTCAAGAACACTGCGTCGCTTACGCTGAAAATAGGCAACATGAACTACCTGTTCTATCAAAACTAAAAGAGCCTATACACAAAAACTGGATCACTTTGATCATTCAAGATGAAGCGTATATCTATCTTCGAAAACGTGAGGAAGAACTGCTAAAAGGTATGTATGAGTATCCACAGTTCGAGGAAGAAAGTGTTCATAGTGTGATCAATAATCTGCAACAGCAAGGGATTATACTTGATCTTGTAAATCAAGAAAAAACAGTTAAGCATGTGTTTAGTCACCAGGTTTGGCATATGGATGTTTATGTCGTAAGACGCATCTCAGGTATGTCACCAGAATGGATAAGAATAGAGCA
Organism: Acholeplasmataceae bacterium UBA5769; assembly: GCA_002418725.1. Lineage (GTDB taxonomy): Bacteria > Bacillota_I > Bacilli_A > Acholeplasmatales > Acholeplasmataceae > Peloplasma. The sequence continues at coordinate 13,255 of DIER01000045.1, forward strand.
TCAAGCACTAAAAAAAATACCGATGGCAACAGCACATCGGAAAATCGGCCCTTTAAATAATTAAGTGGTAA
>DIER01000032.1:0-2598 GCA_002418725.1 Acholeplasmataceae bacterium UBA5769
CCTGCAACCTCAGCAATCGATTCCTGGTTGGCGATAATGAGTGAACTTACCGTATAAATCTCGCGATTAACCAAAGTGGTTTTTCTTAAGAAATTCAAATTGGCTAATCCAGAATCCGGATGTTTCAAATCCATGTCTTTGATGCGTTTTAATGCATTTTGATACAGTCTACCAAAAAAGCCTGCAACCCCGCCTGTTAAAGCCATGATGAACATTCGGATCATCCAGTTTAAAAGTGGTTGTGTTTCACCTGTGATGGGGTTAAACGGGACGAAAGGTCCTACGATAAATCCAGCGAGAAACCCCGTGAAAATGCCTCCTAAAGGACCGAACATGCTCGCCATCAACACGATGGGAATATACATCAGATGCGTGTAAGCTAAGGGGTTTTGCTTGATGACATAGCGCGTTAATATAAAGACGAAAACAATAAAGACGGTTGAGGTAACAACCGTCAAGACTTTGTTATGTTTAATGATCCATGTCAATAAGAGGTCTGTTCTTTTTTTCATGATTACACCCCTTTTAAAGTACAGTCACCCACCCCATAGGATCTTCGATATCACCAAACTGAATGCCCGTTAATAGATCATAGAGTTTTTTGGTGTATTCACCCATCTGCTGTGATGCTGGAAAAACATGTCTATTCTCCTGATGGGTGATGGTTCCAATCGGTGTAATAACTGCGGCAGTTCCACAAGCACCAGCTTCTTCTAAATGATCAAGCTGATCGATATAAATATCGCCTTCAATCACATCTAAACCCAAGTGATGGACAGCTAAATATTTCAATGAACGATTGGTAATACTATTTAAGATCGAAGGTGATTTCGGTGTGATATACTTTTTGTCTTTAGTGATCCCAAAGAAATTAGCAGCACCCACTTCTTCAATCTTGGTATGTGTTAAGGGGTCTAAGAAGATACAATCTGCAAATCCATCTTTTCTTGCTTTGGTTTGAGCGAGTAAAGACGCTGCATAATTGCCACCAACTTTCACGTGACCTGTTCCATGAGGCGCAGCACGGTCAAATGCTGAAACAACTAAATCCACGGGTTTCACTTCACCATTGAAATAAGAACCTACAGGTGAAACGATGATTGCGAAGATAAACTCTGGTGCAGAACGTAGTCCCAAATTATCACCTACGCCAATCATAAAGGGGCGGATATAAAGTGAATCTTTGAAACCATAGGGCGGAATAAATGCTTCGTTTGCTTTAACGACCATCTTGACCGCTTCAACGAAGCGTTCAACAGAGACCGTTGGCATCACCATGTGTGCACAAGACATTTGAAACCTTTTCGCGTTATCTTCCACTCGAAAGAGTTGGATCTTATTCTCTTTGGTACGATATGCCTTTAGACCCTCAAAACATTCTTGTCCATAATGAAGTGAAGTTGATAAACCAGAAATCGTCAGTTGATCATTGGAATCTAATCTACCTTCATCCCAACGCCCATTTTTCCAGTGTGAGATATAGATTTTTTCAGCTTTGGTATACGTATACCCCTTTGGTCTTTCATGCATGTTGACATCATTCCTTTTCTGTATAGTTTTTAAGATTTTCGGTAAGCGTTTTCATGAACTAAAGATCATGTCACCACCCCAAAGGGGTGATGAAAAAGTTTAAAGTGATTTCGTCGTTTCTTCTTGTTTCGGTAAACGTGCTTTTAACTTAAAAAAGCGAAGTGTGGTATCCGTGTCATAGATTAGCATAAAGACTAATGCAATCAGAGACCCATAAATCAGTGCAGGAAATAAAAGCCATAATACTGGAAAAAAGGCATCACCATTAAAAAAGGGATTGACTCTTAAAAACATCGGCACGAAAGCACCTAAAACCATGCCTAAACCAGTAAGATCACCGCGGACTCCAAAAATAAAGGAAGGGTTACGGTGTTCTGGGTTAAAGAATTGTTCTTTTGGCACCCAACCAAACAACGTGATTAAAGCTTCATTAATAAAGATAATCACTAAAATAGAAAGTAACATAAACGGTGCACGGTATGCACGTTTAAATGAGAGTTCATGGATACGGTAATGAAGCATTAAAAAGGGAGATAAGAAAATAAGAAAATGTGAGAGATAGAATCGAATCACTTCGATACTAAATGCTGGCTTTACGCCAATCAAGACCGCGTTAAACATCGGACTTAAGGCATCGATAGGATAGATAAAGGTAATGATCCCTGATGCGACACCAACCATCACCATATAATCTCTTAATGTCTTACTCTTAGCGAAAAATAAAATTGGAAAAAGTAAAGCGGAGACCGCACAAATATTTTCAAAGGATACCTTCGTGAAAATCTCAGGAAATCCTAACGTTGTATAGGGATAAATCAAGGTTTTTGCAAAGTGAACAAAGAGATTAAATAAAATAAGTCCGTAGATAAACCAGTAACGGTATGTCTCGGATTTACCATTTAAAAATTGAAGTGTCAACCATGTCAAAAAAAGTGCGGCTGCAATATAGATAAAGTATGGAAGGTTAAACATCTCGACAACCATAATTCACACTCCTGTTCTGCATTTATATTATAGCATCCTTAAACCTAATTTCAAAGCGTGAAAACACTTAAGAAACAGTTTCAC
>DIER01000032.1:2624-13852 GCA_002418725.1 Acholeplasmataceae bacterium UBA5769
TTTGGATTGTCTTTAAAGATGACATCAAGCATCGCTTGATCAACGTGTTTTTGAAGCACTTTATAACACGTTGAAAGATTTGGACTTCTTAACTCTAGATTATGACAATCAGAAGAGACCAAATCAACTAAACCTAGTTTAAACATTTTTAAGACTTGTTTCGCTTTTACGGCTTTGTCTAAACCTAAAACTGAAGTGGTATTCACCTGAATCAGAGCACCTGTTTTTCTGATCATTTCAATGTCCTCGAGACTCACATAAGGATAGCGTTCGACATGCGCAATGATCGGGATAAATCCCATGCGTGAAATGTCATAAATGATCTCTTCCACGGGTTGTGGTTCTCTGGTTGAAAATTCGATTAAAATGTATTTAGAATTTCCAAACGTGTAATCCTGATAGTTCGGTGAAAGGTGAGAACGATAAAGCACTTCAGCACCTAAAGATAGTTTGATGGGTATGTCTTCTTTCAAAACAGCCTCTTTAAGTTCTAGAAAGTGTTTGAGATGAATATCTCTTGAAACCTTTTGTACTTTGGATTGGACATGTGGCGTCAAGACCACGTGTGAAACACCTTCGGCCACCTCTTTTTTAAGCATGGCAAGCGATGTTTCAATGTCTTTTGAACCATCATCGACACCAAACAAGATGTGGGTATGAAGATCAACAAACATTAGTCTTCGTACTTATAGCTATAATCGTAACCATAGCCATACTCTCCGCCCTTAAGGCTGACTTGGGTTAAGACGGTTCCAATGATGTGTACGTGGTTATTTTTAAGGTTTTGAATAGCTTCTTTGACCAATGTCTTTTTCGCAACCCCTTGTGCGACGATGAAGACTACACCATCAGCGTTTTTAGCCACATAAAGGGCATCTGATACCGCGATGACCGGTGGTGTATCAAGTAAGACATAATCGTATTCACTGCGAAGTCTTCCAATTAAATCTTTCATTTTTGCAGATTCTAAGACGTTAACGACCGCGGTTGTTTTTTCACCAGCAACGATGAAATCAAAACCGAAATCAGCTGAATGTTGGACTAATTCTTCGTATTTGATTTTTCCAGATAAATAATCGGTTAAACCATTTTTATTGGGGACATTAAAAACACGTTGCATCTTCGGTTTTCTTAAGTCTAAATCAAGTAAAATCACTTTCTTATCCTTTTGACTTAAAAGAAAAGCTAAATTCGAAACGAAGGTTGATTTTCCTTCAGAGGCGAGTGTTGAAGTGAATTGTACGACCTTGATTTTGCCATCGATGTTGGCATAATCAAGATTAATGATGACCTTTTGAAAAGATTCAGCAGTATAAGATAGTGGTTGTTCTTTGGTGACTAAATAGTCATAACGTTCGTTACGTTCACCATTAAAGATGTTCTTCTTGCTCATGAGCGGGTCTCCTTTACTTCAAATTCAGGGATAACCCCTAACACTTGAATGCCAAAGGCTAATTCAAGTTGATCTTTGGTTCTGAAAGTATTGTTAAAGAGTTCTTTTAAAAACGCAATCCCTACACCTAAGATGCCACCTAAAATGAGACCGATCACCACGTATAAGACTTTATTAGGTGAATCGTAGGTACCATCTTTTGCAGTGGATGTGCGAATAATGTTATTTTCTAGAATCGCAACGTTAGCGTTTGCAAACGCAATCGCCTCTTCAATCACTTCGTTGACGATCACTTTAGATAATTCAGGATCATCGGCTAAATAAGAAACGTTAATAAAGTATGATGTTGTGGATGAAGAAACCGATAAATTGGATTTAAGCTGTTGCGCTGAAATGGATAGTCCAAGATCATCGACAACTTTCTCTAAGACAATAGGCATTGAAATGAGGTCTGCTGCAGTTGCCATAAGGCGCTGCGCATTCACAAGGTCGAAGGAATCGTTGGTTCCGGATTCGACTTGGACTTGAACCATCACGTACGCATTGGATTTGTACTGTGGATTGGCAATAAAATAAGCATATACCCCAGCAATCAGGCCAATTAAAAGTGTGGCAACGGTGATGAGAATGATGTTGCTACGTAAAATTTTAAATAGGTCGACAAGACTAATCTCGTTGGTTGTATCAAGTTGTTGTTCGTTCATAAGGTCCTCCTCAATGATTTCGTTATTATCATCTTATGTATCAAAGATATTATAACATTTTTAATGCTAATTGAAACGTATGTACTCATAAAAAATACGCTTTAAGATTATAAATGGTAAATTGTGTAAAAAATAGATCTTATCTCAGTTTATATGTTCTGTATCGTGATTTTATAACCATATCATACAAAAAAAGGATGACAAAAGTCTTTCATAGAAAAAAATGGAAACCATCTTTATGATTTCCATTCGTTTTTTGTTACTTGGTTAAAACTTGTTGAACCATGGATGTGATGGAATCGATTGCTGTTGGGCTCAATGTTGTCATGGGATAGAAATTTCCTTCACGGTCCTTATTGTAATAAGTTAAGTTCGCAAGTGCCCAATTCTTCTTGAAATGGTCAGTAGAATCTACATAGGAGACGATGATGTCATACGCTTCTTCTAAAGCGGTTGCATAACCTACCACTTCACTGTTTAAGGCAACCACTTCAGGATCAAGAAGGTAGTTGATAAACATGTGGGCGCGGTCTACGTGTTTTGCAGTGTTAGGAATAACCATCGCATCAATAAAGACAAGTGTGTTTTCAGGAATATAAATATCAAAGAGTGCTTGAACTTCGCTTAAGCTCTTACCTTCTTCAATTTGAATATATGCACGGTCTAAATAGTCACCCGTATAAGTGAATGCCATATCTAAGTTATTGGATTCGATGTTACGCTTTAACATATCATCGCCCCATTCCATAAAGTTCGCAGCGGTCAAATCTTGTCTGACTTGACTGAGTAACGTTGTTGAATAACTGTTTGGGTTATCGTTACGGTAAAGCATTGCAGCCGCATAAGCCATTTGAGGAACATCATACATGCCTCTTCTCGCAGATGTAAAATGTGTTGTAGCGTCAAAATAGGTTGCCCAACCATTTTGTTCTAAAGAAGCTTTTAAACCGTTGACGCGGTTGTTATAAATGATACCAAATGTACCCCAGAAATAAGGAACCATGTAATCCTTATAGTCGACAGTGCTACCTGTTCTTGAGAGGGTAGTTGCTGTCATCGAATCAAAGATTTGTTCTACACCATCCATGTACGTGACGTTTTCACGGTTAGGAAGTTGTGCGTAATCAAGGGGGATAAGCATGTTCTCCTCGACCATTTTTTCAATCATGTAATCGGATGGAATCACTAAATCAAAAGGTGTTGTACCACTCTTGATTTTTGAATAAAAGAGTTCGTTGGAATCAGCGACGCTGATCTTCACGTTAATGCCATATTCATCTTCGAAGTTTTTGACAACTTCATCGTTGATGTACTCGCCCCAGTTTAAGATATTTAAGACTGGACGGGTATCACATGCAGCTAGACCAAATGCAGCAAGTGTTAAAACAAAGACTAACAGTAATTTTTTCATTTAAAATCACCCTTTTTTCCTTTCTTTGAATGTTGTATAAAGGTGTATACCAATAATCCAGCCAGTGTAAATAACGTCAAGAGAGTCGAAAACGCATACACGGATGGTGTCAAATTACGACGACCAATGACACCGTAAATCCAGATTGATAAGTTATCAAATCCTGCTCCGGTGTTGAAATAACTGATGACAAAGTCATCGATACTCATGGTTAATGCAAGAAGCATTCCTGAGAAGATGCCGGCCTTAATGGCTGGAATAACCACCTTGATGAGTGCCTTATAAGGTTTAATCCCTAAATCGAGAGCAGCATCCATTAAGTTTGGATCAGTTTCTTTAAGTTTAGGCATAACAGATAAGACGACATAAGGGAAGGTAAAGAAGAGATGTGCCATTACGAGTGTGAAAAGTCCAAAGATGCTAGGGAAGATAGGCATCAGTAAGCGAAACATGAGCATGAGTGAAAAACCAGTGACAATGTCCGCATTGAGCATGGGGACATTGTTTAAGAGCATTATTTTTTGTCTTTTCTTCTTCTCTAGTGAGTATAACCCAACCGCGAAGAAGGTGCCTGCAATGGTTGCGATTGAAGTCGCGATGAAGGATACGATAAACGTATTTCTGATCGCGGTCATCAAATCTTCTTCTTGCAAGATGTTTGGATACCATTTAAATGTGATACTTAAGAATTCTGAAGTTCTAACCGATGAGTTTACCGATTGAATCGCAATCACAATGATCGCCAGATACAACATCAAGAAGATCGAAAAGAATAAGATATGTTTTAAGACCTTCATGGGTTTTTGAAACTTCGAATAATCTTTATACCCATATTCCTGAAGGGTAGCCACAGGATAATTTCTTTCATGTGTCATAATAATGTTTCCCCTTCCTTATCGAATCTGGTTAAGAGTAAAATCGAACCTAAGATGAAGACTAAGATCACAACCGCTAAGAGTGAACCATGATTATAGAAGATGGTTGATGAGAGTAATTTATTTTCAATGACGTTACCAATGAAAAGGTAGTTTCCTTTTCCTAAAATCTTTGGAATCGCAAATCCTGCGAGTGTCGGTAAGAAGACCATGATTGAGCCCGTGACAACACCTTTAATCGAAAGGGGGAAGATGACCTTCCAAAACTTTTGAAATGGGGTTAAGCCAAGGTCTAACGCGGCTTCTTGAAGCGCATAGTCAATCTTTTCTAAAGCGGTATAAACAGGTAAAATCATGAAAGGTAAGTAAGTGAAAACTAATCCAATTAAAATCGCGATGGGTTTTCCTGTAATGTTACCAAAAGGTGAAAAACCGATGATGGAGCTGATAATGTTATTTTGCGAGAAAATGTTATTGAGTGCATCCACTCTTAAAATCAAGTTTGACCACATCGGTAAGATGACAATTGTTAAAATGATAAACTTATTTTTAAACTTTGATTGAAAGATATAATAAGCTGCAAAATAACCTAAAACAAAGGAAATAAATGTTGTTGCAACCGCAAAGACGACACTATTTCTAAAAGCAATGACATTTTGGCGTTGTATCAAGATTGACCAATGGTTTAAACTGATGTTGATCTGATTTAAGGATACAGATGAATCGTAGTTTGAAATAGCAATTAAGACCATCGCAATCAGTGGTACAAACACCAAGATATAGAGCCATATTTGATATGGCGTTGCCAGTATCTTGAATGTCTTACCCATGGTTTTCGACCTTCATCATATGAATTTCATAAGGGTCAACGGATAAGCCAATGGACTGTCCAACTTCATAAGATTCATAAGTGTTGACCATGACTTTAACGCCGTTAATATCAACATCAAGTTCGTTATGGACACCTTTAAATAAGGAGAATGTGACTTTGCCGACAAGTTTCGCTTTTTCAAGATCAACGACATCAAAATCCTCAGGGCGAATGACCACGTCAACAGCTTCGTTACTATCAAAGGTATAACCGGTGCATTTAAAGTCAACACCAAGGAAATTGACGAGATCTTTTTTGATGTAAGTTCCTGGGAAGATGTTGGTTTCACCGATAAAGTTTGCCACATAACGGTTAATAGGTTCATTATAAATCGATCGTGGTGTGCCTAATTGTTGGATTAAACCATCTTTCATCACGACAATACGATCCGACATGGTCATGGCTTCTTCTTGGTCATGGGTGACAAAGATAAAGGTAATCCCCAGTTTGGTTTGCATTTCTTTGAGTTCATATTGCATGTTTTGACGCAGTTTTAAGTCAAGTGCTGCAAGAGGTTCGTCAAGCAGTAAGATTTGTGGTTTATTGACGATTGCGCGTGCAAGTGCAACACGTTGTTGCTGTCCACCTGAAATTTGATCGATCTTACGCTTCTCAAAACCGGATAGTTTAACTAAAGCGAGCGCATCCGCTGCTGCTTTATCAATCAGTTGTTGAATGAGTTTGTGCAATGCACGTGCATTCTTCTTTTCGTGTGTCGGATAGGTTTCTTTGTAGAGTTTTTCAATGACTTCACTTCCAAAGAAGTTTGTGAGATATTCTGTGTTACGGTTTCTTAGACCAAACGCAACGTTCTCAAGGACATTTAAATGTGGGAAAAGGGCATAACGTTGAAAAACGGTATGGATGGGACGTGCATAGGGTGGAAGGTCATTGAATACTTTTCCGTTAATAATGATTTGACCTTCGTCGGGTTGGACGAAACCACCGATCATGCGCAGTGTTGTTGTTTTACCGCATCCAGACGGACCAAGCAGTGTAACAAATTCATTTTCATAAATGGTAAGATTTAAGTTGTCAACAACCCTCTCACCATCGTAAGATTTTGTGACATTGATTAATTCGATTAGGGGTTTTTTGTTCACCTTGAGACTCCTCATAGTTTATATTCTTTTACAAGCAATAATTATAGACCTTTTTTTTAGAATTTCAAGCATTTTATGTACTTTTTTTTAAATATTTTTTTCACTTGTTTTCAAAAATCCACTTTATGGCTTTGTTAGGCTATCGAATGGGGTAGTGTCAATGACGAAAAATACAGGTGTTTTCATACGAAAAATATACGGTATTCTCAGAAGGCTTATATTGGTATTTTCAAACACTAAAAAAATAAAAAGCAAGGGACGCATCCCTTGCTTCGTCTCTGGGCTTCGAAAGTGTCCAAAGAACAATTGTATTTACATTTTACCACAAAAATTATACATTACAACAACAATGCAAACGTTTTTATTCAGTTATTGTTAACCAATCACTTGGGAAACCCATAATGTCTAATATATCGTTGATGGTGATGACTTTCATTTTTAGACCAAGAGCATCAATTGAAGTTTTAACAACATTGATTAATGATTTAAATGATTTTTTGGGTACAAAATATTTCAGTGCAATGAAAACCTTAAACAATGCTTGTTGATTCGGGAGTGTTGTAACAAATCTGTGTTGTGTCGGATAAACATCTATGTTGGGAGTTGGTAGTAATATATTCGATTTCATGCAGTAAAGACGGTTGTAATGAGCACAATAATTTCTTGACAAGGCGAGAAGTTTTAATAATGTTAGAAAATCATCATCAGACATTGAATATTTTCTCGAAATTGCTTGTCTATTACTTTGTTTCATGGATTGGTAAAATTTACTTATTGTACCAAAAGTAATCTGTGTTCCTAGAACCCATAATGGTACATAACCATAATTCAACAGATAGTGATCAACAGATTCAGATTTTTGAAATGAGTTGGTCAATGTTTTTTGAAGGTCTCCTATCAAGTTAAGTGTATACTTGATTTTCCTCTCATTATTTTCACCATTGACATCATAACTAGATAGTTTTAAATAACCATCACCATCATGAAGCAAATGTCCTTCATTGTCTGTTGTTTTTGAAAATTCATATAGGATTTCTGTTTTTAGAGTGTTTTCCACATCCAACAAAATGGGAAACAAAGTATTTCTTAATCTGCGATCGAAATCATATAAAGCAAAAATTTCTTCAAATTTTGTGTCTCTAATAAAACTGTGCCTTCTTCCATGATATAAGAAAGGCCTTCTGTAGCCATTGATCACATTATAATATGAATGATGTTCTAGAAGTTTTTTTGCCTTATCAACGTTATCAATCTCCACACCCATATCCATTATTCTTGTTATTTGGTTTTCAATCGTTAAAAATTTTTTCAAATTAACTTCCCCCAAAAATATATTCTTGCCAATATAATATCATAAAAATTCTATAAAGGCTAAAAGAAATTTTTAGTAACAATGAACATGTTTTTCATATAACCTTCCTTTACATCGTCCAAATATTCAAGTATCATATCTATGTACCCATTGAAAAAGAGGAGATCACGATGCATCATTTTAAGAAACTGAGTCTTGAAGATCAAGATTTATATGAAAAAACAATTCAAACATGTCCTTTATACCAAACCTATGATGCTTCAGAACTGATCTTTTTGAATCTATTAGCGTGGTCCACAGATGAATGTATCGAAATCATGTGGAAGGATGGAATTGGCTACATACGATGTTTAAAACATGGTGAGGTTTGGTTCTTCCCTCCCATCGCAGCCACTATAGAAGATTTTACTAAAGGTGTCTATTTTATTAAAACGCGTTTTCCAGATTGCCGGTTAATTGGTATCACTGAAGAGATGAAAAAACTGATTCCTTTTGAGAACGCCTTATTTTTAGTAGATGATAAGTTATCGGAGTATCTTTATGAACCCAAAGCATTCATCGAGATGAAGGGACAAGCTTATCACAGAAAACGTAATTTAATCGCACAGTTTAAAAAGACATATGATTATCAGTTTTTAACCTACGAAAAAGCCATGAGACCAAAGATAGATGATCTTTTAAAAAGGTATCTCGCTCAAGGTGGTTCCACCGATGATTTCGTAGCCTTCCATAAAGCTTTAGACCTTTTTGAAATGGGATTGGCATATGAAATCTATCTTCTTCTCGTTGATGACATCGCAGTTGGTGTGTCGGTTGTTGTGAAATCTTACTCAAATAACGGGATTGTCCAGTTTGAAAAAGCGGATACCTCATACAGTGGTGCTTATCAAATGCTTGCCCATCAAACTGCTCTAAGGAGCATGTCAAACTGCAGATTCATCAATAGACAAGAAGATTTGGGTTACCCTGAGTTAAGACGTGCGAAACTTTCCTATCATCCTTATGTCAAAGATTTAAAGTATGCCGTATACTTTAGAGCGTTTACCAAACAGGTTTATGAGCTTTACCGGATGTCTTTTCCAGAAGACTCAAAACCTTATGTCGATTATTTTTTCTTAAACCATTATCAAGAGAAAAATCTGAGGTACGCCTTTGATGATCATCAAATCAAAGCCGCGTTTCACATCAAGATGAATCGTTATAAGGTTGGTCGTAGGGAACTTCACATACCAATGATTGTTGCTGCTGCAACCCATCCTCATTTTAGAAGACAAGGATATATGAAACTTCTTCTTTTAAGATACATCGCTGAATGCGAGAAAAACAATATCCCTTGGATTGTCCTAAAGACAGATAAACCCGAAGTTTATCAAGGCTTAGGTTTTGTAGGTGTTGGTCACGAAGAACGCATCGGAGACTATGACCGATTAGAAGATTGTCATATCGAACAAACCGGAAATATGGAACTTTTTTCACGTATCTATGAAACGAGATTTAAGGAAGTTGCCCATGACATCAGAGATATCACTTATTATCAAGATTTGGTTTATGCACTCGCCATGGATGGTTATGAAGCTTACGTCATTAAAAAAGATAAAGATATCATAGGTTATGTCATTGAAAATGATTTATTCGAGGTTGAAGAAATGGTTTTACTTAAAAAAGTAAATCCAATCGTCAAGAATCGTGACTATAGCGATGTTTATGTACCCTCAGAAACAGGAAGACATACGCACATGCTTAGGATCACGCATCTACCAGAAACCTTAAAAATCTTTAAAAATGATAACAAGACTTTAATGAATCTCTCTGTAGATGGCCACTTGCATCAAAACATGCCAGCAAGAATCATGATCAACGATAAGAGATTCATCGATAACTTTGAAAAAGCGACACATGTGATCGATAGAGATCAGCTGACAGAGATTTTATTCAATGAAAAACCGCATGAAGATGTGCATAAACTCTTTACATCCTATATCATGACATTTATCAATGCATATTAAACATAATGGAGCTCTTCATCATCAGAGATGAAAAGCTCCATTTTCTTATTTTTTAAGTGACATTAACTGAATCACTTCATCAATATCTTTTTTAACTTCATTTAAGGAATCCATCCAGAAATCTTTCTTTGTAACATCAATGTTCATCGACATCGCACACGCTTCAACGGAAGTTTTTGTCGTGAGGGCAAGTAAATCGTCATAGTTTGTTAGAAACTGCTTCGGATCTTTCTTATATTGTGCATAAAGTCCTTTACCAAAAAGTAAGCCAAAGGCGTAAGGGAAGTTATAGAAGTTTAAGCCTGCGCTGTAGTAATGCCCTTTGACTAACCACATGTATGGATGAAGTTGGTTGTGGTCAAGCCCGTTTAAGTACGCTTCTTTTTGTGCGTTGATCATCATCTCTTTCATCACATGTTTAGAAACAGGTCCTGTCGCTTTTTCGAAGAGGTTTGATTCAAAGATAAAGCGTGAAAGAATATCAATGATGACTTGGGTATCTCCTTGGAGTGAGTTTTCTAAAACCGATAATCTTTCTTTGGGGTCCGTAATTTCTGATAAGAGATGGTTGTTGACAATCGTTTCACAGAAAATAGACGCTGTTTCTGCTAAAGGCATCGGATAACTCCAATGAAGAGGTTTATTATCAGAGATCACTTCGCCATGGTAACCATGGCCAAGTTCATGGGCAAGTGTTAACACATCCGATAAGGATCCTGTGAAGTTCGTCATGATGCGTGATTGGTGAAGTTGTGGTTGATTCGAACAGAACGCACCACCACGTTTACCTTTCTTCGGATAAACATCAATCCATTCTTTATCAAAGGCTTTGGTTGCAAAATCACCTAAACGTTTGGAATAACCATAATACGCATTTTTAATCATGTCTTGAGCTTCTTCATAGGTATACGTTTTTTCTAACTTACCAACAGGTGCAAACATATCATAGAAAGGAAGATTATTTTCATGACCTAAATACTTCGCTTTCGCTTGTAAATAAGATTCAAAAGCAGGTCTAAAATCTTTCATCGCTTCAATCATGGCATCTAGCGTAGCTTTTGTCATCTTTGAAGATTCTAATGTCTTATCCAGTGCAGAATCCCAACCACGAAGTTCATTCATAAGAACCACTTCACGTTTGATATTAGATAAAGCCATGGCGACTGTATCTTCAATCAGTTCAAAAGACTTTATTTCAGCTTCAAACGCATCTTTTCTCACACTTGGGTCGGCATCATAGGCGAGATTTCTCACCTCAGATAGCGTGATCTCTTGATCACGATATTTCACAGGGAGGTTCGCGGTGGTAATCGACTGGAGTTGTCCCCAAGCAGATGACCCAAGTTCACGAAGTTTTGCGTAAAGCATCTCTTCTTTTTCGGATAAGAGATGTTTCGCATCACTTTGAATCAGTTTAAGTAAATATAAATAGTCCTTAATGATTTCACTTTTCTTCGCAAGTGCATCTAAATCAAGAGTTGTTAAATATCTGGAGAATTTCACATCTTCTGCAGTTGATTTTCTTCCGATCTTTTGCAGTCTTGCCATGTAGA
>DIER01000017.1 GCA_002418725.1 Acholeplasmataceae bacterium UBA5769
GAAAAAGATTTAGATACACCGATTGATTTTGAAAACTTAACCGCACTTGGATCGATGATGGGATCTGGTGGGATGATCATCATGGATGAAGATAACTGTATGGTCGATGTCGCACGTTTTTACTTGGATTTCACTGTGGATGAATCTTGCGGCAAATGTACCCCATGTCGTGAAGGAACAAAACAGATGAAAGTGATCTTAGATCGCATTTGTGATGGTAAGGGTACACTTGAAGATATTGACGAACTTGAAAAATTAGCGCATATGATACAAGAAACATCGCTTTGTGGACTTGGTCAAACAGCACCAAACCCTGTTTTATCAACATTAAAGCATTTTAGACATGAGTATGAAGCCCATGTGATTGATAAAGCATGTCCAGCAGGTGTATGTCGTGAGTTAACCAACTTCGTGATTGATGATCATTGTATTGGCTGTACAAAATGTGCAAAGAACTGCCCAACAAACGCCATTACGGGTTGGCCCAGACAAAAACATATCATTGACTTAGATCTCTGCATTCGTTGTGGGGCATGTAAAAAAGCATGTCCAGTGAATGCCATCTCAAGCATAGGTATACATGAGGAGAAAAGACCATGATAAAAGATGTTCATGTGGTCATTAATGGCCAAGAAATCACAACTCAATCTGATCAAACTATCTTAAAAGCTGCAGAAGCTCATGGCATTCATATTCCTAGACTTTGTTATTTTGAAGGGATTCACGAAGAAGGCAATTGTCGTGTATGCTCTGTTAAAATCAATGGTCAAAAGAACTTAAAGCCTGCATGCAGAACGTTGGTTGATGAAGGTATGCAAGTCATTACAAACGATGTCGATGTTTATGAAACGGTTACGATGAATCTTGAGCTTCTTGCGCACAAGCATCATTTTGAATGTTTCAATTGTTCACGTGAAGATAACTGTGAATTCTTAGATTTACTCAGAGAATTTTCAGTCGAAAATGAACTCACACATCTCTATGGCGCACACGATGCACCATGCTATTTTACAGATACAAGTGGTGTGATCACGATCGATTCAAGCAAGTGTGTCTTATGTGGACGTTGTGTATCGGCTTGTGAGAAATTTACGGGATTAGGTATCTTAAACTATAACCAACGCGGATCAGAAACGTATGTGGGTCCCGCTTTATTTCACCACATGGAAGATGCGGGTTGCATTTACTGTGGTAAGTGTATTCAGGCATGTCCAACCGGTGCCTTAAGGGAAAAAGATGACATTCGTGAACTCGAGTTAGCCTTAAGAAATCCGAACAAGAAAGTGATCGTTCAAGTCGCACCTTCCATTAGAGCTGCTTTAGGTGAAGAGTTTGGTTATCCCATTGGAACGAATGTTGAAGGACAGATGTTTGCTGCACTAAAAGAACTTGGTATCGATGAAATCATGGATACGAATTTCACTGCAGATTTAACCATTCTTGAAGAAGGGACAGAGTTCATTCATCGCTTACAAAACGGCGGTCCATTTCCAATGTTCACCTCATGTTCACCTGGTTGGGTCAACTATTTGGAACTTTATCATCCAGAGTTCATCCCTAATGTTTCATCTTGTAAATCACCGCAACAAATGGCAGGTGCTTTAATTAAAACGTATTATGCAAAACAACTAAACTATGATCCTAAACAGATCGTTTCTGTTTCCATTATGCCTTGTATCGCGAAAAAGGAAGAAGCGAGAAGAGATGAGATGGGTAGAGATGGATATCGTGATGTCGATATTGTTTTAACGACGAGAGAACTAGCGCGGTTGATTAAGCGTCGTAAAATCGATTTCAAAAACTTAATGCCTATCAAACCCTTTGGTATGCTTTCATCCTACACAGGTGCAGGAACAATCTTTGGTGCGACTGGAGGTGTCATGGAGGCTGCACTTCGTACAGTGACAGAACTCCTTGAAGAACATCCAACCCCGATTGATTTTAAAGAACTCAGAGGGACTCAAGACATTAAAGAAGCAACGTATATGGTAGCTGGCACTCCGGTGAGAGTTGCTGTTGTACATGGTGGTTATGCGATTGGATCATTTCTTGAGGAACTTAAAAAATCGAATAAACCATATCATTTTGTTGAAGTGATGGGTTGTACAGGCGGTTGCATCAATGGTGGTGGACAACCGATTGTTTCTGCGAAAGTTGCAGAAAAAATGGATGTAAGAGCACTTAGAGCTAAAGTATTATATGACATTGATAAGGATGCTCCACTACGTAAATCGCATGAAAATCCTTTTGTTAAAGAGTTATACCAAAGTTTTTTAGAGAAACCCAATTCTCACATATCACATAAACTATTACATACACATTATCATAAGCGTGCAGCTTATTCGAACCTCAAGTGAGGTTGTGATGAAAAAATATCTTATATGTCTTTTTGTCGTGCTCCTTTTTGGGTGTCAACCAAAGGAAAGGATAACGGTGATGTTACCGCAAGGAAGTCCTGAGATGACTGTGCTTGGTCTAAGTGACAAAGACTATCGTCTTGATATGATCCTTGGACCAGATTCCTTGGTAGCTGCTTTTGGTTCACAATCACACGATGTCATCATCGCTCCAACCAATTTAGGTGCGAAGTTGTTTCAATCGAAAGAGACCTATCAATTAGCTGCTGTCTTGGTTTGGGGAAATTATCACTTGGTTTCAACCAGTTTTCAATCCCTTGAACTAAGTGAAGTACAGGGAAAAGACATTTTAGTCTTTGGACAAAATCAAACTTCAGATATCATCATCAAACATTTACTAAATGCATTTTCTATCGATGCAAATGTGACGTATGTGGATTCAGTTGCAAACGCAGCTGCACTTTACTTAAACGATCCTACAAAAGTGGTGATGGTTGCAGAACCAAGTTTATCGCGATTAAAATCATTGGTTCCTGAAACCAAAAGTATAGATCTGCAAACACTCTATCAATCGCTTTATGGCAGTAATGCCTATCCACAAGCGGGACTCTTTATCAAACAAGGATTAAGTACCGTAAAGGTGAATCAACTTTTGGAAGATATCGCATCATCTATCACTAGCGTTAACGCTAAAGAGGAGAAACTTCTCGAACGTGGTGTCGCATGGGGACTGGCACCTGATAAAGACATTTTTTCATCTGCCATTGACGGAAGTCATCTCTTTTTTGCCAAGCCTGAAGATGTTATGGATGACATTCACACTTATTTTTCTATCATTTTAGACATGAACCCTGGATTAATTGGGGGATCTTTACCAAATGATCGTTTTTATTGGAGTGATGTTCAGTGAAAAAAGGCTGGTCATACCTATCTTGGTTTACCTTACTTTTATTTTGGTTTATCTTATTTTATACGGTGGATCACCGTTTGATTTTACCATCACCCTTAGATGTCCTTTTGGCGTTAGGGTCATTGGCAGGCGAGGGTAGTTCCTTCGCAATCATGGGACTATCCCTCATACGCCTGTTAGTCGCAGTATCGGTTTCAGCCATTTTAGGCATCGTCTTAGGTTTCTTTGCAGGAGTCCATCATCATATATCTCAGTTGATGCATCCCTATCTTACCCTTTTAAGAACGATCCCCATCATATCGATTGTTGTCATCTTGATGATTCTCTTAGGCTATCAAGTCACCCCTTATGTACTGACCTTTTTAATGGTGTTTCCACTCATCTATCAAGCGACAGAAGATGGGATCAAACAGATCGACAAAAAACTTATTGATGTATATCGTTTGGAAACCCACAATCTCAACATGGCTTTTCGGTATTTATATCTTCCATTGATCAAACCCTTCATCATCTTAGCATTGATTCAGTCATTTGGTCTAGGGTTAAAGGTGTTAGTGATGGCAGAGTACTTATCCCAAACAAAACATTCTATAGGACAAGCTTTATATCTCGCTAAAACCAATTTAGCTTACGATGAAGTCTTCGCTTGGACACTAATTTTAATCTTACTTTCAGTCTTTTTTGAAGCGCTGATAAACAGATATAAAAAGCATATGATTGAGGGTTAATCATGTGCTTTTTCACATATTTCTGCAAGTTTTTACTTTTTTTGTCGATGAAATAGACTTAAAAAATTAAGAATTTCTTTCGTTAAAAAATTACCATAATTTTAGTTGACATCCCTACCTTATTCATATATAATACAATTGTTTCACCCACCTTTGTGAGGTGAGACCCGTGAATTGGTCCTAATGTCTACATCCCCCCCAGGCATTAGGGCTCTTTTTTTTATCACATTTAAGTGCTATAATAATCATGATAACAAAGGAGGATTTATCCATGGCTTTTATGACGCTTCACTTACGTTCAAATGCACTTGAGTTAAACACGGTTGTCAATGTGTTGATACCTCAAGATGTCAAAAAAGATGAAAAATTAAAGGTGCTTTATCTGCTTCATGGTTATATTGGCGATCACACAGACTGGATGCGCTACACATCTATTGAACGCTACAGTTGGAATTATCGCTTCGCGATTGTGATGCCTGCAGTCAATAACTCGTATTATACCGATACCGTTTCGGGCTTAAATTACTTTACGTATGTTTCTAAAGAACTGCCAGAAATGTTATCCAATCTTTTTCCTATTTCTACGAAACGTGAAGATAATTATGTGGCTGGACTTTCCATGGGTGGTTATGGGGCACTCAAGATAGCTTTAACCTATCCTGAACGTTATGCAAAAGCAGCCAGTTTATCAGGTGCACTTGACCTTGATGAAATCAGACGTATTGCACAAGATAGAGATACGTGGTTTAATGCCGTTTTTGGCTACAAACCCAGTCAAAATACACCTACTGACTTAAGATATTTGGTTGATCTTCATGTCAAACACGATGTCACGTTACCCGATCTTTTTATAGGGTGTGGAACGGAAGATTTCCTCTATCAAGACAACCTTAAGTTTAAAACGTTTTTAGAAGAAAGACATATTAAACATACCTACATTGAATCACCAGGAACGCATGATTGGGCATTTTGGGATGCATATATTCAAAAGGTACTTGCTTGGTTATAATAAAATGCACGAATTATCTCGTGCATTTTTCTTTTATAAAGGTGATAAATGTTGGAAAAATTTTACGCCAAGCTAACTCGTGATGTGCATCATCCGTTTCTTGATAAAAAATATCATGAACGCCTTTTTGGATGAGCTTGTCCTTAAAGCGACGACTGTTCATGATGTATAAATCATTCATGTCAGAAGGTTCCTTTGACTCTTCAAACCTTCCCACGGTGATAAAATAACGCTGATTTATATCTATCTTTGCTTGATCAAGGTGGGCTAAGAACTGACGCTCATTAAACCAAGAAGAGAGGGAGAATACCCCTACGGTTTGAAAAACATTTGGATAAGCGGTTGCTAGATAGACAGAAATGTAGGCTCCCATCGAACTTCCGGCAATAAAGGTGTGCTCTTTTTCCTTTTTAGTTGGATAAGTTTGATCGATCCATGGTTTTAGCGTATGGACAACCCAATTTGCGTAAACATCACCTAAACCACCCACTTGGATTTTTGTAAAAGCTTTCGCTTCAGCATCACAAGGCCAGGGTGCATATTCAAAAAGTCTTAAATCCGAGTTATCAATACCAACAACGATTAAATCTTTTGTGCTCGTTTGTTCGAGTGCTTCCAAAACTTGCCAAGCATGTCCACTATAAGACGTATGGTCTTCAAAAAGGTTTTGACCATCATGCATATAAAGCACTGGATAGGATTTATGTGATGTCTCATAATCATCTGGTAAAAGGATCCGTAATGTTCTAGGGTTTCTATCGGTTGGAATCGAAAGTGATGTTATCTGTAGTTTCATGGGTTCACCTCAAACCTAATTGTAACATAAACGTAGTTTCTTTCGTCCTAATGAAAAAAAATCATGATAAAATAGAATAGACGACGGAGGTTTTTATGAAAAAAGTCGAATTCGCACATACACACAAAAAAATGAATCGCTTAGGATTTGGTTCTTGGCAACTTGGCAATACCGAATTTTGGGGATATATGTCCATGGAAGATGCTGTAAAGCTTGTTCAGCATGCTATCAGCAAAGGGATCAACTTTTTTGACACAGCTCCAGGATATGCTGCCGGTATGAGTGAAACCATCCTTGGGATGGCCATCAAAGATCGGCGCGATCAGGTGATTATTAGCACCAAATTTGGTCATACCGCTGATGGAGAAACAGATTTCAGCGTTTTTTCGCTGCGTCAGCAAGTTTCAGAAAGTCTTGAAAGATTGCAAACAGATTATCTTGATAGTTTACTCTTACACAATCCTGGTTTTGATATTCTTGAAGGAAAAACGCTTCATGTTCAAGAACTCAAGAAACTGAAAGAAGAAGGATTGATTAAAGCATTCGGTGTTTCTATTGATACAAAAGAAGAACTTGATACGGTCTTAGAACATCTCGAAGTTGATGTGATCGAAATCTTATTTAATGTCTTTTTCCAAGATGTTAAAGATTCATTCAAGAAAGCACACGATTTGGGCATTTCTTTAATTGCTAAAGTGCCACTAGATTCAGGGTGGCTAACGGGTAAATACGATGAGTTTTCTGAATTTGAGGGCATTCGCATGCGCTGGGATGATGAAACCATTGAACGTCGTGCATCCTTGGTTAAAAAATTGAAAGCAATCACTAAGGCGAATGACTTAACACCATATGCCATTCAGTTTGTTCTATCCTTTAAAGAGATTACCGCAGTGATTCCTGGCATTAAAACGATTGAACAACTCGAAGATCACCTTAGTTATGCTGCTGGTGAAATCGATGAAAAGGTGAAACAAGCTTTTATAGATCTCTACGAAAATGAGATCAAAGACAATCCACTTCCTTGGTAAATGATGGTTGGAACCCGGTAGGGCTCCAATCTTTTCACACATAGCGAAACATACATGAGGTGTTTATGGGAACAATCATCAATGCGATAGCAATTGTCGTCGCAACCATTTTAGGTATGATCTTTAAGAGAGGTTTACCTGAAAAGATTCAAAAAGGCGTCATGGCCGCGCTAGGTATTGGCTTAATCGCGTTATCATTAGGCTGGTTCTTGAAGGATTTTTTTGTTTTAGAAAATAACACATTAAGTACAAGAGGCGATCTACTCATCATCGTTTCGCTCGTCCTTGGAGTCATTATCGGTGAATGGATTGATATTGAAGAAAGACTGAACCGCTGGGCTGAAGGCATTGAAACCAAATACAATCTCCCCCCTTTAGCCAAAGGATTTATTGCTGCTACACTTATTTTTTGTGTCGGAGCGATGGCTATTGTAGGTTCGATAAAAGACGGTCTTTATGGCGATATGACCACACTTTTGATAAAAAGTGCACTCGACTTTGTAACTGCCATGATCTTAGCCTCTGTCTTAGGCATTGGTGTGATGTTCTCAGCAGTGAGTGTCCTTATTTATCAAGGGGCAATCACGCTTTTAGCCATGTTCGGTGCCGATTTACTGACACCTGACATCATTCATTCCTTATCGATGGTGGGTAACATCTTACTGATCGGTATTGGTATCAATTTTTTAGAAATCAAACGTATCCGGGTAGCCAATATGCTTCCGGCATTGCTGATACCTATTGTGTATCACATCATTTTGCTTATTTTTTTATGAGGGGGATTTATGGCAGTCTTAAAGACAGTTCCACATGCAGTATCTGTTGAGTCCTATATCAAAGGACTTTCGGAGAAAAGACAAGAAGAAACCAAAGTATTGATCAACATGATGTCAGCCATCACAGGTGAAAAACCAGTGATGTGGGGCACAAGCATGGTAGGTTTTGGTAAAACACATCTCGTGTATGAATCGGGTAGAGAAATCGATTATTTTTTGATTGGTTTTGCTGCACGTCAGAGAGCATTAACGATTTATTTGTCGATTGAAGTGAATAAAAGAGTGTTTGATCAACTTGGAAAACACACCAAAGGGGTCGGATGTTTATATATCAATCAGCTTTCAGATGTCGATTTTGATGAACTTAAAAACATTTGTGAAGAGTCTGTTCAAACACTAAAGAAACATTCATGAAATGTTTACTTTGTGGTAGTGAAAAACTATCAAGCATGACGCACCCACAGTTTCATACACTGTTTCACCAATGTGAAGAATGTCATGTGATTTTCAAAGATGTCAGTCATTTTCCATCACCAGAACAAGAGAAGAAACGCTACGATGAACATCATAATGATATCGCACAAGAGGGGTATGTGTCGTTTTTAACTAACTTTATCGAATCTGCCGTCACGCCATTTTTAAGCAAAGGTAAAATGCTTGATTTTGGATCAGGCCCTGCACCTGTTTTAGCTGTTTTACTTCAAAGGTTAGGCTTTGAAGTGCATACGTATGATCCTTTCTACCAACCCAATGCCATAGAAGAGGATAGTTATGATATGATCACTTCAACAGAAGTCGTCGAACATCTTCATGCACCGATGCGTGTGTTTGAATGGATGGACCTTCATACAAAGGCAAAGGGATATATCGCGATCATGACTCTTTTTTATCCAAAGGAGCAACAACGTTTTTTTGGATGGTTTTATCAAAGAGATGTTTCTCACGTCATTTTTTATGCGAAAGAGACGTGGTTGTGGCTTGCAAAACACATGGGCTGGGATATCGTGATGTGTGATGATCGACGGATCGTAGTGTTTCAAAAGAAAAGTTTTGAATCGAGGGATTGAACATGAATAAAATTGCTGTAGTTACTGGAGCAACGTCGGGCATAGGCTTGGCCAATGTTGAACTTTTATTAAAAAAAGATTTTGATGTGATTGCTGTTGCTAGATCTGAAAACAAGAAACAAGCTCTTTTAGAACATATGAAGCCATTGCTTAAACGCGATTCATCATTAGAGATTGTTATGGGTGATTTGTCTCAAACCAAATCAACACTTCAGGTGATTGAGGGCATCAAAAACGTTCTCCATCAAAGAGAGGTTAGACATATGGATGTGCTCATGAATATTGCGGGTATTGTTTCATCTGGACTCCATCTTAACGATGAGGGAAATGAACTCACATTCGCAACCAATCATTTATCTGTTTATCTTTTGACCACATCGCTCATCCCATACCTCGAACAAGCAAAAGACCCGCGTGTTTTAGTTGTGAGTTCTCTATCACACTATAGAGCATCCATCAATTTTAGAAATCTGCAAAACTTCAAGTGCTATAACATATTGAAAGCTTATAAAAGATCGAAGTTATACAATGTCTTTTTTGTCAAAGCTTTCGCTAAAAAATACCCTCATCTTCCCATTTTCGCGATAGATCCAGGGCTAGTCAAAACAGAAATTGGATTAAAAAACACGTCTAAATTGGCTGCTGCAATATGGAAATGGCGCGTATCAAGTGGTACAGATGCCTATTATCCTGCTTCATTTATGGTTGAGATTGCAACAGATAAAACCTACATTCCATTCTCTGGACAGTATTTTAAAGAAGGAAAAGTCAAGAAATCAAACCCGATCACTTATCGTGAAGATCTAGCTGAACGTTTGTGGAATGAAACGAAAGATATCATTGAAAAATCGCTACAAAAGATGTAAAAAACACATCTTATTTTGACTCTAGTTTGGTATAATGAGTGAGGATAAATAGAGGTGTTACCTATTGATTAAAAAACCAGAAATTCTCGCACCAGCAGGAACGAAAGAAGCGTTCATTGGTGCCATCAATGCGGGAGCAAATGCCGTCTACCTTGCCGGTAAACGATTTGGTGCACGCGCCTATGCCAGCAATTTTGATGATGAAACATTAATTGAAGTTATTCGCTACGCACACTTGCGTGGCGTTTTAGTGTTTATCGCCATCAATACGATCGTCTTTGACGATGAAATTCAGGATTTGCTTGCTTACACAGACTTTTTGGTTCAACATGATGTTGACGCACTCATTGTCCAAGATTTTGGGATGATTGACCTTTTAACGAAACGCTATCCACATGTTGAGATACACGCGTCTACCCAAGTGAATGCGCACAATATCGAGCAAGTCAAATGGTTAAAAGACATGGGTGTAAAACGGATTGTCTTAGCGAGAGAAACACCTTTAGAGATGATTAAACTGATTAAGAAAAACGTCGATATTGAACTTGAGGTTTTTATCCATGGTGCACTTTGCGTCTGTTTTTCAGGACAATGTTTGATGAGTTCAATGATTGGAGGACGTTCGGGTAATCGTGGAGAATGTGCGCAACCTTGTAGAATGCCTTATGCACTTTATAAAAACAATCTTCGTATCACCGATCAATCCTACCTATTATCAACGAAAGATTTAATGACCATTGAATACCTAGACCAACTGATTGAAGCAGGCATTGATTCATTTAAAATCGAAGGTCGTATGCGTAAACCTGAGTATGTGATTCAAACCGTGTTAGCTTACAAACAAGGTGTCGATGCTTTTTTTGAAAAAAAGAAAGTCGATCTTCAGCAAGCCATATGGAACATGAGAAAAACATTCAATCGTGATTTCACCAAAGGGTTTATGTTAGACGAAACACCGAGACTGATCAATCATGATTTTCGACCAAACCATATGGGAACACCACTGGGAACGGTGATTCATTACCAACATGGAAAAGCGACCATTAAATTAACAGACACCCTTCACATCAACGATGGTTATCGTATATTAGGTGATCCTGATTATGGCAATGCTGTATCACGTATGTTAACTAAAGAGGGCATGTTGTTAACCGAAGCGAAACCTGGCGATACCATTATATTGGATGTCAATGAAAAGATAAGCATAGGATCACCTGTTGTGAAAACGTTAGACATTGAGCAAGAAAGTGGACTTGCACCTTTTTTAAGTGAGTTTTATAAAGTGATTCACCTAAACGGTAAAGTTAGAGCATTTGTCGATGAACCACTTCTTTTTGAAATCACAGATGGCCATCATGTGGTTAAGGTAACTTCTGATTTTATCATTACAAAAGCTATACAAAAAGCTTTAGATCGCACACAAATCATCGATCAGATGAGTAAATTAGGACAAACACCTTTTGTCCTTGATTCTCTCGACATTGAAACAGATGATCAAGCATTTATGCCTGTTAAAGTCATGAATGAATTAAGACGAAAAGCCATCGATCTTTTGATAGAAAAACGTATCTCACCTCGAAAAGAGATCAAGATCATGAGTGAGCTAGAACCGTATTTGATCAGAACTGATAATCAAATAAGTGATTGGACGATCAAAGCTCAAACGGTTGAACAATATGAAGCTGCCAAAACTTTAGGTTTCCAAACCATTTATCTTGAAAATATACATAAGGTCGAAGATGAAACAGTCATACCTGTTTTAAAACGCATTCAAGCAAGAAAACAAGAAAGTGTCACTAGACCTTCACTCGTTCATGATATTGGACATTTAAAAGACGCAAACACACAAACCATTTATACCGATTCCTTTTTTAATGTGACGAATCAATACGCGGTTCATCTGCTTTTCAAACAAGGGGTTAAGAGAGTCACTTTATCCCATGAATTATCGTTAGAACGCATCAAAAAACTTGTCGAAACGTATGAGACACGTTTTGGTTATCGCCCAGTACTTGAACTTGAAGT
The DNA here is from genome assembly GCA_002418725.1 of Acholeplasmataceae bacterium UBA5769. Taxonomy (GTDB): domain Bacteria; phylum Bacillota_I; class Bacilli_A; order Acholeplasmatales; family Acholeplasmataceae; genus Peloplasma. The sequence continues at coordinate 11,563 of DIER01000017.1, forward strand.
TTATGGCAGAACAGATCTCATGATCACCAAGTATTGTCCCATTGCTAAAACATTTAAGACACAACCTAACTGTCATCTATGTGAAAAAAATCAGTACGCGCTTGCCGATCGAACCGGTCAGAAATATCCCCTCATTCATGATGGGAATTGCCATTTAAGATTGCTTCATTCTAAGCTTTTGAACACACTCATGTATGCAGATCAGTTGAAGGCGTTACATATTTGGCAACGTATTCACTTTACAACCGAAAGTAAAGAAGAAACAATAGCGATATTAACAAAGATTAAAGAAAACATGACACAACACGGTATACTCGCATTTCAACCGAAAACCATGACGTATGGCAGATTTCTCGGATAGGAGATGAGATGATGAATCTGATCGCTAAACCCAATATTGGTTATTTTATTGATGAGGATTTACCCATGGCAAACGTCATCTCGTACATCGTCAATCAGGATGCCACTTATTTATCTCCATACGCAAACATGATTGTTTTCAAAGCAGGTTCAAAGAAAAAGGATGAGATGTCTTCATTATCTTATCAAGTTTGTCAGAGTAAACAGCTCAAAATCCCATTTACAGACATTCGTTTAAAAATTCCTTTTATAGATCATCATTTCGAACACACATTGAAGCAAGCTAAGCTTGATCTCGTCCATATTCATTCCACAGGTCCGATGGGTAGACTTGGCGTTCTTTATGGACAAAAACATGGTATACCGGTGATTGCAACAAGATATGTCTCATCGGCAAAGCCACGGATGCTTGATATATTGAATCTTTGTGATGAAGTATGGGTATCTAATCCCTATGCAAAGGAGTTATCACAAAAAGAAGGGCTTAAGCATGATCCTATTGTGATGCGCTATGCAACCGATTTAAACGATGTTTTTCATAGAGAAAAAGAGACAGTTCTGAAACAAAAGTACCAGATAAAACCTGATGAAAAAATACTCCTTTACGTCAGTCAATCCGATGAAAATCAAAACCTGCATTTTATTTTAGAATCCATGTACCGTTTAAGAATCAAAGGATTTAAGTTTAAGTTGCTCATGATAGGTCAAGGCTTTGATGAATCACATATCCAAACGGATCTCAAAAAATTCGGTTTGAAAGATCGTGTTGTCATCGTGCCAGAAGTGATTGATGGCGTTGAACGCTCGGTCCACTATCACCTTTCAGATCTTTTAATCAATTTAAAAAGTGGTGATCAATTAACGATGGCTCATATCGAAGCTTCTTCACAAAAGATACCAACACTCGCACTGAGCAACAGCTTTCTCTCGTCTGAAATAACCGATCATAGGAATGGGTATCTCGTTGAAGAAGATTCAAATCGAGTTGCAGATAAAATCATGTCCATTTTTAAAAACTACAAACTCTACCTCAAAGTCAAAGAACAGTGTTTTAAAGATCTTTATCGATCATGGGGTGACAGAGGACATCATCTATACATGCGTTATCTTGAAAAGATGAGGCAACAAAAAAAAGAGTCGTGACATGAACTTCACGACTTTTATGATTTATGAGAACCATCACAGTATGGTTTATGTTTTGATTTTTTACAGTTACATAAATAATAGGTTCCATCACGTTTGACATCAAACGCTAGATAAGTACACGAAGAACCATGGTGACTGTATCGATCACAGAGCGGTTGAACATCGCTTTTTCCGCAGTCACAATACCGGTAGGATTGACCAACTTTAAGTTCGATACGAATGGGTTCATTTTTTGAAGTATAGCGATATCGCATAAAGATCACCTCAAACGTCTATTTATCCTAAATATACCATAAAGTTATTTCATTGTGCTTTCATTTTTCAATCGATGATGTCAAGCATAGAAGATTTAGGTATAATAAGCGTATAGGTTCAATGCTTTACAACAGGAGGTTTCTGATGCTGAAAGCTATAAAAATCACAATCATTGGTGTGCTGTCGCTTGTGTGTTTGTTTTTTCTGATCGTTTTAAGATTGTTTGCGATCAAAATATATGATTCAACGGTACAAATGAGTCATATGAAAAAATTAGAAGCCAACTATCAGGACAACTATCAAGCCATCGATGAATCACAGTTTCTTAATTTTGATCGTTTTGATGAGAGCACACGACTCAATGAAGTGCATCTGCTAGCATCACACAACAGTTACAAGAAAAAAGGTTCAGATCTCGGGAAATTTTTCGTTGGACTTGGGGATTCTTTTGCTGAAGCAAACGCGTTAAAATATGGCTACCACAACCTAACAGAACAATTTGAACGTGGCATACGTAGTATGGAGTTTGATGTTAGAAAACGCAAAAGTTCCTTTGTCTTAACGCATGTACCTTTAGTTGATAATTCAAGTGTTGCACCTGATTTCGCATTAGCACTAGAAGAAATTAACCTTTATTCATCAAACAATCCCACACACTTTCCCATCATTATTCTGATGGAAATCAAAGAAGATTGGATGATGCTCGACCATGCACTGCAAGATATCGGAGCACAAGAACTTAATGAACTCAATCTTTTGCTCGAAGATAAACTAGGTGATAGACTTTATCGACCAAAAAATCTCATGGCTCCAGGCTTAACTGTGAAGGAAACCATCATGCAAGATGGATGGCCAACCGTCACATCCCTTTTAGGAAAAGTGATTTTTATCCTTCACCCCAATAACATGAACGAAGCCTACTTCAGTTTGGATGAATCCATGGCAACACAACCGATGTTTATCGGATCTTATGCTAACGATTTAGATCACGAAAATGCATCCTTTGTTGTCCAAAATGATGTTGATGTAGATTTGATAACATCACTCGTATCAAGTGGATATATCATTAGAACACGGATGGATGAATCACTTCATAAAGATCAAGAAAGAATCGAACAAGCTATCCTGAGTGGCGCACAACTTTTAACCTCAGATTTTACGGCGGGTAGAAAGGATATAAAGTCTACAGATGTGATAACCTTGAACACCTATACGATCATCAAACGATAAAGTTGGATAATGCTCAAAAAGACTTGGCATATTTGTTTTTATTGTGTATAATGTATTTTACCTAATCAAAGGAAGGGATGAAATCATGCAACCTAAAAACCCAGATATTAACCGTTTAAATGACATGGAAAAATATGATGTTGTTGTTAAACGACTTGAAGAACGGGGTGTGCGCCTTGAAGATATGGCTCAGATCACACTTGATTTACAAAAAAAATATATTCCATTTTTAACCTTTGAGCTATGCTTGGAACACGTTAAGCGTGTCGTTTTAAAACGTGAAGTTCAACATGCAGTTTTAACAGGACTTGAATTAGACATTCTTGCTGAAAAAGGGCTGTTGTCAGAGCCGTTATCATCCATGCTTTTAAATGACTATGGACTTTATGGTATTGATGAAATTCTAGCGCTTTCTATCGTTAATGTTTATGGATCCATCGGATTTACCAATTTTGGGTTTGTGGATAAAACCAAACCCGGTATTATCGGTAAATTAGATACTGAAGGCAAAGAAAAAGGCAAATGTCATACCTTTTTGGATGATATTGTTGGCGCTATAGCCGCTGCAGCAGCAAGTTCAATCGCACATCGATTCGCTAACATTTGAGGGATAATCATCCCTCTTTTTTCTTTATTTACGTTGTTCATGAGTAAAAAAGAAGCGATTAAGATATAATATAATTAGACTTATTGATAAAGGAGACCATGAACATTGGACGATCATAAGGATAGATTGACGACCGAAAAGCTAAGTCAGTTCATGATTGAAAAGATCAATGAATGGCTAATCCAATCACCTGATCAACTTGAAGCATCTCTTTCTGTTCTATTTAAACAAGTGGGTGCCTTTTTTGATATGGATCGCATGGGGCTTTTTCTCTATGAAGCATCAGAGAATATCTTTCATCTCGTGGTTGAATGGTGTCACTTGGGTATCAAGCCAAGAAGTCAAAAAACATATGGTTATCATAAGATGATGGAAGATTCGCAGTTTATCGGTTTAAAACAGGGTCAAGCGATTATCTATGAATCACTTTTAGAAGATAAGGTGCATCACACATGGTTATCGCATCTTATCCAAGATCAAGTCAAAGCATTCTATGCTGTTCCATTGATATCCAAAGATCTCTTTTTAGGTTATTTAACCTTTGAAAACCAACGAAGAGCACAGTCCTTTGCTATGATGGAAGAAAAGGTGATGAAACTCTTTTATCAAACGATTGCATTACGTATCGCCAATCACTATGCGTTGCAAGACAATGAGAATTTAAAAGAAAAAGCATCTTTAGGACAACGTAAACAATACACCTTTGTTGCCAACATATCCCACGAAATTAGAACACCTCTCAATGGTATTCATAATGCGCTTTATTTACTACAGACAACAGACATTTCTAAGGAACAAAAAAATTATTTAGAGATGGCTCAACTTTCGATGGATCAAATCACATCGATCGTCGATCGCATCATGGATTTAGAAGCTTTAGAATCAGGTCAACTCGATTTACAAAAGCGCAGTTTTAATTTAGAAGATGAGATGATCAGATTAATCAAGATGTATCAACGTTCCATCGAACAAAAAAAGCTAAATTTGATTTGGAACTACGATTATCTCATTAATCATGAAGTGGTGAGTGATGATCGAAAAATTAGACATATCTTATCTCACCTTATTCAAAACGCAGTGAAGTTCACGCATGAAGGCGATATCGAACTTTCCATAAAAAAAGAAAAAGACATATTCATCTTTGAGGTTAGAGATACAGGTATCGGTATATCAGATGAACATTTGGATCATCTTTATGATGCTTTCTTTCAAATTGATATGTCCAATGAAAAGGAATTCCAAGGTCTTGGTATAGGACTTACTGTCGCCAGTGAACTAACCAAGCTCTTAGGCGGAACCTTGCAGGTAGAATCTCTTTTAGGTCAGGGCTCTCTTTTCCGCTTAACTTTACCCTTAGAAAAAGGAAAAGAAATCACGTTCCATGAACTCAATCAACTACATGTATTTATACATCACGATAAACAAATCTCTCAAATGAAACCCATGATGGTATCGATGGGTATCAATGTTTATGATGAAGACGATATAAAGGATCAAAAAGCAGACATCATTTTGTTTGAAACACCTTTGAAACAAGGAGAAACACTCCATCAAATCAAAGATTTTTATGGTCAAAATGATTGTCTACTTCTAACTTTAGGTCATTTTGAGCAAAAGCGTATGAAAAAAGTTGATGGTGCTTTAGAGTATCCAATTTCACGCACGATGTTAATGCAAAAACTTCTTTCATCCATGCATGAAGTTAGAAAATCGATTACCTCTTTATACACCAAAGTACTGACGGGTACTGCACTTATTGTCGACGATAACCGCTTAAACCGTATTGCACTTGAAAGTATATTAAAGAAATTAGGTATCAAATCTATTCTGCTAGATAGCGGTGCTAAAGCCATAGAATTCATGAAAACAAGTCAGGTTGATTTAATTCTCATGGATATTCAAATGCCACAAATGGATGGCCTAGAAGCAACGAGACGCATTCGATCTCTTGGCGATAAGTGTCAAACCGTGCCCATTGTTGCTGTGACTGCAAACGCATATTTTAATGATTATGATTTATTAAAAGCAGCACAAATTAATGATGTTATCTTTAAACCAATCCAAATGGAATCCTTGGGTCAAATCTTAAGAAAATATTTAGGTTTCATTGAGACTATTCGAATACCAGATGAAGTGATCAGTTTTGATAAAAATGATTTCTTAAAGCGCTTTGAAGGTTCTTATGACATCGCAAAAGAAGTGATTGAGACATTCACCACTGAATGTCCCAAAGACTTAGAAAAAATAAGAATTGCGATTGAAACGAAACAAGGAGAAACCATTTTAGGGGCAGCCCATTATTATAAGGGTTCTTGTGCATATTTAAGTGGTAAACGACTCGTTTGGTTATTGAACCGCATGATGGATGATGCGAGAATCAATCATTTAGACGATATGCTTGAACTTCAACAATTGCTTATCAAGGAAACGGAAGATTTATTACACCATCTTAAATCCATGCATGTTTTATCATGAAGGAGGGTTACCATGAATAAAGAAGATCTGAAGAAAAAATTAACACCACTTCAATACCATGTCACACAGGAAAATGGAACCGAGAGACCCTTTCAAAATGAATTTTGGAACCATCACCAAGAAGGTCTATACGTCGATATTGTCTCAGGAGAACCCCTGTTTACCTCACATGACAAGTTTGACTCGAGTTGTGGATGGCCCAGTTTTGCAAAACCTATTAAGTCATTAACAACCAAATTGGATAAAAGTTTTGGTATGTTTCGCACGGAAGTCAGAAGCCCTGAGGGAGACAGTCATTTGGGTCACTTGTTTACCGATGGACCGAAAGAGTTAGGTGGTTTGCGTTATTGTATCAATTCAGCATCACTTCGGTTTATTCCTGTCTCTGAGTTGGAAAAACAAGGTTACTCTAGTTACCTTAAACTCTTTAACATAAAGGATAAATAATGGCGAAATACAAAGTCGATCCAGAATTATTGATTTTAAAACCCTTAAAATTTAAACGTTATACAAAAGGTAGACGGATGATGGCGAATGCTGTGATCAATTTTACCATGTTTTTCTCACGCCCTAAAAAAGGGATTAAAAGAAGACAGTTTTGGATTCGTGGTTATCAGCACATGAAAGTGAAAGTCACCGTTTATGAACTGAAAAAGCAAAAAGAAGTTGCACCAGGACTGCTCTATATTCATGGGGGAGGATTCCAAATGGAAGGAACCCCTGTCCATTTACGGATGCTTCAGAACATCATCTTAGAAACCAGACAAAAAGCAGTCTATGTCAAATATCATCTCGCGCCTAAACACCCATTTCCGGTGGCATTATACGACTGTTATCATGCCCTCTTATGGATGAAGGAACATGCTGAATTTCTTAGAATTGATCCACATCACATTGCGGTTGCAGGTGATTCAGCTGGTGGGAATTTAGCGACAGCAGTTGCTTTAATGTCAAGAGATCAAGGCGGACCAAAGATTGAAAGACAACTCCTTTTATATCCGGTGATTGATGTTGATCAAAACACACCATCCATGAAGGCATATGATGATACACCCATGTGGAATGCTATCTTAAATAAAAGCATGTGGGAGCTCTACTTAAAAAATGGCGATTATGGCATGTTGCCTTATGCTTCGCCATCTTATGCAGATGTGTCAGGCATGCCTGAAACCTACATTGAAACCGCACAGTTTGATTGCTTAAGAGACGAAGGGATTCATTACGCCACAAAGTTATCACTTGCTGGCATCAAAGTTCACGAATATCATACGCTTCATACCGTTCATGGCTATGATGCTGTCTTCTTTAGTAAACTGATTAAAAAAATGATGCAACAACGCATCGCTTTCCTAAAAGGTGAATTATAAAACGGATCTATGTCATGCAAAAGATCTTTATGACCTACTTAAGAAATGATGAAAACATGAATGAAAGAAAGTGATGCGTATCATTTTCTTTTTTCTTTATTCTTCAATTTATAAGTTTTTCTAAGGTCATTTGACAAGCGAGAAAATGATTTATGTGAATTTTTTCTTTTTATAAAAAAATATATGATAAATCATATATGGTATGCTATAATGATTGATGTAAGCGCTTTAGAAAATTGAAGGGAGATTAACATGAGCGATTTTAAGCATTTTGAGTACATGGCTAAACACCGGTACGAACAAGTCGTCTATTTTTATGATAAAACGACAGGATTGAAAGGGATTACCTGCATTCACAACACCACATTAGGACCAGCCCTTGGTGGTACTAGACTGTGGAATTATGCAAGCGAAGAAGATGCTGTTGTTGACGCATTAAGACTCGCAAGAGGTATGACCTATAAAGCTGCAGCAGCAGGTTTAAACCTTGGTGGCGGCAAAACAGTTTTAATCGGTGATCCAGAGACGGTTAAATCTGAAGGTTATTTTAGAGCATTAGGACGTTATGTACAAAGTTTAAACGGACGTTATATTACCGCTGAAGACGTCAATACAAGTACGAAAGATATGGATTTTGTTGCAATGGAAACTGATTATGTGGTTGGTCTTGAAGGTAAATCAGGTAACCCATCACCTATGACCGCACTTGGTGCATTTCATGGAATCCGTGCAGCATTACAATACAAGTTTGGTGATGAAGATTTTTCTAAGTATACGTTTGCAGTTCAAGGCGCTGGACAAACAGGTTATTATTTAATCAAAAAACTTGTTGAATCAAAAGCTAAAAAAATCTATTTTTCTGAAATCAATCCTAAACATATCGAACGCATGAGAAGAGAACATCCAGATGTGGAGTATGTTGAACCAAAGAACTATTTTGGTCTCAACGTGGATGTCATCGTTCCATGTGCCCTCGGTGGTGTGTTAAATGATGAATCTGTTCCACAAATCAAAGCAAAGGTTATCGCTGGTACAGCCAATAACGTTTTACTTGATGAAGACATTCATGGCAACATGATTAAGGATAAAGGTATCCTATATGCACCTGACTTCGTGATTAACGCTGGTGGACTTATCAACGTTTACCATGAATTAAAAGAATATAACGTTGGACGTGCAACCAGAGATATCGAAAAGATTTATGATCGTTTACTTGAAATCTTTAAGATTGCAGATAACGAAAACATTCATACACAACAGGCAGCAAAAGTGTTTGCTAAGAAACGTATCGAAACCATTAATAACGTACAAGATAATTATATTAAGAGATAGGGAGTGAAGTTGTGAAAAAAGGAAGATTAACTTTCGACAATGAGTCATGCAAAGGTTGTGAACTCTGTGTGACATTCTGTCCAGTCGATATCTTATCCTTGGATAAAGAACGTATCAATTCACATGGTTATAACCTTATTTCAGTTAGTGATATGGACAAGTGCATCGCATGCGCACAATGTGCCATTGTTTGTCCAGATTCCGTCATTAAAGTGGAGGTCTTAGAAGCGTGAGTAAAGTGCTGATGAAAGGAAACGAAGCGATTGCGCTCGCAGCTGTGGCAGCAGGATGTGATGCATTCTTCGGTTATCCGATTACCCCTCAAAATGAAATTCCGGAATATTTATCCAAGTATTTAACTGAAAAAGGACGTGTTTTTGTCCAAGCTGAATCTGAAGTTGCAGCAATCAACATGGTGTATGGCGCAGCAGGTGCTGGTGCACGTGTGATGACCTCATCATCATCTGTTGGGATTGCGCTTAAACAAGAAGGGATCAGTTACTTAGCAGGCGCTGAACTTCCTTGTGTGATCGTGTCTGTCATGAGAGCAGGCCCCGGTTTAGGCGGTATTCAACCTTCGCAAGGTGATTACTTCCAAGCGACTCGTGGAGGAGGAAATGGTGATTATCATACCATCGTATTCGCACCAGAATCGATTCAAGAAACCGTTGATTTAATGAAAGAAGCATTTGATGTCGCAGATACATATCGTAATCCAGTCATGATTTTAGCGGATGGTTTAATCGGTCAAATGATGGAATCCGTTGACATGGATAAACCGATTAAAAAACGTGACATTAAACCAAAAACTTATGCGACAACAGGTACTGATTTCCATGAAGGAAGAAACATCATCAACTCCTTGGGTCTAGATCCAGTATTCCAAGAAAACCATAATAAAGATCTTCAAAAGAAGTATCAGGAAGTTATGAAGCATGAAGTCAAAGTGGAAATGATTGATGTTGAAGATGCCGATTATGTCATCGTCGCTTATGGCACTGTAGCAAGAATTGCGCGCTCAGCTATTGAAGTCTTACGGGAGAAAGGTATGAAAGTGGGGATGATCAGACCCATTTCATTATGGCCATACCCAAGAAAAGCATTTAACGCTATTCCGAAAACCTGCAAGGGTATTTTAGTCACAGAAATGAGTATGGGACAAATGCTTGAAGATGTTTTAATATCAAATCAAGGACGTTTTAAGGTTGGATTCTACGGTCGTGCTGGCGGTATGGTTCCAGAACCTGAAGAAATCGTTGATGCCATTTTAAACTTTGAGGACAAGGTGGTAGACATATGATCCGTTATGAAAAATCAAAAGGATTGACAGACGTACGTACCCACTATTGCCCAGGTTGTACGCATGGAATTTTGCATAAACTTGTTGCAGAAGTTCTCGAAGAACTTGGTGTCACAGGGAAATCGATTGGGATTGCATCGGTTGGTTGTTCGGTATTCAGTTATGAATATATCAACACGGATTATCAGCAAGCACCACACGGACGTGCATGTGCAACTGCAACAGGTATCAAACGTGTCTTGCCAGATCGCGTCGTCTTCACTTATCAAGGTGATGGTGACTTTGGTTCCATTGGGATTGCAGAAGCGATTCATGCGGCTAACCGCGGGGAACTGATCACAGCGATTGTTGCAAACAACGCAACCTATGGGATGACAGGTGGCCAAATGGCTCCTACCACGTTGTTAGGCCAAGTATCAACAACCTCACAACAAGGTAGACAAAAAGAAATGCATGGTTCACCACTACATATTTCTGAAATATTTGGTCAAATTGAAGGTGCAGCCTACGTTGAACGTGTCTCACTTCATGACATTCCAAACATTCGTAAAGCAAAAAAAGCGATTAAAAAAGCTTTCACGTATCAATTAGAGAAAAAAGGTTTCTCCATGGTTGAAGTGATTTCAACTTGCCCTGTAAACTGGGGAATGAAGCCAAGAGAAGCACTGGATTGGGCAAAAGATCATATGATTCCTGTTTACCCACTCGGTGTGTATAAGGATGTGGAAAATCATGATTAGAACGATACGTATTGCTGGATTCGGTGGACAAGGTGTCATGCTTACTGGCCAATTGATTGCTTATGCAGCCAACATGCAAGGTTTATACAGTCTGTGGGTTCCTACCTATGGGCCTGAAACACGTGGCGGTACAGCAAACTGTTCGGTTGTCGTGAGCGATAAACCCATCCATTCACCTGTTTTTCAAAAATCAGATGATCTACTCGTCTTTAATGAACCATCTCTAGCAAAGTTCCAGACAAAGATTAAAGATAACGGCAACGTATTCTTTAACTCATCATTAATTAAGCGCGCTGTGGATGTTCCACATGCTAACGTATATGCCGTACCCATGACAGAGTTAGCGCAATCACTGGATAAACCTCAGGTTGCAAACATGGTCATGTTGGGTGCTTATTTGAAAAAGGTTGATATCTTTAAAGAAGAAGTCATTTTAGAATCTTTGAAGTATTTCTTGGGAGCTAAAAAGCTCAACATGTTACCTGTGAATCAAAAAGCACTTTGTGTCGGTTACGAAACAGTTTAATATGAAACAACCAAAGGAGACTCTCGTGTAGTCTCCTTTTTTTTCGCTATTTACTTTCTTTTGACACGAACTAAGTGAAATCACTTTATTATCATGCTATAATATCTACAAGCATATTAAAAAATAGAATAGATAAGGTGAATTTATGAAACTTGATTACAAAAAGACGTTTTACGTTGGACTCGCATTTTTCATCATTACCATTTTCTGGCAGACTTATGACTCTATCATCACGAAGATATTGATTGATAAGTTTGGTCTTAACCAAACCTGGTCTGGGGTCGTCATGGCACTTGATAATGTGCTCGCACTTTTCATGCTACCACTCTTTGGAGCCATTTCGGATAAAACCAATCATAAGTTGGGGCGTCGTACCCCTTATGTGATTGTGGGCACTGTCGTCGCTGCATTTGCATTTATCGGCTTGTCTTTTGTTGATAATATACAAACCGCACGCATTCAAGAAACCGCAATTATTGAGAAGTATGAATGGATTAGTGATTCGTCTGATAATCTCAGAAAAGAACCTATTTTCTGGTCTGCACTCATCGCTGAGATGCATGCAGATCGTACAGCAGCTAAAGTTGCTGGTGATATTGATGATAAAACCTATGATCGTTATTTGGAATCTGTTTATCAACCGATGACCAAATTAATTACAGATAATGGTTTATCAGAAGATCTTGATGCCATTGAGTTATCTTATTTGGATGGTTATTATCACAGATATTTAAGTGAACTTGCTTGGCAGGTTACTGCAGCAAACCCCGTAAACTTTGTTGTTTTTGTGGGAATTCTCTTAATTGCACTTGTTGCGATGTCGATCTTCCGTTCTCCTGCAGTTTCGTTGATGCCTGATGTGACGATGAAACCTCTGCGCTCGAAAGCCAATGCCATCATCAATTTGATGGGGGCAGCCGCAGGTGTGACATCATTGATCCTACTTACGATATTAGGACTTGGTGGACGCTCTTATGTACACTATACCGGTGCATTTATTAGTGTAGGTGTCATCATGCTTTTGGTTTTAGGTTTCTTCCTTTGGAAAGTTAGAGAACCTAAGTTGGTTGAAGAAAAAGTCAAAGATGATGAAGCTTTTGGTTTAGTGGAAAGCGAAGAAGATGTACACGATATGCACGATCTTCCAAAAGACAAAAAGTTATCGTTATACCTTATCTTATTCTCGGTATTCCTATGGTTTATGGGATATAACGCGGTCATGACGAAAGTTTCTGACTATGCGCCAAAAATTTTGCAATTACCATCATTTACGTTACCTTTATTAGTAGCAAACGTTACCGCGATCATCGCGTTTATCCCTATCGGTATTTTATCGACCAAGATTGGTCGTAAAAAGACGATTCTCGCGGGTATTGTGCTCTTAACCTTATGTTTCGGTTCAGTCTTTTTCTTAAGTAAAGATACTGGATGGGTGATGTTTATTGTCTTTGGGTTAACGGGTATCGGTTGGGCAACCATTAACGTCAACTCCTACCCCATGGTGGTTGAACTTGCCAAAGGTTCAAACGTCGGTAAATATACCGGTTACTATTATGCATTCTCTATGGCGGCACAAATTTTAACTCCTATTTTATCAGGTTTCTTCATGGATATGATTCATCCTAAGGTGCTCTTCCCTTATGCAACATTGTTTGTTGCATCGGCTTTCATCACGATGTTCTTAACGAAACACGGCGATGCTGTTGCTGAGAAGAAATCCATCTTAGAAAATTTTGATTTGGATATGGACTAAACTTAAAGGGTGATTACACATCGCCCTTTTGTTTAGGTTTAAAATATTCAAATACAACATTATCATAATGGTTAAGCACGTGATCAAATTCCTTTTGATTTTGTGCTGCATAACTGATAATCGTCATCCCTCTTGCTTTAAGTCGATCAAGCTTTTTATTGGGTAAATCATGAACACTATAGGAGACGAAATCAGGTTTTGTAAATCTGTTGAATACCATGTTTTTCATCATCCATTTGATGATTTTGGGCATGTTTTGATTCGTCTTAAAATATTCAGCAATCTGTCCTCTAATCACCTCTGGGTGATGTTTTTTTAAGTAGTAAACCACTTTTGGGTGAAAGGAGAAGAGTGCGTACAAACCTTGATAGTCTTTTAATACTGCCATCACTGACTTACATAGCAAGGCAACATTACCATGAGGTTTTAGCTCAATAAGGAGTGGTTTTTTTCCGTTGATCCGACCCAATAAATCCTGTAAAGTAAGGATAGTTTCTTCGGTGTTTAATAGTTTGAATTGTTTCACTTCATCCCAAGTGACCTCTTCTAAAAGTCTTTGATCATGACATAAGCGTTTTAAATCCGGATCATGAAAAACAACAGCAGTCCCATCCTTTAAAACATTCACATCACATTCGATGGCATAACCGTGTTTCATCGCTAAATCAAAGGCGAGCCAGGAATTTTCCGGGATGAGACCATCTTTGGAGTGAAAACCACGATGTGCAATCAACTCATGTTTTAGCCAAGATAAATCTTTAACTTTTTCTTTCATAAAATCGTATACATGATGATACCTAAGATGGCAGAGATCAAGATCAGTTTAATGGGAGATATTTTTTTCCAATAAAAGGTAATCATAACCAATAGAGCAAAGATGATTAAACTTTGATACTTAAAAGATGAAAAATCAAAACTCAACGTTTTAAAGGAGACTAATGGAAAAACAAGACGAATGAGCAAGCCCACAGAGACACTCAAAATTAAGCCAATAACGGTAGGCTTTAAGCCTTTGAATGCTTCAGTAACCAACTTACTCTCAAGCAATTTACTGCCCAGTGAAGCGATTAAAAGGATAATGATAAATGATGGTAGTGCGACAGCGGTTGTCATTACCATGGAGCCTAAAATGCGCGCGAGGATACCATAATCAACCATGGCATGGTTGCCAATGAATGTTGCCATATTGATGGCAATGGGGCCAGGTGTAGACTCTGCAATGCCGATAAAATCATACAGTGTATTGATGTCAATTAAATTTCTACTCACAAGCTCAGACTCCATCAACGGAATCATCGCGTAGCCACCACCAAAGGTGAATAGGCCAATCTTAAAGAAAATCCAAGCGAGGTTTAAAAGTTCTAAGATCATGCTTTTTTGACCTCCTTTAGACTTTCAATTGAGCCATAGATAATGCCTAAAATAGCCCCTACTAACAAGAGATATAAAACATTAATGTTGGTGAATGTTGCAAAGAAAATAGCACTAAATAATACGATCCAAGCAAAGGCATCAAAATGAATTTTCTTAGATAATTTTAAGGCAGCTTTAAATATCAATAAGCCTACCGCAACTTGAATGCCATAAAAAGCATATGAAACGAGTGTTAACTCTTTAAATTGTAAAATGAAAAATGAAATGATAGAAATCGTGATTAAACTGGGAATAATGACACCTAGAGTTGCAGCTAATGCACCGAAAAAGCCACCGATTTTATAACCGATGAACGTTGCAGCATTCACAGCAAAAACCCCAGGTGTAGATTCTGAAATCACGAGAATTTTAATGATATCATCATCATGAACCCACTGTTTATGCTCAACAACGGCGCGTCTCATGATAGGCATCATCGCTAATCCACCACCAAAGGTTACAGCACCGATTTTAAAAAACTCCCAAAATAGTTCAAATAAATGATGTGGTTTTTTCATCATGTCACCTCACGAATGTCATTATAACATAAAAAAATAAAATAAATAAATTCATATCATAACTATGTTATAATACCTTTGCAAAGGACGGAAAGCATAATGAAAAAGATAATTATATTGATTTTATGGATCACATCGATGATCACCCTATTTGGATGTCAACAAAATGGCAATAAACCTGTCATCACAGGACATTCAGATATCAATTATAGCATTGGACAAGATAGACCTGATTTAAAAAGCGGTGTTCAAGCACTAGACGATGAAGATGGCGATCTCACATCAATGATCGTTATGGATGACACTTTAGTCAACTGGAACGTTGAAGGCAGTTACCCTGTTACTTACACCGTTACAGATAAAGACGGACATGTAGTTAAAGTGACGATTTATGTTCAAGTGATTGCTGCTGAAAATGAGATTCTTGATATATATTACATCAACGATACGCATGGCGCTATTGAGAAAAACGGGAATCAATTGGGCTTATCCTATATTGGTAACCTTGTGATGGATGCCAAACAAAAGAATCCTAACAACACCTTATTTCTTGGTGGTGGAGACCTTTTACAAGGCAACATTCTATCAAACTACTATTATGGTGCATCGATGATTCATGCACTCAACAAGATGGGTTTAGATGCTTTTGTTTTAGGAAACCATGAATTCGACTGGGGTTTAGATGTGGTGACAAACTACTTTAACGAAGCATCCACCGACCTTAAAGCAGATTTCCCAGCACTGGGAGCAAACATTTTTAGAAAAGATACGATGGAAAGACCAGATTTTGTCGATGCGTATACCATCATCGAAAAAGGTAATATCAAAGTTGGTGTCATTGGTCTCATGGGCTATGGCTTAGAAAGTTCAATCGCCACAGCAAGAATTATGCCCTATGTGTTCGACGATCCCATTATTTGGGCAGGTCATTACGCTGAACATTTAAGAACGAATGAAGATGTAGATGTTGTTTTAGCGGTTATTCATGGGAGATCAGATTATACCAATAGTCAAATCGCAGCATTATCTGGAAACAATAAAATAGATGCTATTTTTAATGGCCATACCCATTCAAGATATACACAAACCATTTCTCGTGATGGTTTAGATGTACCGGTGATTCAATCAAAAGCTAACGGAGAGTATGTAGGACGTGTCTCCCTAACCGTTTCAAATGGTTCAGTGATTGATTTTTCACTCACAAACTTGCATCCTACACAATCTTCATCCACCGCAAGTGACCACATCACAAGAGATAGCAGATTAGCAACGAGTCAAACCGAAGTTCAAGCCATCATTAATGAGTATAAACTTGCTATTGATAGCCTTCTTAACGAAGTCATCTTAACATCAAGTTCGTATTACAGTAAAAATGATTTAACAAACTACATGGCAGCGCTTATTCGTTTGAGTGTGAATGCTGATATCGGTATCCATAATTATGGTGGTACGCGAACTGAATTAAGTCAAAATCAAGCCATCACAGTCGCGACCCTCTATGAGATCTTCCCCTTTGATAATCGGGTAAAATATGTTTATCTGTCAGGTAGTGACATCAAAGATTACGCCAACTCTTATGATGCGTTAAGTTTTAAAGATGGACTATCTCTTTCAACCTTAAAAAATGATGTTTATTACAAGGTCGCAACCAACGACTACATCTTCGATAAACTCGATAATCCTTTTATCCATGGTGTTGACCCCGTAGATACAGGCATTCTGATTCGTGATTTACTTGAAACTGTATTAAGAGAGCAAGCCAAGTATTATTCAACATTCTCTATGGACCGCCCCATTGTTCTGACACCTGTTTCTTATCATGTGACGAGAGAAGAAGACATTGCGTAACACAAACAAAAAAGCAAACGCTCAAGATGAGGTTTGCTTTTTTTCATATACTTAAGCAACGATAGCTTTTTTCTTTTTAAGGAAATACCAGGTGACAAATGCACCACCACCGAGGAGGACAACACTACCCGCTGTGATTGCAATAATCAAGGGTGTTGCATCGTAATCGCCAATGGTTGTATCACGATATAAAACATAAGTTGAATTTGCAGAGACAGTGATGCGTGAACCACCTTCATAAGGCCAAATGGCTTCATCGGATAAGCCGTCTTGATTACCCACAAGAACCCAACCACCACCTGTAGGCAGCTTGAGTTTACTGTTTTTACGATTCGCATTATGAATGATGAGCATCTCTTCAAAACTATCGCCTGTAGAACCACGTGTTAATTGGTATGCCATAATTCCTGTGACATCTGTATACACAAACGTGAGGTTCGCGATGATTTCAGCAGAAGTGGTCATACGTAATGCAGGATGGTTTTTTCTAAATGCAATCAGATCTTTATAGTATTCAAAGATTGCCATTTCTTGTTCTCTCGCTTTTAAATCCCAACGCATTTGATTGACTGAATCAGGTGATTGATAACTGTTATGATCAAAGCCTTTACCATTTGCTGCAGGTTTACTTCTCATGAATTCATCACCTGCATGGAGGAAGGATACACCTTGAGCGAGGAGAACCATCGCGTTCGCTTGTTTCATCATGGCAGGAATATAAGATAAATCGCCTTTTTCTTCTAAGGTTTGATAAAGTTTATCGTATAAAGTATTGTTATCATGAGCAGTCACGTAGTTGATTGTCTTGGTTGGTTCTGTATGCCAAATGCGTTGATTGGAAAGAAGTGAACCAGTCACTTGAGGATGTGCAACACCTCCGGCGATACCATAACGCACACGATTGATAAAGGTATTGGTAAATCCACCTTGAATGAACCCACCTTCAGCTCTTGCGAAAACAGAACCTTTCACGCCATCGCGTAAATCATCGTTAAATGCACCGACACCATCAATTAAGTAAAGATTTGCTTTACCTGCTTGCTCACTTGCTGGAAGTGGTGATGTACCACCCATCCAAGGTTCACCATACACCATGATGGTTGGATCAATTTGGTGAAGTTCATTTGCGATTTGTTGCATCGTTTCGATATCATGAAGTGCCATCAGGTCGAATCTGAATCCTGACATGTTATATTCTGTTGCCCAGAAAAGAAGGGAATCTACAAAATATTTTCTTACCATATATCGTTCAGATGCTGTTTCATTGCCAGTTCCAGAACCATTAGAAAATGCCCCAGATTCTGTCTTTCGATGATAATATCCAGGAATGATTAAATGAAGATTAGAATCTGCAGATAATCCAGTATGGTTATAAACAACATCCATGTTGATCCGAATATTTGCTTCATGGAATGCTTGGATCACTTGTTTCATTTCAACAATACGGGATAATCCATCATAGGGGTCTTTCGAAAAAGTACCTTCTAACACATTGAAGTTAAGCGGCATATAGCCCCAGTTGAATGCATTATAGCCTTCTTCACCCACGCGTGTTTCATCCACGACACCATAATCAAAGAATGGAAGTAGTTGGACATGTGTAACACCGAGTTCAACGATATGATCAAATCCTGTCGTGACACCATTGTACGTCGTTCCTTTTTCGATTAAACCCAAGTACTTGCCACGATTCTCTTCGCTTCCGTTCCAACTGGAATGAGACGTTAAATCTCTAACATGAAGCTCATAAATGATGGCATCCGTGTAGGATGTCATGTTGTTTGGACGATCGTTATAGACAAATCCTTCAGGATTAATTTCATTAAAATCAACCACTAAACCACGTTGTCCATTCACACCTGAACTGACGGCATAAGGATCAATCACTTCATGTGAGGTTGAACCATTGGTCACCGTATAGGTGTAATAAGTTCCGTGTAAGGATTGATTAAGTTCAACAAAGAACGTTCCTTTTTCTGCCTTCATCATTGGAATCACTTGAGTGGGTATATCGGTTCCTCCATAACGAGCGGTTGTCCCTGATGCATAGAGATTGAGTGAAACAGAAGTGGACACAGGTGCCCATAAACGGAATGTCGTTTTACCATTGGAAACGATCGCTCCCAAATCATTTCCTTCATAACCAAAAGCAGATTCAAATTCTTCGGAATCATAGATGCCATCATAAGTCACTTCAAGGCGTTTGGTTGAATTATCACTAAATTTGGCTTCAATCTCATAGGATTTTGAGAAATCTACATCTTCACTTAAAACAATATAGCCAGTTAATCCGTCAACCGATTTTTCAGTTGTAGGAACTAAAACATCATCTTTGTATACGCTGATGTTATCAACACTTAACAACTCTGTCGATACAAAGTAAATACGATTAAGCTGTTCAAAATAAGCTCTTTTTATTTTAGGGCTTTTATCAGGTCCATTTGGATCGGTCATCGAGTAACCAACACTTGCATCACCTTCAACAAGGTAAACATGGAGTTCATTGCTGGAATGGTTTGCAGGGATCACAATAAATCTGTCGTTATCAATATCTTTTTGTGCCCAATCTCCTTTTCTCACGATAAACCCAAGTTCAGTTGTGCCATCAAGATCTCCGGTTAACGTAATTTTCGTGACAACACCACCATAGTTGAAAGTGGTAGCGGTATCATCTTGACTGAAAGTGTAGCTTGCTCCGTCTTGTGAGACCGGTTTACTTTTCCAAACCCATAAATTCCAGTCTGTATAGTCTCCTTGGTACCGATAGTAATGTACATACACATCGGTAACGGTTTGAGCCTGAATCGCCAGATTGAATAACAAGGCGATTAATGGCATCATAAAGACAAAAATCAATAATTTTTTCATGCTTTTTCCTCTCCTATAAACTGATATATTTCGATCAGATCGATACGAAAAACAGTATCTATCAGCAGTTCATAAATCGCTTTCATCATACTATAAAATCGTATAAAAGTAAACTGTTGCTCTCCAAGGTAAACGCTTGCATAATCTAATCTTCAATGGTAGAATGAAGGCAGAATTTCATGAAATGAAGGAGAGGAAATCATGAATAGAAAACTATTGTCATTACTTTTAATCTTAGCATCCGTCTTTGTGCTTGTCGGATGTAAAAAAGATGCACCACTAACCATTTGGGTTGGTACAGAATCTGTTGAATTCTACCAAGGTGTGATTGAAGATTACCTAGCAGCATATGAAACTGCAAACGGTGAAGCATTTCCACACACCATATTAGTTAAAGGTGCGGATACAGGTTCTGCAGCAGCAACATTCTTAGAAGATACAGAAGCTGGTCCAGACATTTTCACTGTAGCGCACGATAATTTAGGCAAGCTCATTGCAGGTTCAAGCAGTATTGCTCCTGTGACTGATGCAGACCTTTTAGCGCAAATTGAAAACGATAATCCTGAATCATTTAAAAACGTTATTAAGGGTCAAGTTGGTGGCCAAACATACACCTTTGGTATTCCATACATTGCTCAAGCACTTGTCCTTTATTACAACAAAGATTTAATCACTGAAGAACAAGTTCAAACATGGGAAGGTATTTTAGCAGCTGCAAAAGCAGTTAACAAACAAGCCTTATCCTTAACAGGTACAGATGGATTCAACAATTCATTCTTACTACTTGCTAGAAATGCAGCAACAGGACAAACCTCACTTAAATTATATGAAGGTGGAAGTCTTGAAAACAACTTTGCTACCGGTGATGATATGGTGTCCATTATGAAGTGGGGTCAACGTTTCTTTACTGATCCAAATGGTCCAAAGCGTCCAACAGACTCTGGATGGCAAATTGAACTTAAAGACGGTATTTCTTTATCTGTTATTTCAGGCGCATGGCATTATAATGCAGCATCTGCAGCACTTGGAAGCAAATTAGGTATTGTTAAACTTCCAACATTCACGATCACAGCAGAAGATGCTTATGGTACCGTTGCAGCAGGAACAGTCTTCCAATCAGGTACATTTGCTGATGCGAAGATGTTTGTCATGAAGAAGAATAGCAAATATCAAGAATTCTTACAAGATATCGTTAAATACCTATCTAGCAAAGAAGTTCAAGAACAATCTTATATCGAAGTTCAAAATTTACCTGCATACAAGAATGCAGCTGTTGAATTTGAATCCATGTCTGGAAACACACTGGAAGCAAAACTCGCTTCTGCACAAATTGAAATGTTTGAAAATGGTATTCCACAACCTTTTGGTTTTGATAACCGTTTCAATTTCTATTACTATTCAAAGGGCGGTCCAGATTTAATTTTAGAAATCCTTGAAAACAAATCCGGTACACAAACTGGTTTATTCACAACATTCGCACAGATCAAGGCGCAATTACAAATTGTAGAAAATATTTGGAAGACAGGAAACAAGGCATAATCCATAGCGGTTATTGTTTGAGGAGGATACAATGAATGATCGAAATGCGTCAAAGCAAAATGTAATTCAAACCATCTTTTCCTCCATCCTTAAATCTTTGAAAAGCTTTGGCTACGGTATCTACCGTGGCCTTCTGCGCTTTGTTTTAGGTGTGAAGAAAAGATTTGTGCGTTTTGGAAAACGGTTCATGGATGCAAGTGTTTCTACGAAAGTATCACACTTTATCATGGGTTTTGGACAACTCGCACGTAAACAAATTGTGAAAGGGATGATTTATTTATTCATCCAATTAGGTTTCTTTTTTATCATGTTCACTTCACCAACGGTCAATGGAACGCCTATTGGTTTTAAAGCTATCACGAACTTTATTACATTAGGTACAGAGCCAGGTGACGTGTTTACACCAACCGATAACTCGATGTTGATGATGCTTTTTGGTGTCATTACACTGGGTTTGATCGGCATGTTTATTGCAGGATATCTCTCTAATATCAGCAGTTCATATCACAATGATATGCTCATTAGAGATGGTAAAAAGGTTTTAACATTTAAAGAGGATTTAGCGGACCTTCTTGATTCAAGATTCCACGTCACGATGTTAACCCCTGCGATTTTAGGTATTGTGGTCTTCACCATTTTACCTACAGTCTTTATGATTTTAATCGCATTCACCAATTTTGATGCGCAACATCCAGCAGGACAGGTACTGTTTGACTGGGTTGGTTTTGAAAACTTTAAGAGTGTTTTCACAGGCCAAGGGGAAGTCGCAGTTCGTTTCTTTCCTGTCTTAAGCTGGACCTTGGTGTGGGCGTTTTTCGCTACATTTTCGAACTATATTGCAGGTATTTTATTAGCTTTACTCATCAATAAGAAAACGATTAAGCTTAAAAAACTATGGCGTACAGTCTTTATTTTAACGATTGCGATTCCACAGTTTTTATCACTACTTGCCGTTAGAAGTATTTTATCTGAATACGGTCCAGTGAATAATATGCTGATGATGATTGGTTTAACGGATCGTCCCGTGTCCTTCTTGGGTACAGCGACAAACCCCATAACCGCAAGAGCTTCTGTCTTATTGATTAATTTATGGGTTGGTATTCCATATACCATGTTAATGACTTCAGGAATTTTGATGAATATTCCATCAGATTTATACGAAGCTGCCCAAATCGATGGTGCGACAAAACGTCAAGCATTTATCAGTATTACGATTCCCTACATCGTATTTGTGACCACACCCTATTTGATTACAAGTTTTGTTGGTAACATCACAAGTTTTAATATCATCTTCTTATTAACGGGTGGTGGACCAGCCGTTGGAGGTGGTTATAAAGCAGGATCAACCGATTTGCTTGTCACATGGCTTTATAAGTTAACCATTGATGAAAATGAATATAACATGGGTTCTGTGATCGGGATTTTCACTTTCTTAATTACAGCAACCGGTACATTACTCTCCTATCGTAAGAGTAAAGCCTATAAAGAAGAGGAGGCGTTCCAATGAGAAATGTTGACGCTAAACCTAAAAAATTTAAAAGCGTTAAACGTCAAGAACTGATCTCAACCATTTCTGGTTATGCGACGTTAGTCATCATGTCCATCATTTGGATGTATCCTGTTTTATGGATTGTTTTATCAGCCTTCAGAACAGAGTATAATGACCAAGGTCAATTGATTGGTATTGTCGTCTCGAACTATTTCCCTAAAGGTGTAGGTTTTGATAACTTTGTCAATCTCTTTAACAACACCTTATTTCCTCGTTGGTTTATGAACACCTTGTTCGTTTCGGTGATTTCGTTTTTAATCTCAACGACGTTAACGTTATCGGTTGCTTACGTCATGAGTAAACTAAAGTTTAAAGCGAGAAAGAGTTTCTTAAACATCGCCCTTATTTTAGGGATGTTTCCAGGTTTTATGTCCATCATTGCCATTTACTATATTTTAAAAGCAATGAATTTAACACAAACCTTGTTCGCCTTAATTCTCGCGTATTCAGCAGGTGCAGGTTTAGGGTTCTATGTGGCTAAAGGTTTCTTTGATTTAATACCAAATTCACTCATTGAATCCGCACGACTCGATGGTGCAACCAATTTCCAAATCTTTAGAAAAATCATTATTCCACTGTCAAAACCCATCATTATCTACACGGCATTGTTGTCATTTACAGGACCTTGGATGGACTTTATTTTCGCCAGGGTCATCTTGGGAGAGACAAACTCTCAACTTCATACGGTAGCTGTCGGCTTATATACGATGCTTTATGGATCACAGTCAACGGTTGACCCCAACCGGTTTACCATGTTTGCTGCAGGTAGCGTGATTGTTGCCGTACCGATTGTTGCACTCTTCCTATCGATGCAAAAATATTATGTTGAAGGCGTTACTGCCGGCGCAGTGAAAGGTTAATCAATGAAAAAGATTTTACTATTTTTCGTTCTTTTAGGTTTCATTACAGGGCTTGTCTCATGTAAACCCAAAGAACATGAGGTTGTCTTTGATGATCTAACCATCAATTACCAGGATGACTTATATCGTGTGTACTATGAAATCTTTGTCGGTGCATTTTCTGATTCTAACAAAGATGGTATCGGGGATTTAAGAGGGCTCATCAATCGCCTAGACTACTTAAACGATGGTGATTTTTCATCTGGTAAAAGTTTAGGTGTCACGGGTTTGTGGCTGATGCCAATCATGAAATCGCCGAGTTATCATAAATACGATGTCAGAGACTACAAATCGGTAGATCCAGTTTATGGAACCATCGAAGACTTTAAAGAACTAACTGAAAAAGCAAGTGAACGCGGGATAAACATTATCATCGACCTCGTCCTAAACCATACCTCTGTTTATCACGATTGGTTTCGAGCAGCAAGAACGGCTTATAAGGAAGGTAACTTTGATTCCCCCTATTTAGAATATTATTCACTCAAAACAGCTGATGAACGTATTCCAGGGCGAACCTATTATCCTTTTGAAGGAGATCTATATTACGAAGGAAATTTCTCTGATCAAATGCCTGAGCTCAACATGGACAGTGATCTTGTTCGTCAAGAAATCATTTCCATTTTAGAGTTTTGGTTTGACTTAGGCGTTTCTGGATTTAGATTGGATGCAACAAAGTATGTTTACTTCAATGAACACGGAAAAAATGTTGCATTTTGGAACTGGTTCATGGATGAAGTCAAAAAAATTAAACCAGATGCTTATGTTGTTGGTGAAACGTGGTCTCCAGATATTCAAATCGCGACCTACTACGAATCGTTTAGCAACTTTGATTTTGGAATGGCCCAATCCGAAGGAATGGTTTCTTTAACCGCAAACGGTATTGAGTCTGTAAACAGTTTTGTTCAATACTTGGGTTCTTATCGCAACCTGATCACTTCGGTTAATCCTGAAGCGATTTTACAGCCTTTTATCTCAAATCACGACATGAACAGAGCTGCGGGATATCTTTCTGTTCCAGATGGAAGAATGCAGATGGCTGCAAACCTCTACATTTGGACTTATGGGACCCCATTCTTGTATTACGGTGAAGAAATTGGGATGAAGGGTAGCCGTGGAACAGAAAATACCGATGCGAACAGACGATTAGCCATGCTATGGGGCGATAAAGATAGTGTCAAAGATCCTGTTGGTTCTAGCTACAGTATCGATCGTCAGACCAATGGCACTGTGAGAAGTCAATTAGCCGATGAGCAAAGTATTTACAATCACTACAAGCGTGTCATCTTACTACGTGAAGCGAATCCAGAAATTGCTAGAGGTACGTATACCATCTTAAATTTTGATGGTTATTCTACGTTCGGTGGGTTCCTATCAACCTATCAAGGAAGTACAGTTGGTGTATTCCATAATACAGGGATGACAGAGATTCAAATAGACTTAAGTTTATACACAAATCACCCATTTGTGGTGGTAAGAGGGTATGCAGGACAAAGCACTGCATCCTTGAACGGAAACGTCTTAACCGTCGGTCCATTGACCAGTGTGATAATAAAATAACGGTTTCACATTGGATTAAATGGATAAAAGATTGTCATTAAGTTAAATAAAATGATATAATGAAAGCGCTTATTTCAAATGAAAAAGGAGAGGATACTATGAAAAAGCTCGTATTATTGTTAGTTGCATTATTCGGAGCATTTGCATTAGTTGGTTGTGTTAGCGGTACAGTTTTAGTGGATGAAGCACATGACTACTATGCTACAGGTCAGTTTGCAGGTTGGGCAGACGCCGTTGGTAATGAAAATTACAAGATGGCTGCAATCGCTCGTAACGACGAAAGAATTAAGTCAATCGTTAACGAAACTAAAGGTGCTAAATATATCTATTTACTCGAAATCACATTACCAGCTGGTGATGCAGGTTGGACAGTAACTTATAAGATTAATGGCGTTGAAAAAGTTCTAAACGGTAATTTAACAGTGAAGATGATTCGCACAGACGCTGGTGAAGAAATTCCAAACTGGTGGGGACAAAGCCCAGAATCAGGTAAGATGGAAAACTTAACACCTGACACATTCTATATTCCACCATTCGTTGAAGAAAACGTTGACCAAGCAGGCGGTTGGAATGACAATCCTGTTGCTATGGAAGCTGGAACATACTATTTCGTTTATGTGAAGTTTGAATCTTCTCAAGCATTCGCATTAATCAAGAAATAAATCCGATATTGCAATGTAAAAGGTATGCTGATGCATACCTTTTTTTGCGTAAGTTACACATAATTCTAATATGTAAACGGTGGCATAACTAACAATACTTCGAAATATGTTAATATAAGAATGTATATTAACTTAAGGAGACGACAATGAAAACATCATTTAACGATAAACAAGCCTTTAAGCAGGCATTTTTGAATGGTCTAAATGAGACCTATCAGGTGTCACTTGAAGCATCATCGATAGAACAACGCTACACCATTCTTGCTAAAATGCTCGATGGAGCACTTGAAAATGATTTAAGAAAAACCACAGAAACTGTTAAAAATCAAGGATTGAAAAAGACGATCTATTTTTCAATGGAGTTTTTGATGGGACGCTTAATTACCAACAACTTATTTAATAGTGGTCATTACCAAGTCGTGAAAGAGGCTTTTGATGACTGGGGTTTAGATTTAAACGAAGTTGAGAATGCAGAAAGCGATGCAGGGCTTGGTAACGGTGGTTTAGGAAGACTTGCTGCATGTTTCTTAGATTCAGCAGCATCGATCGGTTTGCCACTCTATGGTAATTCACTGCGCTACCAACATGGCTTTTTTGTCCAAGACATTAAAAACCATAAACAAGTTGAATTTCCCGATCCATGGTTAAATAAACCCTTTGTTTGGGAAAAACGTGTGGATGAAGATGCGATTCAAATTCCGTTATTTGGTTATGTTGAACACACACGTTTGATTAACCCCCAATGGATCAAGGCAGTTCCTTATGATGTGAAAATCGTCGGCGATCAAAATGGTGTCGTGACAACCCTTCGTTTATGGTCAACAGAGCCTTCAGATAAACAAGAAATCAAGAGTGAAGAATACGTTCAAATGACACGTAAGATCACTGATGCGCTCTATCCAG
Source organism: Acholeplasmataceae bacterium UBA5769 (assembly GCA_002418725.1). GTDB lineage: Bacteria > Bacillota_I > Bacilli_A > Acholeplasmatales > Acholeplasmataceae > Peloplasma. Next base: position 38,410 of record DIER01000017.1, read on the forward strand.
ATGATTCGACCGAAGATGGCAAGTCTTTACGTTTAATGCAATCCTATGTGTTTAGTGCAGCAGGTGTAAAAGCAGCCATGAATGAACATAAAGCTTTAGGGCGTGATGTTCGAACCCTTCCTGATTATTTCACATTCCAAATCAATGATACCCATCCTACCCTTGTGATTCCAGAGATGATGCGCATTTTAATGGATGAAGAAGGTATCGGTTATGAGGAAGCATGGCATATCACACAACGTACCTGTGCGTTTACGAACCATACGATTTTAGCTGAAGCTTTAGAAAAATGGAATATCCATATTTTTAGAAATCTTTTACCACGCATTTATGAGATTGTTGCTGAAATGAACAGAAGGTTTAAATTTATTTTGGAATCTGATGGTCGTTTCAATCGTGAACAGATTTATTTAATGAGTTTGATCGGGCAAAATCATGTCCGTATGGCACATATTTGTATTTATGGTTCATTTTCAATCAATGGGGTTGCTGAATTACATACCAACATTTTAAAGAATAATGAAATGCGTAATTTCTATCATTTATACCCCTTAAAGTTTAACAATAAAACCAATGGGATAACACACCGTAGATGGTTGATTCATACCAATCCAGAACTTGTATCGATTCTTGATGAAACGATCGGTAACGAGTGGAGAAAAGACTTAACGAAACTGGTCAAGTTTGATCAATACCGTTTTGATCGTGATGTTCAATTTAAGGTTGACCTCATGAAGCGTGCTAAAAAACAAGCGTTAGCGAAACGTATCAAAGAAGATACAGGTGTTGAACTTAATGTGGATAGCATCTTTGATATTCAAGTCAAACGTCTCCATGAATACAAGCGTCAACTCTTGAATGTGCTTCATATCATCTATGTTTATCAACGCCTTAAAAAAGATAGTTCTTTTAAAGAAGCCTATTTCCCACATTCCTTCATTTTTGGTGCGAAAGCAGCACCTTCCTATCATATGGCTAAATCAATCATTGAACTGATTGATACGGTTGCTGATGTGATCAACAACGACCCTGAGACCAACGATTTACTTAAAGTTGTCTTTGTCAGAAATTATAACGTTACTTATGCAGAATACATCATGCCAGCAGCTGATTTATCTGAACAAATTTCAACCGCAACCAAAGAAGCTTCTGGAACAGGAAACATGAAGTTTATGATGAATGGCGCAATCACGATTGGTACCATGGATGGTGCAAACGTTGAAATCGTCGAAAAAGCCGGATATGAAAATGAAATTATCTTCGGTTTATCCGCTGAAGAAGTTACCAAACTTTACACATTTAATGGCTACAAGCCAAGAGAAATCTTTGATCAAGACCCACGTTTGCAACAAGTGTTCCAGTTTATTCGTAAACTTAATCCAAACCCACAACACTTTGACTACATCTTAAATGCCTTATTAAACTCAGACTATTTCTTAGTCATGAAAGATTTTGCAAGTTATGTCAAAGCACATGAAGTTGCCAACAGTGCGTATAAGAACAGAACCAGATGGTTAGCGATGTCGATTTCAAACATTGCAAATTCAGGTTACTTTACATCAGACCGCACCATCGAACAATATAATAATGACATTTGGAAATTAAAGAAGATCACATTTTAAAGAGGTGATTTTGGATGGCAAAACAAACCGACCTTCTCTTAAGGACGCAAACGATTTACCAAGTTTTTCCAAGACAACATTCCAAGACACATAACATCCAAGGTGTTATCAAAGATCTCGATCGGATCAAGTCTTTAGGAGTCGATGTCATTTATCTCTTACCGATTCATCCGATTGGTAAAAAAGCGAGAAAGGGCAGCCAAGGCAGCCCTTATTCCATTGTTAATTACCTTGAAATCAATAACGATTTAGGAACCATGGAAGATTTTGATTTGCTCATCAAAGAAGCACATCAACGCGACATGAAAGTGATGATCGATATCGTCTTTAACCATACCTCAAGAGATAGTGTTTATGTGAATAAACAGCCACATTGGTTCTATCGTAACCAAGAAGGAGAACTCGCGAATCGTGTGGGTGATTGGAGTGATATCACCGATCTTGATTTTGGTGTGCGTGAGGTTTGGGACGAACTGATCCAAGTGCTTTATTTTTGGGCACGCAAAGTGGATGGGTTTCGTTGTGATGTCGCACCACTCATTCCCTTAGATTTTTGGCTTGAAGCGAGAAAGACAATCGATCAGGTTCGACCAGATTTGATCTGGTTATCCGAATCCGTTCATCCAGGCTTCATTAAATACTTGCGGGATCGAGGTTTCGAATGTTATAGTGATGCAGAAATGTATCAAGCCTTCGATATCTTATACGATTATGACATCTTTGAAGATATGTATGCCTATTTGGAAAATCCAAAAAAGCTGAAACTATGGATCGAAGCGATTGAAAGACAGGAAACGACGTATCCCAAAAACTATATTAAGATGCGCAGCTTTGAAAATCATGATCAACCGAGACTTAGATCTAAAGTAAGAGATGAAGTCCATTTTATACAGATGGTTGCTTTAAGTTTTTTCCTCAAAGGAACAGCATTTATCTATGCAGGCATGGAACATCAAGCAACAAAGCAACCTTCTTTGTTTGAGTTTGATGAAGTTTCATGGTCTGATAAGGATAGTTTAGAACCGTTTTTTACACGATTAGCTCGTTTTAAGAAACAACCCATTTTCGCCTTTGGTCACACCTATATGCATCATAAAGAAGATGTGGTGGTGATGTCTTATCAGTATCAGCACCAATTTGTGGTAGGAATCTTTAACTTAGAGCATGCAAAAGAAGTTATAGTTCCTCTCATTGATGGTATTTACACGAACTTTTTAGATGAAACTGAGGTTGTCGTTCATCAACAAAAGATAGTTTTATCTGACAAACCCATAATCATTGACACATTAAAGGAACATATCCGATGAGAATTTTTATTGACAGCATGACATTACTGCGCGTTGAATCTGATCAGTATATTGACCAGATTGAAATCCCCACCCACACCATCAAATGGGTAAGAAATGAAGGTTATTTTCAGTATTTCCAAACGGAAAGACCTATTGACCTTCATCTACGTGATCAGATTCTCATCAACGGGGCTCATTACCCGCTTGAAATTGGATTGGTGACACTCACGAAAGAGTTTGAAGCACGCTTTCGTTACGATGGCAAACTAGGTTATGATTACTCACCCTCATCCACAAGATTTGCTGTGTTTACACCAGTTGCTAAGGAAGTGTATGTTGTCGTGGATGACATCGCTTACCCCATGAGCTATCAAGAACCTATTTGGGAACGCATCGTTGATGGAAACATGAATGGTAAAAGATACCATTACCGTGTGAGACTTGTGGATCAGTTTGTTGATGTCGAAGATCCTTATGCGAATGCAAAAGCGACAACAGGCTCTTATGTCATTGACTGGCAAGCACTTACCCCTATTGAAAAAACACCAATTAAACTGAAAAACTATGTGGATGCGGTGATCTATGAAGGGCACGTCAGAGATATGACGATTCATCTTGATGTCTCTAACCAAGGGTTATTTGATGGCTTAACTGAAAAGAGTAGACTTCTTAAAGGCAGTGTTTTACAATACATCAAACGACTTGGCATGACACACTTACAGCTCCTTCCAGTGTATGATTTTGAAGGGGTTAATGATACAGAGAAGAAAAATTTATACAACTGGGGATACAATCCATCAGCATATTTTAGTGTAGAAGGTTGGTATTCAAAACATCCAGAAAACCCTTATGAACGTATCAACGAATTTCGTTCTTTAATCAATGAAGCACATCGCTTAAAGTTAGGCGTCAACATGGATGTCGTCTATAACCATGTCTATAACCATCTCACATTCCCTTATGATTTTTTGGTTCCAGGCTATTTTTATCGCCATAATCAAGTCAAAAAAATGACGGATGCTTCCTATTGTGGAAACGATGTGGAAACGAGAAATTACATGGTCAGAAAACTCATCATCGATAGTCTGATTCATTTTGTCGAAAACTTTCAAATCGATGGGTTTCGCTTTGACTTGATGGGTTTAATAGACCTAGAAACGATGAAAACGATTGAAAAAGAACTTAAATCAAGACATCCCTACATCATGCTTTATGGTGAAGGATGGCATATGGCATCTGAATTACCATCCAAACAACGGGCATCGATGCACAATCAAGCCCAGTTTGATGGGTTCGCCCATTTCAATGATTTTTATCGGAACACGATGAAAGGGGAACTTCATGGGCAAGGCTTAGGGTATACAATGGGTAATAAGAACTTGATCAACAAAGCTATGGATGCCATGATTGGCAGCCCGCACATGTTTTTATCACCTAATCAATCCATCAACTATGTTGAATGTCATGACAATATGACCTTCTACGATAAAATGCTTTTATCAAGTGGTTTTGAAAAGGAATCCTTTAAAGTCTACCAAGATTTTGCAAATCATCTGATTGCAATCTCACAAGGTGTTCCGTTTTATCATGCAGGTCAAGAGTTTTATCGCACCAAAATGGGTGTTGAAAATTCCTATAACAGTCCGGATGCCATTAACCAAATCATTTGGAATCCTAAAACAGAAGCAGTGGACAAATTAAAGAAATTACTAAAGATTAGAAAACGACATAGCCTTTACCGCATGACAACGTATGATGCACATGTTAAGATGAGAAGAGAACAAAACATCATTATTTATGAACTTGAAAATCACCGTGAGATTTTAAGACACTACATCAAGTGCGAAACGGGGATTGAAAAGTTTCCTCTACACGAGGGGACACTTATTTTTCCTTCCCAAAACGTCTTAACTGAAGAAACAGACATGTATGTCGATAAACCTGGTATTTATATTGTTAAGCTCAAAAAATAAAGGAGTGATGGTATGCGTTTGATTTCAGATCACGATGTCAATTCATTTTTACTCGGTCAACATGACAGGTTGCACGCATTTTTAGGTGCGCATCTGATTAGAAATGATCAAAAAGAGATTGTTGCTACGGAATTTACAGTTTACGCACCGAATGCCAAAGAAGTTCGTTTGGCTGCTGAATTTAACAATTATGAAGGATGGAAACATGTTTTAACTAAAATTCATCATATGGGCTTTTATCGCATTGAAATCCCTGGAGATCAGAGCTACAAGATGTATAAATATGAAATCCATACGCAAGATCACCGCATCCTTTACAAATCAGATCCTTTTGGCTATTACGCGGAAGTAAGACCAGGTACTGCATCCAAGGTTTATGAAATCAACGGTTATCCATGGAAAGACCAAGAATGGTTTTATGTCAAAAAGAAAAGTTATCAAGAACCCCTTTTAATTTATGAACTTCATCTTGGTTCATGGCGTAGAAAATTTGGCGCGTTCAAACCTTATAATGAAATGGTTGCTGAATTGATTGCTTATGTGAAAGATCAAGGGTTTACCCATATTGAACTCATGCCCGTCTATGAACATCCACTCGACGATTCATGGGGATATCAAGGCACCGGATTTTTTGCTGCGACTTCAAGATTTGGTGTACCAATGGATTTGATGTACATGATCGATCAACTGCATCAAGCAGGTATTGGTGTGATCATGGATTGGGTCTTAGGACATATTTGCAGGGATGCACATGGTTTATCTTTCTTTGATGGGACATCTCTGTTTGAATTTGATGATCAAGACCGAAGAGAGAATGTCACATGGGGGACAGATAATCTCGATTTTTCAAAAGGGATTACCCGAAGTTTTATGCTTTCTGCGCTCACATTTTGGATGGAATACTTTCACGTAGATGGTTACAGAATTGATGCTGTTTCCAATTTAATTTATTATCTAGGACGAAAAGATAAAGGGGTCAATCAAGACGCGATTAACTTTATTAGACAGTTATCTTATCATCTTTTTGGTAAAGACGATAGACTCTTATTCATGGCAGAAGACTCCACAGATTTTCCCTATGTCACACATCCAGTGGATACAGGTGGCATCGGATTTAACTATAAGTGGAACATGGGCTTTATGAATGATGTGTTGCGCTATTTTAAAGAGGACCCTATCCACAGAAAATTCCACCACGCAAAGATTACATTTGGCCTTGTATACGCATTTAACGAACAATTTGTTCTTCCCTTTTCACACGATGAAGTCGTGCATATGAAAGGTTCGCTTGTCAACAAGATGCCAGGAGATTATTTTCAAAAAATGGCGAATTGGCGTTTGTTATTGACGTTATGGATGACGCATCCGGGTAAGAAACTTCTCTTTATGGGACAAGAGTTTGCACAGTTTTCAGAGTGGGCTTTTCAAGGCGAAATCGATTGGCATTTGCTCGATTATCCAGCACACCAAAAAGCCAATCGTTATTTTAAAGACTTAGCACAAGTCTATCGCCATCATGATGCCCTCTATCAGTATGACCATCATCCAAAGGGATTCGAATGGTCCATTGTCGATGATCAAGATCAAAGTGTCTTCGCGTTTATCAGAAGAAGTGATGAAGAAACCTTACTCATCATTTTAAACATGACACCCAATGTTCATCAAACCTATGAGATTGGGGTACCACACAGGGGGACTTGGGTGGAGATTTTAAACAGCGATAAAGAGATTTACTTTGGTAGTGATCAGTACAATGGGACTTCATTAAAGACCATCAAAATGGATAAAAACCAGTTCAAGTATGTGATTAAACCAAAACTTGGACCACTGACTGGTATGATTTTTAAATATCAAAAACCAAATAAAAAAACATAAAAAAAAGAATCTCACCGACCAGGGTGAGATTTTTTTATGACTTGGTTGTTTCTCTTTCAATCAGTTTGACATCGATAATGTCATGGAGTGAATCGAGTTCAACACCACGAATCAATCGCGTTAAACTGATAAACGATTGTTTGCCCATAAAGTTAACCGATTGATGGACGGTTGTGATTGCTGGTGTAACCCACTTTGAATAAGGTGTGTTGTCGTAACCGATGATTTGGACATCCGCAGGGACTTTTTTTCCTAATTTTTGCAAGATATGAAGTGCGGTCAACGCAAGCGTATCAGAGAAAGCGAAGATACCATCCACATTGGGGTTATTTCTTAAAACTTCTTCCATGAGTTTCACATCGGGATTGATGAGATCAAAATCAAAGATATCTGCGTAAAGTTGATGAGTTTTGAGTTCATTGAGGAAGCCGATAGTACGTTCCATGGTCGTGAGCAAGAAGGAAGGACCTCGGAAAACTAAAATCGTTTTACATCCTGTAGAGATCAGTTTTTTAGCGGCTAACGTGCCACCTTTGACGTTATCTGAAGTGATCGAAGGGATGTTTTCATCTAAAATATGGTCTACAGTGACCACAGGGATATTGAGTTCTTGTAATTTATCTCGGTTTGAGAAATTGGAAGCAATGATCAAACCTTCAATGTTATATTGTTCAAAGAATTTTAAGTACTCTAGCTCGCGATCGGGATCATCTTGTGTGTGGCAAAACATGATTTTATACCCATAGGCAGACGCTTGAGATTCAATCCCTTCTAAAAGTTCGCCATAAAATGATGGTCCAATATGTGGAACAATAACTCCAATAATTTTAGAACTGCGATTGGTCAGAGAACGGGCAAGTTGGTTAGGAATAAACCCTAGTTCAGCAATGATTTTATTGACTAACACTTTGGTTTCTTCGTGCACATACCCCTTTTGGTTAATGACGCGTGAAACAGTTGAAACACTGACGTTCGCTTTTTTAGCGACATCACGGATGGTTGGTTTCATGAACTTTCCTCCTTATATAAAAGGTAATATCCTTTTGAGTCTATTTTGATTGTATCACGAATTTCAATCTCTTTATCGTTTATAAGGTCACGATAACGGCCTATAAGTTCGTGTGACGCATCAAATTCACAAGATTCATGAGGATTGATGATACAAAGCAAGGTTTGACTTCCATGTTTTTTCATCAAGATGAGCGGGTTCCCTTCGATACATATAAAATCGGAAAGGAATAAAGACTGGTATGTTTTTCTCAGGTAAATCAAATGTTTGATGAAGGCATAAAAGGATTTATCGTAAAAACGTTCTGCAAGTAAAGGTCTTCTGTTATCTGGATCGTGATCACCAGTCATGCCATACTCATCCCCATAATAAATCATCGGGGTACCCTTGTTTATGAAAAGAAGAATGAAAGCTAACTTAACGAGACTTAAGTCATCTGAAAGTCTTTTTCTAATGCGCATGGTGTCATGGCTGCCTAAAAGATTGAACATGTTTTCCATGACATGATCTGGTGTGGTTGCGTAAACCTGGTTGAGTTGGTCTTTGAACTTTATCGTATCAATTTCGAGAGATAAGTAATGCCATATCGCATAACTCAACTCATAGTTCATCACGCTATCAAGTTGGTCTCCTAAAAGCCAAGGAAGCGACTGGTCCCAGTTTTCACCGAGAATAAAACAATCTTCTTTGACGCTACGAGCAGTTTTCTTAATGTTTCGAAGAAATGCATGCGAAAGTTCGTTCGAAACATCAAGTCTCCAACCATCGATATCATAGACTTCTATCCAATAACGCACGACATCAAGTAAATAAGATGCAACTAATGGATGTGACGTGTTCCATTTGGGCATGCTAGGTTGAAAAGCAAAGGTGCGATAATGTGGTTTTTGTCCAGGTTTCAGTACCGGTTTTCCAGCTTCACTAAGTGGAAAATGAAGGACAGGAAACTGATCAACATAGAAACAATCCTTATATGTGCTTTCTTCATTATGCTTGATAAGATCTTGAAAGAAAGGGTGTAAAAATCCAGCATGATTAAAGACACCATCCAGCATGACTTTGATGCCGTAATGATGTGCTGTTTGCACGAATATTTTGAAATCTTCATTCGTACCAAAATGAGGATCGACACTAAAATAATCGGTTGTGTCGTATTTATGAACCGAAGGCGATGTGAATATGGGGGTTAAATAGATACCGTTGATCCCTAACTCGTGTAATCGGGGAAGTTCGAGGGTCATCCCTTTAAGATTGCCACCAAGATGGGTGCTATTATTGACAGGGGCATCTTTCCAAGTAGCCATGAGTACCTCGTTATCAGAACGGAAACGATCGGGAAATATTTGATACCAAATCGTGTCTTTGACCCATGAAGGTGTGTGATGAAGATCCTCTTGATGGACGTAAGGGAAATTAAAATAAGCACTCAAATCATCTTGGTGTTTATCTTCGAGCAAGTGTAGTCCACGTGGACCAAAACTGTATGTTTTATGGTCATCATGTAAGATAAAAACGTATTTCGTTCTGAGGTATTCAGGTTGAATATGCACAAAATAATAGTCATAATCTGACGTCTGATATCTTTTTTTCATTGGTATTTGATGGAATACCCAACGAGATTTTTGATGTTCATTTTTTTCCCACATAAAGGGATCGCCATAACGAAGTTCAACCAAGGATACATCATCTTTTTTGGTTCTCAATAAAAGATGTAGAGCTTCATGATTGTAGGCATAAGCGTACTCCGATTTTGGACGATGGTAAAGCGCATGTAGATCCATTTCATCACCAGAACAATTATAGCACGCAAACGAAGGCTATGATAATGTGAAACCGCTCACATTATCATGAGTCTGTATCATGTATGATACAATAAAAATGTGAAATGAGGTTTTGTTGATGCAAAAAAAATGGTGGATGGAAAGTGTGGGTTACCAAATCTATCCCAAAAGCTTTTATGATCATAATGACGATGGTATAGGCGATCTAAAAGGGATTATTGCCAAACTCGATTACTTAAATGACTTAGGCGTAAATCTGCTCTGGATCTGCCCTTTTTATGATTCTCCTATGGATGATAATGGCTATGATGTAAGAAATTATTTTGACGTTTCAGAAGCCTTTGGCACGATGGAAGATGTTCATGAATTGATCAAAGAAGCACACCAACGAAACATCAAAATTGTATTAGATTACGTCCTTAATCATACCTCAGATGAACATCCTTGGTTTATCGAATCAAGAAAAAACAAGGATAACCCATATCGTGATTATTATATTTGGCATGACGGCAAAATCGTCGATGGACAAAAGGTTGAACCAACCAATTGGGGGTCATTTTTTGGTGGGAGTGCATGGGCATATGATGAAACCTCAGATGCCTACTACATGAAGATTTTCTCACCCAAAATGCCTGATTTAAATTGGAAAAATCAAGCGGTACAAGAAGCGATGATTAAGGTTGCGAAAACATGGTTGGATTGGGGTGTGGATGGCTTTCGTATTGATGCTGTCTCTCATTTAGATCGTGCACCATTTGAAGATGCGATTGCAAAACCAGGCGAAAAATACCCTTTGGATTGGTATAAGTTTTCCAATCTTCCTAAGGTTCATGATTATTTAAAAACTTTAAATAAAGAAGTCTTCTCGGTATATGATTGTGTGGCCATCGGTGAAGTTGGTGGTTCAGCTTCCATTGAAGCAGGCTTAACCTACAGTGCCTTTGATTCACAAGAACTTTCAATGGTCTTCAACTTTGATCACAACTGGTGTAACAATCTAGACCAAGTGATCAGTGCGAAAAAGTTGAAAACCCATGTGAAAGATTTAAAAAATGTATTTAACGGTTGGCAACAAGCTTTTGCAACCAAAGGATGGTTACCTTTAAACTGGTTGAATCATGACCAACCACGATTGATGAGTCAATACGGAGATTACAAATACCCACTTGCCTCAGGGAAGATGCTTGCGACTGCACTACACTTCATGCGTGGCACACCATTCATCTATCAAGGAGAAGAGATTGGGATGACCAATTTTCCATTTGATGATGTGTCTCAATTTAACGATGTCTCATCGATTGCATCGTATCGCTACCATTTAGAACAAGAACCTGATGATCCCGTCAAAGCTTTAAAGAAAACAGCACTGCGTTCAAGAGATAATCCTCGGACAGCGATGCAATGGTCAAAAGAGGCTTATGCTGGATTTTCTGCAGTCAAACCAATACCTTTAGTGAATCCAAACTACAAGAAAATCAATGTAGAAAATCAATTAAAAGATCAAAACTCACTTTTTCATCACTATCAAAAATTGATTCAGTTAAGAAGGTTTTCTCAGTACCATGACATCATCACATGGGGCACCTTCGAGATGTTAGATACTTCTGATGAACTTTATGTTTACTTAAGACGATACGATGATGATACGCTTCTTGTCGTAAACTCATTTTCTAGAAAAAAACAAACCTTTAATCTGGCTGGATTTGACGTCTTGGATGTCATCATCAGCAATCAAAAAACATACGAAATCAAACAAAAAACATTACATTTAAAGCCTTATGAATCTATTGTATTCAAGGTAAAGGAGAACTTATGAGAAGAAGCGGCGTTTTACTACATATATCAAGTCTTCCAAGTCCATATGGCATGGGAAGCTTCGGCAAAAGTGCTTACGAATTTGTCGATTTTTTACACCAAGCAGAACAAACCTATTGGCAAATCTTACCTTTAGGTCCTACATCTTATGGCGATTCTCCTTATCAAACGTTCTCCGCATTTGCCAATAATCCTTATTTTATTGACCTTGATCTTTTAATTGAAGAAGGACTATTAACAAAAGAAGACATTCAGTCCACTTATTATTCGGAACGCTACGTGGAATATAAGGAACTATATGAAGAACGCTTTATCGTCCTTAAGAAGGCATTTCATCGTTTTAATAGAAATGATTATAAGTTCCAGCAATTTACCTTTGATCAACGCAAATGGCTCTTTGATTACGCGTTTTTCATGGCACTCAAAGTCTATCATCAAGGTGCATCATGGGAATCATGGCAAGAAGATTTAAGACTTAGAAAACCAGAAACGATGGAACATTATAAAGATCTCCTTCAAGAAGACATCATATTTTATGAGTTTTTACAGTTTAAAGCATTTGAACAGTATCATCATTTAAAACATTACGCAAATAAAAAAGGTATTAAACTTATAGGCGATATGCCGATCTATGTCTCTTATGATTCCTCTGATGTTTGGGCCAATCCGAATTATTTCTATTTAGATGAGAAACGTATGCCCATCGAAGTTGCAGGTGTTCCACCCGATAATTTTTCGGCTGACGGACAACTTTGGGGCAACCCACTTTATGATTGGGATCATCTTGCCAAAGATGACTATGCCTGGTGGGTTGATCGCGTTTCTGCATCCATGCAACTCTTTGATATGATTCGTATTGATCACTTTATTGGCTTCCAAAATTATTTTGCCATCCCTTTTGGCCATAAATCGGCTGTCTTAGGCACTTGGAAGAAAGGGCCTGGTATTGAACTCTTCCATGTGATTAAACGTCAATTAGGCGAAGTGAACATCATTGCTGAAGACTTAGGTGTCATCACAGATGATGTGCGTAAACTCCTCAAGTCCACGGGTTTCCCTGGAATGAAGTTGCTGCAATTTGCGTTTGATTCTCGTGAAGAAAGTGATTATATTCCACACCTCTATGAGAGAAACGTGATTGCATACACTGGGACACACGACAATGAAACGACCGCACAATGGTTTGAAAAATTACCTGCTAAGGATTTAGAGTATTGTCTTTCCTACATTAATCATACCTCTGGAAATCCAGTCGATAGTTTGATAAAAGCAACCCTCTCATGTGTTGCAGATACTGCGATCATTCCCATGCAAGATTGGCTATCCTTAGGCGTAGAGGCACGCATGAATATTCCTTCAACCACTGGAAACAATTGGAAATGGCGCATGGTTAAAGAAGATTTAAATGAAAACTTGCTAAAAAAGATGAAATCGTTTACACTATTATATGGTAGAGGATATCATGGAAAACGAGGATAGTTCTACTATCCTTTTTTTATGGAGGAAAGCTAAATGATTAAAGGCGTCAATCTTGGGGGTTGGTTTGTTTTAGAATCTTGGATGAAACCATCTCTTTTTACAGGCATAAAATCCAAAGATGAAACGGGGTTTGTGACGTTAAACCCAAAGGCGAAAAAAGATTTAGAAAAACACTGGTGTACGTTTATTACGAAAGAAGACTTCGTCTATTTAAAACGTATCGGTATCAATTCAGTGCGTATTCCTATTCCATGGTGGTTTGAAGGCGAAGAACCTTATGTTAGTTCAACACCATTCATTCATCAAGCCATGAAATGGGCCTCAGAACTCGCTTTAGACGTTTTACTAGATCTTCATACAGCACCAGGCTGTCAGAATGGTTTTGATAACGGTGGCATCGAAGGTGTGATGACCTGGCACTTGTTTGATCGAAATATTGAACTTACCGTTGATAAACTCGAAAAAATGGTCATCGAGTTTCAAGGGTATCCTTCCTTTATGGGCATTGAAGTGCTCAATGAACCATTCACATCCATTGACATGAACATTATTCAAGATTTTTATCAACGTGCTTATGAAAGAATTAGAAAACATACGGATAAACTGATTGTGTTTCATGACGCTTTCAGACCTCTTGATCCCACGTGGGAACCTTTTTTCACTAAGTCAGGCATGAAAAATATTGCATTTGATCTTCACTTGTATCATTGCTTCGATCCTAAATTGATTACCGGAACATTTGAAGACCACCTCAAACTAATCTTAGATGAACGTATCCCGATGATTGAAAAGCTATCTCAGTTTATTCGTGTCATCGTGGGTGAATGGTCGTTAGGCATCAATTTTGACAAAATGACGAAAACCGCTCATTTTGATGAGAAGCTTTACACCAAGATACTCGCAGACCTTCAACTCTATGCATACGCCCATGGGTTTGGTTATTATTTCTGGAGTTATAAGATTGAACGCGAGTCTCACCGTAACTGGGATTTTAGAAGACTCATTCAAGAAGGCATCTTCCCAGACAAATTCTAGCCCTATCATTATTTGATCTGTGAAACATCGTTGATGTGAGTCATTCATTAAAAATCGGTTTAAGAAAACGCTCACATGATGAAAAAGCTTTGAAGTTCAAAAAATAAGTTAAATCAAAATTGACTTTTTATACAAAGTGGCTTATAATAGCATTGCTGAAACAAGGAGGATATAAACGTGATATTTGATCGTGTAAAAGAAATGATTGTCGAAGAATTAAATGTACCAGCTGAAAAAGTAACCTTAGAATCTCGTCTTGCAGAAGACCTTGGAGCGGATTCCATTGATGCAGTTGAACTTATCATGAATATTGAAGATGAATTTAAAATTCAAGTCAGTGATGAACAAGCTCAAGGTATCAAAACTGTTGGTGACTTAGTGAAGTACATCGAAGCAGCAAAGTAAAAAACAAAAGGGGATAACAAAATCCCTTTTTTTGTTGGAAAAAAGGCGGTTTTCTACTATAATAGAAATAGCATTGAAAGAAGGTATCCATCATGAATTACGACTATAAAAATATCGAGAAAAAATGGCAAAGCTATTGGTATGAAAACAAACTCTTCAAAACCTCTGAAGATCGCTATAAGGAAAAGTATTATGTCTTAGACATGTTTCCCTACCCTAGTGCTTCAGGACTCCACGTAGGACATATTGAAGGGTATACAGCGACCGATATCATGAGCCGCTACAAGCGCATGCAAAACTTTAATGTCCTTCATCCTATGGGATGGGATGCTTTTGGTTTGCCTGCTGAACAATACGCACTATCCACGGGGAAAGATCCTCGTTCATTTACCTATCAAAACATTGAAACCTTTAAACGTCAAATCATCGAGTCAGGAAAAGGCATCGATTGGGATAGAGAGTTTGCAACCGCAGATCCAGGTTATTTTAAATGGACCCAATGGATTTTCAAAAAACTTTATGAACATGGTTTAGCGGTTTTAAAAGATGTTGAAGTGAATTTTTGTGAAGGGTTAGGTACCGTTTTAGCCAACGATGAAATTGAAATTGTCGATGGTAAGATGGTTTCTGAACGTGGACAGTACCCTGTTGTAAAGAAAGCGATGCGCCAATGGGTACTACGCATTACGGCGTATGCGGATCGTCTATTAGAGGATTTGGATGACCTTGAATGGCCAGAGCACTTAAAAGAAATGCAACGCAATTGGATTGGCAAATCAACAGGTGCGATGATGACCTTTAAGGTGGACCAATCCGATGAATCCTTTGATGTCTTTACGACGCGTCCAGACACCATTTATGGAGCAACCTACGCCGTTTTAGCACCAGAACATCCGCTTGTTTTACACATTACAGCAGAAGATGAAATGGCCTCTGTGAAACAATACATTGAACAGACTAAAATGAAAAACGATATGGACCGTGCCCTGGATAAGTCAAAAACAGGCGTATTTACGGGTTCTTATGCCATTAATCCTTTAAATCATAAACGCATTCCTATTTGGATAGCAGATTATGTCTTACCACATTATGGCACAGGTGCTGTCATGGCTGTGCCTGCACACGATGACCGTGATTTTGAGTTTGCTCAAATCCACGGACTTGATATCGTTGAAGTCATTCAAGGCGAATCTGAAAAAGCATTTACCGGTGATGGTATTCACTATAACAGTGGCATTATCGATGGACTTTACAATGAAGATGCCAAACTTAAAATCATTGATTATCTTGAAAAGACGAAACAAGGCTTTGGACATAGCACATACAAATTAAGAGATTGGGTTTTCTCACGTCAACGTTATTGGGGTGAACCTTTCCCAGTCATTTATGATGAAGATGGTAACATTCACATCCTTGATGATGAAAACCTTCCTTTGGAACTTCCAGTATTAAAAAATATTCGCCCCAGTGGGACAGGCGAATCACCTTTAGCCAACGCACATGACTGGCTTTATGTGGATCATCACGGTATCAAAGGTAGACGTGACACCAACACCATGCCACAACTCGCCGGTAGTTCTTGGTATTTTATCGGATACATTTTAAAGCATCATCTTGGCTTTATGCCACTTAACTCAGAAGAAGCGAAGAAAGCACTGGATAAGTGGTTACCTGTTGACCTTTATATTGGTGGTACTGAACATGCAGTAGGACATCTGCTTTATTCTCGTTTTTGGACCAAGTTCTTACATGATCTCGGCATTGTTTCTGCGAAAGAACCTTTTAAACGTTTGTTTAACCAGGGTATGATTTTAGGTTCTGACCATCAAAAGATGAGCAAATCACGTGGTAATGTCGTCAATCCAGATGAAATCATTGAATCTCATGGTGCGGATGCACTCCGCTTATATGAAATGTTTATGGGACCTCTTGAAGCTGAAAAACCATGGTCTACAGAATCCTTAAATGGCGCGAGAAAGTTTTTAGATCGCGTGTGGCGCATGTTTGAATTTCCATTAACTAAAGAAGAAAACCACGCGTTAAGACAACCCCTCCATCAAGCCATTAAAAAAGTGACGGAAGATTATGATAAGCTTGCGTTTAACACGGCAATTAGCCAAATGATGATTTTTGTCAATGAAGTTTATAAACAACAAACCATCGGAAAAGACCAAGCAAGAGATTTCTTAAAACTGTTAAATCCTGTCTGCCCACATATCACAGAAGAATTGAATAAAGAAATACTTAAACAAAATGAAGAACTGATTTATTCAGATTGGCCAATCTTTAATGAAGCATACCTTCAAGTCGACGAAGTCGAAATGGTTGTTCAAGTGAACGGGAAACTTCGTGGCCGGTTCATGATGGGTGTTGATCTATCCGATGAGGAAGCGAAGCGCATTGCATTGGATAATCCAAACGTACAAAAACACCTTGAGGGATTGACGGTACGCAAAGTCATTGTTGTTCCTAATAAGCTCATTAACATTGTTGCTAACTAGTTTAAGCACCTCGATTTAGAGGTGTTTTTCTTTTTTAAGTGTAAAATAAAAATATACCAATAAAAGGGTATAGTTGAAAGTATATATGGTGTAAGGGGAAATTATGGAACAGATACAGGACATTATCAAAGAACTCAAACAACAAAATTATGCACACTTTGATGTTTTCTATCGTATGACCAAACAACAAGTGTTTTTTGCTATCGTCTCCATCATCAAAGATCAGGGATTAGCAGAAGATATTCTCCAAGATACATACATGCGGTTCTTAGAGAAAATTCATCTCTTTAAAGATGGATCTAACCCTTATGCATACTTAACACAAATCGGAAGAAATCTCGCCATAGACACTTACAATCAAAGGAAAAAAGAGATTAGGTCGGAAGACATCTTTGAAACGATTCCTGCAGAGGAACCAGAAGAGGAAACAAGCGATGATATTTTCAAGATTCTTGATGAACTTGATGCACATGAGAAAGAAATTGTTGTGATGCATGCCATCAATGATTTAAAATTTAGAGAAATTGCTGAGATTACACAAAAACCTTTAGGCACTGTCCTATGGATATATAACAAAGCAATTAAAAAATTACAAAAGAAAGTAGGTGAATTCAGATGACAAAAAAAGAACTAAAGGTATATCTTAAGACAAAAGCGAGTGAAATCGAGGTTAAAGATTTTTCACAAACGATTCTAGAACGGGCAAAAAGCTTACCACGTACGCACATGGAATCTATCGAAGAACCAAGAAGAAGCCTTCGCTTAAAACCCATATTGACTTCGTTCTTACTCTTAACCACAACCGTCTTCGCACTGTTCTTATTTTTAGGTGAAGAAGATATACCACCAGTCATTGAAACACCTGTTTTAGAAAATATGGAATCGGTGGTTGCGTTATCTGCAGTTCAAACCACATCGTTGATCCATATTTTAGAAACAGAATTAGCCGCTGAAACAGCTATACCGCTTCGCTTTGGACCGATAGAACGTAATAATCGCATTCAAGACGAACTCAATGATGTTGCAAAATACCTTGAAACCATCGAAAAACTTTATGCAAGTAATGAAAACTTTGAGGTTGTTGATGAAGCAAAATCATCCAATGGTTTTGCAAGACGTATGCGTTTTAGAACCAAAGACCTTTTAGAACAAGAAGCACAATATGAAATGATGTATAATCAAACATTCAACCAAGCGACGAACCGTTTCCAGGTAGCTGGACAAGTTAAGGTTGGCGAAAAGTCTTATCCGTTTACCGTTGAAGGTCAAAAAGGTGAACGTGGTATTGTCATGACAGCAAAAAAAGATGATGCAAACTTTGTCATCCTCGAATACATGGAAGTAGATGGTGTTCATTATTATACGGTTGAGCTTATTAAACAAGATCAATCCATTCAAAAGGTCAGTATTGAACTTACTGAAACAGAAGGGATTAAACAAGCAACACTCTCTTTCATTTCAGGAACATCCACAGGAACGTATGTCTTTTCCATCGAAGTTGAAGATTTAAAGAAAATTATCTTGATTCACTACACCATCGATTTTGATGGTGACATTGAAGAAGGCGACATTACCATTCGGATTTTAGCACTTCCACAATCGACCATTTATTCGATCATCGTGAAACCAGAAGGTAGAATTCCGTTTAGTATAACCAGAGCAAGATTCAATACCACACAGGGCATGCACCCACAATTGACCATAATTTAACGATTCAACCAATAAAATAACAGAAGCCACTGTATATAAGGTGAAAAGGAGGTTACAAACCTATGAAATCAATGAAATGGATATTTAGTTTTATCTTTATTCTTGGAGGTTTATTTATTCTAGCCTCATGTGCACAACCTGTCAGTGCACAAGATGATACCTACATTACTGTAGACATTAACCCAAGCGTGGAATTAATTGTCAACCGTAAAGAAATTGTGATTTATGCAAATCCGCTCAATGAAGACGGAGAAGTTCTCCTCGCGGAACTTGAACTCGTCGGATTACCTTTGGATGAGGCATTAGATTTAGTGATTCAAACTGCGATCGAACTCGGATATATCGATATCGATGCAGAAGAAACGTTTGTTTCTATCTCAGCTATTTCCAAAAACAGTGAAATGGGCGAAAAGATGAGAGAACGTGCAAAAGAACACATCAATAACGCATTTAAGAACCGTGCGATGATGGGTCGCGCAGAAGATAAAGGTTTCACCCCAGAATTTGTTGCTGAAGCCGAATCTTATGGTGTCACACCTGGTTTCCTCTTCTTAGCAAAAACAGCACTGATTGTTGATGACGAGTTAACCTTAGAAACAGCATTAACGATGTCAGTTGAAGAACTACAAGCCATTCTTAAAGATGCGAAACAAGACATGAGAGAAGTTGCTCAAGCATTAAAAGATGAATTCTTGGCAGCACGTCAAGCACTTAAAGATCTTTATATGCCTCAATTTGAAGCATTTGAAGCTGAAATAGCCGCTAAAGAAGCTGAACTTCTTGTTTTACAAGAACAATTAGCAGCAAAACAAGCTGAATTAGTTGAAGCACTTGAAGAAAATAAAGCAACGATTGAAGCTGAAATTCAAGTAATTGAAGCAGATATCACCGTTCTTGAAAGTGAAATTGCAGCGATTAACGTTGAATTTGCAGCCGTGAGAGCAGAATTTGTTACTGCACTTCACGCACTTCGTGATGAATTCCATGCGCAAACCGCAGCTTTAAGAGAACAAATTCGCAACTTGGTCCAAAGTCGTAGACAAATGCACCAAGAAAGAGTCAATCAGTTTTTTGAAGCACGTGAAGCTATGTTTGAACAAATGAAAGAACGCATCGAAAACTGGCAAAAGAATCGCCCATAATCCCCCCTTATGGGAATCAAAAAAGACGAAAGTTAATCGCTTTCGTCTTTTGTTTTATAAATCATCAGCATATATGGTGGATTTTTCTCTTCGTGGATAAATCTTGATTCGGTGATGTGAAAAAGATGAGGATTTAACGTTTTGATCCAGTCTTGTATCGCTTTATCTTCACGCCTGCCCTCTTCATGTCCAGGGTAGACAACCAGTTGAATGAACCCCTCTTTTTTCAGCAGTGGCAAAAGGGTATGTAAAGTATTTAAGGTGGTTTCCGTTTTTGTTGTAATGGATTTATCGCCTTGGGGCAGATAACCTAAATTGAAGATGACACCTTTAAATGATTGAACGTAGTCTAAGATGTTTTCATGGCTATCACATATGAGATGAACGTGGGTCAGATGACCCACTTTTTGTTTGGTTTTTTCAAGGGCTTTTTCTTGAATATCAAAGGCATAAACTTCCTTTGCAAGGGAAGATAAAAAGAGGGTATCATGTCCATTTCCCATCGTCATATCAACCATGATATCTTCAGGGCTAACAAGCGATGTTAAGATGGCATGGGCTTGTTCAAGAAGCACGTTCTTTTTCATGATAATCTCCTTGCCACAAATTGAGTTTGCGCATTTTTTTATCGATTTCATTGGTGACCACAAATTTTCTTTTTGTCCAATGAGGCGCGATGAGCATATCGTGTGGTGCATCTCCGGTAAGCCGATGGATGATGATATCTTTTCTTAACCAACCGATTTGATCCACGGTGACATCCACATACTCTTCTAAGGTCATCAGTTTCCAGGGATTCTTTTTATATTGGTAGCCCATTTTTGTTTTTTCCATTAAGTGCAGCATATGAATTTTAATCCCTTGAATATCGAGTGCGTTTAAATGTTTAACAGTTTCAATCATCATCTCTTTGGTTTCAAAGGGAAGCCCATTGATGATATGTACAACCACTTCAATGTTTTTCTCTCTTAAACGTTTGACGGCATCATCAAAACAGGCTAATGTGTGCGCCCTATTGATTAAATTGGATGTTTCTTCATGAATGGTCTGTAGCCCAAGTTCAATTTGTACAGGCATTCTGGTATTTAGTTCACCAAGATAGTCAACCACATCATCTGGAAGCACATCAGGTCTTGTGCCAATGGATAACATCACGATGTTGGGATCCAGGGTGATGGCTTCTTCATAAAGTTTTTTAAGGCGATCTAAGGGAGCGTGTGTATTGGTGTTGGCTTGAAAATAAGCAATATAGTGGCCACTTTCCCATTTTTGGTGCATTTTTTGTTTGATTTTCTCGAATTGCACGGGTAATGGATCTAATTTATAACCAGCAAAATCACCACTTCCCATAAATGAACAAAAAGTACACCCACCGGTTGCAACTGTCCCGTCAATGTTTGGACAAGTGAAGCCACCGTTGAGTGAAATTTTAAAAACCTTCTTTTCATATTTTTGAAGGTAGTAGTTATGAAGGGTATTATAGTGCTTTTCGTGATTCATTAAATTCATGTTTTTCACCACATTCATTTTATCATAGAATATTTATTATGATATAATAAGATGCAAGGAGTTGAAGGTATGTTCAAGAGACTAACAACAAGTTTAACTAAACCTCCGCAAGCGGTTTTTTTTATGAAGGATTCATGGGGAAAGGTCATCTTATACCTTCTTTTTATTCCCCTGTTTTTGATGATTCCCTCATGGCTAAAAGGAATAGCAAATCCCGGCATGACACTTAGCCGTTATGAACTTATGGTTCAATCCATCACGCAAGGCATCATCTTAGAAGATACAAAGATTACAGAAGGCGTTTTAGAAACCAATGAAGAAGCAAAAACTGTCTTCGAATATTTTCAAATCAATATTGGGACTTATACACCCACACAAGATAAAATTCATTTTGTTTTTTTACCACAAGATCTCGCTATATACGTATCAGACATTGAAATTCAACGAACATCCTATCAGTCTATAGGATTAGAAAATTATGATTTTAGTGATCGATCTCAAGAAAACATTCGCATGCTTGCTACAGGAATTAAAGCATTTTACAATCAAACTTCGCTTTTTGAAACAGCAGAAGCTTTTGTAGCTTATGCAAGTGGTTTATTTGATCTGCTTTTTTATGCCCTTTTGATGTCATTTTTTGTAATGATGTTTACCAGACATTTGCCCCTTCCATTTGGCATGCGATTCAAACTATCGATTTATCTTTCAACCATCTATGTGGTGGTTGAACTGGTGGCTGTTCTGTTTAACAGCCCAGGTATTTCCTATTTGGTCATTCCACTTTTGTATGTCTGGCATTTTTGGGCATATCGTTCAATCAAGATTGTTGATAAGGGGTTAACTGTATGAAAAAGGATAAATTTCAACTCTTTTTAGAACAATCAAAATTCCAACATCCTGTACTCAATCAAGCACATTTATCGTCTGTTACGATCAACACAACAGCCAAATCATGGCAGTTTCATGTGACTTTAGGACAAGTCATAGAGCCTGACGTTCTTTTACCATTTCTACAGACCTTAAAAAGTTATTTTTATGTCCCCAGAATTTTATCAGGGGTCGATGTTTCTCTCACCTACACATCTTTGGATGACTTTGAACAATATGCGCTAGCTTATTTTGATTATGCAGTGATTGAACTTGCAAAAGAAAAAGCGCGTTTTTTGGTGCTAAAAAACTTTAAAACACACTATGAGAATAACGCGTTTATCGTTCAAATCGATCAAGATAGTACGTATGTTAGCGAATATTTTGTTGATTTGAAAAGCGTATTTAAACGTTTTGGTTTTGATGTAGTCATCAAACATGAAATCATGGTGTCCTTAACGCCTGTTTCAAAGATGATAGAATCCTCTATCGTTGAACAAGAGAAAGTCATGGAACAAAAAGTGGTTTATGCGAAACAAGCAACCAACAAACAAGCTGCTAGAAAGACTTTTTCGAGAAAATCATCCGCACAAGCGGTTCCGATTAGAGAAATTCCTATCGATCAATATCGTCTAGATCAATACAAAAATGAAAAAGGTGATGTCCTTTTCTTAATAGAAGGTGTCATTTCTAAGTTGGAGTTAAAACAGCTGACAACCACACAACTCCTAACCTTTGTTTTAGGCGATGATGATGACGCGATTTATATCAAACGTTTTGTTAAATCTGATAAGGATAGAGAACTTGCCGATTCACTGCATGATGGCGATGCCATCCAGGTAGAAGGAAGAGCTAATTTTGATGCATTCCAAAAGGATGTCGTTTTGTTTGCAGATGCGATTCATTTTATTGAAAAAAACAAAAAAGAAGAACGCATGGATCGTGCAAAAGAAAAACGTATTGAGTTTCATGTCCATACCAAAATGTCAAACATGGATGCCGTTACCGATGTCTTTGAATACGTTGATCAAGCCATCAAATGGGGACATGAAGCTATCGCGTTCACCGATCATAATGGTCTTTATGCGTATCCAGATATTTTTAAAGCAACCAAAGGAAAAGATATTAAACCCATTTATGGTGTCGAACTTGATTTTGTCGATGACACCAGTTTTAGAATCACATCCGAAACGTCGGATCAACGCTTTTTAAAAGATTTAACTTATGTTGTTTTTGATATTGAAACCACAGGGCTATCGAGCACTAGAGATAAGATTATTGAAATAGCTGCAGTTAAAATAGAGTCAGGCGCTATTACCGATCGTTACCAATCTTTCATTAACCCCGGAGAAGCATTATCCCATTTTACAACCGAATTAACCGACATCACCGATGAAATGTTAGCACCAGCTCCGTTTATTGATGAAGAATTGCCACGCTTTTTAGCGTTTGCTAAAGACGCGGTGTTGGTCGCACATAATGCCTTATTCGATATCGGCCATATCAGAGAAAATGCCAACCGTTTAAATCTTTCTTTTGACAATCTCATGGTCATAGATACCTTAAGCTTAGCACGCTACTTTTATAATCAAGATTTAAAGCGTTACAATTTAAAAGCGCTCGCTAAATTTTTCAAGGTGAAACAAGAACAGCACCACAGAGCTGAAGATGATGCGTTTGTGACCGCACAAATATGGCTTTTAATGATGACCGATTTATTATCTAAAGGGATCAAGCAGTTTTATCAAATCAATGAGACCATTGATGAAAAAGAATCTTGGAAGCATATCATGCCTTACCATGTCATGGTGCTTGCTAAAACCCAAGAAGGGTATAAAAACTTATTTAAAGTGATCAGTGATGCACTCACCACTCATTTTTATGGTGGACCTCGCACGTTAAAATCGGTCTTAGAGATGCATCGTGAAGGACTTTTAGTTGGTAGTGGCTGTTCCAATGGAGACGTTTTTGAAACTGCATTAAACCGCAGTGATGAGGAATTAAAACAAACCATTGGGTATTATGACTATATTGAAGTACAACCTCCTCAAGCTTATAAGCATTTAAAAGAAGGTTTAGGTGTTCACGGTGAAGAAATCATTGAAGCGGTGATTGCGAAAATCGTACGCTATGCCAAAGAACAACAAAAGATTGTCATCGCATCTGGAGATGTCCACTATTTAGAGAAGAAAGATGTTTTATACCGTGAAATTTATATCAGAACACCGCTGGTTGGTGGGGGAATCCATGATTTGGCGCGTTATCAAACCATGCCAGAACAATACCTTTTAACCACCGATGAAATGATGAAGTCCATGTCTTTTTTAGGTAAAGACCTTGCGCATGAAATTGTCGTTAAAAATACACATCAATTAAACGACATGATTGATAAAATTCAAGCATTCCCCAAACAACTCTATTCCCTTCCTGACGATGCCTTTAAGGATTTGTTAGGTATTGATAGTATTGCCGATGAAGTGAAAAGACTTGTCTACGATAAGACACAATATTTATATGGATCAACCCCACATCAACTTGTTTTAGATCGCGTCACACGCGAACTAAAAAACATCATTGATAACGGGTTCGCACCAAACTATTATATTTCCCATCTACTCGTTAAAAAATCTTTAGAAGATGGCTATTTGGTCGGTTCACGTGGTTCTGTTGGGTCTTCGCTTGTAGCTACCCTTTTAGATATCACAGAAGTTAACCCATTAAAACCACATTACCGTTGTCCTAAAGGTGATTTTACCGTCTTTCATTTAACGGAAGAAGAGATCATACATTATCACTTAACCGCAGAACAAAAAGAATTCCAAAGTGCGATGAAAGGCATTCAATCAGGTTACGATTTACCCACCAAAACATGTCCTGTTTGTGGTGCGAAATTGATTAAAGATGGCCATGATATTCCCTTTGAAACATTCTTAGGTTTTGATGGAGATAAGGTTCCTGATATCGATCTTAACTTCTCAGGAGACTACCAGTCAACCGCCCATGCTTATGTTCGCGAATTGATTGGTGAAGATCATACCTTTAGAGCAGGAACGATTCAAACGGTCGCAGAACGCAACGCCTATGGGTATGTGAAAGGCTATCTTGAAGATAAAAATATTCAAGTGAGAAGTGCCCAAATTGAACGACTTGCCAAAAAGATTGAAGGTGTCAAACGCTCAACCGGTCAACATCCCGGTGGGATTGTGGTCGTGCCTAAATCGAAAACGATTTTTGATGTTACCCCCATTCAATTTCCAGCAGATGATGTCAATGCGGAGTGGAAAACAACCCACTTTGATTACCATTCATTCGAATCCAACTTATTAAAACTTGATATTTTAGGACATGATGATCCCACATTGATTAAGTTTTTAATGGACTATGTTGAAAAGCACCCCAAAGATTTTCCATTTGATCGTGCTCAAGATATTCCACTAGATGACCCCAAGGTTTATGAACTCTTTAGTGGCACAAAGATCATTGGCGTTAAAGAGCATGAAATCATGAGTGAAGTCGCATCTTATGCGATCCCAGAGTTTGGTACACCATTTACCAGACAAATGCTTGTCGATACAAAACCGAAGACATTTGCAGGTTTAGTAAAGATTTCTGGTTTATCCCATGGCACAGATGTTTGGTTAAAAAATGCCCAGTCTCTTGTTACAGGTAAAACTGAATATGGAACCATTCCTTTTAACGACATCATTGGTTGTCGTGATGATATCATGGTTCAACTCCAAGAGTTTGGACTTGAACCGTTAAAGGCTTTTGACATCATGGAATTTGTTAGAAAAGGTAAACCTTCCAAAGATAAAGTGACATGGTTAAACTACGAACAAGAAATGCGTAAAAACAAAGTGCCTGAATGGTACATTTGGTCAGCGAGTCAAATCAAGTACATGTTTCCTAAAGCGCATGCGACAGCCTATGTCATCATGGCGATGCGCATCGCTTGGTTTAAAGTTTATAAACCTTTACTCTTTTATTCAGGATTCTTTTCAAAACGCGTGGATCAGTTTGATTATGAAGTGATGGTTGCAGGTGCGAATGCCATTCGCAACAAGCTTGTTTCACTCAATGAATCCTTTAACCTCAAGGTCAAAGATGAAAACCTCATCGTCACTTTAGGTGTGGCTTTAGAAATGACAAAACGTGGGTTTAACTTCCTTCCCATTGATATCAATAAATCACACGCCAGTGTGTTTATCATGGAAGATAAAGGACTCAGAATGCCTTTTAGAGCGATCGATGGTTTAGGTGATTCTGTGGCTTATGATATTATTCAAAAGCGTGAAGAAAAAGCGTTCACCTCAAGAGATGATGTGAAAGAAAGAACACGCATCAATAAAACGGTTTTTGAAAAACTTGAAGCATTTGGCGCATTTAAAGATTTAAAATCGGAAAATAATGTGATAGATGCTGGTTTATTTGCACTAATTTAAGACTCTATTATATAATAGAGACGTAAAGAGGAGTTGATGATCATGCGTACGACAAACCCCATATTACGCACTTTAGAGCGTAGTGAAGTTTTTGAAGGCAGTGAAGCCGCTAGTTATCGTGGCATCGTTTTAAAAACAGGCTTACTTTTAGGCTCTGCTATTTTAAGTGGATTTTTATTCCTGTTTGGTTTAACTGAAGGATGGATTGCCCCAGAAGCAGTGATTCCTGCACTCATTGTCTCGGTTATTGTGGCACTCATCTCAGTGATTGTAGCCTCTAGATCCGTAAGATTAGCAGCACCATTTGCGATGCTTTATGCACTGTCTGAAGGTATTGTTTTAGGTCTTATTACCGTTATGTTTGATGCATTTGCACCAGGTGTCGCTCTCGCAGCTGTCATTGCAACCGCAGCGATTTTCACCGTGATGTTATTCTTGTACAGTTCGAGAACCATTCGTGTGACACCACGATTTAGACGTATCATGTATGCGGTACTCTTAGGTATCTTACTGTTTTCAGTGCTTGGCTTAGTCCTTTCTTTATTTAACATTAACCTCATGTTTGGTTCACCTTTAATCTTGGTGATCAGCGGTGTGTTCATTGTCTTTGGTGCACTCATGCTTACCTTGGATTTTGAACGTGCAGAAAGTATTGTTGAAGGTGGTATGGACCGTGCCTATGAATGGATGGTTGCTGTTGGTTTAATGGTAACAATCGTTTGGATTTACGTTGAATTACTCAGATTTTTAGCGATTATCGCCAATAGTCGCCGTTAATATAAAATCGTTGAGAAGAACTAGTAATCAAGACAAGGTTAGTTTTAGCGAGTGTGGGATAGTGAAAGCCATGCCTAGTCACTTGATGAATTCATCTTTGAGAGGTGCTAATCACACCCGTTTCGTCCGCGTTAAGGATTTAGAGTGCCAGATGAATGTCTGGAATTAAGGTGGTACCGCGTTTAAACGTCCTTAGCTATGCAGAGGACGTTTCTTTTTTTAAAAAATGATGAAAAGAGGTATGAGGATGAAAGAACAATTAATGACACTCAAAGACAAGGCATTACTTCAAATCAAGGAAGCCAAATCGCTTTCAGACATTGAAGAAATCCGCATTTTATATTTAAGCAAAAAAAGTGACATTTCAACCATGATGTCTAAGTTAAGAGATTTACCTCAGGAGGAAAGACCAGCCTTTGGGGCTTTGGTTAATCAAGTGAAGACTCTGATTGAACAAGCGATTTATGAAAAGAAATCTGTTTTAGAAGAGGAAGCCTTAAAGGTATTACTTCAAGCTGAAAAGATTGATGTCACCTTGCCAGGTTATCAGTTTTATCAAGGGCAAATTCATCCCTTGAATCAAGTGATTGAAGATGTCGAAGATTTATTTATCGGTTTAGGTTATGAGGTTGCTGATGGTCCTGAACTTGAAAACGATCACTATAACTTTGAAATGATGAACCTCGATAAAGATCATCCTGCAAGAGCGATGCAAGATTCGTTTTATGTGGATGAAAATACCCTTCTAAGAACGCACACGTCCCCTGTACAAGCGAGAACGATGCTTGAAAAGAAAGGGAAACCACTGCGCATCATTTGCCCCGGTAAAGTTTACCGTAGAGATGATGACGATCCGACACATAGTCATCAATTCATGCAAATTGAAGGTCTTGTGATCGATGAAAAGATTACCTTTGCAAACCTAAAAGATGCCCTTTTAACGATGGTTAGACATCTTTTTGGTCCCGAACGTACCATTCGTTTAAGACCATCCTATTTTCCTTTTACTGAACCTTCAGTGGAAGTGGATGTCAGCTATCAAAAAAAGGATGGTTCTACCGGTTGGATTGAAGTATTAGGTGCTGGTCAAGTTCATCCAAATGTGCTACGCATGGGTGGCTATGATCCTGAAAAATACCAAGGTTTCGCTTTTGGCATAGGTGTTGAACGCATCGCTATTTTGAAATATGCCATCGACGATATCCGTCATTTTTATACCAATGATATCCGCTTTTTAAGCCAGTTCAAGGGGGTAAACCGATGAAAATTATCGAATCTATGCTCAAAAAATGGGTAGATGTCCCACAAAACATACTTGAGCTAACCAATCAAAAAATGATTGAGGTTGAATCGTTTGTTCCGATGAATGAAGCGACCAATCTCGTGATTGGTAAAGTATTAACCTGTGAAGATCATCCCAACTCAGATCATCTTCATGTGACAACAGTAGATCTTGGTGATCGCGTGGAACAAATTGTCTGCGGCGCACCAAATGTTGGTAAAGATCAGTATGTTGTTGTGGCACAAGTCGGCTCCGTTCTACCAGGAAATTTCCAAATTAAAGCATCCAAAATTAGAGGTGTCGAATCCAATGGCATGATCTGTTCACTAAATGAACTTGGTCTGGATGAATCGATGATTCCAGAGAAGTTCAAAGATGGTATTTATTACTTTGATGAACCCAAACCCATTGGAAAACCTGCTTTAGGCGAACTCGCATTAGATGGCTTTGTGATGGAACTCAAATTAACACCAAACCGTGGGGACCTCTTATCTCATGTAGGATTTGCGTATGATCTAGCCTCTATGACCAATCAGAAGGTGAAAAAACCAACGTTTAACGTCGTTGAAAAGGGTGTAAAAAATCCGCTTAATGTCAAGATTGAAACGGATGGATGTGGTTATTATGCAGCACGTCATTTCGAGAATGTTCAAGTCAAACCATCACCCTGGTGGTTAAAGAGTGCCCTTGTCAGTTACGGCATTCATCCCATTAACAATGTCGTCGATATATCAAACTATGTGTTAATCGAGTATGGCACACCGCTTCATATGTTTGATCACAAAAAAATGGGTAGTGATCTGATCATCGTTCGTGATGCTCTTGAAGGTGAGGAAGTGATCACACTTGATGAGGAAAAACGAACACTTAAAAAAGAAGATGTTGTCATCACGAATGCAAAAGAAGTGATTGCCATTGGTGGTGTGATGGGTTTAGCAAACACCATGATTGATGAAATGACTTCATCAGTCGTCTTAGAAGCTGCTTATTTCGAACCTAAACGCATTCAAAAAACAGTCAAACGTCTGGGATTAAGAAGTGAATCTTCTTTGCGCTTTGAGCGTGGAATTGATCAAGAAAGAGTGAAATTAGGCTTAGAAAGAGCAACCGAACTTCTGATTGAACTCGCGGATGCTACCGTTTCTAAAGGGATCACGGAAGTTATCCATCATAAGGATACCAATCCTGTGGTAAGCGTTGCTAAAAACTATTTTAATGAATCACTTGGTATTGACTTAAAGGAAGAAGAACTACTATCCTATTTCGAAAAATATAATTACACTTACAAGGTTACAAATGAGGGTTATCAGTTACAAGGACCTAGTTATCGTCAAGATTTAGTGATTGCTGCTGATTTTCTTGAGGAAGTCGCACGTATGTATGGTCTTGATAAAATCCCAATGATAGCAGTCGATAAACCCCTACCTGGAAAACTTACCTTTAAGCAAAAACGTTTAAGACATATCAGACACCATTTATCAAGTCTTGGACTCCATGAAGTAATTACCTATTCCCTTCTTGCTGAACATGAAGTGCACCGCTATGGATCTAAAGGAAAACCAGTCTCCATTTTAATGCCATTATCCGAAGATAAGAAGACTTTAAGACAATCGCTTGTCAATGGTTTAGTTGAAGTGGTCAACTTTAATCAATCCAGAAGACAAGATGACATTGCCATCTTTGAAATGGGTAACTGCTTTGCAGAAGGCATCGAAGATCTACACTTAGGGTTGGCTTTATCTGGCGTTTGGCACAAAAACCCATGGAAAAAAGATTCTTTCAAACCTGATTTCTATGTGGTTAAAGGCATCATTGATCAACTCTTTAACCCACTTGGCATCCGGTTTACCTATCAAGCAACAGATAGAACAGAAAGCTATCATCCTTATAAACAAGCGGATATCTTTTATAAAGAACAACTGATCGGTCAAATCGCTGAACTTCATCCATCAACACTGAAAAAAGCCGATATCTTTCCCACAGTCATTGTTGAGATAAACTTAAAATCACTTTTAGAAGAAGAAAGTCCAGTCAACTATCAACCTGTATCTAAGTTTCCTAACGTCTCAAGAGATCTCGCTGTTGTCATTGATGAAAACGTCAGTGCTGCAGAGCTCTTAAGCATGATTGAACAAACCGTAAGAAAACAATTGGTTTCGATCGATATCTTTGATGTGTATCAAGGTGCAAACATTGAAACAGGTAAAAAATCGATGGCTTTCTCACTCGTGTTTAATGATAAAGACAAAACGCTTTCGACAGAAGAAGTCGATCAATTGATGAAAAAGATCACCAATAGACTTGCGTTTTCTTTTAAAGCAACCGTTCGCAGTTAAAACCTGATTCGTCAGGTTTTTTTTGCTTTTATTAGGGCTATATCGTGTATAATAGTTAACAGGTGATAGTATGTTAATCTATAATCTAACTCACGAAGAGTTAGTTCAGTTTTTACTTGAGCACGGACACAAGAAATACCGTGCAGAACAAATATGGCATTGGCTATATAAACAAAAAGTTCAATCCTTTGATGAGATGAATAATCTTCCACAAGACATCATCTCACTGCTTAAGGAAAACTTTCATATGCAAGCTTTAGAGCTTGTTTTAAAACATGTCAGTGCTGATGGTACGATGAAAGCACTCTACAGTTTGACCGATGGTCACTTAATTGAATCCGTACTGATGAAACAGCATTATGGAAACTCAATTTGTGTCACCACACAAGTTGGATGTAACATTGGGTGTTCCTTTTGTGCATCGGGTCTTTTAAAGAAAAAAAGAGATTTAACCGCAGGTGAAATCATTGCGCAAATCATTGAAACCGAACGGTTATTAAAAGAACGTATTTCATATGTGGTTGTGATGGGCATTGGTGAACCTTTTGACAACTATGAGAATTTACTCAAGTTCTTAACAACCATCAATCATCCCAAAGGACTTGCGATTGGTGCTAGACATATCACGGTTTCAACCTCAGGGATTGTACCTAAGATTAGAGAATATGCTCACATGGGACTTCAGGTGAACTTAGCCATCAGTTTACACGCACCAAACAATGAGATTCGCTCAAAGTTGATGCGTATCAATAACGCTTATCCGATCGAAGAAGTGATTGGTGCGATTAAGTATTACTTATCCGTTGCAAGAAGACGTGTGACGATTGAATACATTTTAATCGATGGCATCAACGATGCTAAGGAAACAGCGGTTGAACTGGCACAAGTGCTTAAAGGACTCAACGTTTATGTCAATTTAATTCCTTATAATGAGGTCATCGAATCAGGCTATAAGCGCAGTAAAACCGAAACCATGGAAGCTTTCTATGATACCCTCATGAAAGCAAACATTCAAGTGACGTTACGAAAAGAACAAGGACATGACATTAATGCGGCTTGTGGACAACTCAGAAGCCAGCATTTGACCTAAGGAGGTTCATTTGAGAAAAGGATTTATCAAGAAAATGATTTCCAATCAATACACCGTGATTGATTTTGAAACCAAAGAAGAAGTCATCTGCGCTGCAAGAGGAAAATTCAGATACATGAAGCTTGATGAAAAATCGAGTTTCAATAGACAACTGACCATGAAAACCAAAAAAGATGTGAAAATCGTTCAAATTAGCCCTAAAGTTGGCGATAATGTGACGTATGATGATGCTGAAGACATCCAGGTGATCGTTGATATTTTGCCAAGAAAAAATGACCTTGAGCGTCCTGATGTTGCCAATGTCGATCAGGTTCTCCTTGTGTTTTCTGCCATCAGACCAGATTTCTCATTTCATTTACTTGATAAGTTTTTAATCATCATGAATCAAGAAGGACTAAGTCCTGTGATTGTTGTTTCAAAAATCGATTTGATTGATGAGCATGCGTTGATTTTTCTAAAAGAGAAACTTCATTATTATAAATCGATTGGGTATGAGATTTATTATGTCAACAGTAAACAGCGGATCGGCATTGATACCTTGACGCATGTTTTTCAAGATAAAATAACCGTTTTAGCGGGACAAACCGGTGTTGGTAAATCAACGCTTTTAAATGCTTTAATGCCTGAATTAGCGTTAAAAACCCAAGAAATCAGTGAAGCTTTAGGTCGAGGTAAGCATACCACAAGACATACTGAACTTTATTATATTCACGGTGGTTATATCGTGGATACCCCAGGGTTTTCAAAGATAGACTTTAAAATTTATAAACCTGAGGAACTTAAAAACTATTATCATGATTTTATAAAGTTATCAGATGCATGTAAATTTAAGTCTAAATGTTTGCACATCAGTGAGCCTGGATGTGGTGTGAAAGAAGCTTATGAGTTAAAAGCAATGCTTGATTCCCGGTATGAGAATTACTTGAGTTTTATGGAAGACATAAAGTCACAAAAAGATAAATATTAGGAGGTTTGATTAAATGAAAGTTGCACCTTCGGTTTTAACCGCAAATTTTTCAAACTTAAAACAAGAAATTGGATCGATTCAAAGTGCAGATTATATCCATTTAGATATCATGGACGGACATTTTGTCCCCAACATTTCTTTTGGACCAGCCATTTCTAAACAGATTGAAGAGGTGACGCATCTGCCACTCGATGTTCATTTAATGGTGACAGATCCGTTGCAATGGATTCCACAGTTTGCATTTCCACAAACCAAATACATCACGGTTCATATCGAAGCAAACCATATACAAGAAACCGTTTTAGCCATTCAAAAAGAGCATATTGGCGTAGGTCTTGCGTTAAAGCCAAAAACACCTATTCGGACCATTATTCCTTATTTAAATGATGTTTCTTTAATCTTAGTGATGACGGTTGAACCTGGGTTTGGTGGGCAGTCGTTTATGGCGGATATGATGGACAAAGTGAAAGAACTTGTGCGATTGCGCAAGGAAAATGGGCTTCATTTTTTGATTGAAATTGATGGTGGTGTCAATGAAGAAACCGTGAAAATTGCGAAAGAAGCGGGTGTCGATATCGTGGTTGCCGGTTCATTCTTATTCAATATGGAAGATAGAGCTAAGGGCATTGAGGTGCTTAGATGAGAGTCTTAGTCGTCACACACCCAACGCCAAAAGATATCAAAAAAATCATAGACATCAAAGATAGTGACGTCATCATCGCTGTCGATCAAGCGGTTCTTGCTTTATACAAACAACGGATTAAAATTGATTTAGCGGTAGGTGATTTTGATTCACTCAACAATCAAGGTATCTTAACCCAATTAAATGTGGTCAGGTTAAACCCGATTAAAGATGTGACAGATACGCATCAAGCACTTGTTGAAGCGACCAAAATGAACCCTGATGAAATCGTATTAATCGGTGGTATTGGTGGCGATCGTATCGATCACTTTATGATCCACACCATGTTTTTTGATGAGTTTCCTAACCTTAAAATGGTCGATGATAACACGACAATAACCTTACTTCAAGAAGGTCTTCATGAGGTTCAAACAGAAGGCTATGTTACATATATTGCTTATTCCAAAGCAAAGCTTTCGTTGATGGGATTTAAATATCCTTTGCAAGAATATTTACTCATGACCTATGACCCTTTGTGTATTTCAAATGAAGTCATTGAAGAAAAAGGAATCACCCATGTTCTTGAAGGGCGACTCCTGCAAATTGTGACAAAGAAACTTCTATAAAAAAAATAAAAGGCATTTGCCTTTTTATTTTTTAAACGCGTTCTAAATTGTTTTTCTTAAGAGCGCGAGCGGAAACCTTAACTTTGATAACTTTTCCGTCTTCGTCCTTAATGCGAATCGTTTGAAGATTGCTCTTCCATACACGACGTGTCGCGTTTAATGCGTGACTGCGCTTATTACCAAAGACAGTCTTTTTACCTGTTACGTAGCATTCAGCCATATTCCTCACTCCTAACTGCACAACCTAATTTAACATAAAAAAATAAAAAATGCAACAAGCAAACGCATATTCGCAGGAGAAAAAGATAAAAGTTGATCGATCCATGCATCAACGTTGAAACATTGCACTATTTCAAAGAAATATGGTATAATACATGTGGCGATTTATGGTTTAAAAATGCTTGTAATTTCAAAACATAAATGCTATACTAAAACAGTATAAAATTGAAGTATACATGAAATGAATAATTAATCAGTAAATATTGATACATAAATTTTTCTAAAATATAGAGGGAGGTTCAGTATGGCGAATCAAACAGTCAGTGGAACTCTATTTAAGAAAATGGTTACGAACGGCGCAGTAAACCTTAAAAATAATCACAAAGAAATCGACCATCTCAATGTTTTCCCGGTACCCGATGGAGATACTGGAACGAACATGCAAATGACGATGATGGCTGGTATCAAAGAAGTTAACAATTTAGATTCTCAATCAATCGTTGATATTTCAAAAATTTTATCCCGTGGACTACTCATGGGGGCAAGAGGTAACTCAGGTGTTATCCTCTCCCAATTTTTCCGTGGTGTCTATTCTGAAATCGCGAAGATTGATAATGGATCAGCAACCATTCAAGAGTTTATTCAAGCCCTTGTTGGAGGCTACCAAATGGCATACCGTGCAGTGATGGATCCTGTTGAAGGAACAATCCTAACGGTTGTGAGAGAATCTGCTGAAAAGGTTGCCCGTGAATCCACTAACTTACATAGCGTTGAAGAAGTTTTAAAGATGTATTTAGAACAAGCAAATGAAACCTTAATTAAAACCCCAGAATTACTACCTGTCTTAAAAGAAGCAGGTGTGGTTGACTCTGGTGGTGCAGGATTCATTAAAATCATTGAAGGTTGGGTCATGGCACTCGAAGGACAAATGCTCAATGAAGCTGAAGTTCAACATCAACCTAAACAAAGAGAACACTATCATGGTGCTGAAAACTTAGGCGCTGTTGATATTAAGTATGGCTATTGTACAGAATTTATCGTTAAATTACACAAGCCAGAAAAGTTT
The DNA here is from genome assembly GCA_002418725.1 of Acholeplasmataceae bacterium UBA5769. GTDB lineage: Bacteria > Bacillota_I > Bacilli_A > Acholeplasmatales > Acholeplasmataceae > Peloplasma. The sequence continues at coordinate 73,849 of DIER01000017.1, forward strand.
AACGAAAATTATATGAAAGATCCACTTTCACAAATGGGTGATTCACTGGTGGTTGTCACCGATGATGATCTCTTAAAAGTTCACGTTCACACCAATCAACCAGGGGTTGCACTCACCTTAGCTCAAAAGTATGGTGATTTACAAACCATTAAGATTGAAAACATGCGTATTCAAAATGAAACCATCCTTGGTGATCAAGCTCATGAACATAAGCATGAAGAACCTGAAGTGAAGAAAGTTTCTAAGAAAAAGACAAAATATGGTTTAATTGCAGTCGCATCCGGTAAGGGTATACATGATGCCTTTAAGGAACTTGGTGTTGATTTGATCATCGACGGTGGTCAAACCATGAATCCTTCAACCGAAGCTTTCGTGAAGGCAGTTGAAGAACTCAATTGTGAGCACGTCATTATTTTACCTAACAATAAGAATATTATATTATCTGCTGAACAAACACTTGATTTACTCCCTAACCGCTCAATCAGTGTCCTAAAGACAAAAACGATTGCACAAGGGTATTCCTCACTGATGGCATTTGACCCTACGCAAGAAGTTGACGAAAATGTTGAAGCCATGATGGAAATTGTATCTAACATGCGTTCAGGTGAAGTGACCTATGCGGTGAGAGATACCGAACTAAACGGTGTTCAAATCAAAAATGGTGACTTTATCGGTATCACAAGAGGCGAAATCAAAGTATCGACATCATCTCGTTTAGAAACCACACAGAAGTTACTTGACGATATGGTCGATGAAAACCGTGAAATCATTACGATTTTCTATGGTAACGACGCAGATGAAGATGAACTCGATTTGATTGTAGCTCACGCGAAGAAGCTCAATCCCGACATTGAAGTTGATTTAATCGAGGGTAAGCAAGATATTTATACCTATATCATTGCTGTTGAATAACAATAAAAAAAGGTGTTCGCACCTTTTTTAATGGCGGACGTGGTGGAATGGTAGACACGCATGTTTGAGGGGCATGTGGCAGCTTATGCCGTGTGAGTTCAAATCTCATCGTCCGCACCATAGTTATCTTTGATTACTCCCCTAAACCAGGGGAAAATAACGATATTTTAATGAAAAACGACCTTATTTCTTATGAAATGGGGTCGTTTTCATTTATAGAGTCGCATCGAGAACAATTTTGCTTTATCGATAGTAACAATTTCAAAGTGGGGGTAATGTGGTTCCGAACTTCATATCAAGCCATCATTTAGGGGGTAATGTGGTTCCGAACTAACAAATATAAAGATTGAATTCCAATTCACTATTTTTGTATTTATAGATAATTGGAATTCGATAGGTGTTAATGAGATATTTTTTATCTGGAATTGCTTTTATATCATCATTGGTTATGGAGATGATTAGATGTACTTTGAATCCGCTAAAAATAACTTTTGTAAAGACTTTCTTAATGTAATCGATGTTAGGTTCAACAACAAGTTTCTTTGAGAAGAAAACAGTTTCTGATATTAACTTTTCGACATTATTGATTCGATGCAACTTTGATAAATTGTCAGATATTATAGAATACCTAGTTAATTGTTCATTAACAGATTTAACTTGAATATCACAATATAACTCATCCAATTGATTAGAAATTAACAATGACCTAGGTGCTATTTGGTGTTTTACATGATCAGTTATTATATCCCTGTACTTAAGAATGTACGTGGCAGCTTGTGATATACCATTTTCAATATCGGAATTTTTAAATGCAAACCTTCCTAAATCACATTTACAAACAAGCATGGGAACTTCGTACTTACCTTTATGCCGTTCAACATAATACGTGAAATGTCTATTATAGTCTATGGAAAAGTAGAAATAAGCATATGGGTTGAGTTTGAAGAATTTACCTTTGCTATCAAACGTAGTACGTTTTTTTCTTAGACTAAGAACTTCATTCCAGGTTTCTCTTGTAATAATTGGTTCATGATGATTACTAACATAGTATTGATTCAAGTTCAAAGCAGTTAATATTTCCGGTCTTACAATTCGATCATTCATTTTCTTTCGCAGCAACATATCACCAACATATTTTTCATTCTTAAGGATATCCTCAAGTGTTCTTTGACTCCATTTTATATTCCCAGAAGGCGATGCTATCCCTAGTTCGAAAAGGTGTTGAATGATACTATTATATGAATAGCCTAAAATGTAAAATGAATAAATCTTTCTAATGATATCAGCTTCGTTTTCTACTATCGTGTAGTTGTCTTTCTTAATAGAATATCCATACATTCTTGAAGTCGTATTTAAACCTCTTTTCATTTTACTTTCAAATGCCCAAATCGTATTTAATGATATCTGTTTAGATTCCTCTTCAGCATGAGCACTGAGTAATGATAGAGTTAAGTCCATCTTTGGATCATTTGATGATATACTTTCCTTCTCAAAATAGACTTCTACACCCTTCAATCTTAACTCTTGAATTATGCTTACGACCTCTACAATATTACGACCAAATCTAGCAATAGACTTCGTAAGAATCAAGTCCACTGCACCAGTACTGACAAGTTCCATCATCTGAACGAATGCAGGTCTATTTGTTGAACGCCCACTTTCTTTATCAGCATATACACAAACCAAATTATAGTTTTTGTTTTCTCTAACGGATTTCGCTAATTCAAGAACTTGTCTCTCATAAGAAGTTTCTTGCTCAACAAATTCAGTGGATACTCTTGCATAAATAACAACTCTCTTTTTGATGAGATGAGAAACATCAACCGGAATCTCAAACACATTATTCATGAACAACCACCTTGTATCCAAAAGTTTTTTCTCTACTATAATCCTTGTAGAAACCACGTACTGATGAGTCCATTTTAACCAACTCATCTATTTTACTGATCAACTCTTCGGTTGATGTTGTTTTAGAAATAACGCAAATAATTTTATCAACATCCATTATAATGAGCGAATAAATGTTTTTGATTAGGTACTGAGAATCCTTTGTGATGATATCTGCAGAATGGTTCTTCATAATATCAACGAGTGAAACGTTTTTGATAGAAGAAGTGATTTCTTTCTTTAGAGTATTGATTTCTTTCTTCAGTATCCTTTCCTGGTTTAGAAATGATTCTGGTAGCAGATTAGCATCTGTGTTTTTTTGATGTACGAGTCTACTCAACTCTTGTTTCTTCCTGAGTAAAAGTTCACTTAACTCTTCACTGCAAGATACATTAGAAAGTTCATTCATCAGCGAATTGACAACATAATCAGAAGATAATAGATGCTTGATAGACTCCATAGCTGTCTCAAGTATTAAATCCGAATCAACCCAAGGTTCGTTACACTTGATGGATTTATCCATTCTATTGTGTTTGCAATCAAGAACCACCTTTTCAGATGGACGTCGATAGTTGACTAAGTGTCTACGAAGATTACCATGGCACTTGGAACAATAAACAAGATTGGTCAAAGGATATTTGGTAACTAGATTTCGAGATGATTTGGTTGATTCTTCAAATATGGATTTCACCATTTCAAATGCAGCTTTGCTCACTATACCTTCATGATTATTTCTAACAAAATACTTCGTTGCAAGGTTATCATTTTTCACTTGCTTGTGGGTCAAATAATCCGTTGTAACAGTCTTTTGAAGAATGGCATCACCACAATACTTTTCATTGGTTAAAATCGTTTTAACACCGTTATAAAGCCACTCTTTGTTGTTCAATGTTGGTATCTTTCTTTCGTTAAGGACTTTTCTAATATCATTGATGTTAAACCCTTGAAGGAACAATGAGTAGATTAATCTAACAGTTTTGGCTTCATCTTCGTTAATCACTAGTTCACCTTGTTCCGACTTTTCAAATCCGTAGATTCTCGAAATGTGCATTTTTCCTGCTTTGAATCTCTTTTCAACACTCCACTTGACATTGGTAGAAATCGATCTTGATTCCTCTTGGGCTATTGATGAAAGAATCGCTAAAGTAAAATCTATCTGTGGGTCACTTGAATAGATGTTTTCCTTTTCAAAATAAATGATGCATCCTAAGTCTCTAAGCTCTCTAACTAGGGAGAGAATATCAACTGTATTTCTTGCGAAACGTGAAATCGACTTCACTAAAATTAAATCAATCTCTTGGCGTCTAGCTAGTTCAATCATCTTCATGAACTCTGGACGCTTTTTCATTTGTGTTCCAGATAAACCTTGGTCAGAAAACATACCGATGAACTCCCAATCTTTATTTGCTTGAATCCGTTTGGTATATTCTTCAATTTGAAACTTGAATGAGTTTAACTGATCATCTTCATCAGTTGACACACGTGCATACGCAGCAACTCGCTTTTTGTTGATTACCTCATTCGTTGCTACGTTGTAAAACTTATTGGTTGGTTTAATTACTTCAATTGTCTTCATGCTTTAATTGCTCCCTTCTTCGTTGTTAGTGTTATACCTTAAAAAAACGATTATTGGTAATGTTTGTAAACACTTTTAGATAATCTTCTAAACTTAAAAAACCCTTCAAAAATAGAAGGGTTATTGCAGACATTAAAATACGATTTTCTGTTGTTGTCATCATCTCTACATACCTCACATGAGTAGTAGAAACAATCTATAGGTATTCCTGAACCAACCCCATTCTAACACCGAATATTTGAATATTTAGTGGTCAAACTGAAGACTCGTTATTTTTTGATGAATTTTCCCGGTTGGATGTCTAAATATTCACCAATTAGACGTCCCATAAAGAAAACATCATTTCTATTTCGTATGATTACATGCGAACTATCACTAAAGAAAAGAAGTGCCTCAAAAGGTTTGTTTTGTACTTGTGTAGGCAAAATTACTTTCGACATATACTTTTTGGAATCATACTCGTAAAAATAAACCCCAGATGTGCCAGGAGAATCTTGAATGGCTTCGAATACATAAGTGTGATTACCGTCTTTAACAAAATATATGGATGAGTACTCATCTGAAATGTGAACTTTTGTCTCACGAATAACATCTTTAAATGATGGATCTAGATGGTATTCATTAAAGAAAACAGCATTGGTGAGTTGAGCAAGATGATTGTTAGTTAGAAACTCAAGGCTTACGTTATAGAAATCGGCAATTCGCTTGAGTCCAACAATGCTGATTTGGCTTTCACCTTTTTCATACTTGTGATATTGAACTCGAGTTACCCCAAGAACTTCAGACAATCGGTCGATTTTTACCTTGTGTTTGTCTCTCAAAAACTTGAGTCGATAACCAATGTTATCCAATAAACCCTTTGTGTATCCATCGTATACTGCCACAAAAATCACCTCCAGTATGTTTCGTTAGAATTAACACTTTAACTAAAGTATAACACGTAACAAATAAAAAACACATAAAATCATTAAAAAATGTTAATCTAGATATTACACGGACAACTTATGACAAAGGATGAATATTTACACGTGTATGACCACTTACAATAGACCCAACACAAGGAGGTGTCTTATGAAGGTGGATACACATAATAAGGATCAACCAGATAGAAAAGAAGCATTGTCGAGAAATTACTTGATTGATTTGAAACTAAAAGCTGGACTCACTACAGACCTTTTAGCCTCGAGAATCTTCTTAGATAGAAAAAACTATTATCAATTAGAATCAGGAACCCGGGGACATAGGATGAGTGCAATTCTCTATGTGAGATTAGCAAAAGAGCTCAAGGTAAGCGTTGAAGAATTGGTTAGAAGAGAGGCTGCATATCAACGTAAGCGAATTAAAAAAGGATTATCTAAAGAACCTTGGTATTCATTAAAAGAGGAGCAAAGTGATGAATACTAAAGCAGAGATAGAACGATACATAGCATATACCGATTTAAAGAAGATATCTAAAGACAGTTATCGAAACATTTTGTGGCACTGGGCGACTTACCTTGAGGATAAAGGCATTCTTGAACCAACTAGAAACGATCTTATATCCTTCAAAGAAGATATGCTCAAACAAAATGAAAGTGCCTCTGTCCAAAAATATATCGTTGTTATCAGGGGGTTCTATAGATACTTAAAGTTTATTGGATTATATGAAGATATATCCTACCAAGTAAGAGGATGTAAAGTTGAAACAACATTCAAACGAATGCCGTTATCTATTAAAGATTCAAGAAAATTAATTAGAAAAGCAAAACGAAAAGCAACCAATGAACTCGGAAAACGAGATTATGCGTTGGTAGTTCTTTTCTTAACGACCGGTATCAGGAGTATTGAAGCAAGTCGTGCAGATGTTGAAGATATCGATATGATTGATGGCGAGTATGTACTTCATATCCAAGGTAAAGGAAGAGATTCAAAAGCTGATTATGTCAAACTATCAAAAGAAACATTTGATTCTCTTAGTGACTATATCAATTCAGTAAATCAAGACAACATTATTAAAGACAACGATAAAACGCCTTTGTTTTTATCACAGATTAAAGCTGGGAAACAAGGTCGTTTATCCACTAAATCTATTCGCAGTATTGTAAAGGAACTATTGGTATCCATAGGCTATGATTCAAGAGCCTATTCAGTACATAGTTTAAGACATACATTTGCGACTACAGCTTTGATACAAGGTGCCTCACTTCTTCAAACTCAAGAAGCACTTAGACACAAAAATATCTCGACCACACAGATCTACAGTCACATGGTCGAAGGAATGAAATCCAATACAAATAAAATCGTGAGCAATGCACTATTTAACAACAAGGAGAAACCGAATGAATAGCAAGGAAGCTTATATTCTCTATCTCAAAGACTTTCCAAATGTATTTGTTGCTTATCATGAAAATGAGTTCTTTATTCAATTACACGATGCTTTGAAAGGCTTTGGGCTAGATAAAAATAGCGAAGATGTAAAAGAAGATACTGTTTCCATTACCAGGTTTGATATCAGCACAATATCCACTAACCGTAAACAAGCTGATTTCATCGATTATAAGTCATTTGAAAGATTATTCCAGATATCCAAATCCATGAGGGCATTAGATTTCTTTAATGAAGTAAGTAAACACAAATACGAAAAAGAGAAGAACTTTGATGGGTTAACCACCAATGATTTTCATCACCCAGAAATTGCTCAAAAATTCATTGAAGAACGAAATGAACTCTTAACCAAAGTCATGTCTTTTGAAACTAAAGAACGAAAATTAGAGCCTTATATCAAAATCGTTAAAAACATCTATGGAACTAAGATTGCTCCAGTGAACTTTATCAATATCAGTTTTGCACTCAAGTATTCCAAACCGATTCCATCCTCCATCATTGCAGAGCATCTTAGGCAAGCTGGAATATTTGATGAACATAACCAACCGAAGAAAACATTCGTTGATAAAAACTATTTTAGAGTGATCACTTTATCATCATCAAAACTGGATAAATACATAAATCAAACCAGTGTCCTGGTGTTACAAAGTGGAATCAAACTTATCGAAGAGATTATCGACAACAGATTAGGTGGGAAGTAATAATGAATGAAACTTATACATTAAATGAGGTAGCAGATTATCTCAAAGTCTCTCGAAAGACAGTTTTAAGGTATGTCAAAGAACGGAAAATCAAAGCATTTAAATTCGGAAATTACTATAGAGTCACTAAAGAAAACCTCGATAAATTTATGGCCGAGAACACTTTGGAAGAAGAGAAAATTAGTATCAAAAAATAAAGACACATAACAGTAGTGAACGGCAACGTAAACATACCTTTTGTAGGACAAAGGTTATCCTTGATATACCTTTTGTAGGACAAAATAACCAGGTGCGTTTTTCATTGGCGTTCACATTATTTTAGAAGGAGAAATTATGCTAAAAATCATTGAATTTTTTGCTGGCATTGGTGCATATCATCAAGCCTTAAAAGAGTTAGACATAGAACACGAAGTAGTTGGTATCTCTGAGATTGATGAGAATGCAATTAAAGCGTATCAAATCCTCCATGGGGCAACCATTGTTCTTGGAGATATTAGAAGAGTTAGAAAAACTCCTGATGCAGATATGTGGTGCTATTCATTTCCTTGTACTGACATTTCGATAGCTGGTCAGATGAAAGGAATGGATCGTGAATCAAACACGCAGTCGAGTCTATTGTGGGAGATAGAGAGATTGCTCAGTGCAACTGAAAATAAACCAAGTTACTTAGTCATGGAAAATGTGCCTACATTAGTGGGAAAGAGATATTTAGATCATTTTAAAATATGGCTACGCATCCTGGAAGAGATGGGATATAGAAATTACTACGATGTTCTCAATGCCAAAGATTATGGAGTTGCTCAAAATAGAAAACGACTTTTTCTTGTCTCGCTACAAAGGGAAGAACCATATGTATTTCCAAAGAAGATTCCGCTTACCAAAAAGTTAAGTGAATATCTTGATGATCAAGTGGATGAAAAGTACTTTGTTTCACCTAAAATGTTTAAGTATTACACAGATACGAAAAATAGAAACGGATTCGTTAGAGCAACCAGGTTCAGACCGCATGACAAAGATAGCGAGTATGCTTGGACAATAACAACTAGAACCGGTTCAACACCAACAGATAACTTTGTAATCGTTCCAGAAGCGACAAAAAAGGGCAGTACAACCGCCCAAGTGGGTGATGGCATCTACATCAATCGTCCTCACCAAAAACGTGGTGTAGTGCAAAAAGAATCAATTCCTACACTGAAAACATCAGTAAGTGATTTAGGTGTTGTCGTAAATAAAAACGATTTAGTTTCAATTAGAAAAATCACTCCTAAGGAAAGTTTTAGATTAATGGGATGGAGCGATTATGACTTCATGAGAATTGATGGTAAGGTTAGTGAAACAGCACTATATAGACTAGCTGGCAATTCGGTCGTTGTTACAGTTTTAAAGGAGATATTTAAAACAATGTTTGTGGGTGATGATGATGCCAAAGAATGAAATACCATCAAATCACTTCATAGTGGAGTTCTACTGGATGACTGAAATGGGTCTCAAAGGTAGTGAGTTAAGGTTATATGCCTTAATTTTTTCATACTCTCAAGATAAAAAAGGTGGATTCTTTGGATCCATTGAATACCTTGCGAACAGATTAGACATTTCAAGAAGGCAAGTATTTAGACTCATTGATTCACTCATTGAGAAGAAATTTATAGAGAAAAGTGAGTATTACAAGAATTATATTAAGTATGTATCCTTCGAGATAATTCCTAATAAATACACCAGTGACAAAATGTCACTACCCATGACAAAAGAACACCAACATGATGACAAAGTGTCACAAGAACCAGTGTCAGAATGTCACTTAACTGATGACAAAATGACACCCAATAATAAAGATTATAGTAAAGGTTTTGATATTAACACGATAGTAAAGGATGTAATAGATAAATCAGATATATTAGAGAAATTAGATAAAAGTAGCAAGCTAGAAGATGAAATCACCTTCTCTAAGAATCATGTTTTAACAAGATATCTAATCAATGCAAGTTACTTAACAAAAGTTGATGAACTCGAATATTTCAGATATGACAATTTTTTCAATAAATTCATTGGAAGAAATGGTTATGAATTTGATGATTATAAACTCTACGTACAATATTTCATTCACAGAAACAAAGAGCGAATCAAGAACCAGGATTTGAAAGATGAACCTATTAAAAATAAGTATGGATACTTCATTACTGCAATGGAGAGTGCGAGAAGGGAGTTCAGTGTAAAAAAATAATGATTTTATAGTTTATCTTTTACCTTTATGGCTGGAATAAAGTGTCCAAAAATGATACAATTGATAAATAAGGGTGATAACATGAAAATTGATAAAGAATTAAAAGATAATCGAAAAAATATCACCGAAACTGCAAATAACAACAAAACATTTACATTCATTGATTTATTTGCAGGAATAGGTGGTTTTCATATTGGATTACATAATGTGGGAGGTGAATGTGTTTTCGCATCCGAATGGGATATAGAAGCAAGAAACACTTACACGAAAAACTTCAATAGAATAGCTCCTCATTTATTTGATTCACAGGGAAATCCGACGGATTTATTCGCTGGTGATATCACACAAGTAGATCCTAGAGATATTCCTAATCATGATATTTTATGTGCTGGATTTCCTTGTCAGCCATTCTCGATATCAGGAAAACAGCAAGGTTTCAATGATACAAGAGGCACTTTATTCTTTAATATTCTTGAAATTGTCAAGGAAAAAAAACCAAAAGTAATACTACTTGAAAATGTGAAACATTTGATTCATCACGATAAAGGGAATACATTTAGAGTTATTAAGGAAGAACTTATAAAAATTGGTTACAAAATTAGCTGGAAAGTATTGAATGCCAAAGACTTTGGATTAGCCCAAAATAGAGAACGCATCATAATTATTGGAAGTATAGATAAGGAATTTGATTTCAGCAAGATAGAAAAGCAAAAAAATATAACAATCAAGGATATTCTTGATGAATCAGGTGATTTTGAATATCTTGATGCA
>DIER01000012.1:0-120 GCA_002418725.1 Acholeplasmataceae bacterium UBA5769
CTGGAACAATGGAGACCAGAGGACACCTTGTCAAACGTGGTTCTGGATTACTTAGAATGACACTTTGGCAAATTACATTTTCTAGTTTAAGGCTTAATCCTACACTTTATGATTATTATC
>DIER01000012.1:307-7885 GCA_002418725.1 Acholeplasmataceae bacterium UBA5769
CTCCTAAGCGTGTATCGTTTACTTACTATTATAAGATAAAATGGAATGAAAATGATATAAATGCCTGTATTTTATGAACTAAGTGGTAAAATAATTTTGAAAAAACGTTACAGGAGGGACTTATGTTAATCATTCAAAATGTATCTAAAAGTTATGATGGCGTAAAGAAGGCATGTCATGATGTATCACTTAAGATTGAAGCAGGTGATATTTTTGGTTTTGTGGGTCATAATGGTGCCGGTAAAACGACATTGTTAAAGTCTATAGCAGGCATTATTGATTTCGATGAAGGTGATATCTTCGTCGATGGATTATCGGTTAAACAGGATTCACTTGAGGTGAAAAAGCGGATTGCGTATATCCCAGATAACCCCGATATTTATGAATCACTAACGGGATTTAACTATTTATCATTGATCAGTGACATCTTTGGTATCTCAGAAGAGATGAGAAAAAAAGAGATTGAAAAATATGCAAATCTCTTTGAGATACGTGATGTACTCCATAACCCCATCTCTTCATATTCTCACGGGATGAAACAAAAACTTGTGATTACAAGTGCACTTATTCATAAACCAAAACTCTTTTTGCTCGATGAACCTTTTGTAGGTTTAGATCCCAAAGCAAGTTTTCAACTCAAAGAGATATTCAAAGAGATGTGTCAAAACGGAACTGCCATTTTCTTTTCAACACACGTGCTTGAAGTGGTTGAAAAACTATGTAACAAAGTGGCCATCATCAAACAAGGTAAGATTGTTGCATCCGGTGATACACAAGATATCATTAAAGATCAGTCGCTTGAATCTATTTTTATGGAAATACAAAGAGAAAACTAATGTATTTTAAACTTGTTAAACTCTTTTTACATGAAAATCTCTCCCTCAAGCGACTGATGGGGTTTGAGATTAGAAAGTCTAAGGCGAAAGCCATTGGTATTGGACTCGCGATTCTTTATGCTCTCGCAGCCTTTATTGGTGCATTCGGTTACATGTTTTTTGATTTAGGTAAGATTTTACATCAGATAGGTCAAGATGAAATTTTATTAAGTTTTATGTGCATCTACATGCTGGGGATGGCGTTTGTGATCACATTGATGCGCGCGAGTGGGTATCTTTTTTACTATAAAGATTACGAGATTTTAGCACCACTACCCATACACCCAAGAACCGTTTTGTTTGCGAAGATGACGGTGCTTTTAATCACGCTTTATCTAACATCGTTTTTGTTTACCTTGCCGATTATGTTTGCCTATTTTTACTGGAATGGCATTGTTTTCTTAAGTGTGATCTATTTTCTTATTGGGTTTTTCTTTCTGCCACTCATCCCTGTGATGATTATCAGTTTTCTGTCGTTAGGGATTGCAACGTTAACCGCAAGATTAAGATATGCGAAGATCTTGAGTATCGTTTTGGTCTTCGTGTTAATGATTGGTCTTTTTATGGTGATGTTTTCTATCAATGACGTTGAACAAAATCCTTTAACCGGTCAAATTGATTTATTTAAGGGGATTGCTAACATTTACATACCATTCGATTGGTATAGACGAGCTGTTCATGAAACCTCTTTGATGCATCTCATGTATCTTGTGTTATCCAATGGTGGTTTATTTACCCTATATTTATTAGGTATCCAAGGTTTTGTGCAAAAAACAAATCAACGTGGGATCAGAGTTAACATGAGACGTCATGTAGGCGTCATGACGTATACGAAACGTTCACCCATAATCACGCTTGTTCAAAAAGAAGTGAAACGCTTTTTTAGTAGTGTCATCTACGCGACCAATGCTGGTTTTGGACCCATCATTTTGTTGGTCGCAGGGATTGCAAGTCTCTTTTTTCAATCTGAATTAGAAAGTATATTGAGTCAAGCGATTGGTGTGGGTGGTTTATCGATTGAAGTGATGGTTTTAGCATTGATTGGTTTTTCGGTTGCGATGACCTATACACCTGCGATTTCTTTAAGTCTTGAAGGAAAACAATTATGGCTCATTAAAAGTTTACCCGTTGAACCAAAGACCATCATGTTTTCAAAGATTCTTTTCAATTTGTTATTAGCTGTACCGATTGCGATGATTAGTATTGTGCTTTTCGGTATTTCGTTAAGAATTCCTGTTTTGAATCAACTTCTCATGATGATTCTCGTGATCACATTTTCAGGGTTAATTTCACTTTTTGATGCAGTCATCAATTTATGGACACCTAAATTTCAGTTTGTCAATGATGTTGAGGTTATCAAACAAAGTGCGGGTGCACTTTTAGCCATTTTTGGAGGGTTTGCCTTTATGGCTTTAAATGGCCTCATTTATGTACAGTTAGGTAAACTCATGGATGATGCCTTTGTTTTCTTAACGATGATTGCAGTAAACGTGATTGTATCGATACCCTTTTACATGCTTATTACCTATAAAGCAGACCGTTTCTTTAAGAAGTACCAAGGCTAAATTAAGGTATAACATGGGATTATCACAAAGAAGTTTACAAAGTAAAGGTCCTGTGTTATGATTGACTAACAAGAGAGGTATATCATGAAGAAATTACTTATATTAAGCTTATTACTCTTTGTACTCACGGGATGTGAGACAAAAGGGGCGCCAAGGCTAGACACACCAGAAAATATCAGACATGAAGGTAGTCGTGTATTGTTTGATGAGGTGATGCATGCAACGATTTATATTGTTGAAGTCAATGGTTTTCCTTATGAAACGGAATCTACTTATTTTGATATTGTAGAAACCGGAGATATTTCCGTTCGTGTGAAAGCTCAAGCAGAGGGATACCAAGATTCTGTTTATTCAGAAAACTATGTCTTTCAGATTGTAAGTGTTTTAGCAGATCAGAAATACAACTATAGTATTTTCTCCACCTTTGATTTAGTTATTTACCAGTTTGGTGAAGATGTTTTAATCGATCGTATATCAAGAACTACGGGTGACCTTGGTCTAAATAACTACAGTTATGAAGGTAGAAAACTTAAACTTGCCTCATCATTCCTTGTTTTACTCTCGAAAGGTGATCATGTGTTTACAGTGCATGTCGCAAATAAGGGTTCGTTTGATGTGACAATTACGATCAATGAAGCCGGTTTTCCTTATATGGTTTCACATAGAAACGTCTCATTTGATGGACGAGATATCACACTTCTTTTTGCACTCTATGAAGAAGCGTATTATGACAGTGAGATTATCGCTGTTACAGCCACAGGGCTATCAGCAACAGATTATGTCATCAACGATAATCAGTTAACGATCAAGGCATCCTTCATCGATCAATATTTCACAAACAATCCCGATAAAACGGTGTTATCTATTCAGTATACACTCGCACATCCGATTGCGAATATTCAAGGATTTATCTTTGTTCGAAAAGCTTAAGTAAAATCAAAAAAGGCCGATGGCCTTTTTATTTATAAAGTGATGGTTTGATTCACATAAGCGCTAGGTAGTACACGATGTGATATGATGATCATCGTTTTGTTTGTCATCGTTTTTAAATTGGATAAAATAAGGTTTTCCATCGATGCATCCAGTGCTGAGGTGACTTCGTCTAATAATAGGATAGGAGCATCTTTTAAAAGAGCACGTGCTAAAGCAAGTCGTTGAAGTTGACCTTCGGATAAGCCTAACCCTTTTTCACCAAGTTTGGTGTCTAGACGATGTGGAAGTGCTTTGATATCTTGATCTAGTCCAACAATTTTTAAAGTTTCCCAAAGGGTTTCTTCTAAAGACGTTTGGTAAAAGTTTAAATTGTCTTTAATGGTTCCTGACATCATTAATGATCCTTGTGGGACATAAGAAAAAAGTGATCTGGTACCCGCATGAATAGGTGTTGATATGCCTTTATGAATCAGTTGTAGGGATCCATCTGTAGGTTGATACAACCCTAAAAGAAGTTTCATCAGTGTGGTTTTACCTTGACCAGAAACACCAGTGATTTGAACAACATCTTTGGGTTTAATTTCAAAGTTTAGATGATGAATGATCGGCTCATCTTGATAAGCAAAACTTAAATCTTTCGCGATCAAAAGATCAAAACTATGTATCATTTCTTTTGATGTTTCATCTTCTTTGAGGTCATCTAAAACTTTAAGACGTTCAATGGAAGCGATACTTTGGTAATACTTTGGAACCAACGAGGTCATACCACCCACAGGTGATTGAAGATGACCAACAAGTTGAATGAGTGCGGTTAACCCACCAAAACTGATGAGTCCCTCAGAGAGACGAAGGGCACCCAAAATAATGGCAAGCCCATAACCTAAAGCGAGAAAGGCAGTCATACCAAACGATGATAACATCGATAGACGTTGTTTACGAAGGGCTGCTTTTTCATATATTTGATTTAAGTCAGCTAGTTTTGAAGTCATCTTATCTTCGGATTCAAATGATTTGATGAGTGAAAGATGCGATAACGATTCTTGAATCATAGCACGTAATGATGATTCTGTTTTTTGTAGTTCTTTATGTCTCGTTTTCATGGGATGTGCAAGAAGTCTTGATGAGATCAATAAGAGTATACCAAAGGCAATGATAATCAGTGCTAAGATGTTATCAATAAAGAAAAGAAGAATAAAGGCTCCAAGAAATCTGACGAGATAGAACATCAACCTTGGAAGGATATCGGTGATACCATCAGCAACGATGTGCACATCACTGGTTAAATGGTTGAGTAAATCTCCCGTATGATAGGTTGATGTTTCTTTGAGTTCTTTATGTAATAATCGCTCAAATAAAGTTTTCTTTAAACTATTTTCTATGTTGACGGTATTACGTGTTCTAATGTAGGGTAGAAGTGTGGATGTGATCAGTTGTAAGAAAAGAAGAGATCCTAAGATGGTTGCATAGAGGATAAAGGTTTGACTGGATGTTGATATTAAAGCAGCATCAATGGTTTCTCTAGAGAAGTATGCAAAAAAGAGAGCAGTTAAACCCATGATCAGTTGCAAGATAGATAAGATAATGATAGGTTTATAGAGTTTTGGGTGTTTTTTTCTTAACCATTTAAGACTTTCATTTTTCAATTGGAACACCTCTTCAATCATAACCATTATAGCATATCCAAAGATAAGCCCTTAAGTTGTTTTTTTGATAAAACGTTCGTGTTATAATAGGTTTATCTTTAGAGACTTGAGGTTACTCATGAAAACATATCGGATTGCGGGCATTACCTTTGGCATTCACTTTCACTATGATGAATACTTAAAACATAATATTGAAGCCTATGCGTCCGATGAACAAAAGATGGACCATGTTTTAAGTGTCCAGTTATCCGATATCATTGAACATCCGAGAGGTGAAACCCAAAGCATAAGAAATCCTTATGTGATGTATCAAGAAAATAAACGCATCATTTATATTAAAGATAAGAATCAACAGATTAAATCGTTGATCAAACACGATATGGCCTATCAACATGTCAATATCATGATCAACCCAAGTTTAAACAAGAACGCTGCAGAAATCGAATATACATGGTTAGGTTTAATGTTTATGGAAATCGCGATTAAACACAAACTTCTTCCGATGCACGCAGCTGCGATCAATGATCATGGTCATGCCATCTTAGTATCTGCACCTTCTCAAACGGGTAAATCAACCCATGCAAGGTTATGGAAGATGATGGATGATAAGGTAGAGATTCTAAACGATGATAAACCACTGATTGGATTAAAAGATGGTAGAATGATGGTTTTCTCTTCTCCTTTTTCTGGAAAGACTTCACTTAACCAAAACATGGATATCCCCTTAAAAGCCCTTGTCTTTCTTTATCAAGGAAAAGAAAATATGGCAAGTCTTATGGAACGTGATGACATCATCAAAGAAATGATGAAAAACATGATGCGTCCATCAGACGAAGCCTCATGGGATGATATCTTAGGTATCATCGAAGAGATGATAGAAAAACTACCTATCTATAAGTTTGAAGCGACCCCAAAGGTTGAGGCTGCTTATTATTTGAAGAAAATCATCGACAAAGGAGAATGAGCACCATGCGGATGAAAAAAGGTTTTGTCTTAAAGAATGTAGCCAGTAAATGGATTGTCGTTCCTGTGGGGGAAAAGGCAGTTCAGTTTAATGGGCTTTTAACGTTAAATGATTCTGGAAGAATCCTTTTTCAACAACTTCAAGAAAACGATGTTACACTTGAAATGCTAACTAAAACATTGATGGATTTATACGATGTTGATCAACATACAGCAAAACAAGATGTGATCCTGTTTATTCAGAAACTAAAGGATAAAGATTTAATCGAATGAAGAAAATCACATTAGACAATCAAACGCTTGGGAAAGCCATTATCGAAACGTTAAACGAGGGAAAAAAGGTATCTTTTACTGTTAAGGGGATATCGATGAAGCCCTTTTTTAAGGATGATCAAACGGTTGTCACATTGATGAAAAAAACAACATATCAAAAAAACGATGTCATCTTCTTTAAGTATCAACAATCGTTTAAATTACACCGTATCAGAAAGATCAAGAAGGGTAATATCATATGCTCTGGAGACTTTTTAAGACAGAAAGAAATGATTGAAGATAATGATATTTTGGGTTATGTTTTATCCTATCAAGAGGGTAACAAAAGAGAAGTTCTAACCACCTCTTTTCGTTATCGTTTTAAAGTATGGATGTGGCTTAGGATTAAACCTTTATTATTGTGGGTGATCAGATGAACCAAACATGGATAGAAGTTCAAAAAGCACTTAAATCAGCACTACATCAAGAACCTTTCGATCATGTTATCCATGATCCAAAGGCATTTTATATCATGGTCATGGAAAATGGGTTATCGGGTTTAATCTTTTCAATATTAAAGAAAGATCAAACGCATCCAGAACTTTACCGAAGATTAGAGCGTAACCATTATGATTATGTATCTAGAGACGTCAAACAACTCGAAGGTATTCAGTGGATTGACGATCTTCTCAATCAACATCAAATTGATCACCTGTTTATGAAAGGGAGTATCCTAAAACATATTTATCCAGAAACATACATGAGAGCTATGGGAGATATTGATTTTTTAATCAAAAAAGAATCACTTGCTCAAGTCCATGAATTGTTTAAGAAACAGGATATAAAATGTACTTCAAGGTCAAAACAACACGATGTTTTTGAAATGCCTAATGGGATTGTCGTTGAAGTACATCCAATCCTGTATAAAGAATTTAATGATCATTATCAGTTTATTGAAAATGTTTGGTCTCATGTACATCTAGAAAAAGATCATCTTTATCGGATGAATCTTGAGTTTGAACTGATCTATCTTTTATATCATTTAGCAAAACATATAGAAGCAGGTGGTATCGGTTTAAGAAGTGTTTTAGATATTGCACTTTATATCAAACATTATGAAAAACACATGGATCAGAAAGTCTTAAACGAGATGATTGAAAACATGCATATGGAAACATTCTTTGATGCTATGCTCGATGTCTGCAGGAAAGCTTTTTGTTATACGTTTACGTTTGAGATCAAGCAAACTCCACTATCTGATGAACAGTATGAAAGATTGGTGTCATATCTGATCACTTCGGGAATCCATGGCATTGGTAGAGATTATAACTATATGCAAGCAAGAGC
>DIER01000034.1 GCA_002418725.1 Acholeplasmataceae bacterium UBA5769
CTATTTAAGCTGCAAAAGTCAGGTCATCATTCAATAGTAGCATGTGAACCTGGTCAGGTCTTGATTGAAGCAGCCATAAGCGTGTTTACTATGTGGGTGATGATGCTTGATGGGGATTTTCAATGTTTCACATATTCATAAGAAACATCTTAAGAGATGATATAATAAAAATAATGGAGGTATTACCTATGAAACTAAACCCAAAAATATACCGTCAACTCACAAATGAGCCTTTTATGACTCAAGAAATTGATGGAAAAATGATCGAATTTCATTACATGAATGACACACCTTTTTTATTTCAATTTGCGAGCAAAGGTCGTTTTGCCATTTGGACATCTGATGGTGCAAATTATAGAGTTCTTATCGAACAAAAATACTACGATGCCCTAGAGGCTTTCTACAAACCAGAGGTCAATAAGATTTGGTTAAACTTTTTGGAATCTGTAGGCGGTATCAGCAAAAAAATTAACATGTGGTTTATCATCCCTACATTGGTTCTATATGTGATTATTGCTGCTTTTGCAACCTTTGTTTTTAAAGAATACACACTACAAATCTTGCTGGGTATGATTGTATTGGTTGTTATAAGCAACATGTTTCAAAGCAGACTTGTTAACCAAAAAGTAAGAGATGAGAATTTAAGAGCACAAGATTTAATTCGTGAACATATGGGGAACGAAAAATTCGAATTACTCATCAAGGCACAAGAGGATCATTATCAAGAATATTTCAAATTTAATGAGCAACAAACAGAAGAAAATACAGAAAATCAAGAAGTCATTGAAGAGAAAAATGACAACGAGGACAAGAACAATGATGGAACAAAGAGCAATTAACGCGATTCGTATCCTTGGTGTGGATGCGATTAATCGTGCAAACAGTGGTCACCCAGGTATCGTTTTAGGTGCTGCACCTATGGCTTACCAACTTTTTACCGAGCATCTTCAAATCAACGTCAAGGATCCTAAGTGGATGAACCGCGATCGTTTTATATTGTCAGCAGGACATGGTTCAATGCTTCTTTATGCTTTAAACCATTTGTCTGGATACAAAATATCCATGGACGATATCAAAAACTTTAGACAAATAGGAAACACACCGGGGCATCCAGAATATGGACACACAGAAGGTGTTGAAACCACCTCAGGACCCCTGGGACAAGGTATTTCAAATGCGGTTGGTATGGCGTTAGCTGAAGCACACTTAGCAGCAAGATTTAATAAAGAAAAGTTTAACATTGTTGATCATTACACTTATGTTATTTGTGGTGATGGCGATTTACAAGAGGGTGTAGCACTTGAAGCTATGAGTCTAGCTGGACATTTAGGTCTTGGGAAACTCATCGTCTTATTTGATTCTAACGATATTCAGTTAGATGGTAAAGTGTCATTAGCGTATAGTGAAGCACATAAACAAAAATTTGAAGCGATGGGCTGGCACTATCAACGTGTTGAAGATGGCAATGATCTACAAACGATTCAAAAAACCATCAACAAGGCAAAGAAAGTATCACACCAACCTTCAATGATTGAAATCAAAACAGTGATAGGATACGGTACTTCTGGTCAAGGCTCTAGCAAAGTACATGGTTCGCCTGTTGGTTTAGAAGAAGCTCAAACACTTCGTCGAAATCTTGGTTGGAATGAGGAGCCTTTCGTCATTACAGATGATATTTATGAACATTTTAGAAAAAAAGTAACCCTTAGAGGACAAAGAGCATATCGTCGTTGGATGAAGTTATCTGAAGGATACAAAGCACAATATCCACAAGATTATGCGTTATATGAGTCATTCGTTAAAGGTGATACAACGCTCAATCTAAATGATTTTCAAACTGAAGTTGCTGCAGCAAAAGATGCAACGCGTAATATCAGTGGCAAGATTATCGCAAAATTGTCCGCGATGCACTTGAATTTTATCGGTGGGTCTGCAGATTTAACTGCATCAACCAAAGCCAAAGGTGCAGACGGTCACTTTGATCGTCAAAATCGCCTTGCCCGTAACATCAATTTTGGTGTTCGTGAGCATGCAATGGGTGCGATTGTTAACGGTATGGTCTTGCATGGCGGTCTAAAAGTATTTGGTGGGGCGTTCTTTGTTTTTAGTGATTATATGAAACCCGCGATTCGTTTAGCAGCTATCATGCACATTCCTTCCATTTTTGTCTTCTCTCATGATACGATTGCAGTAGGTGAAGATGGTCCAACGCATCAACCTATAGAACAACTAGCAGGATTACGAGCAATTCCTAATTTAAACGTTTTACGACCTGCAGATGCGAATGAAACCTTAGCTGCTTGGAAAATAGCATTAGAATCTAAAACAACACCCACGGTCATCATTTTGACACGTCAGAATGTTAACAATTATGCATCGACATCCTACGAAGGGCTTAGTAGAGGTGCGTATATTGTATCTCGCGAGGAAACGAAACTTGATGGTGTTTTACTAGCCAGTGGTTCAGAAGTTGATCTTGCAATGCAAGCAAAAGAAGTGTTGAAAAAACAAGGTCTTGATGTGCGTGTTGTCAGTATGCCTTCACATTTCCTTTATGAAAAACAAACAAAAAAATACCAGAAAGAAGTACTACCAAAGCGGGCTAAAGTTATTGCAATTGAAATGGCTTCGAGTCTTTCATGGTATAAATATACACCTATTGTATATGGACTTGATCAGTTTGGAGTTAGTGCTCCCGCTGAGATAGCCCTTGAGCATTTTGGATTCACAAAAGAAAAAGTCGCAATATTTGTGGCTAACAAACTTAGATAAAGAAGTGATTAAATGATCTATGATGGAATCGTTGTCGGTGGTGGACATGCAGGCGTTGAAGCTGCATTAGCTATGGCACGAATGAATAAGAGAACGTTACTTGTCACAGGCAACCTGAATAAGGTTGCTTCTTTGCCTTGTAACCCGTCAATTGGTGGGCCAGCTAAAGGTATTGTTGTACGTGAAATTGACGCACTTGGTGGACAAATGGCAAAAAGTGCTGATGAGGGACAAATTCAAATGAAAATGCTTAATGCATCAAAAGGTCCCGCTGTTAGAGCACTGCGTGCGCAAATTGACAAAGTTAAATATCCTAAAATTATACTGCGCGTCCTTAAAGAAACACCCCATTTGGATTTACTCGAAGGATTAGTAGAACAATTGATTATTGAAGAAAACAAAGTTAAAGGTGTTATATTGCAAGATGGAACATCTTATCATAGTCAAGTCGTTATTTTAACGACAGGGACATATTTGGCAAGCAATATTCTCATAGGAAAAGAAAAAACAACCAGTGGTCCAACAGGAGATCCAACCACATTTGGAATAAGTAAACAACTTAAACAACTTGGTTTTGAAGTCATTCGATTAAAAACGGGGACACCTCCTCGAATCGCGAGAGACAGTATTGATTACTCAAAAATGGCTCCTCAACCTGGAGATGATATCAAGTATACTTTCAGCTTTGACGATAAATATTATGATGAAAATCCAAAAGAACTTTGCTATCTAACGCACACATCTGTGCATACGCATGAAATTATCAACCTCAATTTAGGTGAATCTGCGATGTATGGTGGTGTTGTTGAAGGTGTCGGACCAAGATACTGTCCATCGATTGAAGATAAGGTGGTAAGGTTTAACGATAAAGAGCGCCACCAAATTTTTATTGAACCCGAAAGTATGGAAATCAACGAAATGTACGTACAGGGCTTTTCAACAAGCTTACCTCGCAACGTCCAAGAACAAATGATTCGAACCATTCCGGGATTAGAAAACGTCAAAATTATTCGTTATGCCTATGCCATCGAATATGATGCCATTAATCCCGTTCAACTCTATCCAACCTTACAGACTAAAAAAATCTCAAATCTATACTGTGCTGGACAAATCAACGGTACAAGTGGCTATGAAGAAGCTGCTGGACAAGGATTGATGGCCGGAATAAACGCAGCGCTTAGTTTAGATGGAAAAGAACCGCTCATATTGCAGCGACATGAAGCATATATTGGTGTTTTAATTGATGATTTAGTCACCAAGGGTGTACTAGACCCCTACAGACTTCTCACATCTAGAGCAGAACATCGCTTGTTGTTGAGAAATGATAATGCTGACTTAAGATTAAGAGATTATGGGTATAAAATTGGCTTAGTCGATGAGAAAACATATCAAGATTATCTTCGCAAGAAGGAAGCTTTTTATGAACTTGTTCAAAAAGCTGAACAAATGAAAGTTATGCCTAATGCAGAAAATAACGCTTATTTAATGAAGCGAAACTCTGCGCCAATTTATGAAGCTGTATCTGTAGCTGATCTTCTGAAAAGACCAGAGATAGGTGTTGAAGATGTTCTATATTTCTTGAATGAGTCTTTCAATGAAGACATCTTGGAACAGCTAGAAATAAAAATTAAGTATGAAGGATATATTCAAAAAGCAATTCGTGAAGCTGATAAAATGCAACGTTTAGAGCATAAACATATTCCCGATCACATAGATTACTCTAAAATAAAGAATATTTCATCAGAAGCTAGAGAAAAACTGAATAGGGTTAGACCAAAAACAGTTGGACAAGCTTCTAGAATTTCTGGTGTAAATCCAGCTGATATCTCCATTCTTTTAGTCTTTTTAGAATCGGGGGCACTAAATCGTGAACTTTGAACTTGATTTAAAGCATGAACTCCATTTGGAATTATCAGATGAGCAAAAAGAACAGTTTTTAACATATTTCGACTTTTTAATAGAGTATAACAAAATCACAAACCTGACGCGAATTACTGAGAAAATGGATGTTTATTACAAACACTTTTTTGACTCACTATCCCTGGTCAATGTCTTAAATTTTAACGATATTGAAACCATATGTGATATGGGTGCAGGAGCAGGGTTCCCAAGCATTCCACTCAAAATCATTTTTCCACATCTCAAAGTAACGATCGTCGACTCACTAAATAAACGGATTACCTTTCTGAAATTGCTGATTGAAAAACTTCATTTAGATCATATTGAATGCTATCATGCAAGGATTGAAGATTTCGCGGTTCACCATCAATCGGCATACGATGTCGTCACAGCGAGAGCTCTTGGACACTTATCATTGATTCTTGAAATGGGGATTCCAATGGTAAAAAAATTAGGATATTTTATAGCTCCCAAAGGTCAACAGTCAGACGTCGAAATTAATGAAGCCACTCAAACGATGAAGCAACTTGGTGCTTCTTTAATCATGAATAAAACGTTTGACTTGCCACATAATTATGGTCAACGCGCTAATATTTTATTCCAAAAAATCAAACATGTCCCGGGATATCCTAGAACATACACACAAATGACAAACAAACCGTTATAATAATATATAGAAAAGAAGGTGGGTGAAAGCATGGGTAAAATCATTGCTGTTTCAAATCAAAAAGGAGGTGTTGGTAAAACAACGACAAGCGTCAATCTGTCTGCAGCGCTCGCTGAACAGAACAAGCGTGTTTTACTCGTTGATTTTGATCCACAAGCAAGTACGACGACGAGCTTAGGCATTAATCGTAGTTTACTATATGCATCAATCAACGATGTCCTTTTAGAACAAAAAAACATAGAAGAGACGATTATTCACTTGCCAGATATTCGTGTCGATGTTATACCGGCCACCATTGAGTTAGCTCATGTAGAGGTTAAATTAGATCATGAAGATCGCGAATATATCTTAAGTCATAAGTTAGAGCAGATCAATCACTTATATGATTTTATCTTAATTGACTGCCCTCCCAGTTTAGGATTACTGACAATAAGTGCTCTTTATGCATCAAATTCCGTACTGATTCCAGTACAATGTCAGTTCTTAGCAATCGACGGGTTAACCCAACTATTGAACACCATACGCATTGTACAAAAAAAGATGAAAATTAATAACAAGACATTAGAAATTGAAGGCGTACTTCTAACCATGCTTGATAAACGTACCAAAGCAGGTTGGGAAATTGTTCACGAAATTAAAGATTATTTTAAAGAAGGTGTTTTTGACACCATCATAACAAGTAATGTTGCAGCACAAGTTGCACCCACATATGGTTTACCAGTATTGACATTCGCACCTAAATCACCCGCTGCAAAACTTTATAAATCTTTGGCAAAGGAGATTGTAATCAATAATGAGCGAAGAAAAGAAAGCTAGAACGTTCACAGATTTACTTCAAGAACATCACATTGACGATGTTTTAGAAGGCGAAGTCATTGAAGAAATTTCATTGTCAGATATTAAGCCCAACCCTTTTCAACCAAGACGTATATTTGATGAGGAAAAAATTAATGAACTTGCACAGTCAATCAAAGAACACGGTGTTTTTCAACCGATTATTCTAAAGAAAGTTAAAGAAGGATATATCATTGTTTCAGGAGAAAGAAGATATCGCGCAACTTTAAAAGTTGGTCTAAAAACAATCCCATCGATTATAAGACAATACGAAGAAACGAAAGTAGCAGAAATTGCTCTTGCTGAAAACCTACAAAGAGAAAACCTTACACCTATTGAAGAAGCTGAAGCATATAAAATTGTCATGAAAAGCCTTAACTTAACACAAACCGATCTAGCCACTAAGGTTGGGAAAAGTCGTTCGCACGTCACAAACACACTTGGGTTATTAAGTCTTCCACTTGATGTTCAACAGATGCTTTTAACTAATCAAATTAGCATGGGGCACGCAAGAGCGTTAAGTAAGCTTGAAGATCATAAGCAAATAATTAAGCTTGCACAGCGTATCGTTTCACATCAACTAAGTGTTCGTCAAATTGAAGAATTAACTAAAATCGAGCAAAAAACAAATAAAATCGAAAGAAAAAGTCCGACAAAATTTAATCATGAAGAAACCAGGCTTTCAGAAGCTTTAGGATACAAAGTGAAGGTTGACGAAAAGAAAATAGTTATATATTTTAAAGATCAGGCACCAGCTGATGTTGTTGAAAGATTGTTAAAAAAATGAGATATAACTTAGGTGATGTCATCACAACCAAAAAAAAACATGTATGTGGTAATGATCAATGGATGATTGAGCGCATAGGTGCAGAAGTGAAAGTTAAGTGTACAAAATGCGGACGAGAAATCATGATGATGAAGATGGAGTTCGATAAAAGAATAAAATCTATTGTACAAAATGAAAAACACATTACTACGTAACTAGAATGAAATATGTGCTGTATATGTGATTTTTAACTGTAAAATACACATGTACAGCCTTTATTTTGCACAAAAAAAAGTTTAAAACGCAAAAAAACAATTTTGTGTTAAAAGTGGTTGCATTTTTTTCTATGTTACGATAGAATATAAAAGCAAGCCCAAAAATGGAGGGGTAGCGAAGTGGCTAAACGCGG
>DIER01000022.1 GCA_002418725.1 Acholeplasmataceae bacterium UBA5769
CGCACTCTCCCTGTCGGGCGTGCTTTTTTATTCTACCACTTACAAACTACGTTTGTCAACACTTAAATCGACTTTTTTGATTTTCATGTTTTCAGCGGTTCTTGGTGCTTCCCTTTTGGGAGCGACCTTTATCATTCTATCTTATTTAAAAATGAAAGTCAATACTTTTGATAAGAAAATTTTCTGTTCTTTTTTTTATGGTGATAATGGCTTAAAAAGGCTCTCAAAATACTCTCATCACTTGAATATCAAAGCATCTAAAATGAAAGAAAAAAGAAAGGGATGAGGTGTCATCCCTTAATTAACCTAAGTATATCGTTATATGTCACGAAGATAAACAAGCCAATGAGGAGGAAGAACATCACGTTATTGATGGTGTTCTCCAACTTTCTGTTGAGTGGTTTTCTAGTCACCGCTTCTATACCAAGGAAAACAAGTCTTCCTCCATCAAGTGCGGGGATGGGCAATAAATTAAGTAAACCAATGTTAATTGAAAGAAATGCTGTGAAACCTAGAATGGATAAGAAACCTTGACTTGTTGTTTGTGAAACAAGACTGAAGATTCCCACAGGACCAGAAAGGTCACCAAGTCCTAAATTCTCGCTTCGATCAAAGAGTAATCCTAAAGTGTTCAACACTTGCATCACGTTACTCCCAATGGAACGGAAGGGATAGGTTAGCGTATAACCTATATTGAATGCTGATGTTGGTGATATCCCAATTTGAAATATGACACCTTGATAACCGAGTTTTTGTAGCGCTCGCTCACTGATTAAATCATAAGAGAGTGTCTTTAATGTTTGATCTTCGACATCAAGATAGGTCACTTTGATCGTACCTGAAGTGTTGGTTTTAAAGAATGAAACGATATCATCCCAATCACTTATCGGAACGATGCCTTGATTTTGTTCAAGGGAGACGATTCGATCACCAGCTTTCAAACCATTGTTTGCTGCCGCTCTACCATTTGCTCTACCAATCACCGGTGAATCACTATAGATGGTACCATCTTCAGAAACATTGGAAATACCAGCGGTTTGAACGAGAACCCCGATGGGTAAATCGGTATAACTATAGGTCTGATTATCTCTTATATAAGATAAGGAAAGATAAACGGATTGATTTGCTTGCATGGCTTGTGTTAAATCCGTCCAACTGTTAATCGTTTGTCCATTAATCATGGTGATAGAATCACCAGCTTCAAGTCCTATCGATTCAGCAGGTGTTGATGGACCAACATAGCTCACTTCACTGGAATCCAAATTAGGTTTAAACACAAAGAACCCAATAAAGAAAAACAAGACGAACGCTAAAACAAAATTCATGAACGGTCCAGCAAAAATAACCAAGAAGCGTTGCCATAGTGTTTTGCTTTCAAAACTTTTTTCACTTGGTGTAATCCACATTTCTTTTACTTCTGATAAACGGTAGGTTGCATCTCTTAAAACTGGGAATTGTTTGATGATGCCATCGACTTCTAAATCAATAAACAATGGATCAAAATTCTTGCCGTATAGGTCATAGGCTCTGACGATGCCCATAAAATCACTTTCAACCGTATCCACCAAATTGATGTGTACCACTTGTCCTTGTTGATTAAGCTTCACACCAATGACTTGATCTTTTTTAATTAATGCATCGTTGACAGCTTCACCTGCCATCGAGACGTAACCACCTATCGGAATAGATCTGATGGAATAAATGGTTTCACCTTTTCGCTTTTGCCAAATGGCGGGTCCCATACCAATCGCAAATTCATGACATAAGATATTCGCTCGTTTGGCGAAAAAGAAATGCCCAAGTTCATGGATTAAAATGATGACCCCTAAAACGAGGATAAAGACAATAAGATTAAATAAAAACATAAACTACCTCTTTTCATAACGCGTCAAGACCATGTGTTGGACTTCTTCGTTCGTTTTAATGATTTCATCTAATGAAGGTTCACTGTGATTGGGATAAGTATTCACGCTTTCTATCACAATGTTTTCAATATCTAAAAATGAAATGTCACCCTTTAAAAACAGTTTAACCGCTGCTTCGTTGGCTGCATTCATCACGGTGGGTAATAAACCACCTTGTTCTCCAACAAAGTATGCTAATTTGAGCAGTGGAAAACGTTCAAAATCCATCGGTGAAAAGTGAAGATCTTGCAAAGGCAACGGGTTTTGATATCTGGCTCTTTTCGGATAATGAAGTGCATATGCAATCGGGATACGCATATCCGATGATGACAGACTCGCTTTTACCGTGCCATCTTTAAAATAGACAAGACCATGAACAACAGATTCTCGATGCAAGATTGTTTCAATTTTTTCATAAGGGAGATGAAACAAATGGTGTGCTTCAATCACTTCAAGACCTTTGTTCATCATGGTTGCACTGTCAATCGTAATTTTAGCACCCATAGACCAGTTGGGATGCTTTAATGCATCTTCAACGGTAACATGTATTAAATCTTCTCTTCTCAAGTCACGGAAAGAACCGCCGCTTGCTGTAATAACCATCTTGTCAATGTCTTCCACCATCTCACCACGAAGCAATTGCCATAAAGCTGAATGTTCACTATCAATGGGATAAAGATCAACATGATAGGTTTTAATGAGTTCATTGATGTGATCTCCTGCCATGACTAAAGTCTCTTTATTGGCTAGAGCAATATCTTTTCCTTGTTTGATAGCTTCAACGGTGGGCAATAAACCCGCAGATCCTGATAGCGCATTGATAAATAAACCCGTTATCGGATAGGATGCCAAAGTTAATAAACCTTGTTCACCGTAAACGAACGTTATCTCTGGGTATTTTTCTTTATATACTAAGCTATCTTTTTCTTGACGTAGGCAAACCAGGGTTGGTTTAAATCTGGATAAAATATCATGATTTAGCACATGATTCGAACCTAAACTTAATCCAATGATTTTAATAGATGGCATCGTTTGTTCGATGACATCAAGTGTCTGCGTACCGATCGATCCCGCAGCGCCTAAAAGATAAATACCTCTCATAGGATGATGGCTGGGAATGCACGATAGATGAGTAAGAACACAGAGGTTAAAAACATCGCGACAAACAAGACAGAATCAAAACGATCGAGTAATCCGCCATGTCCAGGTAAAATCGTGCCAAAATCTTTGATGTTGTATGTTCGCTTGAGGCGAGATGCTACCAAATCACCGATTTGCGCAAAGATACTCCCAAGAAATGTGACAGGTACAATGATTAAGGCTTGTACCCATAATGGATTGCTTTCCCCAAGTGAGGAGAAATTATCGAGGAGCGTCAACTCTCCTGTTGCATTTAACAGATTACCTAGCCATGTCCCGGGATAGAAAACATAACCATAAAATAAGGCGAATGATGATGCAATGATCGTTGCGAAAATCGTGCCAGCAATCGCACCTTCCCATGATTTCTTCGGTGAAATATGTGGTGCCATTTTATGTTTACCGTACTTCATACCGAAGATATAAGCGAAAATATCAGTTGCAGAGGTAATTAAGAATAAGTAAATGATGAACCGAACACCTAAAAAGCGTAAAATAACGATCGATGCTGCACCTAAACCAACATAATTGACGATGGTCAACGCTTTACCTACATCTTCGCCATTAAAATCCCTAAAGAGCACTAAAAAGCTTAATAGTATCAAGGTAATGAGTGGAATGGTGATACTTAGTGCACCATTTGCTTCAAGTGGATTATGGTTACCACTACCCAAAACCCCACCAACTGAAAAGAAGGTGCCTAGGGCAAGCAAGGAAATGCCAATCTTTGGCAAGAGCTGAAACTTCTTCTTGCTCTCATACATACGAATAAGTTCATGCGCTGTAATCAAAACGAAAAGAGACATCACGACTTGAAAGAGTTCAAGAAATATCTCGATACTGACAATAGGTATTAAAATGGCTGCGAGTACTAAGCCTGTAATCAAACGATCTTTCATGCGGATAATCCTCCAAAACGACGCTGTCTTTTCTGATAATTTTTCAATGCTTTTACCAACTGCTTTTCATTAAATGCTGGCCAGTGCACCTTGGTAAAGTAAAACTCTGCGTAGGATACTTGCCAAAGCAAGAAATTAGATAAACGCATTTCTCCACTGGTACGGATTAAGAGATCGACCGGTTCTTTAACCATTAAAGCCTTTTCGATGGTTTCTTTCGTTGCAGGTTTTTCAATGCGATTAAATGCCGTAATCAACTCATCATATGCACCATAGTCAATACAGATGGTTAATTCAAATCCCTCATGTTTGGCTGTTAAGTGCTCGATTTCTTCCATCACTTCCAGAAGTTCTTTAGAAAAACGATCTCTACGTCCTGCAAATGTAATCTTATAGTCTAATTCATGTATTCGATGTTTGTTTTCATGATACATTTCAATAGGTTTTGTCATCAAATAGGATACTTCATCTTCGGGTCTTTTCCAATTTTCCGTCGAAAAAGCATAAACTGACAACTTTTTAATCCCATGTTTTTTTGCTGCTGCAGCCACTGTAAACAAATTTCTTCCGCCCATATAATGACCAAAAGAACGTGGTTGACCTAATTTTTTTGCCCAGCGCCCATTACCATCCAAAATGATGGCGACATGAGATGGAATGTTTGTTATTTTCATGGTATGCGTCTTTCGACTTTTCACCCCAACTTATCTATAGAGTCACTTACTTCTATCTTTCATCATTATACATGATTTTTCACTTTCTTGGGTAGTGAAAACACTGTTTTACATATTTCACGAAGTGGCAATCACTTCTTTCTTATATAGAAAAAACTGCACACCCAGAAGGTCTGCAGTTAAGGATCTAAATCTTGAGTAAATCTTCTGATTTATCTTTGACTTCTTCATCAATTTTTTTAACAAACGTATCGGTTAATTCTTGTACATCTTGTAGATAACCCTTTTCATCGTCTTCAGGTAAACTGAGACGCTTGATGTGTTCATTGCCATCGCGACGAACATTTCTGACGCCTACTTTTGCATGCTCACCAAGTTTTTCCACTTCTTTGACAAGATCTCTACGTCTTTGTTCTGTGAGTGGTGGCAAAATCATACGTAAACCTACACCATCGTTTTGAGGGTTAATCCCAATGTCTGATGCCTGAATTGCATGTTCAATTGCTTTAAGCACTGAACGATCAAAAGGTTTAATGTAGAGTTGTGTTGCCTCGGGTACTGAAACGGCAGCCACTTGTTTTAAAGGTGTTTCTGCGCCATAGTATTCAATGGTAATACGGTCAAGGATTGCTGGATTTGCACGTCCGGTACGAATCGATGCAAATTCTTTTCTCATGACGTCTACCGTTTTGGACATATGGTCTTCACATTCCATTAAAATCATATCAGCTTGTTCATGATTCATTTATTTTTCCTCCCATTTCACTAATGTTCCGATTGGTTCTTGTAACACAGCTTTTTTCATGTTGCCATGTGTATTCATGTTGAAGACAAGAATATCAATCTTATTTTCACGGCAAATGGATGCTGCGGTTTGATCCATCACGGCTAATTTTTGTTGCAAGACTTGTTCTTGCGAGAGTTCGGTAAACATGGTTGCATCCTGATGTTTTCTTGGGTCTTTGTTATAGACACCTTCAACACCATTCTTGGCCATCAGAATAATATCTGCATTCAGTTCAGCTGCACGGAGTGCTGCTGCTGTGTCAGTTGAGAAGAAAGGTGATCCCGTGCCACCAGCAAAGATGAGAACACGGCCCTTTTCGAAATGACGCATCGCGCGTCTTCGAATATAAGGTTCTGCAACTGCAGAAATGGGTAGAACAGTCATGACACGTGATGGAACCATAATGGATTCTAATGCATCTTGAAGGGCTAAGCTATTCATGATTGTTCCAAGCATCCCCATATAGTCTGCTTGTGCACGGTCCATGCCTAACTCTTCACCTGTTTTACCACGCCAGAGATTTCCGGCTCCAACGACAATACCTACTTGAACACCGAGCTCATATATTTCCTTGATTTCGGTGGCAATTCCCTTAACGGTCAGTGGATGGATCCCGTAAGTTCCATTCCCCTTTAGTGCTTCACCACTTAATTTTAAAATGACTCTCTGGTACATATGCCACACTCCCGGGAAAGATTTTTTTACTTACGAACTTGAGCCATAACTTCAGCTGCGAAATCTTCTTCCTTTTTCTCGATGCCTTCGCCAACTTCTAAGCGAATGAAGTTTAAGACTTGATTCTTGTTGCTCTTTAAGTATTCACTTACTTTGACGTCTGGATCTTTAACAAATCCTTGATCAACTAAACAAATATCTTGGAGGTATTTATTCAAACGACCGATGACCATTTTGTCAACGATGTTTGCAGGTTTTCCTTCTTGAAGTGCTTGTTGTGTTAACACATGTCTTTCATGTTCTAAAGTTTCTTGATCGACTTGTGTGCGGTCTAAGTATAGTGGTTTTTGTGCAGCAACATGCATCGCAATGTCTTTCGCAACGTCATCATTTTCAGCTTGTAGTAATGCCAAGACTGCAATACGACCGCCCATGTGCTTGTAAGCACCAAAACCTTGTCCATCTGCTTTAGTCACACGCGTTACACGACGTAATGATATTTTTTCACCGATGGTTGCAGTTGCGTCTGCAAGTAAGATCTCAATGGTTTTACCATCTACTAAAACTTGTAGTGCTTCAGCATCTGTCTTAACATTGGTATGCACTAATGCTTGTCCAACGGTATCGATTAATGCTAAGAACTGCGTATTTTTTGCAACGAAGTCTGTTTCAGAGTTAAGTTCGAAAATGACTGCTTCATTTCCCTCTACTAAAACTGAACATAAACCTTCTGCTGCAACTCTGCTAGCTTTTTTAGCTGCTTTTGCAATACCTTTTTCTCTTAAATAATCAATTGCTAATTCCATATCGCCATTGGTATGTTCCAAGGCACCTTTGCAGTCCATCATACCTGCGCCAGTTTTTTCTCTTAATTCTTTTACCATAAGTGCAGTAATTGCCATATGTAAATCCTCCTTTAGGTTCACTTATATTATACGTTATTTTTTTAAAAATAAAGGGGATAGTTTATCCCCTTTTAGCATTTTTATTTGAGTGCGTCAATGAGTTCTGCTTTTTTAAGGGTTGAAGTACCGGTAAGACCACGTTCTTTTGCAAGTGTACGTAGTTCAGCAACAGTCATTGCCTCAAGTTCTTCTGCAGTTTGAGTTTGAGGAGCCGCTTGTTCAACAACTACTTCTTTAACTTCTTCAACAACAGGTTCAACTACAGCTTCTTTTTGTCTCGCTGGTCTTTCAGTTCTTTCACGTCTTGGAGCTGCTGAAGTGATAGGTTCATCTTCGAACTTCTCAACAACACCACCTTGTGCTTCAATGACAGCATTACCCATCACCCAAGTGATTAATTTCACAGCGCGAATCGCGTCATCGTTTGCAGGGATAATGTAATCCACATCATCTGGATCACAGTTTGTATCCACGATACCAAATACTTTAATGTTTAATTTGCGTGCTTCGCGAATGGCATTGATTTCTTTACGTGGGTCAACAATGAAGATGGCTTCTGGAACTTTCTTCATGTCTTTAATACCGCCTAAGAACTTTTCGAGTCTTTCGCGTTCATGCTTTAATTGTTGAACTTCTTTCTTTGGAAGCTTTTCAAATACACCATCTGTTTCCATCTTGTAGAGATCTTGTAATCTCTTAATTCTTCTTCTGATGGTCTTGAAGTTAGTGAGTGTTCCACCTAACCATCTTTGGTCAACATAGAATTGACCTGTACGTGCTGCTTCTTCTTTTACTGCTTCTTGTGCTTGTTTCTTCGTACCGATGAAAAGTACCTTTCCACCATCTTGTACGATATTGAAAAGTGCTTGATAAGCCTTTTCGATTTCTTCAGCTGTCTTCTTTAAGTCAATGATATAAATACCATTGCGAGCAGTGAAGATGTAGGGTGCCATTTTAGGATTCCAACGACGTGTTGCATGTCCGAAATGTACGCCTGATTCTAATAATTGTTTCATTGAAACGACTGCCATGTTTAAAATCTCCTTTTCGTTTTTTCTTCTGCATCACTATGTATCAACCACCCGAAGGCACTTGGTTGACCAAACATGATACATGCTTATTTTCATAGCCTTACTAAATATAACATATTTATGTGCCATTTGCAAGATAATGTGACTTGAAAAACATCGAAAATCACGTTTTTATAGACCTTTTAGTGTCCACTACTCCCAAAACCACCGGTTCTTTCAGTACTTTTTACTTCATCATCCGACGTTTTAAGGAAAGGCATAAAAATACCTTGAGCGATGCGTTCACCTTTCTTGATTGTCACAGGTTGTTCTGTGATATTGATGAGTGGAACCATGATATGTCCTTCATTATCAGGATTTCCGTAGTAATCAGAATCGATCACACCCACAGAGTTAGACATCATGAGACCTCGTTTAATCGCAAGCGATGACCTTGGAAATATAAATAAAGCTTCCTCACGTCCCATATAGGCTTTAATTCCGGTTGGAATCAAAACAATTTGTTTAGGATCAATGGTTACATCTTGTACTGCGGATAGATCATAACCTGCCGATCCTTCAGTCGCTCGTTTGGGTAAAACAGGATGAAATTCTTTAAAACTTGAAACAACTTCAAATTTTCTCATGCTCAATCATCTCCTTGAGTTTATATAAGACCATCAGTTCTCTTTTCATGACGGTTTGTAAACCTTTTTGTTGATGTCTTTCGTCTGATTTGATGCGTTCATTATGGATGATTGCATCCTCCACACGAATCCATCTTGGCTCAAGTCCGTGCCATTTTTCACGCTCTATGAGTTGTTGTTCACCCATTTCATGGATCGTGACCATATAAAAGGATGACATTTGTTGATAAATATCTTCGTTTTTTTTGAGCCCGAAGCGGCGTTCTTCTGTGTAGCCTAAGTAAGAATGAATCGAGATGTGGATAGCTCCAAGTTCTTCTAGGAGTTCCCGTCTTAAAGCATCTTCTTTGGTTTCTCTAAATTTGATACCCCCGCCTGGAAAGGTATAATCATCAAAAAGATGAGAATAGACCATAAACACTTCCTTTTGTTCATTAAAAATGATACCTCTGACCGTTTTTCGCTCAATCGCAGGTGAGGATAGGTCACATCCATCTTCGATGATTTTAGGTCCAATCCTCATGGTTTTTTAACCATCCTTGGGTGTGCTTTTTTATATTTTTCCTTCATGGCTTCACTGGACACATGGGTGTAGATCTGTGTGCTTTTTAAATGCTCGTGTCCTAACAATTCTTGAACGACACGAAGATCTGCACCATGATTTAATAACGTGGTTGCGAAAGCATGTCTTAACATATGCGGGTGAATGTGATAGGTTTCACCTGATTTTTTCAAAACATCTTTTATGATTAATTGCAAACCGCGTACGGATAGCGGTGTCCCCTTATAGTTAATAAAGACATGATGGTGGTGCATGTCATGACCTTTCGACAAAAGGATAGGTCTTGTGTATGTTAAATAATATTTAAGGTCACTGATCAATTTTTGATGTAGAGGGACATACCTGTCTTTTGAACCTTTTCCATGAATCAAGATTTGCTCACGGTCCAGTTGGATGTCTCGAATGGTCATTTCAATGAGTTCGCTCGCTCTAAGACCTGCACTAAAAAGAAGATCAAGCATCACATAATTACGAAAACCAAGTGGTTTATTGCGGTCGATGGATGCAAACAAATGTTCGATTTCATCGTCTTGTATCAGTTCAGGTAATTTTTTGGGTATCTTAGGTGTTTCAAGTGTCTCAAAAATATTGATATCAATGTGTTGTTCTTTGACTAAATAAGCATAGAAGGTTCTGAGTGACGAAATTTTTCTTGCCACTGACTTTCTTGCATATCCTTTGGTCTCTAAATAACTTAAATAATGTCTGCCAAGACGTTCTCTTCTCACGTTTAAAAGGTCTTCTGCAAGTTCTTCTCTTTGGATGAAATCAGAAAAATCCTTGACATCGCGAAGGTAGTTAATTACCGTATTTTCTGCATAGTTTTTCTCAATCAATAAATGATTTTTAAAAACATCTAATACGTTCAATGAAGTTCCTCCATATAGTTTTTTAACGCCTCAAGTGCACGTTCTGCGTAAAATTCTTTGCGTGATTTCTTTTTATGTTTAAACGGTAGTGCTGGCATTAAACCCCAGTTTGCGTTCATGGGAACAAATGACTTGTTTTCAGTTGATATGTATGTTGCCATCGCCCCCATCATGGTTTCTTGAGGCAGTGGTTTCAGCTCTTGATGTTTCATGAACTGACTCAGTTGGATAGCTGCGTTTAGTCCAGATGCAGCACTCTCAACATAGCCTTCAACACCACTGATTTGACCCGCAAAAAAGAGGTTTGGAAATTGTTTTGATTGATAACTGGAATTAAGTAGTTTAGGAGATTCTAAA
The DNA here is from genome assembly GCA_002418725.1 of Acholeplasmataceae bacterium UBA5769. Classification (GTDB taxonomy): domain Bacteria; phylum Bacillota_I; class Bacilli_A; order Acholeplasmatales; family Acholeplasmataceae; genus Peloplasma. Next base: position 10,430 of record DIER01000022.1, read on the forward strand.
TAGGTGTTACGGTGCATCACACCATAGCGCAAAATCTCAGCTTTTTCTAAGCCAGGAATCATTCGAATCACTTTCTTTTGCTCATCCCACGTGAGGTGTGTTTGAAAACCTACCATGTTATACATGCTTTTGGATGCATCATCTTGTCTCAGTTGGACCACTGCGTAAGGCCTTGGTTTCCCTTCTTGTGCTAAACCCACAGGTTTCATCGGGCCATAAAGAAGTGTATCACGACCTCTTTCTGCCATTTCTTCAAAAGGCATGCATCCTTCAAATACGTTGTGTTCAAAGCCTTTGATCTCGACCTTTTTTGAGCTGATGACCGCATCATAAAAAGCTTGATACTCACCCTCATTCATCGGGCAATTGATATACGCAGCTTCTCCTTTGTCATAACGACTTTTTAAGTAAGCTATATCCATATTGATCGATTTTGCATCGATAATCGGTGCAATGGCATCAAAAAAATGCAAGTGATCGATATGAAATAAGGATTGGATAGATTGCGATAAAAGGTCAGATGCCAAAGGACCAGCAGCGATGATCGTAAGATCATCAGGATTTAGCGTTTGAACTTCATCATAGATGACTTCAATGTTGGGATGGTTCTTTATTTTATTCTCGATATATGAAGAAAAAAGTTCTCGGTCAACAGCTAAGCTTGAACCAGCAGGTACTTCTGCATAAGTTGCAGCTTGCATAATGAGGGAACCTAACATGCGCATTTCTTCTTTCAAAAGACCTACTGCATTATGAATATCGTTTGAGCGTAATGAATTGGAACATACCAATTCAGCAAAGTTGCCTGTTTGATGTGCAGGCGTCATTTTGTTCGGTCTCATCTCGTAGAGTCTTACCTTTAGACCTTGATTGGCGAGATACCAAGCAGCTTCACTGCCTGCGAGTCCCGCTCCAATGATTTTGATCATTTTATCACCAGTTTTATGATATCACAAAAATACATTTCTTTATAAAGAAAAAAGACGTATCGCTACGCCTTGATGTTAACTTTGGATAAGGGTGATCTCTCAAAAACCGGAATCAGTTTTTTATGTAAATCTTTGACCACATGAAAGATGATTAAACTGTTAAAGGGAATCAAAGTCATGCGAAGAATAAACCAAGGGATGCTGGCTTGAACGGTATAGTAAACCGTAATCGCAATCGTATTGATGGAACTTGCAAGTAAGTAACTTAAGAATATAACACTAGCAAGACGAAATGCGTTATAACGTTTGTAAAGGAGTAAACCTGGAACAATCCCCCACATCATCGAACCTAAAGCGAAAAGTGGCAAGTATCCCACACCAACGATTAACACAGCAACTGCGTCACCGACGAGTGCCATAATACCCCCATAGACTGGACCTAACATGATCGCACCGATAATGATGGGTATCGCGTAAAAAGGTAGTCCAAAATTAGGAATTTGCAAGAGCACTTTAAAAAATACATCAATGACAACACTTAACGCAGTAAGTGAAGCCCCTAAGACAAGTTTTTGAAGCTGAACATTGTTTTTCATGAAAAAAGACCTCCTCAATTTGAGGTCCACTATAATTGCTTACAGCGGACGCACTAGAAAACCGCCACTTTCGTGTTCGTTCTAACCCGACATCCCATGGTTAGACACTTAACGCTTTCTAATTACTCTGTAGGTCTATTATATCAAATTAAATGAAATTGCAACGAAAAAGAAAAATGGCTTTCGCCATTACAATGTCCAATCGATAGGTTCTAGACCTTTTGAGACTAAAAAATGATTCGTTTTGCTAAAAGGCTTGGAGCCAAAGAAACCACGATGTGCAGAAAGTGGCGAGGGGTGTGGTGCTTTTAATATAAAGTGTTTATGGGCATCAATGTATGGCATAAACGACTGTGCATGGGCTCCCCACAAAATGAACACCACAGGTTCATGTTTCAGATTAATTTGTTTCACAACCTCGAGTGTAAATGTTTCCCAACCCTTTTTTTGATGACTCATCGGTTGATGTGCAACAACCGTTAACACCGTATTGAGAAGTAAAACCCCTTGATGTGCCCATGACGATAAGTTTCCTGTCTTAGGATAGGCATAACCTAGATCATTCATATATTCTTGAAATATGTTTTTTAATGAAGGCGGATAATCGCCTTTTTCAACACTAAAGGATAAACCGTGTGCTTGACCGAGATTATGATAGGGGTCTTGACCGATAATGACCACCTTGACTTTGTCATAAGGTGTCATTTTAAAGCATGCTAATCGCATCTCTTTAGGCGGGAGTACTAAATGTTTCTTGTCTTCTTCCTTAAGGAAAGCTACCAAATCTATAAAGTACGGTTTTTGAAGTTCCTGTTTAATCAAATCATCCCAAATCATAGGTTTTTTTCCTCTTCGGGGGTAGGCTCTTTGTCTTTTTGTTTGATCAGTTTAACGATCACAACAATAATGGTTACATTCACAAGCACTAACCCAATCATGATTGGATTTCTTAAAGCTGTAGCAATCGTTCCAAGTACAGGAATACGGTAGGCATACTCACCGATGATTTGATCGTATGTTAAATCGATTTCTTCACCTTGTGCGTTACGAATCACGTCAATGTCATTGTTGTTATCACCCTTTGTGATATAACTCTGATTTTCTTCATTGATGTCAATGACTCGGTGAACGACCTTAATTTTAACCCAAACAAGATTTTGGTTGCGATCAATACCTTGGACATAGGTATAAAAGGAAATAATATCACCTTCATCAATGTCAGTTTCATCCACGGACTTAATGACAATGACATCTCCAGGTAAAATATTTGGCTTCATAGACTCTGTCAGTCTTGAAATAGATGTCACTTGGTAACCAAATACATGAATCGCCTTTTCAGGCATAAAAAGGTTCACGATGATATATGCGAGTAGATAAAAGGTAATCGTATAAAAGAAAACGGATTTGATGATTTTAAAGATTTTTTTATTTTTCATTATATGTTCTCCTTCTTTTTCCACTCAAAGCCAAACATAAGGTAATAGGTAATCCCTAAGATAATCACGTGAAATAAGGTCATATATATAAAGCCATTAGGCGTTGAAGCTGTATAATAAGCAATACCGATGACGTTGGCATCACGGAGAGCTAAACCTTTAATATCATTGAATTGATAAGTGTTTGAAATCACACCATCAAAGGTTGCAGAAACGGTTTGTTGATCTAAATTAATCGCTGTGATTTCAACTTCCCAGTAAACTGAACTACTAAAAAGTCCATAAACTAAAACGTGTGTGCCAACCTCAAGCGATTGAGAATCCACTTTTTTCATGAGGTAAACTTTCCCGACAAGTTCTGTATCAATCGCTTGATTTTGTCCGATAGCCACCACATATTGAAAACCTAAAAGATCTTTGGTTTTCTCTTGAAAAATAAGCGGGATCGCCATATACACTAAATGAAGCACTGCAAGAACTGCAATGCTTACATAGATGAATTTCTTATTTAATTTGAATGTCTTTTTTGGTTTTGGTTCATGATTATCCGCAACCGATGTTTTCAACAGTTTTAATAATTGATCTGTTGTTAAATATTCATTCAAATCTACACATCCTACATTCTAATTTTCTTGTTGTATGGTTTCTTCTTTTTTCGTTTGCGGCTTCTTCACTAAAATGACGATACCGACAATCACAAGGACGTTCACACCAACGGTAGCAATACCAAGTGGACTCTTTAAGAAATCAATCAGATTTCCCATCTTTGCGATACGGAATGCATAACCACCAACGATACGGTCGGAGATGATGCTTCCAAAAGGTGTTGAAGCGCCTTCTGCAATAACAAAGACATTGTATTTCCCATCACTTCTTAAAACGATGTCATGTACATAATAAGTCACCATTTCAGTGTCGCCATCATAATTGATATCTGCAGTAAAGGTGACAAGATCTCCTTCTTCAAGTTTTTCAACTTTCACTTTATTGATAAAGACTAAATCCTGTGGATGAATGACTGGTTCCATGGTGTCATAACGTGCGATGTATGTTCTCACCTGGAATAACTGTATGGTTTGTTTAGGTAAAAATGCTTCCATCAAGATAAAGAGCAACAAAAGACCAAGAAGTGCAAAACCACCCCATAAACCTACATTTTTTGCAATCGATTTAAGCTGATTCGTTTTCATTTTTTACCCATCCTAGCGTTAAATTATCGATGTCATTATATCATAAATTGTCTTTATTGAAGGATAAAGCCAGCATTTTTTTATGATATGCTGGCTTTTTTGTTTAGTTTTCGTATAATGCCCAGTAAATACTAGAGCCAGGTAAATCAGGTTGATGGTTTGTTGTTGTTTGAAGTGAAATGTAGATTGCATTTCCATAATAGACAACAGACCCTGCTTGATAGGTATTGAACCAATACCAATCGTATCCGTTTAATTGATTCCATGCATTCTGGAATGTCCCTGGTGCATAAAGGTTCGCATTGGTTGCATTGACGACTCGGTAGACATTACCATTATAGACTGCATAATCATTTACACTATAAACTTTCGATGCTTGGTAGTTTAAAGAGGGCAATCCAGCCCAACTGTTTGCTGTGGTTCCTGGGATGTTGGTTGAATTCGCACTGTTAATGAGTTGGTAGACATTGCCTTGATACATCACAAGATCACCGTTGGTGTAGGTGTTATACTGTTGCCACTCTTGTGTCGTTATGGCGTTCCATACACCTTGGGATGCTGCTGATCCAGGAACAATATTACGTCTGTTTCTAGTAATGTTTTGTAGTGCTCGGTACAGAATACCGTTATAAAGTGTATAAGTCGTATTATTAGGCACGTTATTCACAAATGTTGGAACACTCACCACTGTCCATGGGCTATTGTTTCCTCCAGGTATCGTACCTGTTGCTGCAGCACCATTGGTTGTCGTGTAATATACTCCATTGTAAAGTACGATATCTCCATTTAGATAAACATAGTTTAATGAGAAGTTGATATCACCTAACAATGACCATTGGTTTGTCGAACCTGGCTCTGTGGTTGTACTGTTATTCCTAAATTGCCAAATAACACCATTATGATATACGGTTTGATTTAGGGTGAAAGTTTGTCCTGGTGTCCAAGTTATCGTATTTGCAAGGTAGTTTGTCCAAGGACCATTTAATCCTGTTGTTTGAGGATTTTGATTGATATGTTCACTTGATGATGTGTAAATACTATCATTAAAGTAGACGATTTCACCTGAAAGATAAATAACTGTTGAATACCATGATAAATCATTATATATAATCCAACCATTGGCGTTTGATGGTGTTAAACCTAAGGAGTAGTTACCTTTGTATCTCCAAAGTTGACCATTATACCAAACAAGGTTGTTTTGATAATAAGGGGTTGCTGAATCATAGAGTGATATACCATCTGGTCCTATGTTCCATGAGCCAATTGATATACTCGAAGTCTTTTGATCCAATACGTTAATGTTACCCCAATAAGTATAGGTCTCATCAGTGGCTGTGAGCAACATGAAAAACATGCTTGTTAAAAGTAGTATTAGCATACGATTGATAACTTTAATTTTCATGTTCTCACCTCCTTGATTTTTGGATAAAAGCGACTCAAGATAGAGTCGCAATTAAATGATTAATTTCTAACGATTAAGGGTTTAATGTTTGTACCGTTGTAAATACAACATCAAATGATAATGTACCGTTTGCAACTGTAGCATATTCAGCTTCTGTTGGTTCTGCAATAAAAGTTACTACAATTGTAATTGTTTCTGGTGAACCTTTAGTGATGCTTCCATCTGCTGTAACAACAAAAGTAAATAATTCGTTAATTCTTGTTTCTGTTAAACCCGTAAACAACTTATTGATAATGTCAACCGTGTAAGTTGTTGTATTTGCATATTCAGCTGTATCTGTATAGTTTAAGGTGTAAGTCAAGGTAACAGATGATGCTGCATTGTCTTGATTACTATTATTGACTTGTCCATCTGGCACTAAAGAAACATCAAACGCTGCTAAATCTGCTGTAGTTGTAATGGTTCTACCAGAACCAATGGTAATACTTGTTGATTCTGTTTCTGTAAGGTCTAAACTTGCCCAAAACGCGAATGTGAATCCACTCACAATAACTGCTAACATAACTAATAATCCAATAACTAAATTTCTCTTTTTCATTTTTATTTCTCCTTATAATTTTTAAATTTATATTCTTCTTTATTAAACTGATTCTTTAGGCTCTACGCTAAAGTTCAGTGTGAAACTTATACTTTGTCCTCGAATAGCTTCATACGCTAACTTTGAATCTTCAACGTTTGCTAACAAGGGGTCTTCTACTTCACTCAGATCGAGTGGTTCGATGAGTCTAACAACGACAGTGATTGTCACCACGGAGTTAAAGAGCTCATTCGTGTGCACATTCTTTGTTCCATTAATGGTGATATCAACCAAATGTGCATATGCTTCTGAATCACCAATCTTGACATTAACTGACTCCACAATGAGGTTCATACTTCTAACCAGTTCCTTATCAAGACTTACCTGATATTCAAATGTAACCTCATCAACTTCACCTTCGAAAAATACGTACCCTGTTGGGACAAGTCTTCCAGTGAACTCACTTGAAACTAAATCAACATCTAAATTGGCATCCTCGCCATCAAATCTGATAACGACGTTCCCTTCAACTGCAAGCTGTTGCCAGTATGCAAACGCTGCTGTGGATGTGAATCCAAGTGCTATAAGCAACATGATAATCACTACAATCGGAACGATTCTTTTACCAGTGTTCAAGGATCTCACTCCCTTTCTTAGTAAACAAAAAAGTCAACATCGATTCATGTTGACTGTGGTTTTTATAAAAAAATACCTGTTGTCAACACTGAAATCGCAGTCCATAAATGGCTGTTTCATATGACAACTGGCTACCCGATTTGGGCCCTATAGCTTTGCGTCACTAAGTTACCCTAGTTTTGCCCTTTAAACATATTGAAAACTTTTTGAAAGATGTTTTTACATTTTTCCTCTATATTATATAACACACTGAACAAGGTGTCAACAAAAATGTTAAGAAATAATTAAGAATTGACATTATCTTTACAATTACGTTCATTTCAAACAAAAAAACGCGAAATTATCATCAATTTCACGTTTTTTTAGTTTAAATTTTAGGTTTACTTAATTAAACTTGCAAGTTTACCAACAGTTCTAATCAACTGTGCAGTGTAACTCATTTCATTATCATACCATGACATAACCTTCACTAATTGACGGTCACCATAGTTGACGATTTGTGTAGTGTTTGCATCATAGACAGAACCATAATGCGTACCAATCACGTCTGAAGATACGATTGGATCAGCCATGTAGCAAAGTGTTTCGTTTGCTGCTTTCTTGAACGCTGCATCGATTTCTTCTAATGTTGTGTGCTTCTTAACTTCTACGGTTAAGTCAACAACTGAACCTGTAATTGTAGGTACGCGTAATGCAGTACCATCAAGTTTACCCTTAAGTTGTGGTAAGACTAAACCGATTGCTTTTGCTGCGCCAGTTGAAGATGGGATGATGCTTGCTGCTGCAGCTCTTCCTCTTCTTGACATGATACCCTTCTTGTGTGGAACGTCCATTAAAGATTGGTCGTTTGTGTAAGCATGTACAGTTGTCATGAAACCACCAACGATACCGAAGTTGTCATCTAAGACTTTAGCAACTGGTGCTAAACAGTTTGTTGTGCATGATGCGCCAGAAATAATGTTTTCTGTACCATCAAGGGTGTCATCATTTACATTAAAGACAATGGTCTTAACGTTTCCTGTGGCTGGTGCAGAAATAACAACTTTCTTTGCACCTGCTTCTAAATGCCATCCAGCTTTCACTTCATCAGTGAATAAACCTGTACATTCTAAAACCACGTCAACATTAAGTTTGCCCCATGGTAAATTTTTAGGATCTTTTTCTGCGAAAATAGGAATAACTTTACCATCAACAACCAAGTTTGATCCTTCAAAAGAAACTGAATCTGTCTTAAATCTTCCTTGTGCAGTGTCATACTTCGTTAAGTATGCCAATGTTTCTGCATCTGTCAAATCGTTGATACCAACAACGTTAAATCTTGAATCATCTGCCATCAATCTGAATGCGAGACGACCAATGCGGCCGAAGCCATTAATTGCTACGCGAATTGCCATATTTTAAATTCCTCCTTGAATTGATTTCTTATCGTCTTTATTTTACCATTACTATACGTAAATGCAAATATAATGAAACCGTGTTCATCAATGTAAACGTTTTTCCTTCCCTTTAGGGAGGTGTTTTGATATAATATAAGAGGCACGAAGGATTAAGCCAAGAATACAGAGAAGGTGATGTCCATGACCAAGAATATTGAAATCGAATTTAAAACCGTTGTGACTCCTGAAAAGTATCACGAACTGCTCAAACTTTTCAAGTTAGAAAACAATATTTTTAAGCAAATCAACCATTATTTTGATACCGATGACTACCAACTAAACCAAAAGAAAATGGTGCTTCGCATCAGACAAAAAAGTGATACACACTACAAAGTGACACTGAAGAGCCAGAGTGAACAAGGCGCTTTTGAGAGTCACGTGCTTCTTTCCCCACAGCAAGCAAAAGCGATGATTGAGCATGGTTTTTACACCAAAGATTTCTTTGATGATTTAGATTACTTTGTGACCTTTAGAGTGTCACTTGATAATTACCGTGTAAGTACTCCATATGAAGGGGGCACCTTGTTCTTAGATCGTTGTGATTATTGTAATGTCACAGATTACGAAGTGGAATACGAAGTCGATGATTATGACCAAGGTCAAAAACTATTTGAAAAGTTCTTAAAAGATCATCAAATTACACCAGCACCAACAAGAAGAAAAAGCGAACGTGCCTTTATGTGCAGAAGATAACAAAAGAGCATTCCCGATGGGGAGTGCCTTTTTTTTGCAAATGCTTTCACTAAAATGAACAAAGTTTCGTATATCGTTAACTCATAATGCCTTATTTTCACGAAATAAAGCCATTATACACGATATAACATTGACAATACAATAGTTAAAACATTATAATATAATATGTAAATTAATGTTTCGATGGAGGGCTTATGAAAGAACGTAACTTATTATATTTTATCACTGCTTTAACCGTAACCATACTTTTGATCCTATCACTTGTAATTCGCGCAACGCTTTGGTTTCGCGCTTATGGTACGTTCGCAATGCCGCCTTTTTATTATTTCTTGATCCCGACCATCATCTTATGGTTAGGTTGGTTCTTTGAGAAAAAGAACTTCCTCTTAGCAGCAACCATCCTTATGGCAGTCTTCTTCGGCATTCACTTAGATAGCGCAGGCATTCTCAATGGTGGCATACATGTGATTTCTTCACAAGCTCCAATTGTTAGAACGGTTTACGTGTTAACGTTGATGTTAATCAGTGGTGCCTCTGGCCTTGGTTTCTTCACTTATTTCAAGTTGGATCAACCTCAAGAAAGATAGTCTTTATTAGAAAGTAAAAAAAATGGAACTCAGGGAGTTCCTTTTTTAATGGGATGCGTTGATTTCTTTTTTGATTTCTTCAAAGTAACGTTTTAAAGCACTTTGATAATCACAGAATTCGCCTTGTGGACAATCGACACACATGATGAGTTCTCTTAAACGTTTGGGTATGAATACACGAATTTCTTCGTCATTATAACCCACTTGAAGCTTATCGCCATCAATCATGATGGGTCTTTTTAAAACTGAAGGGTTTTCGATGATGAACTCTTTGAGTTCACTAATCTTCATATCCTCTACATCGAGCGATTGTTCTTTAAAAATCTTAGAACGTGTAGAAATGATGTCTTCAAATCCATTTTCCGCATTTTCAAGCATCCGGTCGATATCATCTTCGGTGATGCGTTGGTTAAATAGATTTTTCTCTTCATAAGGGATCTTATGATCATCAAGCCACTTTTTCGCTTTCCGACAAGATGAACAACTGGGTGTGGTAAAAATTGTAATCATTGTCTTCCTCCTTTTGGAGCATAGGTTTTAGCCTATAGCACTATGGTGTTCTTGGTATGGGGACTTTTCCCCGCTGTTTAATTATATAATTATTCTACCTTAATTACAACATCACTAGCGACTTTTCCTATCTTTTTACACAATTTCAAACCAGTTTCTTCTTATCTTTCGCATCATGCGTTATAATAGAGATAATGCCAAACAGAAAGGAATTACAAACCAATGTCTACCTGGAATTTATCTGTTTTTTATCCAAGCATTGAAGCTTGGGAAGAAGATTTAAAGAAGTTACCTGCTAAGATTGAAGCACTCGCTTCCTTCAAGGGTAAACTCTCTGACTTAGCGTCCTTTAGAGCATTTTATGTTGCTGAAGAGGAAGCGACCAAATTGATGTATCGTCTTTATGGCTACATTCACTTATCTTCAGATTTGAACTTAAAAGATAATGTGAAATCAGCGAAAAACCAACAGTTGATGTTAATGTTCTCTGAACTGGGACAAAAAACGTCTTATGTTTCACCAGAACTGATTCGCATGGGTGAAGAAAAGGTCATGTCATTTGTTGACAGTGACGACTTCTTAAGAACACATAAGTTTGAGATGGAAAAGCTTTTCTTACAACAAAAACATGTTTTATCAGAAGATCAAGAAACGATTTTAGCGAACTTCGGTGCTTCTAGATCTGTGCCATCCTCGTTATATCAAGCTCTCGCAATCATTGATAGACAAGATGAAAAAATCACATTAACAGATGGTAAGGAGATTACCGTTACACAATCGAATTACCGCGCACTCCTTGCTGAAACACCACTTGCTGAAGATCGTAAACTGATTTTTGAAGCTGCTTTCAAAAGATATAAGGAAAACAAGGCTGCATTTGCAAGCACCTATAACTTAGTACTTCAACAAATGGCAGCAAACTATAAATCTAGAAATTATGAAAGTGCACTTGATGCAGCGTTATTTAGAAATAACATTCCAACATCTGTATTTCACAACTTAAAAGATGCTGCTTATGAGAATACAGCACACATCAAGCGTTACATCGCGCTTCGCAAGAAACATTTAAAACTTGAAAAGTATCACACTTATGATCGTTTTATGAAACTTGCGAAAGATAACACCAAGTATCCTTTTGAAGAAGCTAGAAACATCTTCTTTGAAGCGATTAAGGGGTTTGATGCTGAGTTCATCTCACACCAACAAGATGCCTTAAAGGACGGATTTGTTGATGCTTATCCTCAAGATGGTAAGCGTACTGGTGCGTATTCTTCAGGTCTTTATGGATTCCATCCGTTCATCTTACTTAATCATGATGATACGCTTGATGCAGTCTTCACACTTGCCCATGAAGCCGGTCATTCAGCGCATACCATTTTCTCAAATGAGAACCAACCGATGGCGATGGCTGATTACACCATTTTCGTTGCAGAGATTGCATCCACTTTCAACGAGCATATCTTACTTGATTATTTAATCTCAAAATCAACAACCAAAGAACAAAAGATTGATCTCTTAGAAACAGCCATCGATGGTATCATGGCTACCTTCTTCCGTCAAACATTGTTTGCAACCTATGAATATGAAGCCAATAAACTTGTTGAGCAAGGTGTTCCTATTACCTATCAATCGCTTTCTAAGATCATGATTGATTTATACAAACATTATTATGATCTTGATATCACCGAAGAAAACGGTAAAGAATACGTTTGGGCATATATCCCACACCTTTACTACACACCATTTTATGTGTATCAATATGCGACATCTTATAGTGCCTCATTAAAGATTTATGATAACGTGAAAAAGGGTATGCCTAACGCGATGCAAAACTACTTAGGTTTACTCAAATCAGGTGGTTCAGATTACCCTGTGAATCAAGCAGCGAAAGCTGGTGCAGATTTAACCAACAAGGAAACATTTATGGCCGTAATTGAACGTTTTATCAGTTTGGTTGACCAACTTGAGAAGGTACTTGAAGAATAAGTATTTCTCATGTATAATAGGTGTGTGCGATGAGAAGGCATAAGTGATGAGTGTTTCAGTCACAAGCGATTCGGGATGGTGGAAGCCGAAGATATGGACACTTTTCATGTGGAACCTTTGAGCATAAAGTCAGTCGGCTTTAACGACAAAGAGGGCTAAGTTTTATAACTTAGAACTAAGGTGGCACCGCGTGTAAACGTCCTTAGATTTTTTGCTAAGGACGTTTTTTTATTTAAAGGAGGATTATGTATGGCGACAAGAGAAACCATTCAAACCAAAACCATCGATGAAGTACAATTACCGCTTCATCTCAAAGTTAATGCAGCTAAAAGGAAAACATTGGTCTCAGGTATTCAACCTACAGGGAAACTGACATTAGGAAATTACATCGGGGCACTTCAACAATTTGTGAAGTTACAAGATGAACTTGAGGATACCGAATTTTTCATTTTTATCGCGGATTTACATGCGATTACAACACCACAAGATCGTCAGGAACTCAAAAAAAATATTCGCAGCGTTGCTGCACTTTATATCGCTTGTGGACTCGATCCTGAAAAGGTGAATCTTTTTGTTCAATCTGAAGTTTTGGAACACAGTGCTTTAGGTTACATCATGGAATCAACCGCTTATGTGGGCGAAATGGAGCGCATGACACAATACAAAGATAAAAAGGGTAAACAAACAGAAGGGATTCGAACATCGCTTTTAACTTATCCTGCCTTGATGGCTGCAGATATTTTACTCTACGATGCACACTTGGTACCGATTGGTGATGATCAGAAACAACATCTTGAACTCACAAGAGATCTTGCAACACGTTTTAATAACCTTTATGGGGAAACATTTGTTGTGCCTGAAGGATTTTATCCTAAAACGGGAGCACGCATCAAGAGTTTGGCTGATCCTGAGAAAAAAATGTCAAAATCTGATGAAAATCCAAAATCTTACATCTTGCTTCTTGATGATTTGCAAGCCATCCGTAACAAGATCAAGAGTGCAGTCACCGATTCAGATGGGAAAATTAAGTTTGAACCAAAGAAAAAACCTGGCATTTCCAACTTGCTTCAAATTTATGCATCACTCACCGATTATACGATCAAAGAATTGGAAGAAAAATATAAGGATTCCAATTATGCAACCTTCAAGGCAGAACTTGCTGAAATTGTCATTGATGCGATACGCCCTATTCAACAAAAATATTTTCAAATCATTAACGATACCAAACTTGACGATATCTTAAACCAAGGTGCAGATCGTGCACGCTTTGTAGCAGGTAGAAAAATCCAAAAAGTATACAAAAAAATTGGCTTAGGTAGAATTAAATAAAACATAAAAAAAGGAGAAATTTTCTCCTTTTATTTTGCTGCGCTAATCTGAAATTGTTCGATGGGATATTCAACATCCCCGTCTATTTGTAAATAGGTAGGTTTATCAAACACTATCGATACATCCTGTCCCTTTACCACTTTGACAAATCGCTTAAAGATGGTATGCCACCCCAAATAAATGGTTGGAAAGATGAGGATAAGCAACCATTTTGGAATGTCTTTAACCACGACCAAATGGATATCTTTTTCTTCTCTTTTTGCACGTGGTGCTATTTTCATACCACCACCATAATATGCACTATGCATCATGCTTGCAAACCAAAGTTTAGACTCTTTCCAAGTCACACCATCGATGGTGATGGTTGCAGATATCGGTTTAAACTTCGCGAAACCTTCAAATGCATGTCTAAAATAATTGAGCTTGTTCTTTTTGTACTTTGAGTGATTCACCAAATGCCCAATATACCCATCAAGGCCAGCACCTGCACCGTTTAAAAAATAGCGTGTCTTATCTTGAAAATGTACGGTCGGCAGTGCTTTAATATAAGGTTTGATGAAAACAACTTTCTTTTTCGTCTTTAGGGAACGAATGAAATCATTGCCGGTACCTGCTTGATACATACATAAATCCTGAGGGTACGTTAAATGATAGATTCGGTTTGCCAGATGGTTAATCGTTCCATCACCACCGACAATGATGATGCGATCATCCTCATTACACCCCGCAACAAAAGCATCAACATCTTCAATGGCTAGGATGCTGTAGCTGACCACAGGTCTTCCTTCTTTTTTGAGTGAACGAATGATTTTTTGAATAAACTTCTCGTTTTTTCCGTTGCGTGAAAGTGGGTTATAAAGTAGGATGTCCATAGGTTCTCCTTTAGGCAATGAATTTAATCATTGCGTATTTTTTCTTACCTCTTCTAATTAAAACATATTGATCGTATAATGCCTGTTCTTTTGTGATTTGTGCATCAAGCGCTTCGACCTTCACATCATTGACCAAAATCGCTCCACTTTGAATAAAGGTTCTCGCTTCTCTTTTGGATTGTGCTAAACTGGCTGAAACGAGCATGTCAATG
>DIER01000040.1 GCA_002418725.1 Acholeplasmataceae bacterium UBA5769
CAACGGATAAACACCCCTCGCCACCGGGGACGTAGATAATCTCGTTCGATCGCGCTTTTAAAACGGGATTAACAAGCGCATAAGAATAGAGCGTTCCATCAAAATCTCTGACATGAACTGCAAACATTCTTTTTGAATGGTTTACTTGTGGTGCTGCAATCCCAACAGCAGGTCTTAGCCCGTAGCGTTCAGCTATTTCATCGTCTTGTGAGTTGATGACGTATTGTAACATATCTTTAAGCAATTTTTTATTTTCTTGAGTTAAAGGAACCTTAACTTCTTTGGCCACTTTGGTTAATGTTGGATGGCCTTCTCGAATCACATTTTTCATGGTTATCATGGACATACACCTCACTTTTAGTATATCATAAGGAGCGACTTCTATGCGTATGGATAAGTTTTTAACGCAATTAAAATATACGACAAGAAGTCAAATCAAAGACTTTTTGAAACAACATGTCGTGATGAAGAATCATCAAGTGGTCAAAAACCCTAAAGACGACATCAATCCAAACGTTGATATCCTCACCATTGATGGACATAAAGTCTTCTATCAAGAAGATGTTCATCTGATGTTGTATAAGCCTAAAGGTTATCTATCAGCCAATAAAGATAACATGCATCCCTGTGCTGTTGATTTAATCAAAGAACCGTATCATCGTTTTGAGTATGCGATTGCAGGAAGACTTGATTTGGATGCGGAAGGGTTGTTAATCTTAACCACAGATGGGACACTCGTCCATGACATCACCTCGCCTAAAAAACATCTACCTAAAGTCTATGAGGTGAAACTTGATCAGCCTTTTACCTTAACTGATGCGTTAACCAAAGGTGTGACCATTAAGGACGGGAAAGACGAACTTTACGTTGCGAAAGCCATTGATCTCATAGTCAATGAAGATGTCATCTATATCACGATTGATGAAGGCAAATTTCATCAAGTTAAGCGGATGTTTCAAGCCATAGGATATGAAGTCACCCATTTAAAACGTATTCAAATTGGAAACTTAAAACTTGGTGATTTATTGCCAGGTGAATATATAGAATTTCATAAGGAGCAACTTTTATGACAGATATAATCATGCAAGCCTATCAAGTGCTTGATGAAATAAAGCAAGATCAAACCTATGTTGAGATGAAAAAGCTCGACAAACTTATTCCTCAAACCTATGCCAAAGAAATCGAAACTTTCCAAAAAGCAAAAAAGGTGTATGACGATGTTATGGCAACCGGAGGATCATATCATCCGGATTTTAAACAAGCGATTAAAAACTTTTCAGAAGCTAAAGCTGTTCTCTACGCAAAAGAAGAGGTTTCACGCTATTTTCAACTCGAAAAAGCCTTGCAAGATGAAATTAATGCATTTCTAAAAGACATGACCGATGCTGTATCCAGTCATATCAAAACACCTAATAAATTAGGAATTGTTCAAAAGGGAGGTAGTTGCCATGTACGCTAATCGCATGCAATATGTTGTCTTCTATCAAGGGAAGCACGTTTTAGAAAAACTTAAAACTTTGCCAGTAGATATCGCCTATATTTCAGAAAAGCAAAATTATGCCGTTTGTTATGGTGATAAAGACATTGAAAGCCAACTTAAAAAGCAACTCAAAGATGTCAAAGGTTTTAAACACATTGGGACATCTCAAACATTCGATAACAATTTAAATTTTTAATCTGTTAAGCAAAAAGACTTGACACCTAGAAATAAATCGTTATAATAGTAATGGATTATGAATAAGAAAGAGAGTGAACATACATGGCAGTAAAAATTCGTTTACAACGTTTTGGTTCAAACAAAGCACCATTTTACAGAGTTGTCGCAAGTGAATCTAACAGATCAAGAGATGGAAAATTCTTAGAAATCGTTGGTACATATGATCCCCTTAAGGGCATCGTCAATATCGATGGTGACAAAGTACAAAAATGGATGGGCAATGGCGCTCAACCAACCGAAACTGTAAGAAGCTTGTTAAAGAAGTACAGCGTATTAAAATAATCAAAGGGGGATGCAATCATGGCGGTTGATTTTGAAAAACTGATCAAAAATATGATAATGCCATTAGTCGTTAACCCGGATGATGTTTTAGTTAAAATCTTGTCAACAGATGATGATACGATTACCATTCAGCTCTTAGTCAATGAAGCTGATTTGGGACGTGTGATTGGAAAAGGCGGCAAAATTGCCAGTGCTATGCGGACGATTGTCTACGCAGGAGCTTCGAAAGAAGGCAAGCGCGTACAAATCGATATTGACTCATTTTAACATGAGCAAGTATCTCATTGGTCATATAACAAATACACACGGCATTAGAGGAGAGGTTAAAATCTACAATTATAGTGATTTTAACCGCTTTTTCGTTGGTGCTGAAATCTATGTTGAATTGAAAACGGGTAAGAAAGCATTTGTGGTGGAACGTGTTCGACCACAAGGCAATCTTTTCATTGTTAAATTCAAGGGATACGATAACATCAACGACATCCTCATGTACAAAGGGTTAGACCTTTATTCTGATGACAATGTCGATGATGAATTAGAAGATGATGATTATCATTATAGTATGTTAATTGGAAAACCATGCCTAAATGAAGAAGGTGTTCTTTTAGGTCATGTGAAAAGCATGATCCCTGTACCACAAGGACACTTGATTGAACTTACAACCGTTCAAGGAAAACAGGCGATGATTCCATTCAATAAAGTATTCGTCAAAGATGTAGATCAAGATAAAATCATCTTGACACCAATCGAGGGACTTCTATGAAAATCGATATTCTAACCATCTTTCCTGATTTTTTTGATGCATTCTTAAGAACGTCAATCATCAAACGTGGGATTGAAGACGGGTATATCAACATTCAAACACATCAACTCAGAGACTATAGTAGTTTAAAGCATAACCGAATTGATGACACGCCTTATGGTGGTGGTGCAGGGATGCTGATGATGTTTCCACCTTTCTATGAAGCTATTAAAACACTTAAACAGGAAGAGACACACATTATCATGACATCACCTCAAGGAAAGCTTTTTGATCAAAAAAAAGCCATTGAACTTGCACAAAAAAAACACCTTCTCATCTTATGCGGTCATTATGAAGGGATCGATGCACGTGTTGAAGAACTCATCGATGAAGAAATATCGATAGGAAACTACGTGCTCACCGGTGGAGAAATGCCAGCGATGATTATCGCAGATGCTGTTTCTAGACTCGTTCCTGGCGTGATTCACGAAGACTCCAGTGAAACCGATTCGCTTCAACAGGGATGGTTAAAGTACCCACAGTACACCAAACCTGAAGTTTATGAGGGCTATCGTGTCCCTGAAGTTTTACTCTCAGGACACCATCAACTGATCGCAACTTGGCGTAAAGAACAATCCGTTAGAAGAACATTGACTAAGCGTCCAGACTTGCTTCAAGAAATCGTCCTCACGGAAGAAGAAAAAAAGATCTTAAAAAAAGTAAACAAAGCATAGCTACCTGAAGTCAGATGCTTGCTTTTTTCATAAAGAGGATATAAGATATTAACGTAAAGATTATGTAATAATCTATAAAGGAGAACATCAGATGCATTACCTCAAGAAACTTGCAACTAAATCGATGTTAATTGAATGGCTCATCGTGATTGCGATTGTTTTTACACTCGATGCGATATTCATTTTACGATATGGCTTTTCCATCTCTGTTAGACATTGGATCATTGCCTTTTTTAACGTTGCCGTAGTGCTTTCAACCATTTCATTTATTTCAAGTTATAAAAAAAGATTCATGGTCTACGCACTTTTTATTTTAGTCATGTTTATGTTTTTTATCACCGATAGTGTCCTTTATTTCTTTAAAGATGATGTAACATCGATTGCAATGCTACTCGAATCGATTCGAAATACGATGGAAATTGGTTTAAAATACAACCCCTTACTTGCCTATTCCTTAACCGAATGGATGGGGATCTCTATCTTTGTATTTGGTATGGCATTCATCTTGAATCGTGTCGTTAAACTACGGTATGAACGTCATGAACGTCATTTTGTCAAACATTTCTTTTACTTTGGTTTATCGATGTTGGGTTTAATCTTCGCACCGAAAGTCATTGATCATGCTGACCAAGTGTTGTTTGACACACCATCCGATAAGACCTTATTTGTTCAAAAATTTGGTTCAATCACTTATCATGCTAAAGATATCATGACCTACACTGCAAACGCGATTAAACCTTTACTCTTTAAGGATGACTACATCACTGAGATTAACGAACAAGTCACCAATGAATTCGCACCTACGACCGAACTTTTCGGGATGTTCGAAGGTAAAAATGTCATCATGATCATGTGTGAAACCTGTGAAGAATATGCATTTACAGAGACGTATACGCCGAATTATTACCGCTTAAGAAACCAAAGCATGTATTTTACGCAATTCTTTTCAGCAGCAAAATCAAATTACACCTACGATGCTGAATTTAAATCACTTACCTCATTGATGTATTTTTGGGGTGATAACTACATGTATTCTTACGCGAATAACGCATTCCCTACCGCATTACCGAGCATGTTGAAACGTGAAGGATATACCACACATTCCTTCCACAACTACAACGGCGATTTCTTTAATCGGACCAATATGCATCCAACCCTTGGCTTTGACAATTATCTCGCCTTTGAAGGTTTAGGAATCGAGAAAGATGATTCATGGCCATTGGATTCGATCATGTTTCAAACGTATAAAGATCAGATTGCTCCTGTACAGGAAGAACCATTTTTTAGTTTTATCATTACGGTGACACCTCATGGACCACACGGTGAATATCGGGAATCCTTGCAGGCATATTATGACGTTTTAGATGCAGATGAAGCTTATCAAGATGAATCGATCGAATTTAAAACCATCACTGCAGCACAAATGAATTTTGATGAAGGTTTAGGCATTTTACTTGATGACCTTGAGATGAAAGGTCTTATGGAAGAAACCGTGATCATCATGTTTTCTGATCATAAAAACTACTCATCACAATTTGTCACTTACGATAAAACAGAAAACAGTGATATCCCTTATGAGATTGAAAAAGTTCCTTTCTTGATGTATCTGCCAGGATATCAAGTGGGAGAAAACTTAACGTTAGGTTCACATTATGACATTACCCCAACATTACTTGATCTTCTAGGCATTGCATCATACAAAGATTTCTACTATGGACAAAGTTTATTCCTAGAAAATAGAGAAGATAGACCCATCATTTTATCGCACTCGAATTGGATATCAAACGCTTATCGCGTTCGCTTCGGTCAAGTAGTCTACGGTGAAGTGAGTGAAGAAGAATTTATTGAAACGAGAAATCGTATTCATCAAACCATTCGTTTCTATGATCGTATCTTTTTCTCCGATTACTTTAGAACTGAAAACCCATTCTATCTTGTTGAAATGCTCGAAGTTGAAATTGATTAGAAAAAGTGTTGCATGTTTTCTATAACTTTGTTATAATAATAAGGCCGTATTAAAATATTTATGCACAATGGTCCGCTGTCCTTAAAGATATGAACATTGGAAGAAAGAGAGTGAGTCGAACATGTCAAGATTAAAAGGACAAGCATTGATTGCTGCGATTACACAGCAGTATATCAAAGATGTACCTACCTTCTATCCTGGTGATACTGTTAAAGTATACGTCAAGATCAAAGAAGGAAGTCGCGAACGTATTCAGTTATTTGAAGGTCTCGTCATCAAAAGACAAGGCGGAGGAATTTCTGAAACATTTACCGTTCGTAAGGTATCCTACGGTATCGGTGTAGAACGTACATTCCCTGTACACGCACCAACGATTGACCGCATTGAAGTGGCACGTAGCGGTAAGGTTAGAAGAGCTAAGCTCAACTACATCCGTACATTGTCAGCGAAGGCATCTAGAATTAAAGAAAAGCGGTAACATGATAAAGGGGCACATCCTGCCCCTTTATTTCTTATGTAAATGAATGAAACAATTTTCATAAAACACTTGAAAGCCTTTACATTTTATGTTATAATGAATGCCGTATATATGAAAAATGAGGTGAATTCCATGAGTAATGCAACTATCTATGACGTTGCGGGTGCAGCTGGTGTATCGCTAGCGACTGTATCACGTGTACTCAACAATCCAGAAAAGGTCAAAGAAGAGACAAGACAACGCGTTTTAAAGGTCATCAAGGAGTTAGGTTATCGTCCTAACGTGATTGCCAGAGGTTTAGCAAGTCGAAAAACTACGACCGTAGGGGTTGTCATTTCGGATATCACCCGTGCATCGGTTGCTGAAATGCTCGGTGGTATTAGCGACATTGCACAAAACTATAAATATTCGATTAAATTATTCGCGATTCGTGAAGACATGGATGTGATGGATACACTCCATGACATCGTCGCTGAGCAAGTCGATGGCGTTTTATATTTGAACGACGAACTCAATGAAAAGCGTGTTGAAGATATTAAACGCATGTTTAATTCTAATGGTATTCCTTACGTTTTCGCAAACGTTGTTTCGGATGACCCAGATGTACCAACCGTTTCCATCGATTATGAAAAAGCAGGTTATGAGATTACAAAACTCATGATTAACGATCACAGACAAAACATTTATTTGCTATCAACAGCAAGAAGATACTCTGTCAATGACAAAAAAGAAGCTGGATATACGCGTGCCATGGAAGAAGCAGGACTTGAGCCTAAAATATTCAGAACTAGTGGCGATACCAACATCAACCGTCAACACTTTTCGACCTTCTTTGCCGATAAGAAGATTGATGCTGCCATTGGAGTCAGAGACTCCATCGCTGTATCGTTTATGAATATCGCAAGAGATAACGGACGCCTTGTCCCCAGAGATTTAGCGGTGGCTGGTTTCCAAAATACGAAGTATGCACTCCTCTCTCGTCCAACCTTAACATCGATTGATGTTCCCGTTTATGACATTGGAGCTGTTTCCATGCGCTTACTCACGAAGTTAATGAATCAAAAAGATGTGGATAACATCCGTATCACGCTCCCACACTATATTGTGAAGCGTCAAACAACTAACTAAATCGATCGATGATATAATGCAAGTAGAGGCTTGAAGACCTAACAAAGAGATCTCATGAGGGTGTAACATGGGAAGAAAACAGGACTTGAAATACAGTTATGGAGATCACAAAGTAAGATGAGTGCTAGGATTTATCCTAGAACTAAGGTGGTACCGCGGAACTCTTTTCGTCCTTAGATTTGGTGATCTAGGGACGATTTTTATATCAAGAAAGGACTTAAAAATGATGAAACTATACGATGAATTACTGTGGAGAGGGTTAATTAAAGACATCTCCAACGAAGAAAAAACCAAAGAATTATTAAACGATAATCAAATCAAGTTCTACTGTGGTTTTGATCCCACAGGAGAATCTTTAACCATAGGACATTTGGTGCAAGTTGTCCGCATGATGCTTTTAGAAAAATATGGTCATACACCTATTGTTTTAATCGGTGGGGCAACAGGTCTTATTGGAGATCCAAGACAAACCTCAGAAAGAAAACTACTGACTTTAGAGGAATCTTTAAAGAATGCAGAAAAGATCAAAGTTCAACTGCAACGTTTTTTGAATCCTGATAAAGCTATCTTTGTCAACAATTACGACTGGATTGGAAAGATTGATATGATCTCATTTTTAAGAGATTATGGAAAACATTTTTCAATCAACTACATGATTGCCAAAGATACCGTACAAAAAAGACTTGATGTAGGCATTTCCTATACGGAATTTTCTTATATGCTAATTCAAGCCATTGACTTCCTTCATTTATACAGAACACATGATTGTAAACTACAGTTTGGCGGTTCTGATCAATGGGGAAATATCACCACAGGACTTGAACTCATCCGTAAACTCGAAGGTGAAAACAGCCAAGCGATCGGTTTGTCCTCACCACTGTTACTTAAAGCAGATGGTACAAAGTTTGGGAAAAGTGAATCCGGTGCCTTATGGATTGATCCAGAACTCACGTCACCTTATGAAATCTATCAATATTTCTTTAACGCATCTGATCTCGATGTAGTTAACTACTTAAAAACATTAACACTCCTTGAAAAAGAAGAGATTGAACGTTTGATTCTTCAGTTAGAACAAAACCCTGAAGGAAGAGAAGCACAAAAAACGTTAGCAGCAGAAGTTGTTAAACTTGTTCATGGCGAAAAAGCTTTAAAACAAGCCTTGAAGGTGACTGAAGCACTGTTCTCAGGTGATTTCCAAGGTTTGGATGAGACAGAGTTCAAGATGTTAGCTAAAACATTAGATACTGTTGAAATCAGTGAACCACAACCTATCATTGACATGCTCGTTTCAGCCAGTTTAGCACAATCCAAAAGAGAAGCGAGAACCTTTATTCAAAGTGGAGCGATTTTGGTCAATGATGTGAAGGTCGAAGCGCTTGATGCACAAATCACAAAAGAACAGGCATTATACG
>DIER01000038.1:0-2098 GCA_002418725.1 Acholeplasmataceae bacterium UBA5769
ACTAAAGCATCTAAACGCTCAAGTTTGCCGTGGACATCACTCGTGATTAAGAATTTCATCCATATCCTCCATTAAAAGTTTCATCGCTTTGGCGCGATGTGAAATACGGTTTTTAAGTTCTGGTTCAATTTCAGCTGAAGTCATTTGATATTCCGGTAAATAGAAGATAGCATCATAACCAAAGCCATGACTTCCTTTAATCTCTTGACCAATAAAACCATCAAACTTGCCTTCATATGCTTTAAAATCACCGTTTGGATAGGCAATCACGATGCTTGAGATAAAATAAGCACGTCTATCTTCAACGCCTTCCATTTCTTTTAAAACTTTTAAGTTATTGGCATGATCGCCTTTTCCTGAATAGCGTGCTGAATAGATGCCTGGTTTTAAATCAAGGGCATATACATTTAAGCCTGAATCATCAGAAAGCGCAGGCATGTTGTATTTTTTGGCGAAATACATGGCTTTTTTATACGCATTTTCAAAATAAGATTGACCATCTTCAACCACATCGTCTTTATCTTTTAGATCTGCTAAACTGATGAGTTGGATGTCTTGGTGTGAGAAGAGTGCGCGTAGTTCTCTGATTTTATGGGCATTTTGTGTGGCAATTAACATTTTTCGCATAACGACACCTCATTTTCTATAAAATCATTCTATCTCTTATATTATCACATATTTTAACATCGAATCACCAATTAAGCCAAAATCCGTTATAATGGTTATGGTGATAAATATGGATCAAGAAAAACAAGTCATCACGTTTGAAGACATCTTCAAGAGTGAAAAAAAGCCTGAAAAGAAAATACCACCACATAACAAACGGGGGTATACATACACACTTCTTTATTATGCGATGGTGATGTATGTTGTCGCATCGATTTTAGTGTTGGCGCTCGTTCAACTGCCCAACATGACCAAAGATTGGAGCGAACAAGAATTATTAATCAATGAGGTTGCAAATAACGCCAACAGCTTGGCTGTCATTCCACCCGACCTTTGGGAGGAATACGCACAAACATCTTATGCAACCGTGCTGACACATGTCGGTATTTATGAAGGTTATGTGGTCATCACAAGCCGCTATAACGAACAGTATAGAGACACCTTATTCTCAGAAGACGAATATGGTTTTATCGTCTTTGATGTGCTTAAGTTTGAAGAGGTTATTAAGTTAGACCCCACCCTGACGACATGGAAAGATGGAAGTCGAATAACGCTTTATAAAGGGGAAACATTACCAGAACCCCCACTTTTTATGGCGGATGCTTTAGAACTTTCAGGACCACAACGTTTGTTGTCACCGGATGCATCTTCGATTTTAAACTTCCTTATCTATTTAATCATGATTCCTGGCATTATCTATTTTATGAAATCGGATATTGTCTTTGATTATAATGAAGCGAAAGAAAAGAAAAAAGATTTAATTATCCCTATCATTTTAGGGTACGCTTACGTCTGGATTGGTAACATCGTCTCCAACGTGTTATCGACTTATCTTGCATCTTATTTTAGTTTGGATATTGGTGAATCCGTGAACCAGCGCGCTATCATTCAAGCAGTCACATCTTCTACCGGCATTTTAATGATTATCTCTGCTGTGTTTATTGGACCCATTATTGAAGAACTTGTTTTTAGAAAAGCATTGTTTGGTTTGATTAAAAACGATAAACTTGCACTGCTTGCTTCGACCATTATTTTTGGATTGATCCACGTCGTGGGAGAAACCAGCATTCAAGAAGCTTTAGTCAATGGGATTGCCTATTTCGTGATGGGATTTGTCTTTGGGTATATTTACTTAAAATCAGAAAGAAACATCGTGGTCCCCACGCTTGTTCATATTCTTAATAACGGTATTTCCATCTTATTCATTTTAATCTTATTGTAAAGGATGATCATTATGTTTAAAACTTTCCCTGCTATTTGTTACTCTGGATATCGTGAAAACCACAGTCCAAGAACAAGCACTTACCCAAGTGAAGCTGAAGTGTTAGAAGATTTAACACTTTTAGCAAAGAACTTCAAGTACATTCGCATGTATGACCCTTATCACCATGCCAAAACAGTTTTAAAGGTCATTAAAGAACACGGTATTGAT
>DIER01000038.1:2166-4161 GCA_002418725.1 Acholeplasmataceae bacterium UBA5769
TTAATTATGAACAGCTTGATCTGCTTGCTGATTTATGCAACGCATTTGGTGATATCATTTTGGCAGCATCCGTAGGAAACGAAAACACATCACCTTGGCATCATAACTTGATGAAACCCGAAACGATTGCAGCATATGCTTTCTACCTAAAGAAAAAAATCTCACAACCTGTGACCTTTTGTGAAGGGGCAAACAACTGGGTATCACACGGTCAAAAGATTGCTGAAGCCGTGGATTTCATCTCAATTCATTCTTACCCTGTGTGGATTAAAGTTCCTTTAAAAGACGCATTTCATGCCACAGTGAAAGATTATGAAGACACCGTTAAAACCTATCCTCATAAACCGGTTTGTTTTACAGAGTTTGGCTGGGCAACGATGTCTAATGGTCCGATGATCAAAGAAGAAACGAACGAAGATGCTCAAAAAATGTATCTTGATCAGATTCTCCCGTGGGCAAAAAAGAATGACGTGACCA
This sequence comes from Acholeplasmataceae bacterium UBA5769, assembly GCA_002418725.1. GTDB lineage: Bacteria > Bacillota_I > Bacilli_A > Acholeplasmatales > Acholeplasmataceae > Peloplasma. Next base: position 2,644 of record DIER01000038.1, read on the forward strand.
TGTTTATCTTTGAAGCCTTCGATGAACCTTGGAAAGGGTCGAACCAGTGGGATGAACCTGAAAAGCATTGGGGCATCTATGATGTGAAACGACAACCTAAACTTTTCGCGAAACACGCTTTAAAATAAATAGCTTAATGGGGGGAATTTATGTTTCATTTATCTGATGTTTTTGAACCATTTTTATCCGTTTTTGAGGAACTTTCTTATCAACCCCAAGCAAAATGTAAAGATTACATCTTACCAGCGTTAAAAAAAATGGGTGCTATACTCGTTTTGATGATGGTCATTCTTGTCATTGTCTTGCTGATTTATCTTGGTTTGGGTGGTTCAGATGATATAAACATTCATGATTTACGTTTTTTTGTGATGTTCGTTTATGTCATCCCTATGATGCCAACGCTCATGAGATCGTTTGTTATTTACCACAAAGAAAAAAACACCGCTTATCTTCAAGGTATCCTCATGTTTTTAGGAATATGTCTTATCCTAGGGATTGCATTTTACACGGAAGGTATCGGGTTACTCACCGATTTCATCATTGGATCTTAAACGCATAGACAAAAGAGCAGGTTTTCTGCTCTTTTTTTTCTAAAAAATAATATATCTAGTCAATAAATGAAATACCAAACGCAGTGCCTAAAGTAATCACCGCAGTGAATGGTTCCTGCGGGACATGGTGAGCCATCGCTGTGGCATCATGTTCAAGTTTTACATGTATCCTTGTTTGAAGTTTTGTCATGAGTTCTTCTTCTAGAAAAGTTTCATAGTTTGTGGATAAGACTGATAAAACGCCATAAGAACTCTTTCCTGGATTTAGTTCTCCTTGTCTGACATAATTGGCGATGCTGATTAAAATATCACAACCTACATCCGATACCTCTTGAAGCGTAGTGATCAAAAGATCCAAAATAAACCGATGGAGTTGTCTAGCATGTGAGATCATCTCTTGTTCTTGAGGTGCCTCAAGATGCTTCGCTTGAACTGAAGATAGTTTTCGCTCTACGATATTCTCTCCCATTTTTCGAATCACATAAGCTCTTTTAATAAAGGATTGACCAAAATCAAACAGTAAGAAATGACCACTCTGGTATCTTTCAAGCATGCCATAAAGTGCTTTATCTTGAGAATCAACTTGAACATGAACGTCTAAATCAGTCACCTTATGCTTTATTTCTTGTTCAAACATCTCATGAAAAGGTGAGGAGGCAAGACCCCCCATCACGTAAAGATGTTTGATATCTTTCCAGTATGCCCAGTGCTCCTCTTTCCATCTTAAGTTTTCAGCTTTAATCGCTTGTGTGGGATGTTTTAAAGCATCGATAAACATGGCTAATCTTTGACCATACATGATGCCAATCCGCTTCACATCTTCTCTTACATCATGATGCTCATGATAGAAAAGTTGATCCATCAATGTTTTTAGATCATTCTTTTCAATATTCAGTTGATAGGTATCAGCGAGCATCACCAGATCACGATGCATCAGTTCAGGACGAAAAAGATCATTCGCTTTTTG
>DIER01000038.1:4188-17084 GCA_002418725.1 Acholeplasmataceae bacterium UBA5769
ATCACTTCCCTACCCTCATTTTATCAAATAAATAGCATTTCAAGTTGAAAAAAAAGCACTCTTGACGAGTGCTAGTGTGTGCCGTTACCGCTAACTTCAATATCTCTTAAGAGACTCACACAAAGTCCTAAGTTATATTCTTTAGCATAATCAAGCGCTGTTTTTTGAAGTCTGTCTTTTTTCATCGGTGTTGCGCGTTCAATCAATTTTCTTAAATTGACGTGATCACGATTGAGCACTGCGATAGCGAGTGCTTGTTTTTGAACCAAACGTTCATATTTTGGTGACATCATATAATCTTGTAAGTATTTTAATACATCAGGTTTATCAAAAATCATCGCAGTATCCACAGGTGTTTCAAAACGTCTGTTATGAATGTCTAAATACGCATCACTGGCAAGCAGTAGGCGAATGGTTTCAATCGTACCAAAGCGAACAGCATTGAAAATAGGCGATTCAAATTGTGAATTTAATGCGTTAGGATCTAAGTTCTGGTTTAAAAGCATGTCTAAGATTTGCACATTTGATGTTTTAGCTGCATGATGCAATAGCGAATTGCCATAGGTATCTTTCATAAACCAATTTTGTCTTCCTTCTCTTAAAAGATAAGGAATCACATCAACTCTACCACCTGCAATGGCATAATGCACAGGAAGTTTATCTTCTTGGGTTTTTTTATTTAAGAAAGAACCTGATTCAATCAAAAGTTTGATCACGTCCATGTCGCCTTTAAACGCCGCTAAATGAATAGGAAGTTCCCCCATTCTGTTTTCGATATTGACTTGGGCATATTTAGCAATCAAAAGCTTAGCGATATCAAGCTTCGCCTTTCTTGCACAATCAAAGAGGGCAGTTTCACCGTGTTCATCTGCTAAATTGATATTGATATCCATATCTAAGAGATAGTGAAGAACATCAAGTGCACTTCCCAATACTGCATAGTGTAACAAACTTCTTTTTTTCTCATCGACCATGTCAATATAGGTCATATTTAGTTTTACAAATTCGAGATCGTTTTCTGCGGCTTTCATGAAGATACTCATCTCATAACACCACCTTACACTATCATTTTATCATGTAAATATGCAAACTTTTTCCACAACTTTTGTGGATAAATGGCTTATTAACGGGCTTATGAGGTGGAAAAGTGTTTGAAACATGTTTCATACACTTATTACATAAGTGAAGAAAAAGTCTTCTAGATTTCTCTAAAAGGCTTCATGTACTTCATTTTTATCGACTTCTTCCTCCGCCACCGCCACCACCAAAGGATGATCCACCTCTAGAAGATGAGGATGAGCGATGCACAGATATGGTTTGAGAAGCTTGGTTTCTTGCATGACGGTATGTATGATTCATCTGTCGGTGTATGTTATTTCGAAACAGTCGTCTTGTATAAGCCATGTCAGTTGATGGTTCTTTATCATCTTCAGGCATCATGACATTGAACTGCTCCATCACCTTATCTGCAAGGCCAAAGGTTGTCGCGTAAACCAAATATTGTTCCCACTCAAAAATAGATGGGATAGCTGATTTTTTCAGTCTCTTGTTGTCACTTATACTTTCCTTAAATCTATCCCATTTTATATACTCTTTTTGTCCCTCTATCGTTCTTCTTTTGATGCGTTTAGTATATCCTAGGTAACTCAGAAATAATACTATTGAGAAGACAACATACATCCAATAGGGATAATCATAAATCTCACCAATGATCACCGAGACGAGTCCATAAATGGCGGGTATGATGAGTGGTAGACGCATCTGCGCTCTTTCTTTTTTTGAATATATCTCAAAATACTTCCTTTTACTAACTTCTTCTTTCACTTTTGCCATAAACCTTCTTGCATACCCTTCGAATGCTCTAGCTTGATCAATATGACTTTTCGCGAACAATTCTATGTCTTTTGTTTTCACTTGATTGCCATCGCCCATGACATCAAAAAACCAAGTGAGCAGATGCTCTTCATGTGCTTTAAGCGGGATATGGATATCTTTTTTTCGTGTTAAGGTAAAGTTCGCATCACCACTCACAAAGTTAGCCATATAGAAATCAATAGCGATAACATTTTTTCTGATCAGATCGAGAAGTGTCGCCGTCACATCTTCATCTGTAACTTTTTGCATGCGATAAAGATAACCCACTTCTGCAGGTGTATCGGAATTGTCATCAAGTTCCAAAAGTGAATTCCCTTCAACGTTGTGTTCTTTATCGTATGTGATATACACAAAGAGGGTTGCACCAATCATCATAAAAATCACAACATATATCCCATATGTTGGAATTTGAATGAGTTTTTCTCCCTGTGCATAATGATGCAATAGATTGTCTTCATACGCTTGGAGTGAAGCTAAGTTGAGATCATCTGCAAGCACATGATGTTCAAGGGCTAATTGATTAAAAAGATCATTTGGCATGAGAATTCTAAATTCAACAAACGATTTAGGTTTTATATGGTTTGCTTCTATCTTTATCTTTTGATTGGATAAGATGTCTCCTTGTTGAAAAATACCGCCATGGGTGTATAGTGAAATCGCAGATTTTTCATGTAGATTGTCCGGAAGATTAATCTCAATATCTACTTTTTCTATGGTTGCTTCCATATAGTCGAATAATTTCCAGTTTAGTTCTGAAATATCACTATATGCTGTTACTGCACCTAAAATCTTGTACTCATAAACAAAAGTGATCTCACCCTTTAGTCCACCAACAGGCGTAAAGTCTGTAAAAAGTGACTCACAAAAAAACCTGCCATCTGGACAATCAATGTAATCACCAAGCTCATCTTTATCAAACAGAAATGAATATCCCAAAATCACTTGATCTGTGATATCAACACCATGTTGATAAACTTTAATGGATGCGCTACTGGTGTCAAATGAAGCCATATTTGAATGTTGAACTGTAAAAGGATATCCTGCTGGATATTTTAAAAAACGAATGTCCCTAAAGCGTACATTATAATCCCCCTGATAGGTCATGTTGAACGTCTCAACAACATGCATATCACCATAAGGATCCAACGTGATATGTGCATCATAAAGATGAATTTTAATATCTTCTTTGGCGTTCATCCATACGATAACAAAAAAAATAACGATGATTGTCAAATAAAACAGCATTGGAACGTATAATCTTTTCTTCATGTGTCCCCCCTAAATGTCTTAATAATTATATGTTATCACATTTGATACATCATTCAAATGCCTCTATCAAGTAAAAAAGCACTTTCCCAAGTGCTTTATACCAACTTATTTAACAGCTTCTTTTAATAATTTACCAGCGCGGAATGCAGGTGATTTTTGTTCAGGAACGGTAATAAGTTCACCTGTTCTTGGATTTTTACCTGTTCTCTTCACACGATTTCTAACTTCAAACGTACCAAACCCTGTGACAACAACCTTTTCTCCACGTCTTCCTAGAGTTTCAGAAACAGTACTTGTAAAAGCTTCTAATACATCCTCTGCGACTTTTTGCGTAACCTGTGCACGGTTAGCAATGACTGCGATCAATTCTGTCTTATTCATTTGATATCCTCCTTTAAAGTGATTTCATTGTATCAAATAATTCATGGATTAGCAACACTATAACTCATTTTCCCATCAAATGGATGGCTTAATAAAGCAATTTATTTCATAAAGCGTTCATTTTGAGCAGATGACCTCAAAGCTTTGTGAAATACTTGATCTTAGCTAAAATCGATTTTGTATGGATCTTCTTCTTCAATTTCATCTTCTTGTTTGACTTTGATATCTTCAGAAAGATGGATAAGAACAAACGCTACTTTTGGTGAGTAATATATCGTGTGTGGTTTTTCTAAATATTTCGAGATATCAAAAATGCGCATCGTTTTGGTTGAAGGCATTCTCCTGGTTTCTTTCATCTCATCTGTAAATTCTACCACCAAATGCACACCACTAAAACTTTGATACCCTTCCATGTTCACCACTTTTCCTTCGGTTTTGATGAAGGATGAAGCATGAACCTTCACTTGATGCATCATTTTATAGAAATAAACTGAGTAACTGCCACCAAAAATCAAAAAGATGAGTCCTCCCAAAATGATTGCTAGATTGCCAAAAATACCACCAATCACCATCATAAGTCCAATCATGGCAAACATAAAAAATGCCCCGAAGTCAAAACTCAGTTTTTGGTAACTGCTTGATTGTTTCAAATCTTCTACTTTCATAAGATTCCCCCTATAGATTTCTATGTATTTAGTTTAACACGAATACGGTTCATTAAATCCTCACAAGTAAATGAAAAGATATCAACGATTAATCTTCCCTCAAGTTGCATCTCAGTATCGATGATGGTTCCCCCTAAAGAAAGATAATAACCTCTCGAAGGTGCGAAGCGGTGTGTATAAACGATCAAACGCTCTCTTTCATCTTGATAATAAGCCAACCCCTCATGAAGCATGTTTAAAGAAATCTGTTGCCCTCGATAGTGATCATCCACCCATAAACCGTTCAGTTCAATCGCTTTAGGTCCAAAGTTTTCTTCTGCATAACTCAAAAAAATGGCGCCAACCAACACGTTCTCTACAAAAGCACCGAGCAAGGTCCGTTTATCGTGATCTTCTTTTTCAGTATGCATCCAGTTCAACAAACTTTGATAGTTTTCCATGACGTCAACGTGATGTTCAACTTTTCCATTCAGTTCTTCTTGCCAACAATGTGCTTTCAGTTTAACGGCATCCATTAACGACTCTTCATTCAGTTTTTTAATCTGTATGTCAGCCATGTTGATCTTAGTCCTTTTGTTTCATGTTTTTAGCGAACATCACACTGTTTTTGAGTTCAAAAAAGTCGTTCTTTTGATAAAAATGATACGCTGGCACATCTCTTTCGGTAATCAAATACATCGCTTCAATACCCAAAGATAACAACTCATTTTCCATTTCATGTAAAAATGAGGAACCTATACCTTGACCTTGATGGTCTCTTTTGATACAAAACTCTTTGATAAAATAGTCTTTGCCTTGCCACCAATGGAACGTGTAACCTAAAGATAATCCCACGAGTTCATCTTGATGATAATAGCCTAATGATAAAGAATTTTGTTGATTCATCAAATCATCTAAATAACGCGTGACGTAAGCATCCGAAGGCCAATGGTCATGCCACGGTGGTTGTGTGAAGACACTTAAAAATAGTTTTTTGACATCTTCCATGTGCTCATATGTTAATCTTTTAATCATTTATCTCACTCCTTCAATAAAAAAACCAAGGACAAAAAGCCTTGGTTTAAAAATCTTCACTCTTTAAATCTCTGGAAAGTAGTCTTTCTAATCCTTCTTCAACGGGCATACCCTCAAAAATGATGCGGTAAGCCATATTAATCATCGGTAGTTCAATACCATGATCTATCGATAATTTGTGCATCGCTTCAATGGTTCGAATACCTTCAATGGTTTGTGCTTCCGATTGATAAACATCATCAAGCTTCATGCCTAAACCAATCTTACGACCTGCTTTGAAATTTCTAGAATTTTCAGAAGATGCAGTCACGATTAAATCGCCAATGCCGGTTAAACCAAAAGCAGTTTCTTTCTTACCACCCATGATTTCAACGACTCTAACAATTTCAATGATGCCTCTCGTAATGACTGCAGCTCTCGCATTTTCACCAAGACCTAAACCAGTACACGCACCTGAAATCACTGCAATCGCATTTTTAACCGCTCCACCAACTTCAGACCCAATCAGGTCTTGTGAAGTGTAGATACGTAAATATTTGTCATTGGAAAAAATGGTTTGAATTTCTTTCGCGAGTTCCATATCTTTCGATGAAGACACCAAAAGGGTTAACTTTCTTAAAATGACTTCTTCTGCGTGTGAAGGACCTGTTAAAACGACAAATCCTTTTAAGTGTTCTGGACTAACCTCTTCTTCCACAATTTCAGATACACGTTTTAAACTTTCAGGCTCAATCCCTTTAGAAACGTTAATGAAAACGGAAGGTTCAATCAGTTTGGGATTCATCTCTTTTAATACAGGACGAATCACTTTGGTTGGAACAGATAATAAAAAATAATTCGAAAAAGCAATCAATGCTTCTATCGAAGTTGTTGCGCGAACTTCCTTAGGTAGTTCATTTCCAAAAAAGGGATGATGATGTTGGTTAATCTCATCAACCGCTTTCGTATTCACATCATAGATAAGAACTTCATGACCATTGTCAATTAAAACTTGACCGAGTGTGCATCCCCATGCACCACCGCCGATGATACTAATCTTCAAGTCATCACGCCTTCTTTCTTAAAATGAGTTTGATGGGTGTTCCTGTAAAATCAATGGCTTGACGCAATTGATTATGCAAATAGCGTTCATAAGAGAAATGCACATAATCTGGATTATTGACATATAAAACAAATGTCGGAGGTTTAACAGCAACCTGTGTGGCGTAGTTAAACTGAGCTTTCCCATGATTATGAATCGGTGTTGGATTCATCGCAGTCGCATCCTGAATGAGATCATTTAAGACGCTTGTCTGGACTTGTTTTTGATAATTTTCGAACGCGAGATTAATGGCTGGGAAAATGGTATGAATACGTGCATTATGTTTTGCAGAGACAAAAACAATCGGCGCGTAAGTTAAAAATTGGAATTCATCACGAATTTTATCTTCCATCTTTTTCATCGTTTTATCATCTTTTTCAACCGCATCCCACTTGTTAACCACGATCACGCATGCTTTATGATAATCGGTGATGTAGCCCGCAACGTGCTTATCCTGCTCGATAATGCCTTCCTCGCCGTCGATGACAAGAAGGGCGATATCACTACGCTCTAAAGCAGAAAGAGCTCTTAAAACGGCATATTTGTCGGTAGATTCATAAACTTTACCGCGCTTTTTGATGCCCGCTGTATCGATGACTACATATTCTTTACGATCTTTTTTAAACCTCGTATCAATCGCATCCGTGGTTGTTCCTGAGATTTCAGAAACGATGACACGCTCTTCACCTAAAATGGCATTGGTTAAACTGGATTTACCCACATTGGGTCTACCTACGATGGAAAACTGAATGATCGAATCGTCATAGGAAACATCCTCATCGGTCATATGTTCCATGATTCTATCTAAAAGATCGCCAATACCAATTCCGTGAATTGTGGATACGGCAATCGGATCCCCAAAACCTAACGCATAAAATTCAAATACGTTCGCGGCTTGTGCGAGATCATCAATCTTGTTTACTGCTAAAATAACAGGTTTTTCTGTTTTATACAAAAGTTTTGCAATGTAATAATCTGCATCCACTAACCCTGTTTTTCCATCAACGACAAAAACGATGGTGTCTGCTTCGTCCATCGCGACTTGCGCTTGTGCTTTGATTTGATTTAAAAAAGGGGCATCGCCGAGATCGATGCCCCCTGTGTCTATCAGTCTAAAATGCTTGGTCAGCCACTCGGCTCTGGCATAGATCCGATCTCTGGTGACACCAGGTTGATCGTCAGTGATCGACAGGCGAGATCCAATGAGTCGGTTAAATAGACTTGATTTACCGACATTCGGACGGCCAACAATTGCTACCTTATAAGGCATGATAAAACCTACTTTTCAAAAAACGTTATTTTTTCTTACTCTTTTGTAATTTATCGCCAAAGAGATCACCCAATGTTGGGTTCTTTTCGCTTTCATCTTCTTCAAGATATTGTTCGTAAGATGCTCTTTCAGCTTTTTCTAAAATACGACGGATGGATAGTTTTAAACTCCATGAATCGCGGTTCACTTCAGTAACCACCGCATTTACTTCATCACCAACCGCGAAATAATCTTCTGGTTTGTTAATCTTTTCAACGGCAAGTTCGCTTGCTTGAATATCACCTTCAACACCTTGAACTTCAACTTTCACGCCTTCTTTAGAAACAGCTGTGACTTTTGCACTCACAACATCGCCACGTTTGATGGAGACATTTTTCCAAGGGTTATCTTCAAGTGCTTTTTTCGATAATGCAATGCGTTCTTTCTTTGCATCAAGTTGGATGATGGCTAAAGTGAGTTCTTCACCAATCTTCACGTATGCTTCAAAGTTATCGTTTGGATTCCATGAGAATTCATTCTTATGGAGTAATCCTCTAACATCTTTGGCAACTTCAACAATGATACCAAAAGGTAATTTTTGAAACACTGTACCGGTGACTGTATCGCCAACCTTATGGTTTTGGTAGAACATTTCATAAGGTGTCTTTTGGAGTGCTTTCATGGAAAGATCTAAACGATTACCTTCTTTTTTAATCACTTTTACTTCAACTTCTTGACCTAGTGTTAACGCATCTTCAATCTTTTCAATTCTAAAATGAGATACTTGTGAAATGCGAAGTAAACCCACAACAAAATTGAAACGGATGGTTGCTGCATGTGGTTCAATCTTGTCCACAATACCCTTTAACACGTCACCTGTGTTGATGACTTCAAGTTCATCTTGACGTTGTTGAAGTCTTTGTTCATAAGCTTCTTGTCTTTCTTTTTCAAAAATGGCTTTACGTGAAGCGACAATACGCTTACTTCTACCTTTTTGAGATGCTTCAATGATCTGGATTTCTAAGGTCTTACCCTTTAATTCTTCTTTATTTTTAACAAGGTCAAAATCGAGTAAGCTGTATGGGAGGAACACTTCATTTTCTAAATAATTGAAAACGAGTCCCTTCTCTAAGACTTGCTTGACTTTTGCTTTAACGGTTTCACCTGATTGAGCTAAAGCTTGAATTTTTTCGAATTTTTCTTCGACAAGCAGTGGCAGGCGTGATAAAAGAATCTGTGCAGGATCATCGGTGATCTTTTGCACACGTGCTTTAACCTTCTGTCCTACTTGGACTAAACCCTCAAATGTGTCTGGTGCGGGTTTGTCATAATTATCCAGGTGGATTTTACCCTCTGTTTGTGCCTGGATATCGAGGTATATCGTATTGGATTCAACTTTGATGACAGTTCCTTCTACGATTGACCCTTGTCTCAAAAACTTTAACTCCATGTTAGTCGTTCTCCTTTTTGCTAGCTAGTTCTATAATTTTTTCAACCACTTGTTCAATGGTCAAATAGGTTGTATCAAGTACGATCGCATCATCTGCTTTACGTAACGGTGATTCTTTTCTGGTAGAATCTTTTTGATCTCTGGTGACGATATCTTCAATCACTTTGTCGATATGTGCGGTTTTACCCTTTTTCACATGTTCTTTGTATCGTCTTTTCGCACGTTCTTCAACGTTAGCTGTAAGAAATATTTTTAAATCTGCTTGAGGAATGACAACGGTTCCGATGTCTCTTCCGTCCATGATGATATTGCCTTTTTCTGCAGCTTTCTTTTGGAGATCGACGAGCTTTCTTCTAACATATGGAAAGCTAGAGACCAAAGAAACATTGTTGGTGACACCTTCAGATCTGATCGCTTCGGATACGTCGCGATCACCGATGAAAATCTTGTCATGATCATAATGGATGTGAATCGTTTCTAAAAAATCATAGGCATGTTCATCATTTAAGTCGACACCAAGCTCTATGGCTTGCAAAGTCACGGCGCGATACATCGCTCCAGTATCGATATGTGTCCATCCTAATTTTTTAGCAATCAAAGCGCTGATCGTGCTTTTACCTGATCCCGCTGGTCCATCAATGGCTAATTTAAACCCTGACATGGTTTTCCTCCATACGTATTTCATTATAACATAGATTTTTTCTCGTTGTTATCGTGTTTTATGATTTTTTTGAGGTTGCATTGGCGTAAAGCTTACGAACCTCATGTATTTTAAGTTGGCGATATGAACCACGCTCTACACCCTCAAGGGTGAGGAAGTCATAGCGGACACGCGTCAACTTCTTCACGGGATGTCCAATCGCTTCAAACATTTTTCTAACTTGCTTGTTTCTACCTTCGACTAAAGTCATCGAAAGCAAAGTTGTTTGATGCTCTTTATCAATCTCTATTAGTCTAACTGCTTTTGGTATCGCCAGATAGTCTTCATCAATGATGACACCTTTTCTGAGCTGTACAACTTTCTTTCGGATAACCACACCTTCAACACGTGCCAAATATTCTTTTTGGATTTCATGTTCTGGATGGGTCATTTTGTTTGTAAAATCGCCATCATTGGTCAAAAGTAAGAGTCCTGCTGTATCAAAATCAAGTCTTCCTACAGGATAAACACGCATGGCGCGGTGATCATCTTCTAATAGATCTAAAACGGTTTTCCGATTCTTTTCATCCGATGTGGTTGAGACGTATCCGGTCGGTTTATTCATGAGAAAATAAACATGCTGCGCACGAGAAATGGGGTTTCCATCAACTTCCACCACATCATCTTTATTCACTTTAAATCCTAACTCTGTTACAACCGTTCCATTGACTTTAACGCGTCCAGCTAATATAATTTCTTCTGACTTACGTCTTGATGCAATATTCGATTGAGCGAGTACCTTTTGCAATCTCTCCATTTTTATCACCTAATGTATTATATCATAGTTTCACTATGGATTCATCCCTGCAAACAATAAAACAAAAGAAAAAGAGATACATCATGATGTACCTCAATAAACAGCACATTTATCAGTTTTGAAAGATAAATTGTATGATAGCAGATGAGACAACCAAACCAGTATCATTTGTAAAATAGAGTTGCTTATAAAACATAGACTGTTGATCAAAAATATACCTTGTCGTGTAAGGATCATTCTTGAAATCAAGGAAATTTTCTTCAAGGATGACATATGCTGTATCCGATTGAACTTGGTAGTTTGAAAGTGGTTCTGTGATGGTGGTGGTTTTAATCACGTTATGCGTTTTGCTCATTTCAATGATGTTTACCGATGTTAATTCATCTATCACCTTTATGGTCACCTTATATGAATTTTGATATGCGTAATTGGGGTCTCTATGCTCTTCTTTAAAAGTCATCGTAACCGTTGCTCCTCTGGAAAGCATATGTCCTGTCATCCCGTTTTCTGCTGGATCTTTGCCATCATCATAGATGGGATTTAAATATACAACTTTTCCCAGAGCATTTGGTCCAAATAAAATGGTCATTTCAGATGCTTGTGTAAAGGTTAAGACTTTAATACCATTTATGTCTTCTTCATGAAGATGGGCATGTTGTGTAGCATCCACAAAACCATGCCCATGAAATTCATGAACTACGGGTATGCCATCGATCAAAGTGACATTGTTAAGTTGGTATATAGCTTTAGTATCTTCATATACAGGAAGCAGTGGAACCATGTCTAACTGACTAAAGTCGTATAGTTGTGCATAAAAACCAATCAGATGTTTATACGCAGTTACAGATGTATCTACTTCACTCTCTTCTGCAAGTTTACAGCTGCTTAATAATATGATCATCAACTTCATGATTATAAGTAATCCTTTTTTCATCTCGCATCCCCCTCATAAAATAAAATATCTTTTGGTTCGCATTTCAAATAAAAACACAACTTATTCAGTGTGTCGAAACGAATCGCTTTCGCTTTACCACTTCTTAAAATAGACATATTTGCTTCAGTGATCCCGATCAACGCACATAATTCTTTTGCTGTCATCCCTTTTTGTTTGAGAACTTCATCTAGTTTCACAACAATGGACATTAAATCGTCAACTCCGCTTCTTCCATGACATCGTTAGCGATGACAAGGTAGTGATAAAGACCATAAAAAAAGAAAACGAGAACCCACGATAAAACATCAATATCGAAAGAAAAATTGAGATCATTGAGCTCTTCAAAGTGCATGATTTGATACATGTTTAAAGAGATAACTTTAAGTATAGATGTCAATAAAATAATCACTGATAAAACTTTTATAACTGAGGTCAACTGGACAAGTTTCTCTCGGAAATTATTTTCTTTGACATGTTCGACAAAAATAATCATCAACTCAATAAGCGCAATCACACCGAGACCTAAGATGACATCAAACACTTGCTGAGTCGTTTGAAGTTTTTGCACAGGTGTATGTCTTAAATAAGAAGCGCTCACCCAAACATGAATAAACATCATCAGCATGAATGAAACGAGAAACCCCATAGCATATGAGACATTTTTGCCTAAAGATTGTTTTACGATAAAACCCTTGACGACCAAGTAAAAAAGCAACATCCCCAGCCAAAAATTGAACAAACCTATTTGTAAATAAGGTCTAATATCAACACCTGAACTAAGAAGCAATGCAATTCTTTCTTCCCATTCAGGAAATTCAGATAAATTTAAACTTCGATATAGAATGATGCCTAAAACAGACGCGATGACGAATAAACTTCCTAGATCAAACCATGTTGTTTGTTTTTTGAGCATTACAACGCCGATTATCATTGGTAGTGCTACGACTATAAAAAATAAAATCCACGCGAGCACATTCATGAAATCTGATGCATAACTCATGGTTCTTAACAGGATAACTATTCCAATCCATGGCGAATAAAAAACACTGATATAATCCAAATCTTGACGTTTAAAAATTAGTGTTAATAGCAGCGTAGCGATGCTGACGATACCATAAACAAGCCATCGTTTTTTCATAACTTCCACCCCTCATGATACAATAGTAGCACATTAATTATCGTTTTACAATAATTTCTGTAACAAAAAAGGATTTCATTAGAAATCCATATGAGTCGTTATAAAGCGTATAGTTTGATTTATGTTAATGCGTCTTCAATGGCAAGTAAAATCACTTTTGAACTGTATGTTGCACCCGAAATCAAAACTACATCTAAAGTCTGCGCTTCAATCACAGCATTAACAATGTCGTTTGCTGGTGCGTCTAGGCCATGTTGATGCAAGATAATTTCATGTGAAAAATATCACATATTTTATCATATGACTTTCATTTATTGCGTGTTTTGTTCAAAAAAAAGGCTTGAAAGCCTTTTCTTCATTATTTGTCTCTAGAAACGTAGGAA
>DIER01000021.1:0-30658 GCA_002418725.1 Acholeplasmataceae bacterium UBA5769
TTGGTTTCCATCTTTTCATTGGTCTTAATATACCCTCTAGGTGTCAAATGAATCTGATCTTTAAAAATATCTGAATTGGGTAGATAGCCAATAAACTCAAAACAGCTATCACAAGATACAGGGATGATCTCACCGGTCTTCAAATCTCTTAAATGAACCACTTCAAGGTGATCACCACCTTCAAAATGATCAACAACTGAATTCCAAATGAAACTCATTTTTTCATTCTTTAAAGCTGCATCTTTAGCAATCTCATTACAATCCATGATCCCTTTGTCATGCATCACTGAAACGGTGACTTTGCTTGCAAACTTCGTTAAGAACATACCCTCTTCAATGGCAGCATCTCCACTACCAATAACTAAAACATGCTTACCTGTGTTGGCTGCTGCATCACAGGTTGCACAAAATGAAATCCCTTTATCAAACAAAAAGTTTTCTTCATTTGGAGCACCTGTTATACGTGGGCGGCCACCGGTTGCGATAATGACCGCTTTCGCTTCATAGGTCGTTCTAAAGGTTTCCACCTTTTTTACTTCGCCTGACAAATCAACAGATTGCACAGCCGTGAGTTTGAATTCGCAACCCATCTCCTCAGCTTGTTTCTTCATCAAGTTGGTAACTTCTTCACCTTTGGGTTTATTTAATATACCAGGGTAATTTTCGATTTCACTGGTATATGTTGCTAAACCACCAATTAATGCTTTTTCAATCAAAATGGTTTTTAATCGTGCGCGTCCACAGTAGATCCCCGCAGTTAAACCTGCAGGACCCCCACCAATGATGACCACATCATATTGTTCGACTTTTTTTTCTCTCATCACATGAAATACTTCACAAGTAATTTACTACCCACAGCTGCTCCACCAAACAAGAATAAGAAGAATACCCATCCTGCTAGTGAAAGTGATGCAATGCCTGTAAACAATGCACCAATGTTACAACCTAAGGCAACGCGTGCACCATAACCCATGAGTAAACCACCGATAATGGCTGCAACTACTTGTCTCCAACTCTTAATTTTTTTAATCTTAAATTGTGAAGCTAATAAAACGGCTAACAATGCACCTAGGATAATCCCTAAGTTTCTAACAGAAACACTGCTTTGAAAGAAACCTGCGTTAAATGTATCTGCGTTTAAATTTGCCCATGTTGAAATGTTAGCAATCGGCTTAACAATCCATGCACCCCATAAAGAGAATACACCTGTTACGCCCCAACCATGTTTGGTTGCTGCAAATGTTACGATATTGAACAAAGCGAGTAGAACAGCACCTGTAATGTATGTGAATGGATTAACAAACAAGCGCTTATATAAATCTTTGTTCTTCAGTTTGTTAAAGAAATCATTAATCCCTAAAAAGAATTTTTTCATCTTGGATACCTATTTTGTTTTTTCAATGATGATTTCCCATTCACCATCACCAATTTCTTCGATTTCTACGTTATGTCCTTCTTTTCTTGCCCATTCAGGAACATTCTTCATCGCGCAACTGTGATCAATTTGTACGATGACAACATCACCAACGCTCATTTTTTCCATTTGTTTTTGTGTTTTGACTAAAGGAATTGGACACGCTTCTCCAAAACAATCTAATGTATATTCTTTCATCATTTATTTCCTCCGATTTTTTTATTTTCATACCATTCTGCAACAAAATATAACACTGCAATAAAGACTAACTGTAAAACAGCTGCCCACAAATAACCCATACCTAAAACATTCGGTAAAAAAATCTTTGTTCCCTTGTCATGGAAATTGGTTGTCCAAAATGCTTTATGAGAATCAGCTAACAAGGATCCAATAATGAAAAATACAAGTGCAAGTAGTTGCATGGTGAAACCTTCACCAATCCGCATCAATGTTCCTGAAGCGCATCCACCTGCAATAACCATACCGATACCAAACAAGAATGCACCAATCGCAGTTGCAAGTGATAATGCATTCACACCTGTCATATCGAGAGCACCTTCAGCAGCACCATATTTGACTGCAGTAAACCCAACGGTTGCTACAGCAAATGCAATTAAGACTGCTCTGGTTAAACTTGTGCTCTTTGTTAAGAGCGGATCACGACAAGCCGCTGTAAAACAAAATCTTGAACGTTGTAAGATAAAACCAAAACAAACACCTGTTACAAGATAGAAAACCATTTTTTCGTTTACGCCTGCAAGCCATAAACCCAATGCAATAAGTCCCGCAAAAAGTAAGATCCCAAGTGGAATTTGATTCATCTTGGGTTTGCGAGCTGCGCCTTTAGAACTTGTTCTGGCGCTTTTGACGTCATTCATAAAAAACCTCCTTTTATTTTTATCGTTTTTTCCATGATTATTATCACATACTCTATCAGCATTCACTCATCAATAGTTCTTATTCAATATAAGATTTACTTATAGCAAATACAGTGCTATAATGACACTGGATCTCCCAGGAAGGAACGTTATCATGACCATCGAAAGTTTAACTTATTTTATAAGTATCATAGAACACAAAAGCATATCTAAAGCAGCTGAGAGCGAACACATCTCACAATCTGCACTCACTCAGGTTGTCAAAAAACTTGAATCTGATTATAACTGCCAATTATTAGAAAGAAACAACAAAGGGGTTACGCCAACAGCGAGTGGACTTTTGGTCTATGAATATGCCAAAGATCTAACTTCACTTAGCAACGCATTAAAGAACCGCTTAGTCTGTTTAAATGAAGGTTGTTATAGCATCATCTTAAAACCATGTTGTTCGATGGATAATCAGTTCATTCCGACATTGATGTATCACCTGCAATCAGAATTTCCTGGTGTAAAACTAACCACAGAGTTTGATAACAAGATCAAAACCATTTCAGAAATTCAAGTGGGTATTACCGATTTTGGAATCGTGATGGGTACCACACCTAAACACGATAACATTGACGTTGAAATTATCGGTTTTGAAGAGATTGTCTTGGTTGCACATGCGTCAAAGAAAATAACAGAATTAAGTGTTTGCGATTTAAATAAACATAAGGTTATTGATTTTTCAATTGCTTCTTACTTAAAGGATATCCATCAAAAAGTAGAGGCGATGACAACATCAAGTACACCCGTGGGTTATCAGCCTTTTATGTCATTGGATTCAATATCTTCGATCAAAACACTCATCCAAAACAATTTCGGGATCGCATTTTTACCAAAGTATGCGATCACTGACGAATTAAAATCAGGGGTTTTTCAAATACTTCCGCTTAAAGATTTCACCTATAGACTTCCCATTAAAGTAATATCTAAGAAAAATGAAGACCTCTCATCACTAACCATCGATTTCAAGAAAAGCTTGATCAAAGCAGCAAAGAAGTACTTCTTGCAGAAAAACTAACAAAAAAGGATTGGACGTCATGTTGACTGACCCAATCCTTTTTTTGATTCATTATTTATGCTTTTTTGTAGTTTTTGTTATAACGGTAACCATCAGACGTTTTCGTTTGTTTCTTCTGATCATTCTTCTTGTTATCAGATACATATTTCATTTGGCTCATCTGAACGCCCTGAAACTTCTTTTGTGAAGATGATTTAGGTTTATGTGTGATTTGACTAACAACTTGTTTCACTTTTGTCATCACATTGATGTTTTCATGAAATAACTTGTTTTCAACCACAGGAATATCCATCTTTATGTGTTTAACAATAGCTTGAAGTAAGTTCTTTTCATCATGACTACAAAATGAGAATGCTTCACCAGACATGCCTGCTCTACCGGTTCTACCCATTCTATGTACATAGGTTTCAGGTGTTTCAGGTAAATCATAGTTGATGACATGTGATAACTCATCAATGTCGATTCCTCTTGCGGCAATGTCAGTTGCAACCAACACTCTTAATCTTTTTGCTTTAAACTCTACTAAAGCTTTTTGTCTGCTGTTTTGTGATTTGTTACCATGAATGGCATCAGATTTCACACCAAAGCTTAACAATTCTTTGACGAGTTTATTTGCCCCATGCTTGGTTCTTGTAAAGACTAGCACTGACTCTAATTTGGGATTAACCAATAAATCAATCAGTAAGCTTGTTTTATCTTTCTTCGAGACATAATATAAAGATTGTTTAATCTTATCTACCATCGCTTCAGGAGGTGTGACTTCAATTCTTACAGGTTGATCTAAAAGGTCGTTCGCTAACTTTAAGATCTCTTTGGGGATGGTTGCTGAAAAGAGCATCGTTTGACGCGTCTTTGGGATGGATGAAACAATCTTTTTAACATCGTGAATAAAACCCATGTCTAACATACGGTCTGCTTCATCTAATACGAAATATTTAATGTCATCCAAACGAACAAGACCTTGATTCATCAGATCCATCAGTCTTCCTGGTGTAGCAATCAAGACATCTAAACCTTTCTTTAAGGCAATCTCTTGACCCTTTTGTGAAACACCACCATAGATGACTTCTGTTTTAATGTTTAAGTCTTTACTATAGTTTCTAAAACTTTCTTTAATTTGTTCAGCAAGTTCTCTTGTTGGTGCTAAAATAAGTGCTTGAATCACTTTCTTTTGACCTTGTTTATGTTCTTGGTTATAAAGTGCTTGAATAATAGGGATAGCAAATGCTGCTGTTTTACCTGTACCTGTTTGAGCACTGGCTAAAATATCTTTCCCTTCTAGTAAGACAGGAATTGCCTGTTCTTGAATAGGGGATGGTGTGACGTAGCCCTCAAATGCGAGTGCTTTTAAAATAGGGGTAATAATGTTTAATTGATCGAATGTCATGTTTTCTCCTTTGTTTTCTTTGATTTCGATAAAGTCCAACAAAAAAAGCGTTGTTGGCTAAAAAGCTAAACAGCGCTTATTGAAATCATGATCTTAAACTTGTAAACAAGACATTTCATATGTTCAAACTACATTATAAATAAGTAGGCGTTGCTATAACTTTGTACTTTGTGATTTAACAATCATCAAAGCAACTCATGATAACATAAAGAACTCGATTATACAAGTTTATATGCAATTTATTCACCTTTACTTATGTTTCCCTGTAATTTATGACGAATATCATCTGGAAGTAAATTAACAATAGGCCATGTAATAAAAAACTCTTTTTGACTATCATCCAACTTAGCATAGTTCAACATAAGTCTAGCATATTCCTCAACAAGAATATTTTTACAACACTCAAACTCTTGATACAACACATGGTCTTCTTTAATGTGCGCAAGCAAGACACGTTCTTTTTCATCATCCGTAAATTCTCTTTTTCTCTTAATCATCTGTAAATCATTAATGGATGCAATTCCCTCTTCAAAAACATTCAAACCATTAATATATTTTGCGCAATCTAGAAGAACATCCTTTTTGCTCAAATCGTATGCATTGATGAAATGAAGTTGCATCTTAGAAAAGAGATTGAGTGTTGTTTCATCTGTTGCAACATATTTATCAATCTCAGCCTTAAAGTGCTCAAACCTAATATCCATGTATGCCAGTATTTCTGGAGGTAGCATCACATAACCTGTAAATTCAACCACTTTATCTTCAACTTCAACATCGACACTTAAATCAATCTCAGTAAAATTTCGACAATGATATCGTTTTTCAATGGTGGATACACGATCGAAAATTAAAACAAATGCATGATCTTTAATTTTTATAGAATTATAGAAACGATCACTTTCACTTTCTGCAAGCATAGGGCTGTGATCTAAGTATCCTTCTAGTAAAATGTGAATCTCTTGTTTATATTGATTTACATCGTTGACTGTAAAACCGTTTAGATTGATACCCAACTTATCAAAAAGTTCAACTATCTTTAGCGAGTACTGTTGAGTCTTTTTTAGTTCATCTGTGATCATAGAATATTCATTCACATCAACCTGATTTTTTCCAAACATAACTTTTTTAGCATTTACGAATCGATAAATAAAATCGATTGCCTCTACAATTTTTTTTACCTCATATTCTGGCTGAATTGTCAGATTAAACTGTCCAGTTTTTAAGTTATATTCAATATAATGTTGAATCATCATTTTCGAATCCTTTTGATTCTTAATATAAACAAAAGGAACCAACTTCGAATCATCATCGAATGTCACATTCAACATTCGATTCTCTTTGACTTCTGTTATTGTTTCTTTGATTGGAATAAGATTGTTATTTAGTTTTGCATAAACCTTAGTCTTGTTTCCAAAAATATCCAAGTTAAGTAATCCTTGTGACTTTTCTACAACTGTATTAATCACTATATTATCAATTTTTCCAAGTTTGCTTATTTCAATAGGTTCTTTAAATTGATGATACATATTATCATGAAAAGAGAGAAAACCTGTAAGAAACTCTTTAGTGGTACGACATCTTTCACACCGAATCGTCTTATTTATGTTAGTCTTTTTGATAAGATCATTTAACTCATTTACATACAAAAACTTGGTATAAATACCATATACATCATTTATGTATTCGATTTTTATTAAGATGATTCCACCGTTTGAAGCATAGTTTTCAAGATCCTCTTTAACCAGGTTAATAGGTGATGAGTTCTCAGAAATTTTAGGTTTATTAATATGTTCGGATTTCACTTGCACAGATGCTTTTTTTGCATTCTTTTTGCTACCCGCTGCATCACTAAGCAATATAAGTTCTCCGTCCCAACTCACTGTTTTATCATTCACGTGAATGGAGGTTGTATCAAAGTTCGTTCCTTTTAAAAATATATTCAAATAGGCGATGCCCGTAGTTTCTGTGTTTGGCATGCAATCCTCCCTAGTTCGCTCATTTTCATTTGTTGCCTTCATATTAATTAGTATACAAGTCACGCTAAATCTTTCTTAAAGATGATCTCTAAACCTTCTTTTTCAACCAATAAAGATCCACTATCAACGTAACCTAGTATTCGATAGAAGTGTTGTGCAGTCTCACAAGCAAGTGTTGATGTCATCACCCATGTTTTATTCTGTTTTATAATCTCATCCTCGAAATGAAACATTAGTTCTTTTCCAAACCCTTTTCCCCTGAACTTCTCTTTAAAGATGATTAAATTGATAAAAGGAACTTGGTCCCAAAAAAGGCTATATCTCAATAAACCAATCACTTCAAGATCTTTCTCGTAGACAAAAATCTGTGACTGGTTTATCTTATGATAAAGTTCTTTAGGTCCAATATGTGAATCAATATCTAAAAGTTTATTCACATATTCTATGTTAGCTAATCTAATCATAAGAATACCTCTCTGATATGTTAATCTGTAGTATTTAGGAAGACCCCTTCAATATGACCAAACTCATTGACACCTACAAAAACGAACTTTATAGTCTTGTTTTCCATCGCAGTAAAATCAATCTCTTCGCTACCAATTAGATAAACTGTGACGTTTGTGCCATCGATCTGAAAAGCTCCTTTATTAAAGACATAGGGAAGACCACCCATCGCTTGAAAAGCATCCCATTTGGTTTGAAAGATATCACTTTGGTAACTCATACTCACTTCATAGATACGACCTAACATCGATGCATCATAAACAAAGCTATTAAAGTCATACGTATGATTTACTGTAGGTTCACCATAAACCTTGGTGCTTGGTCTTACTAAATAGGGATAAGATAGTCCACCTAAAAATCCTTCATAGCGTTCATAAAACCCGTGTATTTCAATCATTTCTCCAATTGTACCAACATATTTTACGAGTGCATAGGATGTTCCATCATAGATGATACTAATACCATGAATAGACGTGACAACAACACCACCAACAATCACTTCATAATCTCTATCTAAGCTCACGCTATCGGCTTGGGCTAGGCTCATCACTGTCCCTGCAGTGATACAAAAGTGTTTATATTGACCTTTATTCATTTGGCCATTATCAATCACAAACATCAAACTGGTACAGGTATATGTTTTAACATTTGGACTGACAACTCCTGTGCTTGATATAATCGCAGGAAATTGCGTGGTCCAAACAATCGAACTACCAAACATGCCCTTGCTTGCTAATGATAAAGATTCTGTATTTCGAATGACATCTGGCATATCGTTTAAGAGATGTTTAATCTCTAAATCAAGGAAAAACTCATGATAGGCTTCAATATAGTCTTCATCAAGTTCAACAATGTCTAAATCATAATCATCTAAAATAAACCTTGGAATAACACCTCTTATTCCATAATAGAAATTAACATCAATGAGTTTATGAATGTATTGATTGATGATATCATGTGTTTCTTCATCATAAATCAATCCTTTTAATTCATAATCACCATCGGTAAAGATCAGTTCATCATTGATATAGGTAAACATTCCTCTAAAGCGATATTTTAATTCACGATCTTTAATTTTATTCTGATTGATATATGCTTCAATTTCTAATACCGTTGGTAAAACCTCATGTGGCATATAACGTTCGATGAGTTTAACATCCACAGCTTGATAGGAATACGTTCCATAATAATAATTGACGTTAACCTCTACCAAGACTTCATCATTAATCTTTAAATCTTGAACATTATCATATGTCAAAAAGAGATGCTCTTCGCCATCAAACAAGATAAATCCGGTTGATGTGGTTAAAATCACTCTTGCTTGCACATGGAAACGACCTGGATATCCATCAAATAAAGTTTCCATACCCACGATATCATCAGGTAGATCACCTGTATAAAGTTCACGGTCATCAAAATAGGTGATGTTAGGGTATGTCAACGTCACATGAAACTGTGCATTTTTTCCGATAAAAGACACATTAAAATAATTGTATCCGACATCATAAGTATCTTTTAAGCTATCGCTTGCTACAAAGGATTCTTTTAAATCAAAAGATTCAAAAGTGTTATCCTCATAATGGATTTCCATCTTGACCATATCAAATGAAAATTCATTGGTTGGAATACGATTTGTAGGTGCAACTAACCAAATGTATGAAAATACTTTGGTTTGTTCAAAACTAGATATATAAATAACAACATCTTTCGTATAGTTTTTAAACGTGATGCTTATGTCATGTAATCCAGGTTGTTCAAGTTTGGTTACACTCAACTGATCTAACATGGATTGTTCCAATGAGATGAGTTCCTGTGAATCATCTTCATAAATCACGCTAAACTTGACATCACTTAACGCAAACGTTGCATGATAAAAAACACGGTCTTGTTGATAGATGATTGCTTTAACATCTAAAACCTCATCCATAGGTGTTTCCGTCTTATCTGTCTCATCAGGTATGTCAACGCATGCTGATAAACTAAGTATAACGATTAATAAAAGGATCCATCTAATCTTATTCATAATGCCCCCATATTTCTTTTCATCTTATTGTAATCTATAAAAAACTATGGCTGTCAGCAACTATGCCGCATTTAACCCTCACCCATAAACGGATATGATCTGAATAATATCAGGCACCATCTCTTCTATTATAACCTTTTCTTTCTTGATTTTGGTGATGTTCCAAAATCAACCCCAGAAAGTATTTCACCTTCAGTAAAAATAATTAATACGATAATGCTCACTAAAACAAAGGATCCAAAACTTACAATAGCCATCTCCCTACTTAAATCTTTAATGGAATCAGTTGCAGCAATCATTGCGACCATAAAGAAATAAATCACATTTAAGTAATAGAAAGATAACCCAGTAAATGACTCAACGGATATCCATAAGATAAGTGAACTCACAAATGAAATGATGATCACCATAGAAATCACCCATTTGAGATGCCTTTGTACAAAAGGAATAAAAGTTAAAAGTCCAAATGCCCCTAACATACTAAGTGATATGACTATCGCTACCAGAAAGTCTCTTAAATCTAAATCATAAGCTTTAAATACATAATATGCCGTAATGGATAAGCCTACACCAACCATATTGATCATATAGGATATCATATAACTTAAAGTGCTTTTACCACCAAAGAAATAAGCTGACATCCCAACAATCATCATAAGCACACCAACACCTAAACCTAACCACTTGTTATGGCCAACTAAATACTGAAAACCAAAATGAATGCTTAAGCTGACCAAAAGTAGACCTAATCCAGCACTTACTAAGATGCTAAAACGTTTGTATTCCATATTTCTTATTCCCCCAAAAACCATGACTTTCCTTCATGATAACACAATCTTCATATCCCTTAAAGGATATTTATGATAAAATAGCCTTAAATCAACATAGGGGGCGATTTAACATGAAAATCTTATTATCTATTCTAACCGGATTTATACTTTTTGTCTCGATTGATTTTGTAGAACTGAAACATCCTGAACTACCTGTGACATTAAGTTATAGTACGACGATTGAGCATGATAACTATCTTCAACATTCAATCTTAGAACTTCTTCTAACGGTTGATAATAAACTCGATTATGATATCAAAGAGATCACACTTGTCCTAGATACCTATTTAGATGATGTTTTTGTGGAACAAGTTGAATTCACCTTTCAAACTGAAATCAAACATCACAAAGCAGAAATGATTGAAGTCTCATATCGCTTCGATAATATCTATTTTGATGAGATTGAGATTGTTTCTTTTTCTATGGTTCAGGCAACATTTTTTGAATCCTATAATGGAACAATCACGATGGGTATTTTCTTTTCCATGGCACTTTTTGTGATGTGGATGATTGGAGATATTAATCGAGGACTTATCACATCAGAGGTCAATGAAATCTTACAAGAGTACTGGTGGGCTGCTTTATTGATTGTTGTCTTATTGCCAGCACTGATTAGTTTCTTTATCTTTGTGGGAAGGTATTATGTCTTAACCACTATCTTTGGATGGATCTTCTTCATCACTGCACTCATCTCATCCACAGTCATGTATGGCATACTCATGCTTTACCATTATCTTAAGGGATTGTAGAATCTGAATTTAAATCCAAGAAAGCTCATATTCAAACAAGGATGTGAGCTTATTTTTATTGATAACTGAACTATTTTCCCTTTTATCTTATCATTAGCATTTACAAGTTCAATCCTTTGTCATATAATAAAAAAGTCATGAGATGATATCATGCCTAAACATACCACACGAAAGGGGACATGTTATATGAAAAATCAATCGAATAGAATTGTCTCAAACGTGATGGAGGGCACGCACTAATCTTAACCGATTCCCTCCAAAAAATCTAAACTTGGAGGACATTTATGCATCAACATTTAATGAGCCTGTTCGGCGCGAATGAACAGGTCCTTTTACATGCATCACAACACAAACATTTATCACTATGTAGAGTCACTGAACATCATAAAGATCGGTACGTCATCTTAAATCAAGAAGGCTTCTTTGAAGCGAAAGTATCAGGTAAATGGATGTATCAAACATCGAACCCTAAAGACTTTCCTACCGTTGGTGATTTTGTCTTAGCAGAAGAAAAACAAGATCTTTACATCATCCATGACATCATACCTAGAACTTCCATTCTTGAACGCAAAGTTGCTGGCTTGACTTCAGATACACAACTGATCGCAACCAACATTGACTATATTGTCATCTGTCAATCAATGAATGAAAATTTTAACACACGTCGTTTGGAGCGTTATTTAGCACTTTCTTGGTCAAGTGGAGCAACACCTATCATTCTGCTAACAAAAAAAGATTTATCACAAGACCCAGAATCATTAATCTATCAGGCTAAGTCCGTTTCAATTGGTGTCGATATCATCACTTGTACGGATCAACATGAAGATGGGTTTAAGGAACTGGAATCTATTTTAGTTCCTCATAAAACCTATGTCTTTATCGGCTCTTCAGGTGTGGGTAAATCCACTGTGGTCAATCACTTGCTTAAACAAGAAAAACTTCTCACACAAGAAACCGGAAACCACGCTAAGGGAAGACACACAACAACCTCGAGATCACTATTTATAACCAAAGAAGGAAGTGTTGTTATCGACACACCAGGGATGCGAGAACTTCAACTTGATAGCGCAGACATGGATACAACCTTTGAAGATATCACCGAACTTGCAAAATCTTGTAAGTTTAATGACTGCACACACGAGAAAGAGCCTGGTTGTGCGGTTAGAGAACATATTGAACAAGGTTATCTAGATATCCATAGATATCATAATTATCAAAAGATGAAGAAAGAACTCAAGTATATCGAACAAAGACAAAACTACTTAGAAAGACAAAGAAACAAATCAAAACATAGATAAATGTGACTGCACGAAATCAAAGAAAAAGATGGATGCTCCTCTTGGAAGCGTCCATCTTCATTTTTCAACTATTCGTTGTTTACGAATCAAGAAACTTACTTCTAAAATCCTTGATATTCTCTTCAGATAAATCAAAGACATCACCTAAATAATGTTCAATCGAATCATATCGTTGATAGATCCCCTTCATGAAATACTTCATGTACATATCTTTAACGGTGTGTATCGGCATAAGTTGTTCGATCTGTTCTTCTGTATACCCTTGACCCTTTAATGATTCAACAGCGTAATCCACAATCTTTTCATCAATTTGAATATATTCCTCTTCAATCGCTTTTTCATCAAAGCCTAAGATCATCATGATGATTGCACTGATCGCGCCAGTCCTATCTTTACCTGCTGCACAATGAATTAAAAAGGGGTGTTCCTCACGTAAGATATCTTTCATTACAGATTTTACTAAGGGTGAAAAAGGTAAATAGTCTTGGTAAAGTGCATGCATGAAATCTTCAGCACCATGTTTGGCAATACCTTCTAGCAATGTTTTAGAAAATGGTTTCGCTGCTTCCTGTTCTCTTTCATAAGACATACATGTAATATCGATGTTTGGGTTTAGTTTTGTGCGTTCAATGTCTCTTCTTAAATCATAAATCTTTGTGATCCCTAAACTATGTAAATCTTGAATATCATTTAAGCTCGCACGATCAGGTGCGCCACTGCGAAAAATCATACCACGTTTGATTTTCTTTTGGTCTTTCGTGTATAGCCCTTCTGCCAAAGGTCTAAAATTGAGTATATACTCCATGTCATCATCCTCTTATTTTCTTTATATATGTTCACTTTCAATTTTCGCTTTTAACTGACCATCCACATAGCCTTGTTCATAATTTCTTCTTTGAATACCTCCGATGGGTCTATGATGATGCATCGTATGTCCCATACCATCATGATAGCCATCTTCAAAACCTTGTGCATACGCACTCTTCCCAAATTTATGCACCAGAATAAATCCTAAAACAGGTAAAACAATAAATGTCACAATCAAGAGCTCGTCCATAAAGTACCTCCCTGATTAAAGATACACTTATTATACCATAGAAGAAAAGCACCTTATCTCATCGATACGGTGCTTCATTGTCAATCTTTTAGGTAAACAACCGTCGTATACCAATCGTAGAAATTTGCTTGAAATCCTGGCATCGGTCCTGCTAAGTCAATCTCAATGATCTGATTAGGTGATACACCAAAGGCTTTTGTTTCAATGACTTGAATCGAAGATGGGATATACACATAGGTGAGTTTATTACAGAAATAGAAGGCTTCCGTCCCAATTTTTTCTAAACCAAAAGGTAGGATTACTTCACTTAATACGGTTGCACTTCGAAAGGCTCTCGCACCAATCTCTTTTAACAAAGATCCTTCTTCAAAGATGATCGTTGAGATATTTGTGCTTTCAAATGCTGATGCCCCAATCGTTTCTACACTTCTTGGGATCATCACAGTTCCAAGAATATTTTTAGTCCCCAAGAAGACTTGATCACTTATCGTTTTAAGTTTACTCTCTGCAGCAAAGCTTAACGTCATTTCTTGTTGCCAAATATAGGCGAAAGCTAATTTTTCCATAAGAACGACATTTGCAGGGATATGTATCGCACTCAATTTTGTCATGTAAAACGCTCTTTCCCCAATAAGTTCAAGGGATTCTGGGAATGCTATCGACTGCAACTGATAGGATTCACTAAATGCACTTTTATTGATCTGTTTCACTTCACTTAAAACATCAAACGTGACGCTTCGTAAATCACTTCTTATAAACGCATTCGCCCCTATACCAACAATCGGATATCCAAAAGCTGATTTTTCTACATGAAGCGACTCAAGTGCTTGGTTTAGATGACCTAGAAGCCATAAAGATTCGCCATCCCTAACATAAATCATGTCCTCATCTTTCATGATCTCTTCATAACCAAAAAAGGTGAGTGAATTCATCTGGTTCTCATAGAAAAGAGGAAGTTCATCTGCTTCAAAATAGAGTGAACCAAAGTAACTTGTAAAAGGATCTTTGATACTTTGTACAGACTTTGGAACCCACAATGACTTCATCGGTGTCTCACCAAAGGCCTTACTTCCAATTTTCTCTAGACTGTTGGGTAGTTTAATGTATTGAAGTGGTGTTCGGTAAAATGCGAACCGCTCAATCTCTTCAAGTTCACTATCTTCAGCAAAGATCACTTCTACAAGATTAGGCATAAATCCAAATCCAGAGGTGCCAATCTTTCTGATCGTTTTTGGGATGACAATGCGACTCAAGCGTGAATCATTAAACCCACTCACTTCTCTGATAGGCATACCTCTAAACGTCTCAGGGATAATCAGTTCTCCTTCTAAATTTAGATCTAAAGCAAAGGCCATATAAGCATCTTCTTCATACATCTTATGTACCTTTAACCCATAAGGACTCCACTGTGCATAAAGCGTGAGCTCAAAAACACCACCCGTAAAGTGTTCAAATGGTTTTGTTAACGCTTCATCCAAATACCAAGCCATCAACTGTTGATGTTCGTGAATCATTTCCAGATGAAGGTCTAAATACATATCACTCAGTTTGAAATCTATCGGATCAAAGTCAATCGAATGATTTGAAACAAAGGTGATATGAAATGCTCTTTCTTCCCTTCTTTCGTAAACATCAACATCGCGATCTGGCATGACAGAAAAATCGAAAGGTATCTCTGAATCCTCTTCAAACCAACCTAAGAATATAAAGTTACTATAATTGAATTGCCAAGGTTGATGAGGATTTCCAGGGATAAAAGAAAATTCATAGGCGAGTCCATCCGCGGTGTGATACGTGAGGGTGTGCGGTGCTAGACACCACTTCGCATAGACGGTCACATCCTCTTCTTCAAGCATGATTAAACTGTTGATCGGAACGGTTAGCGTTTCATCCAAATACCACCCACAGAAATTAAAACCCTCTTTTTCTGCTTCTTTAAAATAAAGATGATAGGTTTCTTCAAACTTTAATGAAACAGGTTCAATCTCAGTTCC
The DNA here is from genome assembly GCA_002418725.1 of Acholeplasmataceae bacterium UBA5769. GTDB lineage: Bacteria > Bacillota_I > Bacilli_A > Acholeplasmatales > Acholeplasmataceae > Peloplasma. The sequence goes on from DIER01000021.1 coordinate 15,174, forward strand.
ACCATCCACATCAAAAATCACTTGATATGTATTCTTTTCAAAGGCAGCATAGAGGACCAAGTCTTCAATAATGACATCATTTTCATTGATTCTTCTACCACTAACGGTCTGCCAACCCACAAAGGTATGTCCCTTTAACGTATCGGTTTCTTCAATAACACCAAAAAGCGCACCACGTGGATACGTTTTTTGTTCAATCACCTGATGATGCGTGTTCATAAATGAAACAACAAACTCATTTTGGGGTTTTTCGATACACCCAAAAAGCATAAACAACAACACAAACATCCATAACATTTTTTTCATGTTAAAAAGCCCCCCATATCATGTTTTCTCGTTAATCATATTGTATCACTGCCTAATCAAAAATCATAGACCTATTTATGAATAAAATGCCTATGTTTCATCCACTCAAAGGACATCGTTTGCATTGGTCTCTTCATGGGGTTATAATGAAAGCATGAAAGGAATGATCTAATGAAAACAATCGATGCAAGACTCTATGAGCCTAAAGATAAACACAATAAAATCTTTGAACTGTTTTTCAGTTTAAATGTAGGAGAATCGATGATGCTGATCAACGATCACGATCCAAAACCTCTCTACTACCAGTTCGCGATCGAATATCCAGAAACCTTTGACTGGGTTTACCAAACCAAGGGTCCTGAAATCTATGAAATCATGATCACCAAAACCAACACGGTGTCCTCTAAAGTATCATGAAGGCATTAGCTGAAATCAAGCAGCAGATGATGCAAGATGAAAGCAATCTCACCTACACCAAAAACGGGCATGAGCCTCTCTATCTTGTGAGTCCTCATGCCCGTATTTTGATTGTAGGACAAGCACCTGGCATCAAAGCTCAAACCTCAAGACTGACATGGAACGATTTAAGTGGCGACCGTTTAAGGAGTTGGCTTGGTGTTTCAAGAGATGATTTTTATAACCCCGAACTTTTCGGTATGCTTCCCATGGATTTCTATTACCCTGGTAAAGGAAAATCAGGTGATCTTCCACCTAGAAAATGATTTGCTGAAAAATGGCATCCACTCATCTTAAAACATCTTCCTAACATCAAACTTATCCTACTGATCGGTCAGTATGCACAAGCCTATTATTTAAAAGATTCTATGAAATCTACACTCACTGAAACCGTAAAAAACTATCAATCATATTTACCTCTATATTTTCCTTTAGTTCATCCTTCACCACGCAACGTGGGTTGGCATAAACACCATCCTTGGTTTGAATGTGATGTCATTCCCAAACTCAAAGAACGAGTTCATCAAATCTTACAAAAATAGCCCTATATCTAGGATATAAGGCTTTTTCTTTCGGTACTACGATTCATTTTTTGTCCCTATCGTTGGTCCAAAAACATAGAGTTTACCCTCTTTTATGTCTAATACATCCATGAAAACTTGCCTGTTTTCAGATGGTGCATCTTGATGTGTATGCACATGATATATACAATACATCTTTCCATCAGGACCAAGTGTCACTGAATTGTGTCCAGGACCAGAAATCATGTTGGGAACTGATTTAAGAACTGGATTCTCGCTTGCTTTTACAAACGGCCCTAAAGGAGATTTTGATGTTGCATAACCTATGGAATAGGTGTGAGAAGCATAAAAACCTCCTGAATACATCAAATAATATGTATCTTCTTTTTTGAGCATAAAGGGTCCTTCATTCCAGCGCCAATCCCCGGTGATGATTTCCCAATCTTGTTCCGGTTTCAAAACAAGCTTAGGTTCTGTGATCATTTTGGTCAAACTTTCATCGAGTTCTGCCACATAGATATGACTTTCATGTCGACCATCAACCATATGTTCTGAGCAGTCTTTATCAAAATAGAAATAATACTTTCCTTGATCTTTGAATACATGACCATCAATGGCTGCATATCCATGATCAAACATGGGTTTTCCATCATGGACATCAAGAAATGGACCCAGTGGATGTTTTGATGTTGCAACACCGATACGTAGCGAATGGGTATCTTTTGCTCTAGCAGAATAATGCATGATAAACTCACCATTGTGATAAACAACTTCAGGTGCCCAATAGTCTTTGTAGCCAAAACTTCTTTCACTCATTTGGTAAACTTGGTTAGGTTTTGACCAGTGTATTAAGTCTTTAGATGTCCAGCAATAAAAACCATCAATAAATGATGTTGCATAAAGGTAATACACATCGTGATGTTTTAATACGAACGGATCACCAATATTTGTTATTCCAATCGGATTAGTCATAATTTAACTCCATTTATCTCTTTATATTCTTCAAAACTTAACTTGGGTTCTCGCTCAGGTGTCAAAACACCATTCACTTCTTGTTCAACGTCGGTTGTCTGTGTCAAACAGTACCCCGAAAAGAGCGGATGATCCATCAATGCTTTGGTTAATCCCTTTAAGCGATGATAGAAATCTTTTTTACTCTCGACTTTAGCACCATAACCCCAACCTTCATCTTGAGTGAAAGCAACACCACCGTATTCTGAAAAAAGGATGGGTTGACCTTCATCTTTAAACCCTGATGCGAAAATGTCTCTCACACGTGTTTTATTGACGATGCTTTGATTCATTAAGCCTAAAACATCTTCATACATCACTTTAAGTTCATGTCCCTCAGAGACATAATTATGAATGGTTATAATATCGGATGTCGTATGTTCCCAACCATCATTCGAAATGACAAAACGTGAATCATCATAACCCTTGGTCAAATGATATAAACTAAGGGAAAATTGCTGTTGAAGTTGCTGGTTTTTAACATGCGGAATGCCCCAAGATTCATTAAAAATAACATATGTCATGATCGATGTATAGTGTCCATATTGTCTTAAGATACTTAACCATTCTTTTGTCATTTTTTCCATCATACGTGGACTGAATTCATATGCAGATGGCATTTCTAACCAAACATAAACGCCTAATATATCAGTTAAATAATAAAATCTTTCATCTTCAATTTTCTGATGTTTACGAATGCCATTAAACCCCATCTTTTTGGTTAGCTCAATGTCTTTCAAGAGCGCATCAACCGATGGTGCTGTTAAACCTGATTCTCTCCAATACCCTTGATCCAAAAGCATTTTCAAGTAGACTGGCTCATCATTCAAATAGAGGGTTCTATCTTTGCTCTTCCATGAACGCATGCCTACATAGGATTTCGCTTCATCAAGCAACATATTTTCATCTCTCACCTGAAAAACAATGTCATATAAGTGAGGGTGGTGTTCATTCCACGTCATCAGTTTAAACTGATCTTCTTCCGTCCGCATCGATACACGAAAATGGCCAAATGAGTTTTTTAGTGTCTCAGAAACATGGACAATCTCTTTCCCATTAAATGAAACATACATCCAAAGCGAAAGGCCTTCTTTAAAACCTTCAATCTCATAACTTACATCCAGCATAATGTCTTCATTCATGGGTTTAATCAGAACATGCTTCACATAACTTTGATTTAAAAACTCTAACCAAACACTTTGGTATAACCCTGTGGTTTCAACATACCAACAACCAAAGTTCTCACTTTTCCAACGTTGTTTACCTCTGGGTTGTTCGGTATCCCATGTATCTTTAACACGAACAACAATCTCATTTTCTCCTTGGATGAGAACATGACTCACATCAAAGGTTAAGCGATGATAACCACCAACTTCGTGCCCAATATGAATACCGTTGACCCAAAGATCAGTCTCATAATCGCTTTTTTCGAAATGGATAAGTGTCGTTTCTTTGTGCTCAATCCATACTTTCTTTTGGTACCAAACGATAGGATGGTATGTTTGATCATGAATCCCACTCATCTTCGTTTGAAAACTAAAGGGGACGATAATGTCCATCTCTTTTTCCCAACGTTTATACCATCTATCTTTAATTCCAACATCTAAATCATCAAACCGAAAATCCCAGATGCCGTCAAGCAACATAAAATGAGGTCTCGTAAGCATGGGACGTGGATGATCATTGATATGACATTTAGGGTAATTGATCATTTATTTAATACCCGTGCGGGCAACTCCTTCAATAATTTTATCTTGTAATAAGGCGTACACAATCACCACTGGAACAATCGCCAAAATAGCTGCTGCCATGGTTAAACCGTAATCATAATTATAGGTGCCTGCAATTTTTGAAAGCCCAACAGGTAATGTCCACATACTTGCATCGACACCTGAAAACTGAATCAATGGCCATAAGTAGTCATTCCAGTTCCCCATAAACGCGAACAATGCAGCAACCAAAAATGCTGATTTCGATAATGGCATTACTATTTTTATGAAAATACCAAAATTATTTAATCCATCAATTTTCGCACTCTCTACAAGTTCATAAGGTATACCTAAGAAAAACTGTCTTAATAGGAACATCCCAAAAACACCACCGAGTCCCGGAATGATTAAAGATAACCATGAACCGAACCATCCAAGATCAATGGTCATCGTGATCAGCGGTACGAGGTTGATGACCGTGGGTATCATGGTTGTGCTTAAGATGATCCAAAAAATCTGGTCGCGATATTTAAAGCGTAAAATAGCAAACGCATACGCTGCAAAACTAACGATGATTAAATATAAGACTGTATAGCTTCCAGCGATGATAAAACTGTTTAACATCCATCGCATCACAGGTGTATCTGGACGATTAAACAGTCCACGATAATGTTGTAACGTCCAAAATTCAGGAAATAAACTCGTTGGATTTGAGGAAATGTCTTGTGGTGTTTTAAAGCTGGTTGCTAGACCCCAAACCAAAGGCATAAGCCACAAGATAGAGATGATGAGTAAAACGACAAAACTGATTGTTTTTCGTTTGTTTTGTACAGAACGAATCGCCATCATGCGTCACCTCTCTTCTTGATTATTCTTGCTTGAACAACGCTGATCACTATCATGAGAATCCCCATCGAGACAGCCATAGCGGTTGCGATTCCAGGATTTGAATTCGTACCAAATGCCAACGGTCGAATGCGCATCATGAGAACCGTTGTCGAAAAATCTGGTCCTCCATTAGTCAACAAATCAGGTTGTCCATAAACGCCAAAGGATGCTAATACTGTGGTGATCATCACAATTAACATTTGAGGTGCTAAACTAGGCATTGTGATAAATCGAAATGTTTGTATATAAGAAGCTCCATCAATAGCTGCTGCTTCATATAGTGTTTTATCGATATTTTTTAAACCTGCACCTAAAATGACCATATTGGTTCCCATAGTCCACCAAATCGTTACTGCAATAATGGAGATCCATGCCCAAGGTTGTGATACCAAAAAGGGGATCTCATTGAGTCCTAATTCGAGAAGTACAGAGTTAATAAAACCACCGTTGGTATAAAACTGCCATTTCCAAATCAAAATGACACTCGAAATCGATAATACGGTTGGCATAAATAAAATGGTGCGGAAAATTTTATATCCCTTAGGTTCATGATCGATGAGTGCAGCTAAAATCAATGGAATTAGGACTAAAAAAGGGACAGAAAACACAACAAATATCAACGTATTTTTTAACCCTGACCAAAAGTATCGATAATAGATGCCTTCTGACTCAAACCAAATACGTCGGTAGTTATCAAAACCAACAAACGTTGTTTGATCTGGATAGAATAAATTCCAATTAAAGAAACTGATGACAAGTCCATAAATAAATGGAAAGATGAAGAAGACGGAAAAAATCAATAAATAAGGTAATAGGAATGCGTATGCACTCGCATGATCTTTAATCACCCTGATTTTCCGTCTTTTTTTAGCTTCTAAAGAGAGTTGCATACAGTTCCTTTCTAGCTTCTAGCTTCTTGTAATAAGAGTAGTGCTTCTTCAACGGCCGCATTTAATAGCAGCTGTGCATTATAATTTTTATTTGACATCGCTGCCGTAACTCTTGAATAAACCGGTGAAAAAGCCTGATGGAAATAAGGGGATTGTGCAGAAATTCTAAAGTTTGAGATATCACCAAATCCAGCATGATAAGGAAGCGCTTGATACTCTGTGGTTGCTCTCGCGATGTTTGATGCAGGAATTTGACCAGCGGTTGCCCAGATATATGAATGGTCACCAAGGTATTTCACAAATGTCATAATCGCTTCTTGACGACGCTCAGTCATATCTACAGATGGCTTAGGAACGACAAAGGTATGTGATCTTACGGGGATTTGGTTTTTCGTTGCTGTATCTGATAAATTAAACATTTGAGATACGGGAAGCACACCAAAATTGATACCTGATTCTATCATGCTATTAAGCATCCAACTGCCTTGAATATGAAACAACGCTTTGCCTGTTTGAAACATGAATAAATCTTGGTCAACACCTAAGTTAAGGGGTGATAAATTTTCAACATGTATCAAATCCGTTAAGGCTTTAAGTGCATTGATTCCTTGTGTGGTGTTATAAGCAGGATCGCCGTTTTGATCAATTTCTAACCCATTATTTTGGTATAAAGAAGCTGTAAATAGCCATTCGGATGGCCACGTTGTAGAAAGAGGTAATCCCCAGAATTGACTGCTGGTTACCTTTTCACCTGTTTGGACAGTCTTTGCAGCAGAAATCAACTGCTCACGGTTCGTTGGTACACTTAAACCGTATTTATCCAATAAATCCTTGTTATAGTAAATCCCTACAGTGTGCACATCAAGGGGCACACCATAAAGTTTATTTTCAAAATAGAGAGAATTAAAAATATCTTTCATGTAGTCCGAAGATTTGATATCCACACCAGATGTTTCAATATAACTTTCAAGCGGTACAATCAAACCGGTATTCGCGTAACTTTGCACCAAATAAGAATGCATAATCATGACATCCGGACCTTTCTTCATTGGAACTAATAAGTTGATATTCGTATAATAATCCACTTCATTGGTGAATGTTTCAATCACTTCAATGTTATCTTTGTGCTCTTGATTGAATTGTGCAATAAGTCCTCTCATCACAGAACCATCCGCACCAGTCAGTGAATTCCAAAATTTTAAACTAATTTTCCCACCTTCGTCGGTAGGAACTGTTGTTCCTCCACCACCACGACATGCAACAAACGTCAGCGCAGCAGCAACTATCATCATCAATACCATGATTTTTTTCATATATTTCCTCCTTCATCACGCATGAAGAAGGGCAAGATGCCCTTCTATTAACTGCGTGGTGTGATATAAGGTACCACTTTTTCCTGATTTGATGGCATCGTTGATTGGACATACGGCCATCCTTGTTCATTCCATATGAGTAAATCTATCATTAAACTTCTTCTTGGAGAATTCCCAAAATTGGGGGCATCACTCGTATCAAATGCATGATATAGAATCCAGAAATCCCCGCGATCATCTTGCGCAACTGCATTGTGCCCAGGACCCTTGAAATAAGAACTACTCATCAATACTTGAAAACCACGATAAGTACCGAGCATACTTCTGCCTTCATGATCGATATATGGTCCCATAGGATTGGTTGATCGACCAACTCTCACATTATAAGTACTGTTATGGCCATCACAGCACGTGCCAGATGATAAAAACATGTAATAATAATTATCTTTTTTTAAAATATAAGGCGCTTCATAAGTGGCTGCATTCCATGAAGTTGCTGTATCAAGGCCAGCTAATAAAACCTTTGTATGTTTAGCCTGATCACCATCTTTTAAAGCAAGACCATCTGCTGTAAGCTCTACGCCGTAAATACCACGAAATGATCCCCATATCATGTAAACCTTCCCCTCGGCTTCAAATACTGTCGGATCAATAGAATTATTAACCTCAATATCTAATGAGCGGAGGATTGGCCCTTGATCCGTCCATGGGCCAAGGGGATGGTTTGCTGTGGCTACACCTATACCAGGATTGGGGTCTCCCCAGGTTGAAAGTGAATAATATAAATTAAACGTATCTCCTATTTTCACAATATCCGGTGCCCAGAGTCCTGCATTGGGCGTTCCCCATGTAGGTCTTGTCTGCAACGTAAATGCACTGGTTTCATACGTCCAAGTCACTAAATCAGTAGACGAAAGAATCGGTGTATACTTTACACCATACTCATCACCCCATTGACCATAATCTTGGGTGCCAAACGCATAATAAACGCCCTCATGACGAATGACTGCTGGATCAGCAAGAATGGGTTCATAGACAGGATTTAAATACGTTTTTGTTTCAATAGGTTCTGTTGGTTCTTCTTTTTGACAAGATGTTAAAAAAGTGATTGCCAAAAGAAAGATGAATACTGTATAAAGTTTCTTCATGATGCCTCCTATTCAACGACTGCTGGTGGGTTTAATGTAATATCATTTACTCTAAAATAATCAACTGTTACAACATGCGCTAAACCTTTTGCTGCACCGTCACCAAACATAATGACAAATTTTGCGTCTTTGGTTTGGGTGTTTTCAGTAATGGTAACCGTGTATGTTAGTACTGCATATGTATCTGCTTCTAAAACAAGTTCCGTTTCAGCACCAGTAGCAATGCCAGCATATCCTTTTGCTCTATCTTCAATCCATACTCTAATCGTACGTGCGATTGAACTCTTAATGCGTACTTCGATTTGATAAGTATGACCAGCTACAAGTTCACTACCAGTCGTTTGATATAACTGGTTGTTCCATGGATCTTGACCTAATTGGTTTTCAACAAATGTAACAACGAGTTCACCATTTTCATTGACAGCACCTGTAATGTTATCGAGTGACCATGGTTCATGCGTTGTCGTAAATTCTTGATTAAATGGACTATACTTATACACTTGGAATTCATCAACAGTCACGGTGATATTGTTTGGCGTTAAGCCATCACCATTACCGAGAAGTAAACCAATTTTAGCGCCTTCATAATCTTGTTCAGCGGTAAAATGAATTTCATAAGTGGTCCAATCTGTTCCAACCGTTGCTTGAACAAGCGTTGGCGCAATCTGTGCAAAACCACTTGCTGGATGAACCACTTCAACGTCAACTTTTCTTTCTTGTGAAGCTTTTAATACGATACGAACAACATAAGATTCACCAGCCTTAAAGGTTGAGGTTGCTTGTTGTAACTGAATATGCCATGCGGCAGAACTTGCATTGGTTACCAAAATAGATACGGTACCATCGCCATTATCTGTAAATGTTGCTGCACCTGTACCTACCGTTTGAATCACATCTTGGGTCCATCCGGTAAAGCCATTCGTAAATGATCCATTGATCGCTTGATACTCAAAATCTTTCGCTAAGGTGTATCTGATTTGACGTGTTGCAAAAGCGACACTACCATTGCTCATTTCAACCACATACGTCAAATAATAAGTAGATGCGACCATCACGGTTTGTGGTACTTCACCTAATACAGTTACATTTGCTAAATCTGCACCTGTCACTGTGACGCCTGCCATCGGATTGAAATTTGCAAAATCACCAGAAGTTACATTCACTAGGTCTAAACCTTCAAAGGTTACCGATGTATTTAGAACAACTTCTTCGATATTGATGTTTTTAATCACAACAACATGAGGGTTGCCATCCACAGTATCTTGTTCGAGTTGATTACCTAAGTAAACCACTACCTTGATGTTATCATAATTTTCAGTTGATGTGAAATACATGCTATATGTCGTCATTGCATCATCTAAAGTGATTGGCATAAACCCAGGATTTAACATCGCGAATCCATTGTTTGGATCTTCATAACCAACAGACAAGGATCTTCCATCAGGTGATGATGCTTCTACGGTAAGTTTATATGTCTTATTTGCTTTGAAGACAACATTCATTTGATAGAGTTGAAGAGCCCACCATGATGTACCCGCATTTTGGATCGTAATGGTAGCACCATTTGTTCCAAAGGCAACACTTGCTGCTCCGCCTGGTTTATCCAGTGTCCAACCTACTGCACCCAGTTCAAAGTTACCATTCGCAACGTTGTGTCCGACTAAAACAGAGAAGTTCTTTGTTTTTTGTTCTGTGACACCTGTAGAATTGGTCACTTCATATTTCACTGTATATCCGCCTGCAAGGTGTGTTGTAAAACCACCATCATCAACAATCTCGATATTGTTTGTGATAATGCCATCAATGCTATCATTGGCAGTAACACCTTCTAAAAGATCAACAGCATCACCACGGGTAACCACTTGATCTTCTAAACCAGCCCATGTGATGACGCCTTTGACAGGTTCCTTTTCACATGCGACTAACACAATACCTAAAAAAACTAAAACAAATAAGCCTAGTATTTTTCTCATCTTTTACTCCCTTTCTTTATCTTTCATAGCGTCGCTATGGAATTTACATTATCGTTAATGTTTGTTATGTATGAACACAGATTCACTGTGTTCATTTCTAATTACGCTGTTTTGCGTATGATAATTCTAGCTTCATTCACTAATTTCACAAGAGGAGAATCAAAATGATTCATTCTCGCTTTCAACGTTTGAATTGTTTTGTGCGTTAACTCTTCTTTGTGTGTGTCGATTGTCGTTAATCCAACAGGGACTCGTAAATGCTCCTCAATGTTATCATAACCCGCAACCGCAATATCCTCTGGTACGCGATATCCTTTATGCTGCAGATGCGAAATCACATCGTAAGCCATCGTATCATTGAAACAAAAGATTGCAGTTACTTTTTGCTCAAGCAATTCGTCTATGGGTCTGACCAGATTTAGGTCATAATGTTTAAGGAACTTCGACTGTGCAACTGGCATAGTGATTCCTTTTTCATCAAGATAAGTCCTTAAACCCTCAAGCCTCTTAAGTGAGCATAAAATATCTTGTGGAGCACCAATATAACCGATCTTTTGATGCCCTTGTGAAGCCAAATATTTACCGATTTGATAGCCACCCTCAAAATCATTGGTATACACAGAATCAATACCAATATCATCGCCTTCACGCCCCAAAATAACCAATGGGATTTTGTTCGTGTTAACCGCTTTAACAACATCAGGCGTGGGTTTTAAGAAGGTGATAATGCCATCAATACGTCGCGATACCATTTTATTAAAGCTTTCTAAATCAAACTGGGCATTTTCGCCCGATGAGGTAAAAATCATAATATCATAATCATCTTTTTTTAGTTCAGCATGAATAAGTTCAGTCATGATCATGTAATAAGGATTGGATAAATTATCAAACATAATGCCAATTGTCTTTGTAAAACCACTTCGAAGCGAACTCGCCACAACGTCTGGAATGTATCCCATCTCAAGCGCTAACTTTTGTACGTATTCACGTGTTCCAACAGATATATCAGGTTTATTTTTTAGTGCTCTCGATACAGTGTTGATGGTTAATCCTGATTTTTCTGCAATATCTTTCAGTAGAATTCTACGATCTGCCACGTGTTTTTCCTCCTGTAAGCGTTTTACATTAACGTTAATTTAAGTATACACTAAATACACTTTTTCTGTCAACAAAAAAAGATTGTTTTGCAATCCTTTTTAATTTTAATCTATTTTTTAACTGCTGAATTAATGGTCCCCTTGTAAACAACATGCTTGGTATATAAAAACTCAGCCACGAGATTGGTCATCATGGTTATGCCTAAAACAAGGTATTCATTCCACCCTATCTTTGTCAGTGCATCTCCCCACCAGGTTGACAGCGGTGTAAACACTGCATAGAATAGCAATACCAAAAGCATCGCTATCTTGACGTTGTTAGCCGACTTAAACGTAAACTTCCTGTTCAATGTGAAGTTCCATAAAATACTTAAGAGGAGTGCAGTTAAATAGGAAGGCCAGTAAACCCACTGAACCATCTCAAATAATAAGGTGAAGGATAACACTTGAATGACACCTGCAGAGATCGAAAAAAGCGTAAATTTAACCGCTTGAATGAAACTCTCGTGATGTTTTTGATTGTTATATGTCACGTTGTTTTTCACCAGTTTTCACATCATTGACTTCTCTCATGATATCTAATGCAACGTCCTCACAAGATGCTACATATCCAATCTTATGCATTTGTTTTTTGGTGTAGACTTTAATGAAACCAAAAGAGTAGTAAAAACCTCTCGCTCTTAAGCGTTGTGGTGTTGCCTGAATAATGTCTTTAAGTAAGATTTTAATTTTTTTACGTCGATAATTTAAATAAAGAAAATCTTGATCGCTAACAATCATGACCTTAGGTTTTAAAAGACTCATGATGAGCATCACTAAAAAGAACAGCGTAATAAACGCCAAAAGATAAACTCTAAACTGATCTAATGGTTTTGTGATATCTTCATCTAAAACAAGCAACAAAATAAATGAGCCAGCTGATAAAATCAGTAAACTCGTCAAGATGGCGATTTCACCACTCGATTTTATGCCAATCGTTTTTCTCATGTTAAACTCCTAATCTTTGATATAAATGACGGCTAAAGCGTGTTTAACCGTATCACTGAAGTCATTAGTTTCTATATAAATTCGATAAGAACCTTGAGGTAATTCAAAGATGCCAAAACCGAGTTGTGGATTTGGGTTATAGATATGACCAGAATCATCATAAAGCACATAACTCACACCCGATTCAAACAAGATCATGACCTTTTCATTTCCACCTGTCGAAAAGTGGATGTTTAAAGATTGACCCACATACTGGTTATATACACTCATAAATGATCTTGGACTAGCAACAACCTTATCCATGTCAACATCTCTTAAAACAAACGCATCTACATCTTCCTTTTGTTCTGGCATTTCTATCTGTGCTCTTAGTTTGAAACTGACTGTACCCAAACTTCTTAAAAAGTAATGCCCTGGTGGAAGATTGATTTGAAAGTTATTGATGATATAAAAAGATTGATACATGAATTCAAAACCATCAATCACTAACCAAAGCTGGTAATCGATACCAAACGTGACTTGAGGAGTAAAAGGATCGATGATTTGTTGAAAGGTCACACTTCTTTCTTCTGTAAGCGTGAAATGATAACGCACACCTAAATGGTTAGTTGTCACGACAAAATCACGTGGATAAACCTCAGGTATCGGTTCATTCATATAAGGTGAATTGCCATAATGTTCAACCACAAAACTTGCCTCTTCTCTACCTTCAGGATTTCTAAAGAGTAGTGTCGTTTTACCCGCCATTAAATGAATATACATATCATCACCCAGATAAACCACATCATAGTAACTCAATCCTCCATCAGGTCTAATGACCATGGTATATTTGGAGAAAGTGTCTTGTGGTTTTAAGACAAGCATTCCACCTTCAGGTGCATCAAAGGTTGCTAAAACAATATCATAAGAACCTTCAATCTCAAGGTTGAAAACACCTTCTGTGAAGATCACAGGGTTATCTATATCTGCAATCGTCTCATAGAGACTATCAAGTTTAATGAACTGAAGGTCATATGAGGCGATGCTTCCTTGATTGCTATCAATTTCAACAATATACTCGCCAGCTTCTATCTGATAAATGTTTTGATAATAATCTTGAAAATCATAAGCCGGATCTTTAACAAGCATGACTTCATTCATGTTTTTATCATAAAGTTTTATCTCATATAGATCATCAAGTTCGATGGCGTAAGTTCCGGTTTCTAGATTCACTCTATAGTAATTGGCATATCCACTAAAAAGGACATGATTTTGTTGACGAACTGAAAGATCAGTGACTTCTTCTATCATGCAAGGTGATTGTGCGGGTAGTTTGATATATCCAGATGTATCAGTTTTCTCTAAAACACCTAACTTATAGGTGGAATGGATCGTGAGCTCGACCTCATCAATCGTCATGGAAGTTCTTAATTTTATTTCCTCTTCCTTGAGTTCAATCGTCATGAATACATCCCTAGATGTAAAACTCTTAAGTAAATCGTTGATCATATCTTCATCTTCTAGTGAAAACCTTAAGATGGATTCGATATCTGCTTGAATGGTATAAACACCATCGTGATATGCATACTGCCAAGAAGGATCAAAATCCCCCATGCCTTGAACATCTTCCCAATCTTCAAGTTTTTCATCAAAAACATCAAACAGTCTCATGTAATCATGTTGCTGATAATAGAAGAGTTCATACATCATATAAACATCATTTTTCTTTTCAACGATATATCCCGTATTGCGGTCTATAATGGTCTCAAGATAAAAATCTTCTACATCAACAACCATTTTAACCGCGATACTATACATTTGATTGCGTTGTTTAACGGTAATATATGACATCACAGTAAACTTGGTTTGATCTCCTATGGCTGACATGTCATCCACAAGTTTTTGATAGTTTTTTACACTTTCTTCAGGCGTTGGAATGGTTGGTAAATCTTGTTTTTTGTTAGTTCTTATGATACCTGATATGTCCTTAAATTCAATTTGCTCAAACGTTTGATAGGATAAATACGTCATCTCATGTGTTTGACTTTTCTGTTCATCAAACGTGATTTCATATGCTTTTTCGATAGGTGTATACTCATTAAAAAGGACATGATACAAATGAATAGACATCTCAAAACGAACGTTATCCGCATGATCTTTATCGTTTTTAAGTGTAAACGTTGTGGTGATTTTCTTTGCTTCACCTTCAGTTGAATGTTCATGTTCAACATCAAAAAATGTCAAGTAGTTATCCTTTGTCAGTTGATAGCTATATGTTTGATCACTATCTTGACAGCTACTGAGCATGATCAAGAAGATCATCGAACATAAGAAAAACCATTTTTTCATGTTATCCCACCCTTAAGAATTGTCATTTAACTTTATTGTAACACCAGCGCTTACAAAATCATATCATAAATTAAAAAAGCTAACCCTAATGGATTAGCCTAACATCTAAAATTCAATATGATATTGATTTCTTCCCGCTCTTTTTGCTTTATATAAAGCATCATCTGCGGAAGCAATCAGTTTTTTTAAATCTTGGTTTTTATCCGCTTGATAAGTTACAACACCTACGCTTGCTGTTAGCGTTAATTTCTTCAAGTCGGTTTCCCAAGAACTAAGCGTATCCAAGATACGTTTCGCATAGATTATAATGTCTTCTACTTCCATGGAATCTCCAATAAAGATCAAGAACTCATCGCCACCTGTGCGAACAACATATGCACGCTTCATCTCTAGTATAAGTGCGTCTAATTTCTTCCCCATTTCCGTTAAAACTTCATCACCTTTTTCATGACCAAGCAAATCATTGATTGCTTTAAAGCCATCTAAATCGATGGAAAATAACATCCTGGATTTTGATATGATATCTTTTTTAAACTTGTAAAGGTATTGTCTATTGAATACACCAGTTAAAGGATCTTTATAGGCTAAGTGTTCAACTTGAAGATAATATGAAAACATTTTGGCTAGTTTTTGTAAAAGTACTATGCTTTTTTCATCAAAATGTGTTGCTTCATGATAAGCAGCGCAAAGCGTACCGAAGGGTTCACCATCATCAAGTGCTATAGGAATACCCATGTATGCATTAATATTCGTAGATTCTATGAATTTTTTCACATCATCTAGAGATTCCACTTTGCTTAAATCCTCATAAATAAGCGTTTCATGATGCATAAAATCCACACGGTTACAAACAGCTTC
>DIER01000021.1:30673-36812 GCA_002418725.1 Acholeplasmataceae bacterium UBA5769
GCTATTTTCAAAGTGACTTGTTTTTGATCTAAAAGAGAGTTTAGATAAACCATTTTGCCAGGAAGTATTTCTTTAGCAATATCCAACATATCTGTAGCAAGCTCATCAAAATTATGATATGTTTTGACTTCTTTTAAGGTTAAACCCATCAAACTCACCTCTTTGAACCTTTATATTTACGTTAAATATACCACATTTTTTTCAATGGGAGGATATTTAATGCAAGAAAACCTTAATTGTCTATGATGACTTCGCAACAAAACGGTGGTTCTACGACACCTGGAATGAACATCCAAACGGCTAGAAAGGTTGTATCTTCTTCAATAACCACTTTGCCAGAATACGTCTTGTCATCCAACTGTCCTTCATAGATCCAACCAAAAAATTGATGTCCGCCAAAGGTTGGTGAAGGAAGGTCTATAGACGTTCCTTTTTCAACAAAAATGACTTCTGTTTTGCCCATCTCTTGATAATCAAACGTGACCTGACATTGATCACTATCATCACTTTTGCATGAAAACATCAAAGGCATGCACAGTACAAAAAGGATCAAACACATGATTTTGATAAACATCACCTTCTTTACTCTTAATTATAAACCTTATGATGAATAAAATAAAGAAATGTTGATCAAAAAAAGCAGGACATGCCTGCCTTATGTATCAAAGATTATAGTTGATCAAGTAACACCATTTGGGCAAAATAAAGTGCATTATAATGCAGTTTATAGTGCTTGTTATGGATCTTCATGGTGTGATAATCAATAGCCTTAATATCTTCTTTTCTGAAAAAGACTAGATGATTGGTATCCCCTTTGGTCATATCTTTTTTCATCTGAAGTACATGTTCACTCAGCTCATCCTTGCTCATCTTTGATTTAACAAGATAATAAAGTTCTGGTTTTCCACCCTCTTTGATGTTTCGAACCAAACCGATAGGTACAAAATCACTAAAAGAGGCTGCGAAAGGTCCTTCTTGTGGGTACTTGAGTTTTTGATTTAAACCATTGTAGATGCTTTCAAAGAGAAACTGTTCACTTTCCTTCTCAGTCATCACAATATCTGTTTCACGATCTTTTAAATCTACTTGTTTTTGTGTGAGATGATAATTTAGTGTAGAATTACAAACACTTACCTGATGTTTTCCTGTTGGATTGTTCATCCCTCTATAAATGAAGAGATAATATCCATCCGTTGTTACCAACATACTTGCTATGCCTAAACCATTTGCCATTTTAGATGTCTTCAATGAACTTAATTTCGGACCATATTCATAATATTCCCTTAAAGTCATTTTTTTAGTGATTTCCACATCCATGGCGCGATTGGTAATCAATGTATGATAAAAAGAAGCAAAAGAGATGTTAAATGTCAGTGCACCATCTTTTTCATCCACATGATTCAAGCGAAAGATATCTTTATTGGCTATACGTGAGGTTTCATGTGCTTTAATCATTTTTTCTGATTGATTCACTAAAAAATCATCTAATACAAAAGGTTTTGCATTTAGAACCAATGAGATCTTAGGTGGCTTATGGTAAAGCTCAATGATTGGCATTTTGGTGTTGGTTACGCTCTTTTGATGTCCACGACATGTGATGATTTTCCCCTCAAGAAATGATTCCTTATGATAGCGTTTCATTAAAGCTACATAATCCTCATTCAGTTTTAGCCCTTCTTCTAAATACCGATTTAAGAACTGCGCGAATTGATTGACGATCACCGCCACAACCGTTGTTAACCCCACCGAAATAACAATATTAAATTCAATTAAGTCTAGGATGCTATTGCCTTCTGTTAAGCCAACACCCAAAGATAATAAAAGATAGACAATGCCCAGACAAACAAACATAATAAATGGTTTCGAAATCAAAACTTTCTTAAGCATTTTTAATATTTTAAACTTTGACATAACAAAAACCCTCCCCAATCAAAGGGATGAAATGTTGATGTGCTTCTCATAAGTTGGATATCTGTGATGTGGAATGCGTGACGAACATCTCATCCAAGTGTCTTTTTCATATTATAGCATGAACAGATGAAAAAGAACTATCATCCCCCCATGATAGTTCTTGATGTATCATCTTGTAGATTCTCATGCGCACCCCCCGATGACGTATGAGAATCTACACATACATGAATTAATCTTCCAAACTGTAATCTTGAGCTAATCTTACCAACTCAATAAACTCTGTGCGGTATCCATATGGATCGGTACCCACGGCGATCATTGCTCTTGAAATGACTTGGTCGTAGCTTGCATTACCTTTATAACTTGAATCTCTTAACAATAGTCCAAATTCAACCACGCTGGATGCAAATCTAAAGTTTAAACTTGGTGTAAGTGTGAAATCTGAGACATAAGTCTTTGTTTCAATCAGACGCGATACCTCTTCATGGGGTTCTTTATAACGCACTGAAATTATCGAAAATTCATCTAAATAGTTCTCACCTGTGTATCTAAGTTCTTCAACCGCTGGAAAAGTGATTTGATTAACCTCTTCATCTGATGTTGCAGGAATAATTTCATAGAATGCAATCACCGTATTCCCTGACCCCATATCGCCTGCATCTTTAACATCATTTTCAAAGTCATCATATTGCAATACTCTGTTTTCATAACCTAGTAATCTATATGCATACACATGTGCTGGATTAAATTCAATTTGTAGTTTCACATCTTTAGCAACCGTCACCATGCTAGCACCTAATTGATGTATAAACACTTTTTCTGCTTCCTTGAGGGAATCGATATAGAAGTAGACGCCGTTGCCATGATTTGCTAAAGTTTCCATCACATCATCTCTTAAGTTACCTGTACCAAAACCTAACACACTTAAGAAAACACCCGTTTGTCTTTTATCTTCAATAAATTCCTTTAAATCATCCACATTAGAGATACCCACATTGAAGTCACCATCAGAAGCTAAGATGATTCTGTTATTTCCGCCTTCAATAAAATGCTTCTCTGCGATTTGATAAGCTTTTTGAATCCCACCAGAACCTGATGTAGATCCACCCGCTGTCAATTTTCTGATCGCATTTTTAATCTCTCTTGTGTTTCCGCCTTCGCCGCCATCGAGTAAAACACTCACACCGCTTGCGTAAGTCACGATTGAAATGCGGTCATCTTCTCTTAACTGATCAATTAAGATGTACAGTGCTTCTTTGAGTAAAGGAAGTTTATCTGCGCTTCCCATACTTCCCGATACGTCCACTAGGAACACAAGATTCATCCCTTCAGTTTCTTCAAAAACAACTTCCTTTGCCTTCAGTCCAACCATGAAGAGTTGGTGTTCTGCGTTCCATGGTGCTTTTGAGAGTTCAGTGATCACATGGATTGCATCCCCATCTTCAGGTGCAGCTAAATCATAATTGAAGTAGTTAATCATCTCTTCAATACGTACTGCGTCCTTATTTGGAAGTCTACCTTCATTTAACATTCTTCTCACATTGGTATACGATGCCGTATCCACATCGGTAGAAAATGTTGAGACAGCTAAATCGGAGGTACGAATAAACGGATTTTCGACAATCTCAGCGTATGTTTCCTGATCTTTATCGATGTTTTCATAGTAAGCATCTGGCATATAGCCATATTTGTCATAAGATGTACAAGCTGTTAACATCAACAACCCAAGAACCATCCAAACCAGCATTAATTTTTTCATTTCATTGACCTCTTTTCGTTTTTTTCACCTTTAGTTTACCTATCAGTTGTGTCAAACTTTTGACTGTGTTGTGACATAGTTGTGACAAATATCATCGTCACCTCCATTTTCATGGATAGTTGTGTTATCATAAATATAAGAAAACGCTAAAGGGGATAAACCCATGAAAATCTTAATTGTTGAAGATGAAAAACATTTAAATGATTTGCTCCATGACTATGTCAAAGATGCTTATCCAGATGCAGAAATCGATCAAATGTATGATGGTATTTCCGCTTTAAATAAAACCATCCAAACGCCTTATGATTTGATCTTGCTTGATTTAATGCTGCCACACATGAACGGTTTTGAAGTCTGTAAAAAGATTAGAGAACACGCTTCAACACCCATCATCATGCTTTCTGCTTTAAACGATGAAGAAAACCAAATCAAAGGGTATAATCTTGGCATTGATGATTATGTCACCAAACCTTATAGTCCTAAAATCGTCATCAAAAAAATTGAAGCAGTTCTTGCAAGATACGAACATACGACACCTGAGGAAATGTTAACCTACGGTATCATCACCTATAATTTTACGAAGTATAAGATTATGGTAAACCAGCAACCCATTGATCTTAATAAAAAAGAATGGGAGCTTTTCACGCTTTTTATGCAAAACATCGGCAGAGTCTACACCAGAGAAGATTTACTCAATCTTGTGTGGGGATATGACTATTTTGGCTATGAACGCACCGTCGATACCACCGTTAAACGCTTAAGACAGAAGCTAGGAGATGCTGCTTCGTATATAAAAACCGTGTATAAATCGGGCTATAAATTCGAAAAATAAACACGAGATAAACTAATAGGAGGAAGATCATGAAAATCAGCATATTTATCAAAACATTTTTAGTCTTGCTGATTTCTTTTTCTGTTGTCTTTCTCTTAAGTATGTACATCTCCTATAACCGTTTTTCTCCCCTTTATATTAAAGAAAACGTTGAAAATGTGAAATCCTCCATTTTATCTTCGGTTGATGACATCAACGCAGGGACACCTCTCGAAGATACTGACTTACAAAACTTATCCAGTGAAACAGCCTTCATTCGTTTCAAAGAAAATACCATGGCTGAAGAGATTGGTCCAAACTTCTTAGCTGAAGGTGATGTCATAGACTTCGTCATTAGCATCTATGATAGTGAGGATTCGCTAAAAGATGGAAACCTGACCTACGCGATCGATCTCGTAGGCGATATATACCACATCAACTATATCTATCAGTTCGCACTTGGTGACTATCTCATCATCTCAACTAGAATCCAATCGCTTCAAAATGTTGATCGTGTACTGAACAACATCAATATCACCCAATCCATCTTTATGATGGTTGCGATCACGATCCTCTCCATCCTTATTTCCATCAACATCTCAAGTCCCATAAGAAAAATCTCTTTATATGCCAAAGATATTTCAAACCTTAAGTTTTCAAGTAAGCTAAACCTGAAGCGTCGTGATGAATTTAGAGATTTAGTCACTTCACTCAATGAAATGACCTTTAACTTAAAGAAGACATATGCAGAACTCAGTGAAGCCAATCAAAAATTAACCCAAGACATCGATTACGAAAAAGAACAGGAAGAAAAAAAGAAACACCTTATTATGACCATCAATCATGAAGTAAAAACGCCACTTGCTGTCATGAAAGGCATGATTGAAGGGATGATCGATGGCGTTGGTCGTTATAAAGATAAAGAAAAATACTTAAAAGAACTACTTTCACAAATTGAAGTGATTGAAAACATTACCGCTGATTTAACCTATTCCCTCCGATTAGAAGATAAGATGAAAAAGGGCGATGTATGCAATACCCAAATCATCGACCAAGAATTTCAATCCCTTGATGAACTTGCAAAACAACATTTCATCAAAATCCAAAAAAACATTGAACCTTGTGAAGTTCTCATGAATGAAGAACTCATGCTCATCTCTACAACGAACCTCATCAAAAACGCCATCCTCTATAGTGAAGATAAACACGTAAGTATCACTGGTGAGATAGAAAAAGACTTTTTCATTTTTACTGTCAGAAACAAAGGATTTATCCCTGAGGAATCGCTAACAAAAATCTTTGAGTCCTTCTACCGTATACCTTCCATTGAACTCAAAAAATCAGGAACTGGTCTTGGACTTTTCATCGTCAAACAGATTGCTGAACTCTATGGTTACACTTATAAAATATTTAACGACAACGGCGAGGTTGTCGCAAAGCTCATCATCGCTAGAAAAAAATAAATTGTCATCACTTTGTCAAAACTCTTTGATAAGATGACCTTGAAGAAGGAGGTGCAACATGAAAAAACTCATACTCACTATCATGCTTATTGGCGTTCTTTTCGTTTATGCTGGATGTTCTGCCATGGATAAACATAGTGAACCTATTTCCCTTTATGATAATCTCACCTTTGACTTTAACCACATGACCTATAC
>DIER01000037.1 GCA_002418725.1 Acholeplasmataceae bacterium UBA5769
TCATTTTTTTAGGGGATATCAATGATGCGTAGTGTGTTGGTCGAT
Source organism: Acholeplasmataceae bacterium UBA5769 (assembly GCA_002418725.1). Lineage (GTDB taxonomy): Bacteria > Bacillota_I > Bacilli_A > Acholeplasmatales > Acholeplasmataceae > Peloplasma. The sequence goes on from DIER01000037.1 coordinate 46, forward strand.
CCGTGTTTTTGCGCCCAACCAGATGTGATAATAATGGTAGTGCCTGACTTGAAACCAAAGTCTTTTGCGACTTCGATAGCTACACTGTCATATAAGGTCATATCGGTAACATTACCCTTTAATGCTGAGAAAACTCCCCAGTAATATGTCAAACGTTGACATGTCTTTTCATTATCTGTCACCGCGATGATGGGAACTGAAGGTCTAAACTTACAGATACGCTTCGCTGTACCACCCGTTTCAGTGAAAGCAATAATGACTTCTGCTTTAGGTAAAGCTAATGCAGTTTGACTCACAGCAATACCAATGGCATCGTTAACTGTTTGCTGTGAAGATGCTATCGCATTTCCAAGTTTTTCTTTGTAGTTGATATGGTCTTCAATCGCTTTCGCAATTGTATCCATCACAAGAACAGCTTCAACAGGATATTCACCTGCTGCAGATTCACCTGAAAGCATGATGGCATCAGAACCATCCAATATCGCGTTAGCCACGTCAGATGCTTCAGCACGCGTTGGGCGTGGTGAATACATCATCGATTCAAGCATATGTGTCGCTGTAATAACAGGTTTACCTTTTTCATTTGCCATCTTGATGATCCGTTTTTGATAGAGTGGTACAAGTGACGTTGAAACTTCAACACCTAAATCCCCACGTGCAACCATGACACCATCAGAAACTTCTAAAATGGATTCAAGATTGTCAACACCTTCTTGGTTCTCAATTTTAGCGATCAGTTCAATGTTAGGTTTCCCGCATGCTTTTAAAATCTCACGAATTTCAAGCACATCTTCTTTTCTTCTTACAAACGAAAGGGCAATCATGTCAACTTCCATTTTCGCTGAGAAGACAATATCATCATGATCTTTTTTAGAAACGAAAGGCATAGAAAGTTTTGCGTTAGGTACATTTACACCTTTACGCGTTTTGATTGAACCAGAATTATTAACTTCACAGTAAAGGATACTGCCTGTATTTTCTAAAATGGTAAGTTTCATTTTACCATCATCGATCAATAGGTAATCATCTTTTTTAATGTCATCAAACAATTCAGGACAATCGATATGGAATCGTTCACGATTACCTAAAATAGGCTCTTTGTGAACTTCTACCCTATCGCCTTTTTTAAATGTAGCAATATCGTTTTCAAATTTACCTGTACGAATTTCGGGGCCTTTTGTGTCAGCTAAAATACCGATAAATCGTTTCTTTTGTTTTGCAATCTCACGGATCATATGAACACGACGTCCATGTTCTTCTTGATCGGCATGTGAATAATTTAAGCGTGCGACATTCATACCAGCATCAATCATCTTGCTGATCATTTCTGGATTATCAATCGCTGGTCCAACAGTACAAACAATTTTTGTTTTTCTTTTCATGTTTACCTCCTCTGACTCTCACATCCATTATACATGAAAAAACATGTGATTGCTATCACTTACTCGCGAGGTAAGCGATTTCAAAAAATGTTTTTTAAAAAAAGAAGTCATTGAATGACCTCTTTTTGAGTTTCATATAAATCGATGAAGATTTGACCTATTTTTGGATCAAATTGTGTACCTAGATTTCGTCTAATCTCCTCAATTGCTTCTGTGTGAGTGAGCGGTTTACGATATGGACGTTCAGAAACCATGGCATCATATGAGTCCGCTATAGAAATGATGCGCGCACGAATCGGAATCTCATGTGACTTTAAACCTCTCGGATAACCCCTACCATCATAACGTTCATGATGTGATAAAATGTCTTGCGCAATTTCTGCATATTCTGGTGAGGTTGATAGGATGCGATAACCAATTTCAGGATGTCTTTTAATCTGTTCCCATTCTCTATCATCAAGTTTTCCTGGTTTGTTTAGGATGGCATCATCTATAGCAATTTTTCCGATGTCATGGAGATTACTGATCGCTTTAAGTAGCAAAATTTCTTCATTTTGCATCCCAAGTGCTGTACCGATATGGGCACAAATCGTGGAGACACGTTCGGAATGTTTTTCTTCACGTGGATTTTTTTCATGTAATGTTTTTAATATCGTTTTGATCGTTTCATTACGATGAGAAGACACTTCAAACAGTTTATGAGCATACATATCATCTTCAGATAACTTCAATGTTTCTTGGATGACACTGTCACCTTTATTGGTTGACAAACCAAAGGACACTGAGACTGCCATTCCATGTACGGTTCTTTGTTCGATTTTTTCTTTCGCTTCATCAATCAACTCTTTGGCGCGTTCAAAGCTTGTTCGAGGAAGTAAGATGACAAACTCATCACCACCAATACGTGCGATGCGTGTTTCATCTTTAAACACTTGAATCAGTTCATCCGCAATCGTGCAAAGTAAGAGGTCTCCGGCATCATGACCAAATGCATCGTTCATGATTTTTAACCCGTTTATGTCTGCAGTGATAATCGATAGAGGATAATATTTGTCTTGCATCAAACGGATAANNCTCATCTGTAAAATAGCGTCTGTTGTGTAAATTTGTTAAGGGATCGCGATAGCTTAAATAGAGAATCGATTGTTCATAACGCTTTCTTTCACTAATGTCTTGTGAAAAAACAGTTACACCAATCACTTCGCCTTGATCATCAATAATTGGCGAATATTGTTCTTCAAGATACTTATCAATATCGGTTTCTATCAATACCTCAAATGTATTAAATTCACCTTTTAAAGATAAATCAATGCATTCTTTAATTCTATGCTTCATTTTAGGAATCGTGACGTAGTCTAAGAAGTTATGACCTTTTTTGATTTGGACACCATAGTAATTTTCCATAGAGTGCTCATGAAATTCATTAAAAGATAGATAGTTATAGTTTTGATCAAGTGCGAACACTTCCATGGCTTTAGTAGCATCTATACTTGCCTGAAGTAAAATTTGTTGACGCTTAACTCTATCTTGTGCAATAATGCGTTCTTTTTGGTAACTTACGATTTGAGCTAAAATCATCGTTGTTAGGGGATAAAGGGTGAGATAGGGTAAAATCATTTTCGAAACAATCTCGAATGCTAAAGAAAAGGGCTGAATCGTTAAGAAGCATAAGAGTGTTATGATATGAGCGATAAAACCTAAGATCAAATGATTTAACCATGGCTTCATCGCAGGAAGTCCTCTTCGAATTCTTGGCCATAACAAGCCTAATGCAGAGGAAGTCAAAATAGTAAGCACACCCGCATAAACACCTGAACCACCTTGTGAGATACGATATGCAAGTGCGATCACAACAGAGACACCCGTGGTTATNNGGTCCAAAGAAAAGACCTGTGACAACAAGAAGAACACTTCGTGTATCAAAGAATAAGCCTTGGTAGTAAAGCCATGAATTACGCATGACTAAAACACTGATGATCCCAATGACTAAGCCTAAAAGCACAGCTCTCCACTGTTTCTTTTGGTTTTGTTGATAATTGGTTGCTGCATAAATAAGCGCTAATCCAAATAGCAATATCGCGTTGTTGATTAAGTCATTAAAAATTGATAATGCCTCGATTAAGAATGTCATCATGCACCTCTTTTACACCACAAAATTATTATAGCATCCTACACTGGAATTTTATCCCTTATAATTCTTAAGTTATTCTTAACTGAAATAAACGCGAAATATAGAAAAAGCACCTAGCAAGGTGCCTTTACTTTGAAAAACCGCATTGCATAAGTGTTGTTAGTGATGAAATTCTCAGGCTGAATAAACTTTCTGTGATGGTATTTCAATCACCGATAACACTTCAAAGGATGATAGTTCGATTCCCCATTCGACTATCTTTTCTAGCATAACGCCTTTTAGGCGAGCCTGCAATGCAAGCTTTTGTTGAGAGATGCCCATCGAGCCAAACCGACTGACATACTGATGGACAACCTCAACAAGTACTTCTCTCATGAATTGGTCCACATTGTTATCGTGATAATCACGTTCATCCACGATCCGATAATGAATGTACATACTTAATGACACTCTCGGTTCCCCATTTATTTCAATGATTTCACGATTGAGATGCAATTCGCGATTGATGTCATAGACGACCAATTGATCGACAAAAGGAATAAGAAAATGAACACCTGGTGCAATCGGTTTATAATAAACACCATAGCGCTTTATCATTCCAATCTTGTTTGCAGGTATCATTTTGAACCGTGTAACCAGATAGATTGATATGATTGAAAAGATGAACATCGATAGAACGCCTAAATACTCTTCCATAGCAATCCTCCCTTGAACGAATTTCAAAATGACACTATCTCATATATAGTTATAACATCCATAATTCAATAAAAACAGGGCGTATGCGCCCTACTCGTACCTAAATTTAGGTCATTTATGAATACTTTTAGATGATATTTAACCAACTGCTTGTTTTATGCTATAATTATAGTACTAATTATTTATTTCAAAGGGGGAAACCGATGAATAAATCAATGAGTTTTAGAAGAGAGCCAAGTCATTTATCTAGAGGTTTAGTTTCAAGCGGCAAAATTGTTATCGTGAGAGCTCCAACAAGTGCTTTAAAAGGGCTTGCAGAAAAAGAAAGTCAAGCAAGAACTATCATGAATGAAAATCAAGATAATCCTTTTATCAATGGCACACTTTTTAATCAAGAGGTTAAAACGAAGAGTGAAGTTGATATTTTTGATGCACGCTTAAAATCTAATCGGTTAAAGAAAACCAAAGGGCATTATCCATTTGGGAAGACGCTTCTCAAGATTTTTATATCCATACTTGCAATTGCTGGTACAATCTTGTTTGCATTTCTTGTTACTTATCTGGTGTTACAAGTCATATAGTTAAATTTGATCCTCACATGACAATAAAAAAGCCCCTGACCTAGGGGCTCTTCAATTTTATCTGGAGCGGGTGATGAGAATCGAACT
>DIER01000005.1:0-5071 GCA_002418725.1 Acholeplasmataceae bacterium UBA5769
GATACAGTTTCCTGGAAATAATCCATGTCCCATTTTTCAATGGCATACTCAAGTTGAACAGCGTAACGATCAATATTTTTTTGTGTTAATAATTCCGTTTTATCCCACATCTTATAAAACTGATTTTCTGCATCTTGATAAACACCAGTTTTTGAAATGGATGTATGAACCAAATTCCATTCAATATTATGAAGTAAAGCAAACCTTGTCAAATTTGTTGATCCTACGAGGAGCGTGTATGTCATTCCATGGTTAAATAGATAGCCCTTTGTATGCATACCACCATCTGATAAATTATTCTTCTCGAGATGGCATTCAAAATTAGTATACTTTTTCATTAAGTTAAGAAACTCAGATAGTGAAACAGTATCCGTAAAATTTTGATACGTTGATGTAATGATTTTTCCCATGACACCTCGATCAAGTGCATGGATGATATCTTTCTTGATTAATGATAATCCCGAATGTTTAATAAAACTAACGGAAAAAATGAACTCTTTACAAGTTCCTAAATGTTCTTTGATAAAATCGATGAAATGTGGACCTTCATGATTGACAAAAAACTGATTTTGCATCTTAATCCCCCAACCCATACACCGTGTTATGAATTTATTTCAAATTTCTCTTTTCTCATCACTGGAAACACAATCAGTAAAACAACCAACAACCCATAAAATCCAACATCTACAGGTTTTAATTCCACGATCTCTACTTGTTCTCTTGCCATTAAATTAGAAATTCTTGCCATCTCTAAATCGGTTGCTTTAATGTTATAAAAACTTTCATTCATATAAATCACTAAATAGTGTTCATCGTTACTGCTACTTCTTCTTACAACTCTTGATGGATACATTTCAGCTTTATCAATCTCTAAAACAGATTCCTCTATTTCAGACCATGATGAAAGTTGGTGCCAATTTGCCACCATCACTTTGCCATCTTTAAATGTTAACATGCGGTAATCAACTAAAGCGATGGTTAAAATCATGATGAAAATCACGATTTTTACGATGACTAAACGCATTTTAACCCTTCTTTCTTTTTTACTTCTTACCTCTAATATACGCTTCTGGATAAGCGACTTCAACCCCTAAATCTATTGCACCATTGATGACTAAATAAGGATTTCTTAGTAGTTCTCTACCAAAATAAATGAAATCAGCTCTTTTGGATGAAACCGCATTTTCTGCTAATGCTAAATCACTGATCAATCCGCCACCGATCACAGGTAACCCTGTAAGTTCTTTTACACGTTTTGCTAAGTCCAGTTGATACCCTGGAAAAGCTGGTATTTTCACTAAAACGTTGCCACCGGAACTGACATCGATTAAATCAAGCCCTAAATCTTTAACAAAGTTTATCGCTTCACTAATCGATTCTGGTGTAACCCCTTCTTTGACATATTCATACGCAGATACTCTTAATGCTAAAATCTTTTCTTTTGGCCAGTATTTGTTAATCTCTTCGACCACTTCTTTTAAGAAGACTTTGCCATCTCTATATTTGTCTTTTCTTTGATTGGATATCGGTGATAAAAACTCAAAAATGAGATAGCCATGTGCACCATGGATTTCAAGCAAATCATAACCTGCTTCATCAGCACGTCTTGCTGCTTGACCAAAAGCGAAAATGACATCTTTAATGTCTTGTTCACTCATCTCTTTAGGTACTTGATAATCCCCACCATAACTAATTGCTGATGGTCCCATCGGATGTTCTGTCTTTGATTTTCTACCTGCATGATTTAATTGAATGCCTGCAATCACACCATAAGACTTAATGACATCCACGATTTTCTTTAATCCCGGAACATGGGTATCACTCCAAATGCCTAAATCATGAATAGAAATTCTTCCATCTGGTGTCACGCCTGTCGCTTCTTGGATAATGAGTCCAACACCACCAATCGCTCTAGTGCCATAATGCACAACATGAAAATCGTTGACATACCCTTCTGTGTCTGCACTATACATACACATCGGTGGCATAACCACTCTATTTTTAAATGTGAAATTCTTGATTTGATAACTGTCAAATAACATAAAAAGCCCTCTTTCGGTACAATTTCTTATGTTAATTGTACCACAGTAAGGCTTATTTTGAAGATAATTCTATCAATGATTAAGATTTTTTCATCAAATCTTTCTTAAGTTTTTCATCTAGTTTTTCCAAAGCATATCGAAAACTAACTCTAGGCATTTCTTCTTCATGATGTTTTAAATATTCATAGACTTTCATAGGTTCTTTTTGAGAAAGCACCTTTAACATCCATCCATATCCTTTCAGGACTAAATCATGTGTATCATTCATGAGTAAGTCAGAGATGATCAATGGATTCATCATGTGATGTAATCCTTTTTTAATCGGTAAGATTTGAATCACTGCTGCAGCTCTTCTGACCGCGAACTTTTCATGATAGACCCATTTGATAATTCTTTCATCAAAGGCATCAAATTGACATAAAAGTTCACCAAACGCATGGGTACAAAAATCATCACAATCCCACCAATCATGAACATACGTAAAAAGAATATGTTCAAACGCATCAAACGTTTCTTTGGTGTATTGTTTTTTCACACGATAACAAAAATCATAAGCGATGATGCTTTCTGCCCAACTTCTATCTTTTAATAACATTTCAGCAATCTCTAAGACGTGATGAATCTCTTGATTCTTAAGTCTTTGAAATGCTAATCTAGAGATCTCTCTTACCTTAGGTGTGGTAAGTTTACCTTTAGTGTAAGTTTTAATCTCATCTTTGATCCACGTTATCACATCATGATCATTTTTCATCATCCAAATCGCCTTCTTTCATCACATTTGGTTTCGATGGTAATAGCACCATAAAAAGAACATAAAGATGGGGTAAAAAGAATAAGAACAGTGGCAACATCATCATGAGTGGTTCACCATCTTTAAAGTTGAACGTATAAGAAACAATAAAGAATAATACATAGGAAAACGGAATGAGAAAAACATAGATCGGATGAATCCCTGCATCTCTAAATCTTCTTCCTAAAGTACTTAAAAAAGGTAATAAGGTTAATCCAAGATAACCATATAACACATAAATGATGATCTGAACAAACATCCCTAAATCTGTTAATCTTGTTCCTAAATAAAGAATGGTAACGACACTTGAGATCACAAGTTGAAAAGAAAGTGCGACCGCACATTCTTTTAGCTTTGTTACGCCTTTAAAATCAAAGGTTTTTCCAAGGATATCACCAAATTGTTTTAAGAATTTTTGCATATTTTTCTCCTGTTTTTTAAACGATAAACATATCCTCAAAACGAACTTCATAAGGGTATAAAACCTGTTCTTCACTAGCAAAGAAAACAACATAGATTTCCTCATCATCCACAATCACTAAGAGATCACCTTGCTCTTGAAAGATATAGTAATGAAAGGCATTCTTTAACTTTTCTTCATAGGCTTCTGTAAGTAGCCCAAAGTAGCCCTGTTCTGTAAAACCAACAAACGTATGTGGATCAGTTTCTTCAAAAGCGGTTTTCACATCACATAAACCTTCTTGAACAAACAAATCTAGCATCTCACCATACGTATAGGACAAATGATAATCAAAGACATAAAAATAATCATCTGGATCCGCTTTACGATCGACTTTGCCTAATGTCAAAATGATTTTATCACCCTGATTTGTTTTGACATAAAGTATTTGTGCGGTATAAGGCATTGAACCAACAAATCTATCTGCTTCCATCATCTTATTGATGTCTGTTTCATCAAAACCCTCTAACTCTAACCATATGAGATCTTCTGGTTTTGCGCCAACACCAAAATAAAGCTCTTCAAAAATAAGATTGTGTTCATCTAATAAAACTTGGTTGATATCAACATCAACAGTGCTTACATAACGGATACATGTTTGAAATAAACCACCCAGTAAAATCAATGTCATTTCAAAAACAAATATGGCTTTATGCATCATTTCCCCCACCCCTTAATGCTTTTATACAATAACAATAACCCAATAATGTGTCAAACTTGTGTTAGTCTTTAAATTTTTGATTCAGTTCTTTCCATTTTGCTTTAAAATCGAGTTTTTCTGTCTTCTCAAATAGTATATATCTTCTTATAAAGAGCGCGGTGATGATGATCAAAGGTATAACCGGTGTCCCTGGACCAAACCAAAACAAAATCACTGCTGTACCGATACTGATTATAAATGCATTCCCCGCAAACGTACCAAAGACGAGAAAAAGAACTGCCCAACCATGAAAGATCATATAACTCATAAAAAGTGCAATGAGACCGCGAAGTGATTTCATCGATTTGATGATTTCCCAAACCATCAAAAAGAATTTTTCCCAAAAACGAATAAACTTCTTCATATGAAAAAAAGAAACACAAAATGTGTTTACTTATTTCTTGTAACCTCAGATTTCAATTTGCCAGATTCAAAAGCTTCAGGATAAGGATAAGCTTCCTCTCTCATCCGTTTGAATATGACATAAACAAGACCTCTAGGAACGTCGATGCGTGAAACGACACCAAATCCTTTTTCCCCTTCAACCTTGACTTTTTCACCGATTAAATAGGTTTCATTGCTCCAAGCCATCAAAAATCACCTCTCAATTTATTATAACATAACCCAAATAAAATTCACTTATTTTTTGGACGATATCCACGTAAAATGGAACCGATTAAATAAACTTTTTTCTCATCAACTTCTTCTTTTAAGTGTCTTAAAAGGAGCGACGCTTCTTTATTTGGATTCAAACTCATGAGTGCGAGGATATCAGATGCATGCAAAGGATGCTCTTTATCATGCAAATTATGTAAAAGTTTGATAGCAACATCTTCATTCGCTCTGATAAACTTATAAAAGCCTTTTAAAAGTTTTGGAATGGGAGCAAAAAGATCTTTGCCCTTACGGTTTTCTAAGTCAAGTGCGATATCATAAAGCTTACTGACTTGTACCTTACCGATGTAGGTGACAAACTCATTGAATTCCACATCACTTGGATACCAAGCAATCACTTTTTCTAAAAGTCCAACACGCCACAAAAAGCGGTGTGATGAATCGGAAGGGACGCTATATTCTTT
>DIER01000005.1:5095-6462 GCA_002418725.1 Acholeplasmataceae bacterium UBA5769
AGTTCTTCTGGAATATTCGTTTTTGATGTTTCATGTCTTAAGTAAATCAAGATTTCATCAAAAATGTGTGTTCTCTCACTTTGAAATGCATCCAGTAAAGGTTTCACATAGACATCCTTTGTTTTTACATCCAGTTGGTTCTTTTCAAACACGTAAGTGTGATAACTAAACTTTTCTTTGGTTAAATGTTCTGTTGAAAGGATTGAAAAACCCATCCCGCCACCGGGGTAGGTGCGATGTGTCGGATGACCGACGATGTCATTACGAATGTATTTAAGTTCATGCAAGATAGGGTTTGCATTCACGTTGATGTGATACTTATATTGGGTTAACCCAATCGCCAGATCATAAAGCGCATCGATCGCAACAAATAATCCTTGAAGCATCCCAAACACATCGAGTAACACATCACCTTTTTTTTCTTTTAAACCTTTTTGATACGCTTCAATCATCAGATCCACATGTTCAAGCATCGATAAAGAGGAAGCCGCACGGTAACCGTGCGAATTCTTTTCATCTTTACGTGTTTCTTGAACATAGTCTCTTAACTGGTCAAAACTCATAAAGTCTCCTTAATCTTTTGCATTAAAACAGGTGCTGGTAGTTGTTTATATAAACTACCTTCGACAAACGATACACCCAGTCTTTCTAACGCTTCTTTTTGTTCTTTGGTTTTCACATTACGAATGACCAAAGCCATTTGAAAGGATTCTAGCATTTCTTTAACTTTAGAGACATAAGCATTCCATTTAATGGATTCTTTTTTCATATCCAGGTGAAGCGCATGAAAGGGATAACTTAAGGCCATGTCTAAAGACGTGGTATCAAGAGCAATCCCACGGTCGATCAGTTCTTGAATCTGATTGGCATAATGGCTAGCTCTAAGTTCCATATCAAATTTAACTCTGATGAACTCATAGGGTATACCATACTCTTTTAATGTGCCTAGTAAAAAGGGATTAAACGTTGGATCTAAAAATGTTTCTTTAGAAACGGGAATGGTGATTTTAATCAACCGTTCTGTTTTCTTTTCTAAATCCACTAAAAACTCACACACTTTTTTGATATGAAATCTTTCTAAATCTTGTAAACGATGTCTTTTTTTAGCAATCGCCATCAAGTATTTGTTATCGATCGATAAGTTAAGGAGTGCCAGTTCACTTTCATATTGCCAAATCCGGTTTTTCTTAATGTCGGTTAACTGATTAAAGACGAGCCCTAAACTTTTTTCTTCAATGGCAACATTTAAGTGATCAATGACCTGTTGTTCAAAAAGTTCATCTTCATAATCACGGTACACAAAGAAAGCATATTTATCTTCTTTATCACGCTTCGCTTTTTCCAGTGCGATATCTAAAAAACGCATG
>DIER01000039.1 GCA_002418725.1 Acholeplasmataceae bacterium UBA5769
GATTATGCCACCATAGATAGCAATGTTTTTTAAGTTTTTACTTATGAAGTCAATGATGTCAAAGATACTTGGTATATCGTTTAGATCTAAATAAACCAAGCTAATCACCCCATGACTGAAATGATGATGAGTGCGATGATTCCAATGATGATCAACACTGCTAGAATCTTCTTAGGGTTATGAAACAAACTTACTGCTGACGATCCAATTCTATCAGCTGTAGTTAGTATGAGTGATAATGCGACAAAGGCTGCTATACCAATGCCGACATACATCAATACTTTAAGCAAATCTAAATCAGGTGTAAGTCCTGGTATTGAGATCAAGACATCTTTTTCCTGGAGTGAGCCTGGGTTAAAGACGACGTTTATGTTTTCTTCAGAGATTGTGTACACTTCTCCTTCGGTCATATATCTGAACTGAATGATATTAAACGCAGGATCTTCTTCCATGTTCACTTCAATGCCTTGCATGAAGAGTTTATTGAAAGTCCCCAAGTGCAGTTTCCATAGCGTGAATTGACTCAGATTAATTCCTGTAAAAGTGTCGTAATACGCATAATATGCAGCGTTGATTTCGTTGGTGAGTGATAGTGATGGTGAGATAACCTGTTGGATCTCCTGGATGCTTCCTGTAAACAATGCTTCCCCTTGGACCAACTGTTCTCCGGAGAGATACATCAAAGCTGCAGTGATTGGAGTTCCAATCAAAAAGATAGGGAGTCCGATACCTGGAATCATCCCACCGATGATCGTCGCTGTAGCTGAGAATGCAGCTGCAGAGAGCTGCCACGAGATATTACCAGGATTTATATTGTCAATTTCTAGCACCTTAAAATAAGGCTTCCATTCACCTTTAGCACCGATGTATGGTACATATCGATATTGCATTGAAACTGTCGCAGAGAGTAATTTATCGATGACAAATTCATCAACATAGAAGTAGGCATAATGATTGTTTCCAGCTTCTTCTCTCACGTAGATATGGACATTGAACTCGTCGATATTTGAGATTTCATTGGTCTGCAAATTCCAGATGGTATAAGGGACAAAGGTTTGTGTCTTCACATTGCGAGTGGTAAACATGCTTGTCTCACCACGATTAAAGACAATGAACTTACCACCTTGATAACTGTAGTAGAACGCTTCAATCGAATCTTCAAACAAGCTCATATCTGTGCTTGGAGAAAAAGTGTATGACAGCTGATAAACCCCGTTATATTGAATATCGAAGTTCACCGTGTTTCCATTGACATTCCATGATACATCCGCCATCCCTTTGGTGTTGTCATAGATGGAACCTGAAGTCGTTGGAAGTTGCTCAAAAGAGATCGGATTTTCCGGATCCGGATCAATCACGATTGGATTATAGTACACGGTGAAATTCATGTACGTCTTGATCGAATCATTGACCATTGTTCTTATTTGAGTAACATCGCTGTATCCAACATAATTTTCATTCAATGCTATATAAATCCATAGGTTGTTTCCCTTAAACTGACCAAGGTTTGCCGGATTACCTAGGGCATCAACAAGAATCATCTCTGAATTAGTAGATCCATATTGAAAGTAAAAAATCGCAAGCGTATTTGCGTCATTGTTCTTTGATGTGACTCTTACTCTTGATGTGTATTTCGTGTTACTTATGACAAAGATTTGCTTGACTGAACCACCGTAAAGCATCATGGTGTTCACCCTGAATTCAGAGTCATCAAAATCGATTGAAATGGGTTGACCTGTGATAAGTGAAGAGGATGGGCTGTTCCACTGGCTCGATAGACTTATCGTGGTGACATCAAAAAGATTCTTTTCAACCTGAGATCCATCAACCCATGATTGAACTGCAAAAAATGCGACGAACACCACGAGGATGAGCGTGATTAATTTTTTCATGCAATCACCTTCTTCTTATGCTTTTTTGTCACAATTTTCCATATCTTGTACATAACAAATCCAAATGCACCAATCACGATTAAACTGATGAATAGATCCACCATCTTTGAAAAATCAGATTGTGGTGGTTGAAAGATGATATCTGGTATGAACATGTTCGTGTCTTCTGTGACATAGATATAAATGGTGTCGACGATATCGACTCCAGCTGAGTTCACCAAACGGAACTCAAAGACAAACTGACCGACCGTGCTTTCGTTCCCGGTATACGTGTTTGAAAGTATCATCATCTGTGTTGTCGATGTGATCTCGATGTGTCCGGTCTTCGACAAGATCTGAATGATTTCACCAGGGGTGAGAACTTCAGTCTTTTTCACGTGAATGTTTTTATAGTTTGAAACAGCAATCACGTTTCCAAGCTCAGGCACAACGATCACAGTGAGATTCTTTGTGACCGTTGTTTGTCCATCTGTAGCTTGTAGTATGATCGTGTGCGGTCCGATGATGTTACCATAACCGGTATATTCATCCTGGATGACCTGAACTTGACCAAGTCCAGAGCTGTATAGTCCGAGGATATCTGAGATCGTGACGATATGATTCTGCTGCTTATGAATGACATCAGGACCAATGATTCCAGTGCTTGATGCCATCGTATGGATTGAGCCTGTCAGCGTTATGATGAACAGCAGGACAAGCACTGATATCTTTTTCATTATCTTCTTCTCCCTCCAAATTTCTTTGGTGATAAAGCTGCGCTAAGGATTGATAAAACGATAAGTCCACCCAGTGCAATGCCTACGATTTGAAGTGTTGTTAAACCTTCACTCGTCGCTGGTGGTGGAGTGGTACCTCCACCCGCAAGTGTCCACTTCGCATATAACGTCATGTCTGCAGTAACTTCACTTGCGAATAGATAAAGTGTTGTCAATGCTTCATCGGTGTACCAACCCGAGAAGACATAGCCTGTTCTTGTCGGAGCTGTAGGCGCAGAAACCGGTGTTCCATCTGTAGAGATTGATGGAACGAATGATCCACCATTCGAGTTGAAACTCACGGTGTACATGCCAGGTTCCTCTAATGAAAGATTGTAGACAACAAGCGTCACGGTTAAGGTCTCAGATTGTCCGGTGATACCAAACACGAGATTATAAGTTCCGATGTCTTGAGACTGCTGGTATTCATCAGAAACAACGTATAGATTAGAAGCTTGTGTGTCCGTAATGAATCCGGAGAGCTGAAGCGTATTGATGATCTGATTTGTCGATAGCTGAACAGCTTGATCAAGCGTGATTAAGAAGTTGTTTGTTGCATACCAAATCGGTGGGATATTATCTGTAACAATAATGGTAACTGATCGTTGTGCAGAGTTTCCTGATGCATCAATAGCTCTGAAGACGATAGTATAGGTTCCTGGTACATTGGATTTGCCACCATAGGTTGAACTCATAACCATGAATGAACCGGATACATCACCGTCAATCTCATCCAATGCTGTGAGTTGAGCCATTATTTGTGCAGTGGTTAAAATCGTGTTGTAACTCTTCGTGATAACCGTTGGTCCAGTGATAACTGGAGGAACATCATCGACTACAATCACTGTACGCGTCATAGTCGCTGTATTACCTGATGCATCTGTAGCTGAATAGGTGATGTGGTATTCACCGATGATGTTATAGTTTGCTGTGTATGTATCTTCAGATACGGTTGCATTTACATTTCCATCATGACCATCGCTGATCACAACTGTACTTGTAAACGTTCTTAGTGTTTTATAGCTCTGGTAGATAACATCATTCCCAAAGTTAAAGACTGGAGCTATCTGATCGATAACCATGACATAAACAGTGAGATAAGCTGTGTTATTCGATGAGTCAGTAACTCGATATTTGACTTCGTACGTACCAACAGTATTCTTGTTTGGTGTATAGCCATCTGATACAAGTTGAATTGATGATGTTAAGTTCCCATCAACCTCATCCCATGCATAGATGTTAGATCTAATTGATGTTTCTGTGACAGGTTGATGATAGCTAACGGTAAAGTATTGCTGTCCTTCGATGATCGGTGATGCATCGACAAAAGGTTCATTGGTTCTCACTTCAAAACCATTGATAAAGACATCAGAGTTCATGTATGGTCCGAGCGTATCGGTGAACTCAACTCCGATGATGTCGATGTAAAAGTTAAAATCGCCCAGAGCTATGAACTCAACGCGTAAAGTGATATCGATGGATGAAGGAGCTGCAGTCCAGTTCTTAACAACGGTTTCACCATTTCTTAAACGGTACTCGATAGGTGTACCGAATGGAGATACAAGTGTTTTTGTTTCACCTGGTGATGGTGTTGGATCTTCTGCAAACCAATAACCATTATTCTCAAACCATCCTGAAGGTAGCACTTCAAGAGAGCTTGTTCTGATCTCAAATCCTTCATAGTTGATTGGATCTAAATACGGACCAAATGAGTCCTCATAATTATCTCCAGTGATTTCTAGGTAGTGATTAAAGTCACCCACACCAACCATCTCGATACGCATGGTGACCTGGAATGTCGAGGGAGCAACCGTCCAATCCTGGATGGTGTTCCCGGAAATGATCAGACGATACTCTAAGGGATTTCCAAATGGTGATGTAACCGTGATGGATTCACCGCTTGCAGGTGTTGGATCGTCAAGCTTATAGTAAGTCCCATCTTGTGTCCATCCCGTGGTGTCAGGAGCTTCTGAAGATGATTCAGCTGCAATGATGATGACGTTTGAATACTCGAACGTATTATCAACTTCGCTATAATCCATTCTCAGCCCTATAACATCCCTTACCACTGCATCATGAATACTGAAGTAGAATCCATATGCATCATGACCATAACTGACTATAAAACCAACTCCAGGATCACCATTATAAAATGATAGTCTTCCATTTGAATAAACTGTGATTCTTGTTGGATCATTATTTAGCACATCATAGAAATATGCTTCATTAGTTCCTTGTTCTGGTTCTGTGTGCATTTGATATCCCCATGCTGTAAATGAATCAGGATTATCAGAAACAATGATAACGATATCCAATCCAATAGAATTAAGAAGTCCACTTGGAGCGTGAGGATGTGTTGACGAATTAAACTCTGCATTTTCTTCGCTTGGCCAGTTTGATATTCTAAATATCCCATCAGTAGCATATTCATCCAATCTAAGATCGACAACTGGCCAATCATTAATTTCATCATCATATGGATAGAGTTCAACTCCATATTCATAAATCTTTAATCCACCAACAAAGATGATAGTTTTCGACAGATCGAGGTCATCTGGTAAATTGTGAGTGGTATCTGATGCAGTGAACGCATAGACCGTAAAACCAGGATCACCAGATGCGTAAGCACTTGGTGAAAAAAGCATGAAGCTCATCAAAAGCATGAGCATAGAAAGCAATAATTTTTTCATAAGATTCTCCTTTTTAAGGTTGTTTTTTATTTTTAAGCTTTTCAGCTGAAAGACGACATGAGAGGGCGTTGTGAAACACCCTCACGAACTGCCCTTATTTCTTGAGATAGAGATAAGCGCCACCGATAGACAAAACAACCAATGCTAGCAAGTACACGATATAATCCATGATGAATGTCATCGCTGTGATGTGCCATTCAATGAACTTCTGCCATGCTGTAGCTGGTGTGGCTGCTGTGTAAGGGAGTTGGCTGAAAAGTACGAACCAAAATCCTACAAAAACAAAGAAAAATACCAACGCCAACAGCAATCTCTTGTTACGCTTTTTCATGAGGGTTCTCCTTCCTAAATGTGTGTGATGATGTTTGCACCATCCACCTATCGAATATCATAGATATTAAATCACTGCAAACGCATCTCATAAAAGTTTACTATGTGTAAATCTGCCAATAGGGTGTGTATACTTTAGCTAAACTAGTCCGGTGAATTAATGCAGATAATCATGGGGATCAAATGATCTCGATTGCTCAGAACGCGCCTTGATTCACATAAATAACAAAAAAAGCTGATCGCTCAGCTTCTTCTGACCACAACACGTGCAACCTTCTCATAGCTCACATCAATCACCTGGCATAAAACGTAGAGATCCCCATGGAGAGAATCGGAAATGATATTTCCTTCTTCATCCATGATGATCACATCTGCAGTCCCCTTCTCCAGGTGAAAATCGAGCAGCTCTTCGAGATTCATGTCATCATCTCAGCATAGATCATAAAGAATGAGTTCAAGCCAATCAATCACAAGGCTTTGAAAAATCGTTTTTAAAAGGCTTTTTGTTTTTGATGAATGAGATATCATCCATGTTTGCGTGTCATCTTTCAACCATGGTTTGATGTCCATGGTCGCGTTGGAAGTGAGGTACGAACGACCTCAGAACTTAAAAACGCTTTTGTATCCTTAGTTGCTACCAAGGGTGTAAGCAGTACACCTTCTCAATGGGAGTTGCATCTGATCCTTCATCTCTTTTGATTCTCAATCCGATCTGATAAACAACAATAGAATCATCATGCTTAATGCTTAAAACTAAACCTTAAAGAGAAACATTAAAGCATAAAACCTATTTTGCGTACATGGTATCTAGACTAGTACATGGTATCTATTCGAGGGTAGTACATGCTATTGAAATGATAGCAAACAAAAAACTCCAGGAGGGGGGGATGACCTGGAGTTTCTTAGTATTTCAGACGTATGAGATAGAAAAGTATCTCGTTCGACGTCTATTTAGTTGTTTTTAGGATGCGCTAAAAGGCGTTTATCACGCCTGGACAATGATTTAGTTGTTAAACCCACCAATATCGATGTCATCGTAGAAGCTGTCGATGATATCCTCTAGATCGCCATCAAAGGCAACCTGAAGCTCATCAGGTGTTAAAGTGATCGCTACACGTTTAAAATAACGCATCTGCGCTTCCGTATATGCTTTGTATGACTTGCTCATCGCAAGCTTCTTCATGTTGACATAATCGACAACGGTATACATCTTTTTCCGGACGAGACGACGTCCACGAGATGCACCGTAGTTATTCTTATCCTTTGATACATCAATCTTTCTAGGAAGAGATTTGTATTCTTCGCTTTCGAGCGATACGATGCGCAAGTACTCGATAACCTTCGGTGTGAGCTCTAGCTTACGCCCGTTGACGAGTTGAATCGAAGGATCCTTGATGTTGTACTGTGCGACCACATATCCGTCCTGGATAAGCTTTTGCATGGACTGCTTAACTGTAGAGAGAGAGACTTCGATCTGATAGTGTTCTTTCATGTACTTGACTATCCCGGTATTTGAGAATGTTAGCACGCCAAAAGACCGCTTGAAGTAGATGAATAAGTGCAGCATCTTAACCCACCATTCCACCTTTGGATTACGGTAAAAAATGACTTCTCGTCCTTTGCCTTGGAAATACGTATTGACTTTGATGTTTGGAAATGACGATAGTGTTGGCATTTATCTTTTATCCTTCCATCTTCTTTAGATCTTCCATATATTCATCCATCCAATCAGGTTCTTTAACCTGAACGTGTTTGGGTTTTCTATAGACATTTGGTGATGCTTTCTTTCGCAGTGCGAGATGAACAGCTTGTTCGGTTGTCTCGATGTGATTCAACCATTTCATAAGCGAGTCACTCAAGTAGTTGTAATGTGGCAAGTATCCATCCTTCAGCTTAAGAATGAATAGCAGCAAGGTGTTGATGATGCCCGTCTCCACGTGAACATATTCCTCATAGAGCTTGTTGACATCCTTCATCAACCCGTTGTCTTTGTTTCTGCAGTACCTCTCAATGATCTTAAGAGGATCTGTCATGTTGAGTGCATTGATGTAATCTGATAGATCCATGGATGCCATGTGTTCAGTCCTCATACTTAAGGATCAATCCGGTATGCGAGTTTGATCCCTTACAAATCCGGATAACTGTGCTCTCGTCGAGATAGAGCATCTCTGCAGCTTTTCTAACGCTTGGAAAATCGTTGATAAGATTGCCATGGTTATCAAACTGTAGGACTCTCTTGGCTGATCCGCGCATCGCTGATTTTAGTCCTGAATGACGTTTCGTTACAGCGATCAGGTTTTTCAAATGGATGTTTTTCTTATCGCCATCACGATAATCAATCACGTGAATCGGACTGAGTTCACCATTGTATGCCTGGTATACCAATCGTGCTGCGCTTTTGCTGACCTTGTTGATCTTCACAACCACCAATCCACCATGGTAATGTTTTCTAAGCTTCAGCAACTTATAGTGGTTCTTCAGGGGAATATACTTGAATATATTACCCTTATCATCAGCGTAATAATTACGGTGATTTGGAATAGCTCTCATAATTATCTCCTTCCTGCATGGAGTTATGTGCTTATAGCTTATGTAGAATCATAAGCATCCTGATGAAGTTTCCTATCACATGCAAACATTGATCGTCATAAATCATTTTTAGATCTGAACGTGGTTCAAATACATATTTTCTCCATGGGGCGTGCCACTTGATTTCACCAAGTCTTAATCCATTAAGGTCGTTGACATCGATGTCCATGGTCTTCTTACTTGTATCCTGATAGTATCGATTAAACTCAATATGTTTTGTGCGAAGTGATCTCTTGTCCCACTTGAGAATCATATCTCGAACTTCTTCTGAACAATCGATCTTTTGAACGTCCGGTTTTTCGTATACAGCTTTCATCTTTGATCACCTTTTTGTAGATCAAAATGATGATGACATCGATGATCAGTGCAACTATGGTTGCATAAATCATTAGATTTGGCATTTTCTTTTTCCTTTTCGTATAAGACATCAATATATCCATCTTCGAGATCAATCATATCAATCCTGGAGATGGTATCGATCAACCCATCATGCTTGAAGACTTGAATGATAGCTTCAGCATAACTTCTTCCAACTTCAGCATTTTTTACGCTTCTGACTTCAGAGACATTATTGATAAATGTGATCGTTACTTTATTCATGCATACACCTCAATTTGTATCTAGCTTCGTCTCGATCATGTAATTGACTCTTTCAAGTGTTAGGTCAATCATGACAGATTCAGCTATATTCTCTGATGCTGGCTTGTTTAGATCATATTGAAATTCTTTCTTAATTCTTTCGATATACATTTGATAGAGTTTAAGCGTTTCTAAACTAATCATGATTGCACACCTACTTGATATTTCTTTTTCAGATATTCTGTGTTCATGAACTCTGAATTCTCAACAAACCTCAGCTGATACTTGTTTTTCTTAACCTTGTTCTTACAGTAATCAGATACGGTCTGATAGCTTAAATTTAACTCTTTAGCTGCATCTCTTACAGACTCAAACGATTCTATCACACGACCGCTTTCATCAATCATCTCAACAGGTTTTGACCTTTTTAGTGAGTATCCCGTAGTCATACCATGGAGTGTTTTTGATATCCATTTGAGATTGGATGGGTGAATGTTCATGAAATCACCATCAATTTGATGCACGACCTGTTTTTGATGAGGATTAGGAACCCAAACTTCAGCAACTATCCGTGCAGCTCTTCGTGCAATTAAACCATGGGCATTCACAGCGAGATACTGTCTCTCTTTTATCCCTGATTTGTTTTTTTTCAAACAAGTATATGTTTTTATCTTTCTGTAGTGACCTGTGCTGTAGCTCTTTCTAAAGTTTCCCTGGTTAGAGACTTCGAGAGTTTCATCTCCAGGAATCTTCTTCCATACCTCGATATCCGATGTTAAGTAATGAGTTGCATTTCCTGCTACAACTCTTTCCCAGTGGCTATCGAAGGTTCTATGATTACCATAGATTGATGTGAAATCAGATCTTATTTCAAGTCTTCTCTCCCTGGATGCACCTGGATACTCTTTTGCATAATAATAAGCTGCTTGATGGATAGATTGTTTGATTTCATCAGCTGAGTAGTATCTATCCTTCAGACGTTGTTTCATTTGGTTGGTTGATAAACCTCTTTGTAACATTTGAACAGCTGCAGTGTACGGATAACCTTCTTCTGTGCACCATCTCAAGAGGGAACGTCCATCAACCATGTACTTCACATGATTTGCTTTTTGATAGTTCTTCATGATGATACCTTTTCAAAGAAGTATGTACCTTCGTGAATTGTTGCTTCGCAGTATGCTTCAGCCATCAGATATGTTTTTCCTGGCTCAAGGTCTTCATCTGATTTGTACTCATATCCACCTTTGCCCTCGATGTATCCATAAATGAAACCTTCAGCTTTATCGAATGATTCTAACTCTTCAGCAATGATCTCACGATCAGTTACTTCCTCATAACTACAGTTGTTGATTATTTTGATTTGACACAGAGATACACTAAATGAATTCATCTTTTCATAACATTGACTACATAGATCATCTTCTATCCAATAGCAACCACCTTTGCACGCATGCTCCTGATCGCATCCGCATACTCGACATCTTTGAATGTCATCATCTTTCATCGGTTCATTTGGATCTAAATTCATATATGTCTTAATCATGATCTCACCTCATCTATATGAAATGTAGGAAAGAGATCACTGTCTATACTTAACTGTCCTGGATGTATGTTTTGTCTTGAGAATATCAAATCACTTCCAAGATCTAGCGAGAATGATTCATCAATGTCATTCTCTTTTGCTGCAGCTGCTGCTCGAGCTACAGCCTGGCGCACTGCACTTCTTAATACCTTTTGATCCTTTGACATTTTATTAGCCTCCTGCTTGGCATTTATTTTTCTGCCATGTGAGATGACTGGTGTGACAGCAGGATGTCTCCTAATCACCTCACATGGGAGAAAAAATGTACAATAAAAAGTCCTATCCTGCTCTAAGACTTCGATTTTTGGTATAGTCTATTTTCATTTTGCTGATTTCTTTTAGACTGTAACCGAAGTGCAAAAGTGCTCTAGTAGTGAGTCTGTCATCCTTTGTTTCATTGACGACAAAACTATACATTGCAACATCTCCAAGCCCTTTTTTTGATACTTCGATTTCAGCTCTTACTTTTTCCTCAATTTGTGTAATGGACATATTATTCTCCTGCTAAATAAAAAACACCCATCAACTGGATGTTTAAGTAGAGCGTTGGACTCCAAAACCGTCGGTACGGGTTCGAATCCTGTTGCCCCTGCCATTTAATAATCAAAAAGGACAATCATGTCCTTTTTTTTCTTTATAGACTAAGTTTAACAGTAATGGTAGTTCCTCGCGTTAGAGAACTCTTTAAGTCTATCGTACCATGATACTTTAAAGTGATATGTTTAACGATTGCTAAGCCTAAACCAGTGCCACCATCCAAACGACCTTTATCAACACGATAAAACCGTTCAAAGACACGTTGTTGGTGCTCTTGTGCAATCCCAATACCTTGGTCTTTTACGGAGAACAAAACCATATTTTGATCTTTACTTAACACAATGTCAACCTTTTTTTCTGCTTCACTGTATTTAATCGCGTTTTCAATGAGGTTTTTAAAGAGTTTTTGCATGTCAACGGGATCACAAACCCCTTCAATATGTGCTGCTTTGACATTAAGTTTCATCTTTTTCTGATCGGCAATGGGTTGAAGCTGCTGAATGACAGAAGTCAGTACCTCAGAGAGATTAATTTTCGCTTCAATCGATTCTTTTAAATTTTCTAATCTGGAAAGCATGAGCATATCTTCAACAAGTGCTGTCATCGTTTCCGTTTGCTTAACAATATCATGTGCAATCTTTTGATAATCTTCTGTTGAAATCAGTTGATGTTCAATCAATTCTGCATACCCTCTAATCGCGGTCAAAGGACTTTTTAGCTCATGTGATGCGTGGCTAAAAAAATCTTTTTTGACTTGTTCAATCGCTCTTTCATGACTGACATCTTTCATGAGGACCAAGACCGTTGCTTGTGTTTTATTTCTACCTTCTGCATTCACATGAAAGACTTTAACTTCCAAAAGTTTCCCTTCATGCTTAAGATCAAAAAGTCGATTTTGGTGATCTTCATTGACGTCGTGGATGGCTTGTTTTAGTTCAACATCACGAATCATATAATAAGATGGCTTATCATAGGCGTCATCATTTAAATGAAAATAGTCTTTAGCATCT
Source organism: Acholeplasmataceae bacterium UBA5769 (assembly GCA_002418725.1). Lineage (GTDB taxonomy): Bacteria > Bacillota_I > Bacilli_A > Acholeplasmatales > Acholeplasmataceae > Peloplasma. The sequence goes on from DIER01000039.1 coordinate 11,965, forward strand.
GCATTGAAATAGACTAGTGATTCCTTTTGATCAAAAAGCATCACTGCTTGTTTGAGCTCATTTAAGATCTCTTTTAACTGAATTTGATACGTTTCTATGGATCTTAGGTGTTTATCCGTTTCTAAATTAATTTGGTTCATCTCATGGAGAAGTTCATTGATTTCTGGGTAAGGACTGGTGAGAGCCATGACTTGATAGTCACCTGTTGAGAGTTTTTGAAGTCCTACTTTTACTTTTTCCCAGGGTGAAAGCAAATTTTTATTGATGCGCTTAAGACCCATGTAATAAAGCAAGACCAACACGGCTGCAACAACCATGAACAACCATAAGATTAAACTGTATAGTCTCGCTTGAGATTGTAAAGGAATCGCAACTCTTAAGATATTCCCATCAGACATTTGTCTAGCCATATAAAGCAGTTCAACCCCAACTGTTTCGGATCTTCTGGTTGCAATCGAACCTAGGTTCATGATTTCGGGTCTTCCACTTTTATCTTGACCAACGCGATCATCATCAGAGTCAATTAAAACGATACCTTGCTCATTTAAGATGGTAATGCGTCTTCCTGAACTTGCATCAAAAGTATCAATAAATGCGATTAAATCACCATCAAACGCTTCGTATTCAAGTTCTACTTCAGCTAAGACGTATGAAACTAAGGTCTTACTTTGATGCTGCCAGTAGATATAAATCGCAACCATCACCACCAGAAAAAACACCAAAAAGGTGCTTATCACAAGTGTTAAATTGCGTCTAATCAGATCTTTTTTCATTCGATTTGAAACCCTACACCACGAATCGTGATGATTTTCGCATCCGCTTGATGATCGGAAAGTTTTTGTCTTAAAGCCTTAACGTGCATATCCAGTGTTCTTGTTTCACCAATAAAGTCTGTTTCCCAAACCTCTTTAAAGATGGTTTCTTTTGAAACGACATTGTGTTGATTTTTAAGGAGTAACTTTAAAATGGCATACTCTTTATTGGTCAAGTATACAACAGTCTCATTAATGAAAAGCGTATGTTTTTTATCATCCAAAAGTACGTTACCTAAACTAAATCTTCGTTCATCGGACTGTTTTCTAAGTTTCGATTGAATACGCGATGTTAATTCTAAAACACCAAAGGGTTTTGTCATGTAATCATCTGCTCCCATATCAAGTGCGAGAACTTTATCCATTTCACTTTGAAGCGCAGAAACGACCATCACAGGTGTCTTTTGATCTCTTTGCCGAATCCATTTGAGCAGATCAAGACCTGAGATATCCGTTAGCATCAAATCTAAAAGAATTAAATCAGGTCTTTCCTTTAAGAAGAGTTGCTGAAACGACGATCCCTCACGAAAACCATGTCCTTCTAATCCAGCATGTTCAATTGTTTTTTCAATCACATAACTAATGGCTTGATCATCTTCAACAAAATAAATTTTTGGCATGCCAATCCCTCCTTAGAATAATAACGTGTTTTTATGTGTACCCTTCACCATGAAAATAATCCACTGTGCAATGTTAACCGCATGGTCACCCACACGTTCAAAATATTTCGCAACCATAAGGATGTAAATCGCCTCATTAGGATCGATGTGATCTTGTTTAAGTTCTAAAGTCATTTTTGTGATTAACGATTGAAAAAGCTCATCCACTTCATCGTCTTCTGAAATCACTTCTTTAGCTAATTTTTCATCCACTTTCACTAAACCTTCGATACTTTTTAAAACCATATGCTCCACACGCTCAGCCATTTTTGACGTAATAGGCATCACACGTTGATTTCTTGAATCGGTTAAATGAAGTGTCATTTCTGCAACATCACTGGCATGATCACCAATACGCTCTAAATCGGTTATCAGTTTTAAAATACCAGTCACCAATCTTAAATCGCTTGCTACAGGTTGTTCTTTCCAAATGATTTTTAAAGCTTGTTTAGCAATCTCTTCTTCATATTTGTCAACTTCTTCATCTTTTTTCATAACCTCTTCTGCTAGAACAAGGTCATTGGTCTTAAATGCCTTTAAGCCTTCTCTTAAGTTTGCTAGTGCTAAATCTGCCATATCAGCGACTTCTTTTTTTAACGCTTCAATGGATGTTAATAACGATTGTCTTAATGCCATCTTTTTACGCCTCCATTATACCATATTATCCAAAGCGACCCGTGATGTATTCTTCGGTCTTTTTATGCTCTGGTGTTGAAAAAATGTGTGCTGTATCACCAAACTCGATGATTTCTCCCATCAAGAAAAATGCGGTTTTATCAGAGATACGAGCAGCTTGTTGCATGTTGTGAGTCACGATGATGATCGTGTAGTTTTTCTTAAGTTCTATGATGAGATCTTCGATTTTCGCTGTGGCAACCGGATCCAAAGCTGAAGTTGGTTCATCCATCAAAATGACATCGGGTTTCATCGCAATCGTTCTTGCAATGCATAGTCGCTGTTGTTGACCTCCAGATAACGATAGTGCAGATTCTTTAAGACGATCTTTTACCTCATCCCAAAGGGCAGCTTGTTTCAAAGATTCTTCAACAATGCGCTTTAACTCACTCTTGTCTTTGATACCTTGGCACTTAGGACCATAGGTGATGTTATCATAAATACTCATTGGAAAAGGGTTCGGTTTTTGGAAAACCATACCCACTTTCTTACGTAATCCGATAACATCCATACGTTCTTGGTAGATGTGTGTTTGATGATAGTATACATCACCTTCTACACGACAGGATTCAATCAGATCATTCATCCGATTTAATGTGCGTAAAAAGGTTGATTTTCCACATCCAGATGGTCCAATCAATGCGGTGACTTCTCTTTCATAAATAGGTAAATCGATGTTCTTTAATGCTTGGGTTTCCCCATAAAAAAGATTTAATTGTTTAACATCGAAAACGATGTTTTGTGGGTTTGTCATAGGTTTGCACCATACCTTTTCATAAATGATTTTGTTAAGAGTTTGATCGTGATGTTAAGGGTGAGAACAATGACTAAAATGATGAGCGCAATGGTTGTTGATAGGTCAATATTGGCGGGTTCATCACCCATCATTGCCCATATATGGACCGCAAGTGATGTGGACTGCCCTGTCAATTTGATGTCATCTTTAATCATCGTACCAACCGCGAAGACAAGCGCTGCACTTTCACCGATGATTCGTCCTATGGCGAGTAGCGTCGCTGTTAAGATACCCGGGACTGCATTAGGTAACACGATGCGAAATGTGGTTTGTGTTTTGCTTGCACCAAGCGCAAGTGAGGCAAATCGATAATCGTCTGGGACAACTTTCAAACTTTCTTCTGTTGTTCTGATAATAACAGGTAACAAGATCACCGTGAGTGTCATCGCACCCGAGATGAGATTTGCTCCTGTCGCATCCGTTAAACTGACAATGATTGGAACGAACACAGCTAAGCCCATCAAACCATAGATTATCGAAGGAACGCCTGTTAAGGTTTCAATCATCGACCTGATGATTCTCGTTAATCGGTTGTTTTTTGCATATTCATTTAAGTAAACTGCAGCACCAATACCGATGGGTAGCGCCATGGCTAAAGTCATACCAATTAAATAAAATGTGGTGATAATCGACCCTTTAATACCACCACCTGAAGTGGTGAACTCAAGTTCTCTTATATCTGTTGCTTGGTCAAGATCGATAACCATTTGTTCAGCACCATAACGTGATAATGACGATGGCCTATCAGGGTAGGCGATACGTATGATGGTGAAATTAATTCCTAAAGATAATCTATCATCGCTAAATCCCTTATTGACCATATCTTTCAAAGGAGAATCGCGATGCACATCGTAAACCGTGACTTCTGTTTTACCTAGGAGATTGACCTCATCGTGAAGTGCTATACCCCAAACACTTGAATAGTAGACATCTTCTGGATAATCCTCATCTTGAGGGCACATACACAGTGCTTCATCTTCAATCACTTCTGCAATATAATTAACCGCTTGATAATGGTTGGTAATTAAGTCCATGTTTAATAATTTAAGACCCCTGGATAAAACAAACCCGATGATCAATGATAAAACAATTAATGAAAAGAATGCTGAACCATATGTCACCATCTGTAAGAAAAAATCACTGGCCTTGCGTTTATTTAACATGGACGTGGCCTACTTTCTTTTTGATGGCATTTAAGGTTAAATTGGTTAACAAAATAACAACCATTAAGACAATCCCAACGGAAAACCGGATGTCATAGTCCAATCCAGCAGAATCTTTCATTCCTTCGAGCATCGTCGTTGTCAACGTTGAAGTGGTATCTAGAATATCAAAGGATAAACCAGATCTTCTTCCACCTGCGACAAGCGATACTGCGGTTGCTTCACCAAGTGCGCGACCAACACCTAAAATAGCGGATGTAAATATCCCGGATTTTGCTGCTGACAAAACCACTTTAAAATGGGTTTGTGTTGGGGATGCTCCCAGTGCTAGAGAACCATGAATCAGGGTTTGATCGACCGATCTGATCGCAACCTCCGAAACCGTTGTAATGGTCGGTATCGTCATCAGTGCTAAAATGATCACTGATGATAAAACAGAACTTCCACCTTTCGATTGATAACCTAATAGAGCGGAAAAGTCATAGACTAATTTTAAAATGACACCTGCACCAAACAATCCATAAATAATTGAAGGAATAGATGCAAGCATCTCAACCACCGTTCTTAACGTTTCCGCTAATCGTTTTGGTGCTATTTTCGCAATAAAAAGGGCGGTTAATACACCAATCGGAAACGAGATTACAAGGGATAGAAAGACAACATATATCGTTTGAACAATGATAAATCCGACACTGTATAAATTGGATGCAAACGTCGGTCCAATAAGCCAGGTATTACCAGTCAAAAAGGGAATGAATGGCACAGCTCCCAACCCTTGATTATCCGTGATAAAGGGTGTCATTCCCTTGACGAGAATAACCCCTGCGATGATAAAGATAAATGATGCTGAAAGATAAGCTAATGCCTGTAAACCTTTATTGACTGAAAAATCAATCCATGCCGTTTTGTTTTTCTTAAAGCTTAGATTTTCCATAATTTCACTCCTTCTTAACGACAAGAAGGGATCCGAAGACCCCTTGATTTATGATGCAGTTGGTACTTGAGCCCACGTTAAGTAGGTTCCTTCATAAATCTTCTTCAGTGTGTCTGCAGTCATGTTGTTGAGCGGATTATTTTTATGGACGATAGCGACAATTGCATCCCATGCAAGTTGACCATATTGTGCTGCAGTCACGTTTGAAAGTTCTGCTGTTGTGAACGGACGTGATGAGAATCCAACATCTTTTCCAACCGTTTGGTCTTTGGTATCCCCATTGGTTCTCTTCCAACCATCACCTGAACCTGTGTGATCGTGTTCTGCAACGAAGTTACCTGCTTTGGCAGTGAACGCACGTGTCACAGCTTCAGCAACCTTTTGAATGGAATCGGATCCACCAAAGCGTACAGTGATACCTGAATTATTTTGATTGGTGATCGGATGCTGACTCTTAATCGAATCCCAAGTCACCGAGGTAGGAAGTGCAATCGCACCTTCGTTGTTGATGATATCTGCAGCATCGGTTGTTCCTAAGAATGCAACGAATGCTTTCACCAGTTGTTCGACTTCGGTTGAAGGGAAATCACCATCAGCTCTAACCATCCAATTAAAGGGACGCTTTAATCCATATGTGTTATTGATCACATTGGCTTCTGTTGGTGCGACACCTTCAAAATAGAGTCCCTTAATTGAATCGTTTACGGAGGACAAAGAGACGTATCCAATACCATATTCATCAATACTCATCGCATTTAAAATGGCTGTATTATCTTTAATGACAAACCCTGTCACTAAGACATCATCACTTTTAGCTGCTGCACCAAAACCAATACCATTCATAAATCCATCACGCGTACCAGAGGTTGTATCTCTGGTATAAACGGTAATTTTACTCTCTAAATTAAACGCTTTGGTTTGTTCTTGTTCAGTCGTACACGCTGTAAGAAAACCAAGCATCATCATTAATACGATTAATCCAATTTTTTTCATGTAAATGCTCCTTTTTTTAGTTTCACCCATAGTATAGTGAAAATAAAAAAAGTGCGAAACCATAAATAGGTAAGCACTTTGTAAAGGTTTTGTAAAAACAAGTTATTATTCATCCAGAACAGTTGGTCAATGCAATGAGTAAAATAGCGGCATATAAAACGATGGCACTGATGGGGGTAAACAAGATGCCTGCAATGGTTTTATAAATCTTGATGCTAAATAATTTCTTTTTCACACCACGAATATAATAAACCATCGTGCCAAATCCAAACAAAAGGTGAACGACATGGTAATATAGAAAGTAAGTAGCGAACATTAAAATGATGATAGGGGTGCTTTCAACCATGTTTGCATACATTGCACCAATCCCAAACAATAAAAGACTTAAAGCTATCATAGTTATCGATAAGATGAAGTAAATGTTTTGAACCTTTTGAACTTTTGTGTTAACGTTAGGGTGAAGTATGCGATCACATCCTTTAGCCTTATTATAGAACACATGAAACGATAGATGCATAGAAAGTACGAAAATACCAATAAAAACGACCTCACGCGCGTATATATACTGTAAGGTGGGTGGCATGTATGGTAATCGAAAAACTAAGAAGAGATTATTACTTCAGTGTTTTTATGTTCATCTTGGTTGAATTATTGTTCATCCTTGCCTTTGCGTTTATCGCGATTGCCTTTGACGAAATGTTTTCTGAAGGTTTAATGATCTTAATCTTAGGAACTGTAGGCTTGTGGTTCATCACCGTTTATAAAATCAAAGAACGCTATCGCCAATTCATCAAGCATGGAAAGTTTAGAGTCATTTCACTCGACAATAAAATCAATTACCCCACCTATTTTAAAAAGACCATGGTTGTACCACTCTTTTTAATTGGAAAAGGTTACATGTGCAAGAAAACCATTATTCCAAAATCATTCATCAGTTTTGTCGAAGGAAGACGCGTTTATCCGATTCGTGAACTTGATGAAATCAGTGACATGAATCATTATGAAATTCTTTATATTCACAAAGGTTATCAAGCACTCATCCAAGATCATCAAAAGAAACGTTATGTGATTCATATGGATAATTTAGAAGCCATCCAATAAAGTAAACAAAAGCACTCTAGCCCAGAGTGCTTTTTTGTGTCTGTGTCTTTGTTTGTTGTTCTCGTGATGAAGGCGATGGTAACGTTTTGACTTGCGTCATAAAATAAACATACTTAACGATATCAACCACGATTAAAACCATGGTTAACCATATGTTTTGAACCATAAGGATTGTCGTCAGTAAAACCAAATCTACAAAGATGAGCAACATCCATTTATCACGTTTTTTCATCGCACGATGTGCAACAAAATCTTCGAGGTAACGTTTGTATAGTTTTGTTTGTTTGAACCAAGTTTCAAAACGAACTGACCCTTTAGCATAAAGGGTTAACGTGAGTAAAAGAAAGGGCGTTGTGGGTAATATTGGCAAAACGACACCTAAAAGGCCTAAACCGAGGAAGATTGTGCCTAAAACAATAAATATCAATCGCTTCATGCTTTACTTACCAAACGTTTTTCACCTTCAAGTTCGCGAATAGGCTTTACATTTTGCGTGACTTCAAGTGTACCTAAATATTCGCCCGTCTTACTTCTCACTGCGAAATAGCGAATTAAGACAAACATGCCCTTCATTTGAATCCAAAAATCTTCATGATTTTTCTTTCCTGATCTAAAAGATTCAACAATTTCTTCAACAACGTGTACCGATGCGGGTGGATGACACATGGTGACGTGTCTTCCAATAATGGTCTTAGGACGATCAAAAATGCGCTCAATCCCTTGGGTAAAATATTTGACATAGCCATCCTTATCCACAAAGGTCATGTCAAAGGGGAGTGCATTGAGCATTTGATTCGCTTCTTCAAAAGTGAGTGATCCTGTATCAAAGGTGACTTCACCTGCTTTATCTTGAATAGGTTCTTCTTTGGGTTGTTCTTCTTTTTTCCATGAATCTTTTGGTTTTTCAATAAAATATCCGATTTCATCTGAAGAACTGTCCACGATAATCCAATCGAAAAAACTCATGTTTTCGAGTAAAAGTGGCATTAAAATATTATTTTCTTTAAAAATCATATCTCTAACTTTTTGTAGAGTCTGTTTTGCGAATGTTCTTATGGCTTGACTATCCGCATCTATCTCACTTAAGTCTACTAAAACTTTCTTGATGTCTGTTCTTATTTCATCATCTACAGCCCACATGACTTTGGGTGGTGCAGTGATACCTTTTTTTTCTAAATGAGGAAAGAACAAATACTCTTTTCTAGCATAATGCTTATGGATTTCAAGCAAACGGTCAAAACCGACACGTAGCATCAAATCTGCTGTCTTACCAGATTCTTGTAAATAAGGTTCAATCTCTTCAACAATGAGTTGTTCAATACGGTCATTTTCCGCTAAAAAGACTTGAACGGGATGTCCTGGGATTTTGGTATGGTCTTTGACAGGATGGATATCAGAGATAGCACCATCAAAGATAGATGCATGCACATCACATAAACGTTGAACTTCTTCGATTGCCATGCCCTCTTTTATGAGTGCTTGTTCCATTTGTGAAATCTCTTGCGTCGTCACATCTTCAAAATGTGCTTTAAACTCAGCCTTAGCTTCTTCAACGGATTTGCCTTCATGCAAACCTTTAATGATATTTTTCAAAAGTTCTTGTCTTTTCAAACTTTCGTTATTGATCCATTCACTCATGTGAACCCTCCTTCAATGTAAATCCTTTTTCTATTAAAACACTGTCGATATGCTCAAGTGTTATTTTTTTGAGATGGCTGCCTTGTTTAAGTGTCATAAATCTGCCGACAGTTTGTAGCATGACTGGCTTTGTAATATCTGTAAATCCTAAATCATAAAAGATGTTTTGGAGTTCGGGATATTGTCCAATCAGTTGATACATGGTCATGTTTGCATCAATTTGTATCATCTCATCACCCTTTCTTGTTTGCGAAAGTATCTTAACACAAATCAAGCCTATTGTTAAGTAAAGTCATAACAAACTCAAAAAGATTCTAATTTAGACTTTGATATTTGAAAAGATGATAAAAAAACACCTCTTTCGAGATGCTTTATATCGTTTTTAAATCGATAAATGGTAAGTGTGCTTTCTGTAGGATATCGTAAATAAAATCAGGATAAAGCTCATGACTGCGATAAAAACGGGATACCATACAATCGACACCTTACCAAAGAAGAGCCCTGCAAGCGGTGTTAACAAACCAAAGCCCATATACCCAATGCCCATTTGAAGACTGATAATCTTACTAAGTTTATGTTTTTCGAAGACCAAAGCGTTCATATACATCATGTTTGGATAGATTGGACCAGCACCAAGTCCAAAGAGGAAAACAATGACAAAATAAAAAGACGTCTTTGAAAATGAGAGAAACATGAGAATCCCACTGATAAGCATCAATGCTTGACCGATGCGAATCAGCCACTGTGGATTCACTTTATGGGATATGAACCCTGAAATTAGTCTTCCACACGTTAACGCAAGATAGAAGGTTGTTGTAAAAAGCGCTGCAGTTGCATAACCTACTTGTTTTTCGATAAAGAAATAACTCGCAATCCATACACCACCAAGAGATTCAATATGCACATAAATTAAAAAGATAAAAATGGATTCCATCGCACCTTTTGTTTTTAAGATCTCTTTTAAAGTGATGTGGCGATGTTGATCTTGTCTTTCTTCGTGATTTTCTTTTTTCCATAGGGTAAAGGACGTTAAAAGAAGCAACGCGATGAAAAGCAACAAACTTCCAACAACAATGTAACCTAACCGCCACTGATTTTGGTTTAGTGTGTAAGCCATAATCGAAGGTCCTAACGTTACTCCAATCCCATAAAATGAGTGGAGATAGTTCATATGTTTTGCTTGATAATGAGATGCTAAATAATGATTTAGTGACACATCAATCGCACCTGCACCAACACCTAAGGGTAACGCAAAGAACAACATTTGATAAAAAGCACTCACTTGACTGATTCCAATCAGTGCTAACCCCGTAAAGGTAACACTTAATAAAGTAATCCATTTTGTTTCAAATCTTCTGAGTAATCGTGGTGCATTAAATGTCGATAAAATTGACATGATGTAGATCACAACGGTCATGATGCCTAGCGTTTCTAAAGATGTTGATAAATCAAAACGGATCAAATTCCATGCCGAACCTAAAAGTGCATCAGGTAAACCTAACGCGATAAAGGTGATGTAGATGATCAGTAACAAATAAATGGCTTTAAACTTCATGGCATGACCTCCAAACCCCATCATTATAACATAAAAAAAGAATGGGTTGAATCCCATTCTCTAGTCAATGTTTGCTTTTCCTTCTTTATGTGCGTACATGAAGTCATCTGCTTCACGCATCACTTCAAAAACATTTTGATCGTGTGTCATTTTGATGCTATAACCTAGAGCAACAGAAATCTTTCTTCCCTTGATGCTTTCGTTATCAAATGATTGAATTAAATGATGTTTTAACCTATACATATCCTCAACCGAAGTATTGGGTACCAAAATCAAAAACTCATCGCCCCCAATACGACCTAATACGTCTTTCGCATGTATCGATGATTCAAGTATGCGTGAAACTTTTTTTAAGAGTTCATCGCCTGAATGATGGCCATGCTGATCATTCATTTCTTTGAGATCATTTAAATCTAAAATCATAATACCTAGTGGAAGATATCTATCTTTATCTAAGTCTAAAATGATTTGATCCATATAACGTCGATTATAAAGACCGGTTAAAAAATCATGATAACTTAAAAACTCAATCTCTTTTTGTTTTCTTACTTTGTCTGATATATCTCTAAAGACCATAACCACACCTTCGTTGATGTATTGATAATCTTTAATAGGTGCGATACTGAGTTCAATCATGACGGTTTTACCAATCCGATTTAAAAGTGTTGCA
>DIER01000007.1 GCA_002418725.1 Acholeplasmataceae bacterium UBA5769
AGTGCTGCGACACTATATACAAGTATTTTTTGATTTATCTTTTCCTTATATAGAAAAAGCATCAGAATAACAAAAGCAAACAAAACCATAAATACGCTAAGTAGATGCATCATTATCCCCCATTCAATCATTTCATCTTTAATTAAGGTCATTATAGCATATGATGCAAAGTATACGATTAAAGTTGATATTCTAAATGAATATCTCTAGGATCATCTTCCAAAAGTGATGGATCAATTTCTTTGGCTTCAACGAAACCTAATGCTTTATAAAATGCGATGGTATCTTCTGAAGACCCAGCACAAACATAGACTTTGTCTGCAAACCATTTTTTCGCTTGTAAAACGACCAATTCAAATAAAGCACGTCCAATCCCTTGATTGCGATAGTTTCTGGATATAAACAATTGATCGAGCAAGACGTATTTCCATCGATGACCGAAAATACCTTTGTTCAACGTTATAAAACCCACACATTTTTCCTGGTTATCAAAAACAGCAATAGCACAACCACCGTTGATAATGGTTTCTTCTAATGCCTTTTTGTGAACGTCATCTCCGTCAGGAAACCCATTTTCATCATAATTGAGATCAATCAGTTGTCTTTTACCGTCAACTTCTCGCCATGCATGTTTGATATAAACAGACGCATCAATCTCAAAGATCATATACGTCTCTGACAATTTAAGTTCTCTATATGAAAAGTTTTTCATAAGTCAATCTGCTTAAAGAATGAATCCTAATAACAGTAAAACATACACCGGTAAAAACTTCTTTTCACCAAACATGTAGCATAAACCTGGCATGAGTGCACAGATGGTCACACCGAGTGCACCTGCGGGATGTGATAAGAAATGAATCATTCCCCAAGTCAGCATTAATAAGATGCTTCCATAAGGAATATACTTGTTTTTGAATAAGGTTTCACCCATAGCTTGAAACATCACTATCATGATGAAAACTAGGAGCATCTCAAAAACATAGTAGAAGACTTGAAAAATCGTGACGATCAAAGCATAATCACCATACATCAGCCGAAACCCTTTGTATTCGGATACAACTTGTAAAGTGTTGTTACCTAAAACACTTGATTCAACGAGTGTATACATAGCAACAAAAAGAATCGCGAAGAACGTATAAATAATCGTTTTCTTTGTCATCTTAAAATCAATGAGATGGGTTAAATCTTTTTTCTTCAACCACCGCCATGCCAAAAGAATACCACATGACCAGATCATGATTGTTAATGTCCAGTGAAACAATGCCCCATACCAGTGTATAGGCCAGTTACCAACTTCTGCTAATGATCTGCCATCCACCATACGTGAGATAAAGAGTACACCAAATTCTAGTCCTAAAAAACCAAATGCAATCATTCCCCATAAGAGAAACGTTAATCCTGAAACTTTTTTTGTCTGTTCCATTTTTACCCTTTATCCTTTTCATTTTGATATCGCTCGCCTATGCCTTAAATGATTGACATATGCACTATGTCCCATTATAATATATCTAATGATATATATCAAGCGATATTTCAAGGAGTGATCTGATGTCAGCAAAAACGGTTTTCTCAAAAGAAACCATCATTGAAACAGCATTTCATATTGCACACGAAGACGGTCTTGAACACATGACCATCAGGCAGATTGCTAAAAAGATGGGTTCATCCATTGCACCCATTTATGTCAATTTTGAAACGATTGAAGACTTAAAAAAAGCAGTGTTAGAAAAAGCTAGAAATCGCTTTAGTGAGATGCTCAATCAATTTACACACGAAGATCCTTTTTTAGCTTACGCAACCGCATCCATTCAATTTTCGAAGACATATCCAAAACTATACAACGCTTTTCTTCTTAATGAAGATCATCCATCGGATACGATAAAGCATGTTGATGGCATGCTTTCTGTCCTTAAACAAAATCCTAAGTATCAATCCATTGGTCATAAGGATTTAATCTCTTATATATTATCGATGCAAGCCATGCAAGTGGGTTTATCCATTATGGCACGTAAAAGTTATTTTCAAGATTATATTGATGAAAAAGCACTTATCAGATTGCTTGACGAAACAGGCAATACTTTAATCCATCACATCTTACACAAAAACAAGGAGACATTATGAGACAAACATTTGAAACAGCACGATTAATTTTAAAACCAATCGATCAAAACGATCAACAATTCATCTATCAACAATTTTCAAACGAGATTATCAATCAATATTTGTTTGATGCAGAACCTTTAGTACATGAATCAGAAGCACTTGATATCATCCAATTTTACACAGAAACAAAACCTAAATATCAAGAAAGATTTATCATGCAATTAAAAGATGCGTTAACACCTATTGGAACTTTAGGATATCACGCCTTAAATCAACATGCGATGACCATAGACATCGGATATGATCTTAACCCAAATTATTGGGGGCACGGTTACATGCGTGAAGCTTTATCTTTTTTAATCGATCATATGAGACATACGTTTAAAGGTTATCACATACACGCATGTATTTATAAAGATAATATCAAAAGTATAGCGGCTGTCAAACATTTCGGTTTCACTTTTGAAAAAGATTATGATGAGATCTTTAGAGGTAAACCCTATAAACATCATATCTACCGGTTAGATGCATCAAAGAAAGTGATGTTATGATCACTTTTATCGGGATTCATTTTCTCGTCATTTCTGTCATGGTAAGCGTCTTTCAACTCGCACTTTTTTTCAAAGCCCCACTTGGAAGTTATACCATGGGAGGTATGCATGAAGGTGTTTTACCTAAGCCTTTTCGCATCGCTGCACTCATCCAAATCCTTATCTTGTTTGGATTCAATTACATCGTTTTATCGACATCAAACCTTATTAAAAACCAACCATCGTTTATAAGTCGTGTATTGATTTGGTTTGTTGTTATCTTCTTTTTGTTTGGTACTATCATGAATCTTTCTTCTAAAAGTAAAAAAGAAAGACATCTTTTTGGTCCAATCAATCTTATCACATTCATTGTGTTAGCCATTCTCGCTATGTTAACTTGAATCATTTTAATGGAGGAATTGAAGTGAAAAAACAAATAAATATGCAAGATATCTTTCAAACAGCGTTTGATCAATTAAGGAAAAAACAAACATTTAAACATGTAGTTATCCATGCAGAAACCATGGATGGAAACTTTAGATTCATGGAAGCATCTGGAATCATCAATGAATTAGAAAACCATAAAATGACACTTAAGACACCTTTTAACATTGCCAGTGTCACCAAAATATTCATCGCTTCGATCATTTTCTTACTGATTGAAGAAAACAAGGTATCCTTAGAGTCCAAGGTATCTAGCTATATCAATCATCCTCTCATTAAGGATGAAAATTTTAATCCCGGTGATGTCATTACCATTGCTCATTTACTCTCTCATACCTCAGGTATTCCTGATTACTTAGAGATCAAAGATGAACATAAAAAGACACTATTTGATTTCATTGTTGAAAAAGGTGATCAAACATGGTTAAGATCTGATTTCTTTGATCGAGTGCTTCTCTATGGAAAGCCTTATTTTGAACCTCAAGATCTACATCTTAAAAAAATCAAAGCACGTTATTCCGATACAAACTTCCAACTCTTAATCGAAATCATTGAGCATATCACAAGATTATCCATTGATGAAGCATTTGAGACCTATATCTATCAACCTTTACATTTGAGTTCATCTTTTCATGAAGGCACCAAGAAAGCCTTAAGCTATTCAGAAAAAGCTTCTCTATACGCTAATCATCAAGAGATGAGTATTCCTAAAGCATTAATCTCTTTTGGTGATATCTATAGCACAACCGAAGACTTAGTCCTCATGATGAAAGGATTAATCTCTGGAACGTTATTTAAATCAAAAGATACCTTCCAAAAGATGATTGGTCATTGGCATACCTTTGGTTTTCAAATGATTCCAACAAGCCCTGGTTGGCCGATTGAATATAGTTACGGGATAACACGCCTTATCTATCCTAAATTCTTACCACCATTTAAGCAAATCCCTGAGTTTTATGGTCATACAGGTGTGACAGGCTCTTGGCTCTTCTATGTCCCTAAGTATGATTTGATTATCGCAGGTGATGTGGGTCAGTTATCAGCGAGCGCTGTACCCTATCAGTTTATGACGAAACTTCTTGTAGAGCTTGAAAAACATGAAAAATCTACATCTAAATCGTCAAGAAACATTACTCAAAACATAAAAAGCAATCTTTATAAATAGGATTGCTTTTTTTCAATAAAAGTCTTATGTTATTTCATTAATACATCGGTGGTGTTTCCATACGTGTATCTTTTTCTTTGATTTCAACTACTGCTGCTTCTGAGGTAATCATCAAAGCACCAATACTTGATGCATTTAATATGGCATTTCGGGTGACTTTTGTTGGGTCGATGATGCCTTCTTTTATCATGTTGACCCATTTACCTTCTTTAGCGTCAAAACCAAAATCTTTTGCTTGCTTACGTTGCTCTTCTAAAATGTCTTGACCATCAAATCCTGCATTTTCAGCAATTTGGTAAAGGGGCTGAGATAAGGAATCCAGTACAGCCAAGATGCCTTTATAAACATCGATGTGGTGATCTTTTAGTGTTTGTTTAAGTTCAGTTTGAATATCGACTAAGATCGACCCACCACCTGCAACAATACCTTCTAAAATAGCTGCTTTGGTCGCATTTAAAGCATCCTCAATTCGAAGTTTCTTTTCTTTAAGTTCCGATTCGGTAGCTGCCCCTACTTTAATGATAGCTACACCACCCGCAAGCTTGGCTAATCTTTCTTGTAGACGTTTTTTGTCATACTCAGTAGATGAAACGTTGATCTGCGCCTGGATTTCATGGATGCGATCCTCTATGATTTTCTTTTCTCCTTGACCACCAATCAATGTTGTTGTATCCTTTTTTACAACAGCTTTATGTACAAAACCTAAATCTTCTAGTTTTAAATCTTGAAGCTTCATTTGCAAATCTTTAGCGTAGAATGTTGCACCAGTTAAAATTGCAATGTCATTTAACATCTCTTTTTGGTTGTCACCAAATCCTGGGGCTTTGGTAGCAACCACATTGAATGTTCCTCTTAACTTGTTTAAAATCAATGTTGATGTGACTTCGTTTTCTATGTCATCAGCAATGATCAATAATGGCTTATTCGCTTTAACTACTTGTTCTAAAATAGGTAAAATATCTTGAATGGTTGATACCTTTTGATCTGTTACTAGTACATAAGGATTTTCAAGTTCAACCGTCATCGTTTCTCGATCGTTTACAAAGTACGGTGAAATATAACCCTTATCGTATTGCATCCCTTCAACAACTTCTAGTTCGGTTTCAAAACCTTTAGATTCATCCACAGATATTACACCATTTTTTGATACTTTGTCCATCGCTTCTGCAATAATCTTTCCGATTTCTCTAGAAGATGCACTGATGCTTGCAACATTTTCGATATCTTCTCTTGTTTCAACAGGACGTGATTTTTCCAGTAATTTTTTTGCTACTTCCTTACCTGCACGTTCGATACCTTCTCTTACTAAAACAGGATTTGCCCCATTATCAACTGCTTTAAATCCTTTATGGATGATCGATTGTGCAAGCAGTGTCGCCGTGGTTGTCCCATCGCCTGCAACATCATTTGTTTTTGATGCGACTTCATAAAGTAGTTTCGCTCCCATATTTTCATAGGGATCTTTTAATTCGATTTCTTTTGCGATGGATACACCATCGTTTGTGATTAAAGGTGATCCATAGCCTTTATCTAATACAACATTTCTTCCTTTAGGACCTAGGGTGATCTTCACTGCATCAGCAAGTAAGTCGACCCCTTTTAATAAAGACGCTTTTGCATCTTTACCATAACGAATTTCTTTACTCATGGTAAGTACCCTCCTTTAACTTAGTTTATTTTTCTAGAATTGCGAGAATGTTTTTGGATTGAACGAGCAAATATTCAATCTGTTCAATTTTGACTTTAGTCCCCGCATAAGATTGGTATATCACTTCGTCATCAACCTTGATATTCTCAACTTTGGGGCCGACAGAAATGACTCTACCAATCGCCGGTCTGTCCTTATCCTCAGTCGCAAGAATGATACCGCTCGCAGTCGTTTTCTCTTCTTTTTTGACAGATAGGACAACATAGTCTTCCAATGGCTTAATCACACTATTCCCTCCATTTCTGGCACTCTTGTGTTTATTGTGCCAATCCAATTATTATTATATTCACACAAAAATTAATGTCAAGACATATAATAACTTTTTGCTCTGATCGTTAGAAATGAGTTAGGTCTCTTAAATCCGGTTCGTTTCTAATCATTTTCATTTAGCGTCAACATTAATCATAGAACACATTCTCAAATATACTCATTAAATAGAGATTACTCTATTTATATGGTCACATTCATGAACACAACATATATACTTTTGTGATAACTTTGGGGAATTTACTATATCATCAATTTAAGGAGTTGTCTTCTTCTAAATCACCGATAGACAACACATGATCTTGATCATGCGAAATACGTTCTAAATCAATTTTTCCTTTAATAAGTTTAACTAATCTCGAATCTGTACTATTAAACTGATACCACAAAAAGATAATGATGCCAAAAAGTAACACAAACTGAACAGATATCAAAAAAATTAACACATTTTCCATTTTTATTATCTCCTTCTATCAAAAAGACAAACGCTTGTACTATCCTTGTTTTTTTATCAATCTATAGCTCATGATTATCTTTATTAATGATAGATAATTGAATGTTTGCTTCTTCACTTCCTTGATTAAACGCTAAAGAATACCAAATCAGTGCTTTTTTTATATTCGTCTGTACCTCAAAACCATATTGATACAAACATCCCAAATAAAGTTGTGCATGAACATCGCCACTAAACGCTTTTATTTCTGCTTCATCATTGCCAGCGTTATATCTTATTTTCCTATCATTTATTTTGTTAATCTCAAAGAGATCTTTAATATCTTTCATCTTTAATACGACATCTTGGTATCGTTGATAGGCTTCTAGATAGTCTATATTTACATAAATTCCATGCGCATAATGATACGCCATATCAAGTTGCGCATAGATGTCTTGTTTAGCTGCTTTTTCATACCAATAAATGGATTTCCTAGGGTCAAAGAAGTCTCTATCTTTATCCTTATAAAATATGGCTGTCATATACTGAGCATGGGTATTCCCGAGTTCTGCGATTAACTCATAGCATTGTAGTGCTTTATCTAACTCGATACCTCTTATTCGGTTATCAATGTATCTTTTTTGAACACTCGGATAACCTTCGGTTGCTTCAAAACTTACCCAGTTTTCAAAAGCCCAATCATAACCTTCTTGATGGATAATATAATGCTTAATAAACAACCTTTGTGCATCAAAATCTCCCGATTTCCCTCTATCTAATAAGTTGAACTTATGATGATAAATTTCACCAACATCATAACCATTATCATAGCATTTTTTCAATCTCAATTCTGAGTCATAGTCTGAAAATATAGCACCCTTTTTGAACCATTGAACTGCTTCTGTAACATCACCTTTTTCCATATAGAGTTTTCCGATGCAAGAGTATACATAAGGATCATGGTGATGATTGTTCGCAGCCGTTTCGAACCACAGTATAGCCTTATCTCTGTTCTTCTCTACGCCATGACCAGTTCTATAAAAATGACCGAGTCGATACTGAGAAAAGGGAAGTTGATGTGTGCTTGCTCCAAGCAGGTACCACTTTAATGCTTTCTTGTAATCATGTGTTTCACCATTTTTATTCTCATAGAGTTCGCCAAGTTCATCCGCAGCCTTAACAAAGCCAAGTTCATATGCTTTTGTATAGGCCTTTATAGCTTCATCTATGTAATCGTAACACCCGCTCAGAATTTGACCTTCTATATAATAAGCGTTCGGATTGTTCCTATATTTTTCTACATCTATCCAATCTTTAAGTGAATGAGTGCTTCTTTTTGATAAATCACCTGTTAAATAGTAATATAGCAATTCTTCTTGTGCCTTCACATGACCATTTTTAGCTGCTCTTAGCATCCATGTAAATGATAAGTCGATGTCTGGTTTTACACCAACACCAGCAGCA
This sequence comes from Acholeplasmataceae bacterium UBA5769, assembly GCA_002418725.1. Lineage (GTDB taxonomy): Bacteria > Bacillota_I > Bacilli_A > Acholeplasmatales > Acholeplasmataceae > Peloplasma. Next base: position 8,115 of record DIER01000007.1, read on the forward strand.
TGAAAAAATGGTACATAGTATGGATTATGCTTTATTCTTTGATTAATACGAGTTAAATCTTCTTCCGTAAGTGGTGTTCCTGCGTCTTTTGGATGCTCAATGTAAGCTTTGGCGACCAAATATTGAGATTCTGGATAACCATTTTCTGCAGATTTTAAAAACCATTTAAAACTTTCTTTTTGGTCATCATCAACGCCTATACCTTTTCTATAAAACAATCCAACATAGTATTGTGCTATAGCATCGCCATGATTTGCTAATGTCAAGAACTTAGTATAAGCTTTCTCATATGCTTTTTCATGATATAAAGCAACTGCTTCTTGTAAACGATCCATGGTTCCACCTCCGATATATACAATTATACTTGTATAATTCTATTCAATACTATTTTATCACTATCTGGCGTTTTTGTATACTTTTTTTGCAAAATCATCTTAGGCGATGTTATAATAATTGTAGAGGTATGTGTATATGAAACTAGACTTTAAAGGACTCATCACAAAACAAGAACTAAATATCAACTTAGAAAAGATTGATGAAGTAATCGAAGAAAATGAGTATGCTATTATCGTTGATAAAGGCATTGGCAAATATGTCATTTTTGATTTAGAGTTTGCTAAAAACAATCTAGAAATTATTGAAAAACCTGATTATAAAAATACAGAAAGCACATTAACTCTCGTAGAATCCATGATAAAAACATTGGAGGATCTACCTTCAAGGAAATCTACAGCAAAAGAGTTGGCTTCATTGGTTGAAGTTCATTATGGCAAGAAGGCTTCTCCAGTGGTTGTACGGGCGAGAGCTGAAGAGAATGCTAACAATAAAGGTGAGTATAATTACTTTGTAATTGAGACCGGCAACATTATCGGTTTAGAAGATGGTGTGAGTTTCGATGATTACATCAAAAAAAGAATCATAAGAAAAATCGAACACAGATTAGAACGTCAGTTTAAATCAACACATAAAGCAAAATTCACTGAGGTTTTTGATGCCTTCTTCGTTAAACAACTTGAATCGAAAATTGTTGCATTAACGAATGAAGAACTCATCGAAATGGTAAAAAGCTTAAACAAGTATGACATCGACAATGATTTAATTAGATTGAAAAAATGACTCCGAAAACACATCCAATTATGAGTTTTATATCTTAATGGATTGATATTACATTTTTATAAACAAAACACCAGAATTTATACACTGGTGTTTTATTATTAATCTTCCAATCATTCATAACCTATTTTTCTATTGCATCTATGAACTGTTCAAATCTCTTTCTTATTATATTAGGTAGAGTACTCTTAAGATGTTTTTCCGAATTATCGATTGACGAGATTTTTAGTTTTTCATAACAGGCTAACTCAGGAACTTTATCGAACCATCCAGATTTATAATAGACAAAAATGTAAACTCCATCTCTCATCAATCTTTTTAATATTTCTATATTTTCTTTTAATGCATTGATCGCATATTCATTCCATTTTTCATCTTTTTTACCGGGGTATATCTCTTTATCTTTTGTATCTTTTCTTGTAGCATATGGATAATACTCAAGAGCCAATACCTCGCTATTCTTGAACTTGCCGTCCTTATTCCATGATTCCGAGAGTTCTTTCCACCATTTATCATATAATCGCACAGTGTCAATCGGCATTCCTTGATCAAAATAAACTCCATCCTTACTCATAACATATTCAGGATTCCAAAAAATAAAATCTGGATTTGAGTTGATGTTTTCTAATAAAATAACTAATCTTGGATCAATATCATTTCCTGTTCTTTTGACAGGATATGGAAAATCTGTTGGCATGTAAAAACCTCCATTTGAATCTGTATATTACATAAATTGTGACTATTTAGATAATGCACGAGTTTATCAACACCATTTATTCTTGAATTCTTTATAAGTTATTTCTTACATCATGGTCTAGTTTTTCCTGGTTGTTTTCTTTTGCAGAGGGATGAAGAAGTTCGATTACTTTCCCACTAAATGGATAAATTTGAGTTATAACTCTTATACTTCGTGATGCGACTTCACCAAAACAGACAATTTTCTTATAATTCGGATTAATTAAATCATTATAGAGATTTGTAATACAATATAGAGATGCTAAATCAACCTCAGTTTGTTTTTTCTTGGCTTGCGATCCCGGGAAACATTGCACAGCTTCTGTAATATCGTATGAATCCCTAAGTTTATTGTTATTCTCTAAAGCTTTTGCAAACATTGCTCCAGCAGAATTATTCATACCATCATCTCGAGAGTCAAATACAGGTTTTCTATTGCGCCACTCAAAAAAACCTGGAGCTTCAAAGACAAGCAACACTTCTGAACCATTGTCCTCTTTCTCTAATGGTAACTCTAAGGTTTTCATTGCATTTGCTGAAATCTTGCTTTTCTCTTTTTGTGTATAATTAAATGGACATTCACTACAATTAGTATAATTCTTTGGCATCATGTCACCTTTTTCTTGTAATTTGCTTCTTGCTTTCTAAATATATCTGATTAAACATACGATATAAAAACTTATTGAAGTTGCGCTAATTAGCAATGAGTTTATTCAATATTTCTTTAATAAATACATATCTCCTTGTATAGTTGTTAGGAATTCTAATGAGTCTTATATTGTTATCTTTACAAATTTTTTCTTTCATTTTATCTTTTTCAATGACATTTTCATCAGTCTTATGTTCATCCCCATCTAATTCTATGACAAGTCTCGGTATATCATCATTTTTCATTTTTTGATAAATGACAAAATCAAAAACAGCTTTCGTACCATAATCAAACAATTCAGGTTGTGTGTACTTTCTTAAAATATCTGCAACTTTAACTTGTCTACCTATGACATACCTATTGCCAAAAGATAAAATATGGTTAACCGTTGTTAACAGTTCTTTTTCTTTTGCTGTATTATACTGCCTATAATTCATGCTGTTAATATACTCACTTCCTGTTACTTCAGTTAACATGACTTCTTTACCATTCTTTTTGACATACTCAGCAAGTTCATATAAATCATTTGTTTTTCTTGTTCTCTTTTTAATCTCTTTAAAATCGCCAACCAAAACAAACTCTTTCTTAGCTCGTGTAGTTGCAACATTAAGAAGTTCATCATTATTTTTTATCCATTCGAAAGTTTTAGGCGAACTTTTTGATGTGATTGCAGTTGTCATATATATCGTATGCTTTTCATCACCTTGAAAAGTATGTACAGTACCAACATCGACATTTTTTAATCCTTCTTCATAAATCCTTGTTTTGATAAGATCAGCTTGATTTCTAAAAGGTGTGATAATCCCCACAGATTCTCTTGGTTTGGATTTAATGTCTTCAATAATTGCATTAACTTCGATTAAAGACGTATTTCTTTCATTTGATCTTGAAGATTTTTTTTGATTGATATCTAAAAAGAATAGTGCTTGTTGATCAAACCCGGGTCTCTCGGGAATGATTAATTTCTTATGATAATACTTTCTGTTACTGAAATCGATGATATCTTTATGGCATCGATAGTGATACCTTAATAAGATAAACTTAGAAATACTATCAACCGATTGCATCAAACGAATAATTGAGCTCTCAACATAATTATATGTCGCTCCTATCTGATGTTTTTTTATCAACTTTCTGTTTGTTTCCGGACTCAATGTAATAACGGGTTTCAACTGATTTTGGTCACCAACAAGCAACAGCTTTCTTCCCCTAATCATTGGAAAAAGAGCATGGCCAATAGAGCATTGCCCGGCTTCATCAATCACTGTCAAATCAAAACTTGGTTTGGGTTGTCCTAATCGATACGCTGATTGATTGGTGGTCATGATGATAGGGAAAACCTTTTGAATCATAGCTAAATGCTCTTCGTCGTGCAAATATTGATTAAATAATCGCACTTGTTCATCATCGTTTTGATGATATATGATATCCATAAACTCCTTGAACTTTGGTTCCTTAAGTTTCTTAATATGCTTAATACTTGTAAAAAATAACCACATTAAAAAACTGTCGTTAATCTTAACAACATGTTGATGAATTTCTTCATCTTTATATGTCGGAATATGACTTAATTCACTTTGTTTTTTTTCAAGCTCAGTTTGAATAATAATACTTGATCTCAACTCGCTGGATAATTCTTTTAGCATGCTTTCTAACGCATCAATCTCTTCTTCAAGTTCAAGTCTTCTTTCGTAGTTTTCGATAATTTCATTAATGTCTTTCATACTATTTTTGTTACTTAAACCAATGCGTGAAAGTTTTGTATCATCAGACTCAAAGGACTCAGTTTGTATTAAATATTGTTTTATAATCTCGATTGATTCCTTAACCTTTGCATTATTTCCTAATCTGAGCACAGGGAAAGGTATGTTTAGGTTCTTAGATTTTAAGTTTCTAAGTTTTACGTAGATATCATCGATTGGTTTATTGTTATTTGATGAAATTAAAATGGTTTGTTCATTGAAAAACGCAGAGATAACGAGATTAATGATACTTTGAGTCTTTCCTGTTCCTGGAGGACCTTGTACATAAGTAATCGGTTGTTTTAAGGCATTGTGAATGACTCTAAGTTGATCAACATTCATCATATTATCAAGTAAAACAATATCAAAAGCTCTTTTTCTACTCAAATAACTAATATCCATGTTACCAAAAAATGCTTGAAGCGGAATCGATAACTGATTAAGTTTTTTATCCTCAGCAATGGATTCAAACTCTTTATCAATAAATGCATTATACGATCGAACTAAATCCATCATATAAGGCCTATCATCTAAATCTTCGTTAAACCTTTTCAATGAAGGAATAAGCATTTCTTTCGCGTGCTTGGGGTGTCTTTTAAATAGTTCTGTAAACTCATCCACTTCTAGATCAAGGTAGTTTCTTAAATTATGTCTATAGGACTCAGCTTCATCACTTGCAAACTCATAATTAAATTGAACGGAATCATCAAGAACGAGTTTTCTTTCTATCGGATCTAGCATTAGATTTTTATACGCACAAACAAATAAGCCTTGTTTTGTTGAAATGGATAGCATGTTTAAAGCAAGTTCAGTTGTTTTAAAGACTCTCTCTTTATCTTGCTTACCTATTTTTTCAATTTTTTCAGTTATTTCAGCTAGTTGCTTCAATGATAAACTGTAAAAGCCTAATTCTCTTGTTTTTTTGAGTGATTCTTCATCAATCGCAGAAATCAGCGCAGTTTCTTTTTGATATGGAACAGAATCATACTTAATACAGTCCTTAATGTAGTTCAGAATTTTTTCATTAAATAAATCGTATTTAAGCCAAGCTAAATCTTGGATGTTATCCTCAATCTTCTTAAGCAACTCATCTGGACGTTTATAGGTCGTGTGTTCGAGAATGTCAGCTCTTAATATACGATCAAAAAACAAAAAGGCATCATAAAGGACGCCTTTTTTATTATTATTCGTTTTCATAATATTAAAAGCATTAATCGTAAATTTACGTGATTGAATATCAATATCCGTTATTGCACACCAATAAGAGGTCATTTCTCCCTCTTTGTTTTGGTAATCGATGGATAGCCACTTGGCTTCTTTTATGGATTTGGATAAATTTTGTGCAATATCCCCCATGAATACACCTCATTGATCTAATTTATTGTATTTACTAGATTTACCAAAAGATTTTTGTATCGGATACTTTTCTTCGTTTTTCTTAATCTTATCTAGGATGATTTCTTTTAAATCGAATTCATAGTGTTCACACAGTAACAAACAATATGCGACAATATCGGCAATCTCTTCTTTGACATTTTGAATATCAACCTCTTGATTTTGCCATTGAAAATTTTCAAGTAATTCTGCTGCTTCTAATACAACGGACTTCGCAAGATTTTCTGGTGTATGGAATTGTTTCCAGTTACGCTCATCTCTAAACTTTATCAACTTATCAATGACTTCTTTCATTTGAATCACCTATTTTCTTAACGACGTGTCGTAAGTATTCTCTTAGTTCAATATCTTCACAATAGACATAACAACCTTTTTGTCCTCTAGACAATAACGTTTTATATGTGTTTCGTATGATACGATCTGCTAATTTAAAATTCTTTGTAGTTTTAATACCTTTTAAACTGGCATCTGTTTTAGCTCTTTTAGTAAAGTCTGTCAGCACTTTGCCATCTCGATAAACCATATCTTTACCAATAATGATGCCAACATAATCAAACTCGAGTCCTTGTGATGTATGAATACACCCAACTTGATCAAAAGAGTCTTCATCGATTGCCCATGTATTTGTTGTACTAAAATTCCATTTTGCCTTAAAATTGTTTTCTAATTCAATATCATAAACATCTGGTTTTCCATTGTTCTTTGTAATCCATTCATAACAATATCCAGCAATCATTCGTGATTTATTAAAGACAAGATTTTTAGCACGTAAATCTTCTCGCATTTGAACTGGATCATCATAGACTCTAAAATCATATTCCATTTCGAATCCCTCTGTATTTGCGGTCTCACGAACACCTAATACATGATCTAAAAATGCAATATAACCATCACTACCATTGCATCTAAACTGAGATGTCAGTTTAAAATCATCACCTTGAAATACTTTGCTGCCTAGCAAATTCGCTTGTTTCTTTATTTCATTAATTGATCCAAAATCCTTGGTTGTCACAATTTGATCTTCATCAATAAAAAACACACTTACTTTAGAAGCGTTAATAATCTCCTTGATCTGATTTTCACCTTTATTGCTAAATAAACCGGATTTTTCGTTTACACGATGGGCTTCATCAACAATCAAGCAATCGAACCTATTCGATTCAACTTCATAATATGAACCAGAACCTTTAAAAAGATTCTTTACATAGTTTAATTTGAAATTTCCTTGTTTCATTTTTTCAAAATACACATTGCGAGGTGCAGAGTTTTTAGAAACATAGTTCACAAGATATCCTTTAAATTCTGCAAGTAAATTAATGGCAATCACACTTTTACCTGTTCCTGGTCCACCTTCAACAACAATAGTATATTTTTCGTTATTCTTGATAGCATTTTCCACTAACTTCTTGATTGTAGAAAAAACAACTTTTTGTTCATCAATCATAAAGAACTCTTTGTTACCTTTAATCATCGAAACCAATGAATCCTGAAGTACCTTTGAAGGTCTTATCTTCCCGTGTTCAATCTGATATAAAATCTTTCCTTGATCGGACTTCTTTACATGTTGACTAATGAATTCTCTTAGTTTCTTGACATCTCTTTTTAAATACATAGGAGATAACTTTATAATATCCTGATATAAATGATTATCAATTTCATGTCTATACTCTTCACTGTAGTTATGTAAGTAACAACATGGATGAAGTTCAATTTTCTCTTTTTGAACATATTCATTGTAGTGTTCAATGGTTTTCGCATATGAATACGCTTGATATGAAGGATGGGTGACAGCGCGATTTGTGCCCGCTAAAAAAGTGGTGACCAAGTCTTCTCTACTTGTCTTTTTCGCTGATTCCCATTGTTTGAGTTCAATAATGACAACATGCTTTTCATCTTCATCATTTTTACCAGAAACAATAAAATCCACTCTTTTCGAAGTGGCAGGTATTTGATATTCAATGGCTACATGGAGTTCTTGGTTTATCTCTTCACAGTTAAGTACATTTTTCATGTACAGTAAAGAACTATCCCATGACTTAAACTCAGATGGGTTATTGTTGATGATATTTCTTTTCTCAAGTTCATACTTAACTTTTTCAGCGATAATGCCATCATCTACATCGTGATTAAAGTTTCTTATTGTATTTGTATAAACAATCAATTTCTTTATCCCCTTAGACCGTGATTTTACACTAATTATAGCACACCTTATTAAAAAAGATAATTCCCTTCAGATCAGCAGTGATAATTAACTTTACCCGAAAACATCCTCTATCAATCAAAAGTCGCAAAACTCAACTTTCTTTTAAAAAAAGTAGATCAATCAATGATCTACTTGAACAAATTTATCTCTATTGAACTCAATAATCTGAATCTAGTTTAATTCATCAAACTTCTTTTTCATGGTTGGATTATCCTTAACAAGTTTTTTCACGGTTAAGTCATCAGCTTTGTTATTGGCTAATCTTAAATTATTCTCACTTGATAGTAGGGCATCTTTCGTTTTTTGTAAATGGGTTATGGTTTTGTCTATTTCTTCGATAGCAATTTTAAATTTATCACTTGCAAGTTTATAATTTCTTGCAAAACCCACCTTAAACTCATCAAGTTCTTCTTCAAATCTAGTCACATCAATGTTTTGTTGTTTCATCAATTGAGCTTCTTGTTTATATTTCAATGCATTTAATGAAGCATTTCTTAATAAGGATATAATGGGGAGGAAAAACTGAGGACGGACAACAAACATTTTAGGGTACTGATACGACACATCTGTAATACCGACATTATAAAGTTCACTATCCGATTCCAACAAGGAAACAAGTACGGCATACTCACATTTCTTTTCGTTTCTATCTTTATCAAGTTCTTTAAAAAATGATTCGTTTTTCTTTTTAGTTGCTGTTTCGTCGCCTTCATTTTTCATTTCAAACATGATAGAAATGATTTCAATACCTTGATTATCAAATTCTCTGTAGATAAAATCTCCTTTAGAACCACTTCGTGCATCATTATCTTTTTCAAACGTTGCATTTGGAAAGGCAGTCATTCTCATGCGATTAAACAAGATCTCACAATGTTGTTCGAGTGTTTCACCTAACATTTTTGTGGATTGTTTAAGTTTGAAATCTTTATACCTCTCGATTTCATCTTCTTTAATTCTTAATTGAATTTGGTAATTTTCTTTTAATGACTGTTTTTCTAATTCTGTTTGTTTTCTTTCAAGTTCCATTTTAGTCGTGAGTTCCATCATTTGCTTTTCTTTTAGGGCTAACTCTTGTTGAACTTTTAATTCTGCTTCTTTTTCAAAGAGTTGAAGTCTAGATTGCATGCTCTGTAATTCTTTATCTTTTTGATTCACTTCTTCTTTGAGCTTACTTTCAACATTCTTTTTTTCAATCTCTTTTTTTTGATCTAGTGATTGTATTTTTTGATTAAGTTCTAATATTTCTCTATCTTTTTGTGATATCTCTTCTTTAAGTTTTTGTTTATATTTTATCTGCTCATTCTCTAAATCCTTTTGTTGTAACGCTTTGATTTGTTCTAGTTTTTCATGAACTTCGGTGTTAAATGCGTCATTTCTTACTTGACTTAATATTTCCGCATAACTTGATTGATCAACTGTAAATACTTCCCCACAATGTGGACATTTAATTTGACTCATGTTCCCTCCATAATCGTTATTCTTTATAAACAGTATAGCACATACTACAAATCGATGCTTAACGTCAATAAATCTTTTTATCATTAGGAACAAGAAGCTCCTAAGACAACTATCAATACTCAATCCTACTCTATGTTTATCCGCATTATGTTCATCGCTTATGCGGAAAAAGAATCACATCAGATATCGACCAATAC
>DIER01000024.1 GCA_002418725.1 Acholeplasmataceae bacterium UBA5769
GATTGAGTTGTGATTTCTTGGCCATTAATGACCACATGAACATCTTTTATCATGGTCTTTTCTCCTCATGTATACCTATGCTTGAGATGGCATTCACTGGACATGCTTTTTTACATGCCCCACAACGAATGCAGAGATCTAAGTCAATGATATGTTTTTGTCTGGGCCAACCCGTAATGGCGTTTGTTGGGCAGTTCTTTGCACATTTTGTACAGCCAATACAATGATCATCAATCACGAAGTTGGTTAACTCACGACATACACCTGCTGGACATGCTTTATCAATCACATGGGCTTCATACTCATGTCTAAAATGCTTTAATGTTGATAAAACAGGGTTTGGTGCTGTTTGACCAAGTCCACAAAGCGATGTTTCTTGTATCATATGCGCTAATTTTTCAAGTTCGTCAATATCTTCAAGTGTACCCTTACCATCACAAATGCGATCTAAGATCACTTTCATCTGTTTTGTTCCTTCACGACATGGGGTACATTTGCCGCAAGATTCATCCACAGTGAAATCCAAGTAAAAACGTGCGACATCGACCATACAGTTATCTTCATCCATGATGATCATCCCACCAGATCCCATCATCGATCCAAGTGCGGTTAAGTTTTCAAAATCAATCGGTGTATCTAAATCTTTTTCCGTAATACATCCACCTGATGGACCCCCGGTTTGTACGGCTTTAAATTGACGCTTGTTTGGAATACCACCACCGATGTCATAAATGACTTCTCTGAGGGTTGTCCCCATCGGAACTTCGACTAAACCTGTGTTAACGATTTTGCCACCAAGAGCAAACACTTTGGTACCGCTTGATTTTTCAGTGCCTATAGATTTAAACCAATCTGCCCCTTTTAAGTAGATCACAGGAACATTGGCAAATGTTTCAACGTTATTCACATTGGTGGGTTTCCCCCATAAACCTTTGACTGCTGGAAAAGGTGGTTTTAATCTTGGCATCCCACGATAACCTTCGATGGAAGCAATAAGTGCAGTTTCTTCACCACACACAAAAGCACCTGCACCAAGTCTGATGTCAATATGAAATGAAAAATCAGATCCAAAAAGATGATCTCCTAAAAGTTCATATGCTTTTGCTTGTTCAATGGCTATTTTCAATCTTTCAACCGCAACTGGATACTCTGCTCGAACATAAATATAACCTTGGTTCGCACCAATGGCATACCCACAGATGGCCATCGCTTCTAATACAGAATGTGGATCACCTTCAAGAACGGCACGATCCATAAATGCACCCGGATCGCCTTCATCCGCATTGCATATGACATATTTTTGATCAGAAACAGAGTTTTTTGCAAATTGCCATTTTTTACCCGTTGAAAAGCCGCCGCCACCACGACCACGTAAACCCGATTTGATCATTTCATCGACCACGTCTTGTGGCGTCATGTTTTTCAATACTTTCGCTAAGGCCATATACCCATCTTTGGCGATGTACTCTTCAATCTCAAGAGGATTGATGTTTCCACAGTTACGTAATGCAATGCGACGTTGTTTTGCATAAAACTTGAGTTGACTTATGTTTTTAATTTTTGTTTTGTCAACGGGATCTTTAATCATTAATCTTTCAACGGGACGACCTTTAAGTAGATGTTCATGACAGATGATTTCTACATCATCTAACGTCACATGAGAGTAAAACGTTTCATCTGGATAAACAATGACAACGGGACCCTTTTCGCATAAACCAAAACAACCCGTTAAGACTAAGCCAACCTCGGCTTTCATGTTCATATTTAATAACACATTTTCAAATGTATCTTTGATTTCTTTGGATTTTGAACTTAAACATCCTGTGCCCCCACAGATGAGTACTTGATTTCTTTCGAGCATCTCATTTACCCCTTTCTGCTAGTCAGCAAATGTTTATGGATGGGTTGATGGCATACGATATGAGACTCTATGATCTCTTTAATCATTTGTCCGTTGATTGAACAGTAGACAAATGATTGTCCATTTTCATCAATAATTTCAGCCATAGGTTCATAGGCACACTCGCCCATACATCCCACTTGTGTGACACTCACATTCGTGATATTTCTTTGGTTTAACTCAGCTAAAAAGCCTTGGAGAACTTCTCTAGCACCTGATGCGATGCCACACGTTCCCATCCCAACTTGAATACGATAACCACCTTTGATGTAGCGTACATTCATTTTCTTTAAGGCTTCATCTCTTAATTTTTGTAAATCTTCGAGTGATTTCATCTGTTTTCCCTCACTTTATTGATTTCTTGTTGAAGATATTCTTGTAAATATTGCATGACACTGATATCGTATAACGTATCTTTGAGTAGTTGCCGGTAAGTCATTAAATCATACGTCCATTGTTTGGCTTCTTTTTTGTAGGTAAAGATATATTGGTCGATGGTTTTGTTTTGTGAAATAAGAACAATCATTTCTCCGAGATGCCCTATCGGTGGCATGTCGATGTGTTGATGATTGAGTTTTATATGAAGTGTTGTGCCTTGACCAGGCGTTGATGTGACATCAAACGTACCTTCTGTTTGTTCTGCAAGCATACGGATTAAAGAAAGACCTAAACCGACTCGTCTTGTCGTTCTGGTGGTGAAAAATGGTGATGTGACTTTTTGAAGTACATCATGATGCATGCCAATACCATCATCTGAAAGTGTAATATCAAGATGTGTTGTTTCTATGATTTCACACGTGATCTTCTTTCCCTTAGCAGCGATTGCGTTTTGGGTTAAATCAAAGAGATACATTGCGAGATCATCCATGTTCAAAATACCTAAAAAATGCATCCATCGTTAACTCATCGAGTTCAATGACATTCGATTCTACTCTTTCGTTAATATCTGTAATCGTGTGTGCATCAGAACTATAAAGAACTTTCATTGTTTCTAAATGATGTTCTTTCATCAAATTTATGTGCTTCGAACTACCTATTTCACACGCATGAACTCCAGGTTGCGGAAGCACATGCAATCCACTGTGTTTTTGTCTTTGAATATGGGCGAAAACTAAGATATGACGAAATGATGTGAGCAATTGTTTTAAATCGAGGAGAGAAAGAGAAAGGTTTGATGATAAATCATAAGACTCGTAACTTACGATTTGATCATCGATGTCAGTAATACCCTGACTGTGCTCTGTCATAGCATCATATCTTTTCTGGTTTCGCCATGGTTCAAGTGATGTATCAAACGCTAAAGCGTCTTGGAGCGTTTCAAAATAGACAAGGACATGATAATCTTCAACAAGTGATAACTCGATTCCTGGAACAAACAGCATGTCATAACTTCTAGAAATTTCATGACAGATGGGAAGTTGTTTTGTCGAATTATGATCGGTAACTGCAAGAATATCAAGCTTCTTTAAGTACGCCATGTTAAAAATATTGTTTGGTGTCATGAGAACATCAGCATCCGGTGAAAGCACTGAATGAATGTGTAGATCATAATAGTATTTCATAAAGACCTCGTTGATATAAATCAATGACGACCTCATGTGACATCAAATGTGTGACGAATAAACAAATGTTTTCTTCGTTGCATTTTTCAATCATTTGATTCGTTATTTTCTTATTCTCAGTGACAATAAGGATTGGTATATCTATCATCATCGCCACTGCAACCGTGTTTTCATGTGAAATGACAGTAATTAAAACAGCATCGTCTTTAGCACTTTTAATGGCTTGTGATAAAAGGTCTGTTGTATAAATGTGCTTAAATGAGCGGTCCAGCGTTTTGTTATCTGTCATTAAACGATAATGGGTAGTCATAATGTCCTTAGCTTTTTTCATAGGGACCTCGATAGAAAATGAGATGAATGTGTGTGCCAAGTGGATCTGAGGTCACTTCCATGACATCTGCAGATCGTTTCATGTTGGGTAATCCCATGCCTGCACCAAAGCCATTGGCATGATCTAATTCACTCGCTGTTGAATAACCTTCCATCATCGCTAAATCAATGTTTTCTATACCCGGACCATCGTCAAAAAAGTCAAGAATAACCTGATCATCTTTGAGCTCAAAGGTGGCATACCCCCCAACAGAATGGATCACCACATTGATTTCTGCTTCATAAGATGCTGCACACACTCTTTTAACGAAGTGCCATGGCAGTTCAAGCGATTTTAAGGTGCGTTTGATATCGGATGATGCACGACCTGCTAAATCATAGTTTCGTGCAATGATTTGATATTCTTTTACCATTGTTGATTATAGATAATACCTTTAATACCATCGGCATACATCATGCCACTGGTATTAAACATGGTATATTCAGTTGATATGAGAATGATGTGTGATTCTTTGGCTAAATCAATCACTTTGAGGGAAGGAATTTTACCTCTGACTAAAAGAACGACGTCCACATCTAGCATCTCTGCAGTTCGAATCGATTGATTGGTTGTTAAACCGGTGATCAAAATGCTTTCTTTTAAAATGCGATCATCTTTCACAGAGTTTAAAATCATGAGTGCATCACTCATTAAGTCCGCACAAAACGCATAGTTAATGTCTTTTTCTTTTAGCAACTCAGGTGTGTAAACCTGACAGTTAAACTCTTTAATAATGTCACTTAGTTTCATGTGCAGCAGCTTTCATTTCTTTTAAGATTTGTTTTACTTTCTGGACATTACCATTACCATGAATGTGATCATCAATTGAAAAAACAGGTGCTAAACCGCATGCCCCAATACAGCGCGTCGCACACAGCGTCATTTCACCATCTTTAGATGTTTCACCTGGTTTTATTTTTAATTCATCTTGAAGTGTTTCCATGATGTTTTGAGAACCTCTGACATAACATGCAGTCCCCATACAAACACTAATGATTTTTTTACCTTTTGGTGTCACTGAAAAATTGCCATAAAAGGTGACAACACCATTGATTTTGGCAATACTTTCATTTAGTTCTTTCGCAATGATTTTTTGAACGTCTAAAGGTATATGACCAAAAATATGCTGCGCATCGTGTAATGTTGGCATTAATGGTCCCGGAAGCTTTTTGTTTTTTTCAAGTTGCGCGTAAAAAAGAGCAAGCTTTTCACTTGTCACAAAAGCGTGTGAGTTCATTTTTTTCTCCTTCAATTGTATCGTTTTAGTCACCCTCATTATAACACTTATTTTTTCTTTGAAAAGGGTTGTCAAGTCTTTTGCTTTGTGAAAACGCATGATAACGTTTTCTTTCGTTTTCAATATAAATAAAATGATTGCTAGCTCAAAAAAAAGATAAAAAAACATGTCAACACGTTTGTGCTGACATGTAGGTATCAAGTTATTCCTAACGTCTGGTCGTGTTTCAACGATCAGTTTGAAAACAAAGCCCAACTATTTCTTACCAGCTGGTTTAACAGTAGCTTTAGGAGCTGGTTTTGTTGGTTGTGGAGCTGGTTTTGTTGCTTGAACAACTTTCTTTTCTGCCATATCGTTTCACCTCACTTTCAAATCAATTAACCGAATAAAAATGGTGCTTGTCGATCAAATGACGCTTAGGAAAGTGATGGTTAAACCATCCAGTGCCTGATGTGGTTTGAAGGGTAGCGCACCATTTTTTGCTGCGCAATGATAAGGATTATCTCCTCGATTTCAATGTACCACGTTTGTCATGTTTTGTCATCAATGAAGGTGACGATTTTTAATGTTTTTTTATATGTTAAATGAAGCCCTCTCTATGCAAAATTATAACCATTTTTTGCGTTTGAAAAAGAGCACCATCCCAATCATGATTAAGGCACACATGATTGAAAAAATAAGCACTGCATCCTTGTAGCCAAGGATACCGAAATGGATAAAATTCATTCCAAAAAAGCCTGTTAAAAAGGATAAAGGAATGAAAATAGCTGAAAACAAGGTGAGTGTGGCCATGATTTTATTCATCTTTGTTGACTGATTGTTCATGTCAAGATCAAGCAAATTACGCATTTGTTCTCGTGATTGCATGATTCTGTTATCCAGGCGTTGCAAGTGGTCCATCAAGTCATCATAATAGGGCTGGTTATCCGTTTTAAATAAGTCGTGTTTACGGCTCATCACTTTGTCAAGTTGCTCAAAGGTTGGTGTCACTTTGTTCTTTAAATCAAGCATACCTTTTCTGATCAGATAAAACTCATCTTGCTTGATATTCTCATTTTCAATGATTGATTCTTCAAAGTGATTTATCTGCTCATCAAGAATATCAAAAATATCCAAATGGTTATCCGTAATGATATCTAAAATTTGGAAAAAGAGATAATCAATACTTCGCTCTCTCAATTCCTTGTGTTCTTCGAATAATGATTTTAGTGGTGATAAAAAAAGTGGTTCTGTTTCATGGAATGTGATCAGTGTATTTTCAAACATGACTAAACTCATGTAAGCATCCTTAACCTCACCTTTAAGCAAATATTCAAAATTAAGGACAGCGAACACATAAGAGCCTTTAATTTCTATTTTGGTACGTTGATTCACGTTGAGAACATCTTCTAAAACCAAGGAGTCAATGGGATAAATTTGGCGCAACGCTTCAATTTTACTGACATCTGATAAACCCGTGACTTGAATGTAGTGTTTGAATTGCGGATCACTTTCAAGGGTTTGTGTCACATGCATGACTTTTTCGTTATATGTGTAATGCGTCATGGTTGTTGGAACATTCACGTGTTCTCCCGTATAAATCATTGATTTGGGTTTAATATACGGTGATAGATTCATCTGTTTAACCTCTTTTTATAATATGACATATGTAATGCCTTCATTAGGGCGAAGCCCATCTGGATCTTTTTTCAGGAGATGTATATAGGTTTTAATGGTCTGATCATAACCCAAAAGATGCCCAAAAGCTTCACCTGGAATAAAAGCTTTGATCTGATGTTTCATCATCTTTTGTGTGAGCCATTGGTGAAGATGCGTCTTAATGTCACCACCAAGACCAGTCGAACCATATCCATGGATGATTTTAATAACTTTTTCTCGTTCATATTTTAATATCATCTCTACCCTGTCTTTGGCAAGTGCAACTGAGGGAAGATCTGATTTGATGTTATACGTTTTCATTTGATTTTTGCGGCATTTTTACTTACTGAAACTTCAGGAATGCTTGCAACTAACTTGGAAAACCGAGTAAATCCTAACTCAGCATAATTGAATGAAGGATGTCTTTTTTCTAGTTCTTGTTTAATTTTTGTTAACATCATTTCTTTGCTCTTGTTGGTTTGAATGATTTCAACAATCTCTCTCGTGATCTCATCTTTGCCCATAGCTGATTTAAATGAAACATACGTAGTCGTTTTTTCTTGGTTTAAGACGACGCCATTCACACTTGAGACCAAATTTGACAACGATTTATGACCATATTTTCTTGGATCAAAATCCGAATAACGATTGACGAGAATATCGCCTAATCGAGAGAGTTGAATCCGATTATCGATACCATTTTCGATAATAAAACCTTTGATGGTTCTCTCGATTTCAGCTTTGTCAGCTTCAACTACTTTGGGAACCACTTCTTCTTCGTTATCATCTTCATCGAGATACTCAAAGTACTTGAATTCGTTGCACGCTGATTTAAAAGCTTGGGTAGTGGTTTTCACACTGCCGATGCCAATCACGTGCATGCCGCCTTCTCTTAATTTGACAGCGAGTGGTGTAAAGTCTGAGTCTGATGTAATTAAAAAGAATGCATTTACTTTTTCTTGATACATCATTTCTTGAGCATCAAGTGCCATAGCCATATCGGCTGCATTTTTACCAATCGCTACATTGTATTGATGAACGGGTTTAATGGCATGATCTTGTGCTGTTCTGTGCCAATCTTTTGATAAATTATTTATATCCCCATAAAATCTTGCGATCACAATTCTTCCATATTTTGCAATTTCATTCATCACTGATTTGATATGCTTGGGTGATACATTTTCTGAATCAATGAGTAGTGCAATTTTATATTCTGTTTTTTCCATAAATCCTCCTAAACGATCTTGATAACTCTATTATACCCCGTTTTTGCTTCAATAAAAAAGTGAACACCAGAGATTAGCGTTCACTTTTGAGATAACTATCTTTTTGATATGCTTTTTTGGGGTTGTTTTGAATACTGATATTTTGATATTTAAACGTTTGTTTTTTTAAATTTTTTAAAGCTTCGTATAATTTTCTAACCTCAAGTGGTTTGAGGATAACTTCTGGTTTTCTGTGTTTAGAAATGACATGTTTTAACAATCTTGGCCCTACAACGGGTGTCTCTGTTGATTTAACTTTGACTTTTGTCCGTCCTGGAAAACAAACATATCCATATAAAGGAACTTGCATAGGCATGACTTGCTTAAGGGATAATTTGATAAGATTGTTTTTATGAATTGGATTTTCCATGGTTAGTCTTTGTTTACCAAAAGTTGATGAGATCGTCCATATTTTATCCTGTTCTTTACCTGATATGATGCCACTTTCATACGATGTTGAAATGATATGAACCCCGTCTTTATTAATGACGACATGATCAATGGAAAGAGATTTAGTTCCATCGTAAAACATCATATCATGTATAACAAATAAATCTTTTTTAGGTCTGTTTTTACCCACCACAAGTCTCATCATCCACCTACGATAAATACCATTGCCTAGTGGTGTTTTAAAAAGAATCACAATCAAGAGCATCACGGTAATCCCAATGATATATTCCATAGATTGTACCTCATCCTATATTTACCTTTAATATAGCATAAATATCCGATGTAAAACATTTCAAATATATTTATAAATAAAGGCTCTATACTTATGTTAGGGGTG
>DIER01000048.1 GCA_002418725.1 Acholeplasmataceae bacterium UBA5769
GTCCTACATGTATATATTAGGAGAATAAGTCTAGGTATCTCAAGAGTTCAATTTTTGAAGTTCGATAAAAGATGTTTAAATCATATTTAACAACTGGTATAATGTATTCAAGAAATGGATGTGTTTATATGAAATATCTTACAATGAGTAATGGATTAAAAATTCCTGTATTGGGAACAGGAACAAATACTTTTGGAAAAGAAAACAACAATTTTAACGGCAAGATCACATTTGACACAAGAGAACTTCGATCTGCAATTGAATTAGGCTATAGACTCATAGATACTGCAATATATTATCGCAATGAAGCAGTTATAGGAAAAGCAGTTAAGGAATCTGGCATTGATCGAAGCGAGTTCTTTATTACCTCAAAAATCCCTCAAGATAAAGCGTTTATTGAGACCAATGAACTTGTTATATATAACGTAGAACAATCACTTCAAGCACTCAATTTAGGTTATATTGATCTTTACCTCATTCATTTTCCGCTGGAATCACATGAAGAAAATATACGAGTTTGGCAGATATTAGAAACCTATGTTGATCAAGGTCTCATTAAATCCATTGGTGTATCCAACTTCAATGAAGAACAACTTGCGTATCTTATGAAACATACAAGAATTAAACCTGTGCTCAATCAATTTCAGTCGTATCCTGGTAAACACCAGCAATCATTGATCGATTTTTGTCAATCAAATGACGTCATTCCACAGGCGTATCAATCGTTTGCAAAATTAGATGCTAAGATAAAAGACATCCTAATAGAACTGGCAAAACCATATAAAAAAACATGGAGTCAGGTCATTCTCAATTATCAAATCAATCAAGGATTGGTAGTCATTCCTAAATCCCATAACAAACAACACCAATTTGAAAATATCAATGTTTTTGATTTTGAATTATCAAAGAACGACATAGAAACGATTAAGAACTTATAGTTTAGCATCCTTCATCATGTTGCTTTATGCACTCAATAGGTATAAAATACGAATATAGAGAAATCAAATATATACGCAACGAGAGTTTTATCTCTTGTTGCGTTTTTACTTAAAGTTGATGATTGTTTGAAAGGAGGAGATTTTCATGCGTAAATTCATCGTTTTATTGACATTTTTGTTATACACCTTTGTAATGATCTCATGCACTAAACAACTTAGTATTTTCATTAGCTTTGTTGAAAATGGAGGGAATGATGTAGAGGATATCACCGTAACAGAGTCAAACACAAACATCGATTTACCTATTCCAGTGCGAACGGGATATACGTTTGATAGATGGTATGTGGACGAATCTTTAACAGAGCCCTTTGTTGCAATTTTTCTAACACAATCCTCCATCACACTTTATGCAAAGTGGACCATCAATCGGTATACCATCACATTTGAGACGAATGATGGAACACAGGTCGATGCTATGACACAAGATTATCATAGCAATGTTTTAGCACCCAACGACCCAGGAAAAGTAGGCTATACGTTTGATGGATGGTACAGCAATCCAAACTTAACAACAGCTTATGCATTTACAACCATGCCAGCGGAAAATATGACTCTATACGCGAAGTGGATTATCAACTCATATACGCTACGTTTTCTAGATGAAGACAATACGGTTCTACAAACAACGACTTTTGAATACAATGCAGACTTAAGTGAAGTTATCCCTCCAGCAGCTACTAAAGAAGGCTATAGTTTTGCAGGTTGGGACAAAACACTTCCTCAAACGATGCCAGCAGCTCACGTAAATTTAAAAGCAACGTACACCATCAATTCATATACCATCACATTTGAAACAAACGAGGGAACACAGGTTGATGACATCACACAAAACTATCAAACAGATGTTATAGCTCCCAACGACCCAGAAAAAATAGGTCACACGTTTGATGGTTGGTATAGCGACATAGACTTTAAGACTCCATACACATTTGAAACGATGCCTGCAGAAAACATCACGTTATATGCGAAGTGGAACATCAATCCATATGGGATAACATTTTATATAACAGATGCTCATGATCTGTTAAATGATATTATTTTATATCCTGGAGATATTGTCCTTCAAGTGTGTTCTGGAGAATCACATTATGCGGTTTTAACCTCAAATGGAAGACTCTTTATGTGGGGAGAAAATGACTATGGTCAGTTGGGTGATGATACAAACTTTTGGCATCCAGATCCCGTCGAAATCACACCATATTTTAGTTTAGATGAAGGTGATAAGATTATTCATGTTTCCTTAGGAGGGAAATTTTCTTCAGCTTTAACTTCAAATGGAAGACTCTTTATGTGGGGCTACAATTACTATGGTCAACTAGGAGATAACACCACCATCAGCAGATCAACTCCCACAGACATTACGGATCGCTTTAATCTTGTAAGTGGTGATAAGATCATTCAAGTTTCACTGGGTATTTTATATTACTCAGCAGCTTTAACCTCAAACGGAAGGCTTTTTATGTGGGGATTTAATGAATACGGTCAATTGGGAGAAATCAGCTGGATGGATCGCATCACACCATTTGATATAACACATTATTTCTATTTAGAAAGCAATGATAAAATCATCCAAGTGTCGTTAGGTGGTCTTCATTCATCAGCTTTGACATCCAGTGGAAGACTCTTTATGTGGGGATATAATGACTACGGACAATTGGGGAATGATAGTCTCATAACCACTTCACTACCACGAGATATCACAGGTCGTTTTAATCTCGTGAGTGGAGATCGCATCGTCTTCGTATCTTTAGGTTTATACCATTCATCAGTTTTGACATCCAGCGGAAGACTTTTCACGTATGGGCTAAATTCTTATGGCCAACTTGGAGACAATACAGATAACGATAAAAAAGTTCCAACAGAAATAACACATCATTTTATATTGGATAGTGGTGATCGGGTCATTAAAGTTTCAATGGGGTGGATGCACTCCTCTGCATTAACCTTAAACGGAAGATTCTTCACATGGGGTAGAAATGAAAGTGGTCAATTAGGGGATAATACAACCATACATCGCTATGTTCCAACCGAGATTACAAACCACTTTGGACTGTTAGATGATCAATTGATTCAAATCTCTTTAGGTTTTAACCATACGTCGACTTTAACTTCAAGCGGAAAAGTTTTTATGTGGGGATGGGGGGCGTTATTACCTATCGAACGTATCATCTATACATATGAGCGCGAGGTGATTCATTATAACTATCATAGCGAGATTAACTATATACCAACACGAGAGGGTTATATCTTTGATGGATGGTATCTTGATGAAAAAATGACGACACCACTCGATATAGACCACATGCATGCAGAAACTCTCACACTATATGGGAGATGGATTATAGAATAGATTTGGATACAAGGTTAATCATTTACATGTGAAAGAAATGATCCATAGCATGTGATGAGTAACTATTTACGCATCTATCACGAAGATGTATAATCAAATTGCCAACACGATTAAGCATATAAATCATACGGAGGAAAGATATGAAAAAATCTATTTATTGGATATTTTTTGGTGTTTTACTCATGATGGTGCTCACTGGTTGTAAAAAGCCAGCTGTATCATATACGATTTTATTTGAAACGAACGGAGGGAGTCCCCGCGATTCAATGATATTCAAACAAGGGGATACGTTTCATTTGCCAGAAGACCCTACAAAAGATGGCTATATTTTTGAAGGGTGGTTTATGGATGTTCATTTCAATATAATCTTTACGATGGAAAATCTTTTGGCATCCGAAAACAGCACATTAACATTATATGCTAAATGGTCATCTACGGATAGCGAGCTTACCCAAATATTGAAACATATATATCAACTTGCTATAGATTCTAACACCTTTGAAGGTACTTATGAAGAATGGTTAGAAACGGTAAGAGGACCACAAGGATTACCAGGAGAAAAGGGACAAGATGGGTACACACCTTATATCGGTGAAAATGGAAACTGGTTTATCAATGATCTTGATACACAGGTTTTTGCAGGTTATTATTATCCCGAAATTCCCTCAACAGGAGCGTTTACGTTCGCTGTCAATAGTGATGGAGCATCCTATTATATACTAAGTTATACAGGTCTAGATCGGTATGTTAGTATCCCCAAATACCACTTAGGATATCCGGTAACATCCATCGGACCCTCTGTCTTCCAAGACAATGATGTGATCATGAGTGTTTTCATTCCAAAGTTTATCGTTGATATTGAAGACTACGCCTTCTGTGGTGCGATTCATCTTGAAAATGTCATTTTAGAAGAAGGTAGCGAACTCGAAACGATTGGTGATTATGCATTCAATGAAGCTAACGCACTTAAGAGTATCACTATCCCTCAGTCTGTCACCTACATTGGAGATTTCGCATTTCACGCTGCTAACAAGTTAGAAACGGTAACCATCGAAGAAGATAGTCAGCTAACATATATCGGAACATATGCGTTTGCTGATGCGAGTTCTCTAACTGAAATTTTTATTCCAAAGGGAATCACAGACATTAAAGATCACACATTTTATCGAACAAATGCACTGCAGCGTATTACATTTGAAGAAGGCATTCAGTTGAACTTCATTGGAGAATACGCATTTTATTGGAATGCATCGCTATCTGAAATCAATTTTCCTGAAACTCTTAAAGAGATAAAAATGTCAGCTTTTGAATCTTCAACTGGACTTTTGTCTATTCATATTCCAGCAAGTGTCACAGACATTGGTACTGAAGCTTTTGCTGGAACTACCAATGTGACATCAGTAACCTTTGGTGAAAATAGTCAGTTAACGGGTATTCGTAATTATACCTTCTATCTTGCAACATCCTTAACGACAATCACTATCCCAGCAAACGTGACATGGATTGGAGAAAATGCATTTGATAGTGCGAGTTTGTTAGAAACAGTTCATTTTGAATCCGGAAGCAAGTTAACGAGTATTGGTCGTTACGCGTTTAGATATTGTCATAAGTTGACTATTGTGAGAATTCCAACTGGTGTTAAAACGATCGCCTCATATGCCTTTTATATGACTCATGATCTCACAACGGTCTATATTCCACTAAGTGTGACCTTCATCGGTGCTTATGCGTTTCATGGCTCTTCAAATCTAACCATTTGTGTTGAAGCATTTAGTAAACCAGATTTATGGGATACAAATTGGAATTCATCTGGTGCACCGGTGATTTGGGGTTATATTTGGATGTAGCAAAAAGGCAATTCTTTTGTGTGGATGAACTTATACATGCGCATCTTTCAACATCGTTAAAAAATTATCTGGCTCTTCTTACTCACAAGAAGAGCTTTTTGTTATAGATAAACAACGTTGAAAAATGATGTATATCTTGTATAATGGTTTTGGCATAAACGGTTAGTATCATCAACAAAAAGTCATTATGTTTAGATGATCAGATCTAATGTTTGTCGTTAGTGAGTATGCATTCAGTGATGAGTTTTTTCATCATTATTCATCAAATAATTAAAAAAAGAGAGGGTCAATCATGAAAGATTTCATGCACGAACAATTGAAATACATAGAAGGACATGAAAACTTTATATCCATCCAAAAAATAGACATCGGCTGGTCAAGTGACCAAAAATATGATGTGAAAACAAAACAAGGACAAAGATATGTATTAAGAGTATCAGATATCAAACATTATGAATTTAAGAAAAAAGAATATGAAGTAATAAAGCTTTTTAGCACGCTTGGCTTTGACATGTCTCAGCCCATTCATTTTGGAAAAGCAGAAGATGATTCATTTTGTTACATGCTGTTGTCTTATGTTGAAGGTGAATCTCTAGAAGATGCCTTGCCGAAACTAGACGAACATAAACAGTACCAATTAGGATTAGAAGCAGGCTCTATTTTAAAGAAAATTCATCAATTGCAAGTGCCGGACGCATTTAAACATGACGTACATATACAAACAAAAAAACTTAATCAACTGCATGCTTACGAAACTTCTAATCTTCGTATGCCAGGAGATCAGCAAGTGATTGATTTTATTAAGAAACATATACACTTAATGGGCAATCAGCCTTCAACTTTCCAGCACGGGGATTTTCATCCTGGGAATTTGATTTTAACGAATGACTTTAGAGTAGGTGTGATTGATTTTAATCGCTGGGATGTCTTAGACCCGTATGAGGAATTTTACAAACTAGAATGTTTTTCATCAGCCATCAGCATTCCTTTTTCAAAAGGTCAGATTGATGCTTATTTTAATCATCATATACCTCGTGATTTTTGGGAGACATTAGCTGTATATGCGGCACATGTTGCTGTTTACAGCATAAAATGGGCAGAAAAATTTGGAGAAGAGGATGTCAATCATATGAAAAAAATGTATTACATGATTTTAGACCACTATGATAATTTTAATCACATCATTCCTTCGTGGTATCGATAGAGAATCATTAACTCAGATAAAAAGAAAACAAACCGTTTCAACATTTTCATGTTTGATAAATGATCGACATGACCCGCTTAAAAAAGATAATTTTCCATGAGAATTTTCAATAAAGTATGCGTTGCATAACTTTTGATAACTTTAGATTTTTAAGTTAAGATGTTTATAGTTATCAAAAAGGAGTATTATCATGCAAGCTTATTATGTCATACTGTATTATCACTACACCACGATTGAAGATTTAGAAACATACCGTGATGAACATCACACATTTTGTAACAATCATCAACTCCTTGGACGCATCTATATTGCCAAAGAAGGTATTAACGGAACGCTATCTGGATTAAAAGAAGATGTTGAAGCCTACATGGCGTATTTAGAAAATGATCCAAGATTTGAAGGTATTGTCTTTAAAATCGATGAAGCAGAGGAACATGCATTCGAAAAGATGCATGTCAAAATCAAAAAAGAGTTAGTGAATTTGAGTTTAGAAGAAGATATCAATCCTAAAAAACTGACGGGTGAATATGTGGAGCCGAAAGATTTCTATCTTCGGATGCAAGAAGAAAACACGATTGTTATCGATGCTAGAAACGACTATGAATCGATGGTAGGTCATTTTAGAGGAGCCATCAAACCCAACATTCGAAACTTTAGAGATCTACCACAATGGATCAAAGAAAATGAAAATCTACTTAAAGGGAAAAACATTTTGACTTATTGTACAGGTGGCATCCGATGTGAGAAAATGTCTGGATTTTTGAAAGCTGAAGGACATCAAAACGTAGGACAATTAAAGGGTGGTATTGTCTCTTATGGAAAAGATGAAGTTGCTAAAGGACAACTTTGGGATGGCCAATGTTATGTGTTTGATAAAAGGTTGAAAGTTCCCATTAACCAAGTGGAACATGTGATCGTCGGTAGAGATCATTTTGATGGCACACCTTGTGAAAGACAAATCAATTGTGCTAACCCTGATTGTAATAAACAGATTTTATGCTCAGAAGAAAATGAACATAAATACTTGGGCGGTTGCACACTTGAATGCAGTAAACATGAGCGTAATCGCTATGTCGAAAAGTATCAATTAACACCTTTAGAGGTCACCGAAAGACTTTCAAAGATTAGCTAAATCAATAGATAATTTCGCTCCTTTATAGCGTAAAGGGGCGATTTTCTATAGATATATCCCCAAGATGAAGCATTAAAAGTTATCCAATGTGCTATAATAACACAAACAACAACATTTCTTTGGGGGATGCTCATGCGTAGAAAAATGCTCATTCTATTAAGTATTTTACTGATCTTTTTTCTCTTTAGCTGCACACCGAGTGAAAAGAAAACAGACAATCAAGACTTTTACGACATGATAAATCCCATGTGGGAGGACTATGCTTATCGCGCTTATCTTAGGGGTGAATTTAACATTCAAGAGATAGAAGAAATCACTTTTCTAGGAAAAATCGAATATATCGAAAACCTAACTTACCGTTCTTATGCAGAATATTTTTACTTAAACAACCATACACAGTTCGCCAGTGTTCAGATGATTGTCACATTCAAAGAGGATTCCAATCTACCCACGCATCTTTATGAGTACTCATGGAGTGGTCTACGTAAAGATTCATCTTATGTTAAACAATATGGTGGAGGAACACTCAGGCCATCAAACGAAGTTTTAAACGTTCAAGCACACAAAGAAAACCTTAGAACTGAAATATCTGATTATCTAGAAAATAGAATGACAATCATGGAGCCCATGCTCAAGGAAGACTCTGTGTATGAAGCAGCATATATTGATATCGACTTCACTTATGAAGAATTAAGGTCATATGTTAAACCCATCGAATCTATGTATACACATGAAGGCTTTGTGTATGTGCTTTATGAAGATCAACATGCAGAAGTGATTGGATATACACAAGACTTAAGTCAATCAAATCCACAGATGCTTGACGAAATCTTGGGCTATCCTGTAACCAAAATCAAGAATCATGCATTTAAAAATGCATCCACGAGTCGCATGAAATTATCTAGGAATCTCGAAGAGATAGGGTCATACGCATTTATCGATGCTTATATGTTTTATTTAGAAATACCAAAAAGTGTACAACGCATTGAAGATTTTGCGTTTCATCGGACGTTACTTCACGACTTCACATTTGAAGAAGAAAGTCAACTCACACATATAGGAAACTATGTTTTTGAGGATGCGACCATTCACCATTTACGAATACCTAAAAGTGTAAAACATATGGGTAGTTATGCTTTTCATAACATCAAAAGAATATATACCATTGAAGTTGAAGAAGATAATCCATATTATCAGTCCATGGATGGTGTACTCTATAATAAAAACAAAACGATTTTAATCGCGTATCCAACACATAAAGTTGAAACATCATTTATAGTGCCTGCATCGGTCGTTTTTATTCATCACAGCGCATTTCGGTATACGTCATACTTAAGACACATTGACTTTGAATTGAATAGTCAACTCAAGTTCATTGGTCCGTCTGCATTTTCACATACCCACATATCAACCATGTTTATCCCAAGAAGCGTTTCCGTCATTGGTGATCGTGCTTTTCTTGGAACAAGTCAGTTATCTTGGATTGAAGTTGATCAGAGAAATAAGTCTTATCAATCGAAGGACGGTATCTTATTTAACAAAGATTTAACAGAACTCATTTACTACCCAAG
>DIER01000015.1:0-7149 GCA_002418725.1 Acholeplasmataceae bacterium UBA5769
ACCAATCCGATTTAAAAGTGTTGCATTTGAGATAAATGTCTCTTCGGTTTGTTGGATGAGTGATTCCATCGATGAAGCTAAACCATTACGTTGTTCGTCTACATAGATTTTGGCAATATCTAGAAGATATTTGCCCATTGCTTCTTCTTCGGTATATCCTAAAAGTTTTTGGGCTTGCGGGTTGATCACCACAATCTTACCCTCTTGATTGGTAGAAACGACAGCATCAGCAACCGATAACAATGTTTTTCTAAATAAATCTCTTTCCCTAGAGATTTGTTCTTGTAATCTTTTTCTTCCGGTAATGTCTCTTGCTGTTCCAGTAAAGCCAATCACATGACCCTCATCATCGGTTAATGCAGAAGCGTTAATGTTAAACCAGCGATAATCACCATTTTTTGTAAGCAGGCGATACCCTTCAAAGGCATCATGGTTTTTGTTTTTATACATTTGGTCAAAGAACACTTCTAGACGAGGTAAATCTTCAGGATGGACATATGGTCTAAAAGCGACATGCATTGTGTCATCAACTGTAAATCCCAAAAGTCTTTCCCAAGCAGGTGAAAGGTAAGTCATTTTTCCTTCAAGATCAAGTGAAAAAATGATATCGTAACTATTTTCAACCAAATACTTAAAATGCTTTTCTCGTTCACGAATTTCTTCTTCTAGATCTTTATAACTACTTACATCAATATGGGTGCCAACCATCACTAACGGTTTACCATCTTCAGTCCATGAGATGACTTTGCCTCTGTCACTAATCCAGACATCATAACCTTCTTTATGTTTCATGCGAAAGGTTGTGTTATAAAAATCTGTCTTTTTATCAAAAACAGTTTGCAAGGCACGATTTGCAATCTCTATATCCTCGGGATTAACCAAATCCACCCAGGTGCGAATACTGATGGGTTGAAGTTCATCTAGTGTATAGCCTAAAATTTCTGCCCATGCATCATCGAAAGTGGTTTCTCCGGTTTGAACATTCCAAACCCAGGTTGCAGCTTTTGTTGCTTTAAGAAAGGTTTGATAAGTCTCTTTTTCAAGATTAAGTGCATTAAGTGTGTCTTGAAGTTTATCTAGGTTTATACTGACACCAATCAATGAGACTTCGCCATCATCATGATAATGAACACCAAGTTTTGAGTAAAACCAAACATAATGTCCATCTGCATGCTGAATACGGTTGATAATCGATAATTCAGTACATTTGGCTAACGTACATTTTCTAACATCCTCTAGAATTTGGATGCGGTCTTCGGGATGCCAAATGTTTTTCCAAAAGTCACCCTCTTTAAACTGATCATGATCTTGATAACCTAAAAGTGTGTCTAGACCAAAAAAAGAGTTTAGTTTACCACTCTTCAAGTCCCATCGCCACATGGCAATGCTTAGATCCGATACCAGATTTTTATACAACTCTTTTTGCTTTAGAATGTTCACTAACTCTTCGTGATTGGTGCTGATTTTTGCCATCCAAAAACCTCCAAACGGGGTATTGCAACGCTATTTTAGCACAAATATATGTCATAAATACTGCTGAATTCTTACATTTTTCTTAATTAAAAAGAGAATATGACTATCCTCTTCATTTTTTTCATATAGAATGATTAACTTGCGTGCTTTCCAGCCACATAACCGCTAGACCATGCCCATTGAAGATTATATCCGCCACAAAGTCCATCAATATCTAACACCTCACCACACGCATAGAATCCAGAAACTGTTTTAGACTCCAATGTTTGCGGGTTAAACCCTTGAATCGATAGACCACCTGCTGTCACCTGTGCATCATCAAAATCTTTAGACCCAATGACTTTAAACTGCCAATCGAATAAGCGTTGAATGAGGGTATTTAATTTATCTTTAGGAATGTCTTTCACCAATGTATGATTTGAAATATGAACTTCTTTGAGTAAAGGATGAATCAATCGTTTGTTGATAAGCCCAACCAAACTCATTTCAGCTGTTTTATGTAGTAGCATGCCAAATCGCTTGGCGACATCTCTTTTTTCAGGTCCATTGACCAATGACACTTTGATCATCACATCTTTATTGTCTTGAAGAAGCGCATTTGCTTTTCTGCTTAACTGCAAGATGGTTGGACCACTGATCCCATATTTCGTAAAAAGAATATCTCCGGATTCTGTTTGAAGTGTCACGTGATCGTGGATCAGTTCAACCACACCTGGAAATTTAACACCGTCCATCGCTTTTAAATGAGGACTTTCTAACTCTAGTTTCACAAGTGCAGGAAAAACATGTGTCACCTTATGACCAAGTTGTTCTGCCAAATGATATCCGATGCCATCACTTCCACTTTTAGGCATCGCCATCCCACCTGATGCAAGAATCACTGCATCTGCTCTAAACACTCTTCCGTCTTCTAGTGTCAATTGAAAATCATCTTGTTTTTGAATGTCAATCACTTTCGCATCATAAACGACCGGAATATTGAGCCTATCTATTTCATAAACGAGCACATCCACAATGGAAGATGCTTGTTCTGATAATGGGTAAGTCTTACCTTCAGCTTCAATTTTAGGAATGACACCTAATTGCTCAAACATCGTCAATGTCTTTTTAGGAGACATTTGTTCAAACACGGTTTTTACAAAATAAGGGTGATTGTAATGCAATTCTGTCGCATCCACATTGGTAAAATTGCAACGTCCATTTCCGGTTGCTAGTATTTTTTTCCCTAACTTTTGATTTCTTTCTAAAATGATGACATCTTTTTGATGTTGTTTTGCTGAGAGCGCAGCCATCATGCCACTCGCTCCACCACCAATAACGATAACTTTTTTCATGTTCTCACCATATGTATTATACCATGCATCATCTCATTCAAGATGCTATTCTATGCTATAATAGACACCAGGAGATGATGTCATGAGAAAGATATTTGAAGCTCAAAAATCGTTTTTTTTATCCAATCAAACGAAATCATACGCATTTCGTATCACGCAGTTAAAAAAACTTAAACAATTGATTATGACTTACGAAGATGAAATCAAAGAAGCACTACATCGGGATTTGCATAAATCTTCATTTGAAGCGTATTCTACAGAGATAGGATTTTGTCTTCATTCACTCACCAAAACCATCAAGAAATTAAAGCGTTGGATGAAACAAAAACGGGTGCCAACACCTATCTATCAACTGAACACAACTTCGTTTATTCATTATGAACCAAAAGGCGTTATCCTTATCATAGGGCCGTATAACTATCCTTTCCAACTCATCATAGAACCCTTAATTGGGGCGATCGCTGCTGGAAACACGGTCATTTTAAAACCTTCAGAGTTTGCAACTGCAACAGAACTTCTATTAGAAAAAATGATTAACACGCATTTTGAGTCAAACTATATACACCTTTTTAAAGGCGATCAGCATGTAACACAGGAACTACTTACTTTACCATTTGACCACATCTTTTTCACAGGAAGCACGAAGGTTGGTCAGATTGTTTATGAGGCTGCAAGTAAAAACTTAACACCCGTAACGCTTGAACTCGGTGGTAAAAGTCCAACGATTGTTGATGAAACCGCAAACCTAAAAGTATCCGCAAGACGCATTGCTTTTGGTAAATGTATCAATGCGGGTCAAACGTGCATCGCACCTGATTATATATATGTCCACGAAAGCGTCCATGATGCCTTTATTGAGGAACTCAACCATGTCTTAATCACGATGTATCAAAATGAACAGGCCTTCGGTCGAATCATCAATGAAAGACATTTCAATCGACTCATACGACTGATTGATCACCATAAAGCCGTCAGTCATGTCAAAACCTCTTCTGAAGACAAGTACATCAAACCGACCATTTTAAAAGATGTCACTTGGGATGATCCCATCATGAAAGAAGAGATTTTTGGTCCTCTTCTTCCGGTGTTATCATACCGCTTCCTAGATGATGTTATTAAACAAATCAAATCTCAAGAAAAACCTCTTGCACTCTATTTATTTTCCCACAACAAAGTGCACATGAAGAAGGTTTGGAATGAAATTTCTTTTGGTGGTGGTGCTATTAACGATACATTGATGCATATTTCAAATGCTCATCTACCTTTTGGTGGTATCGGGCAAAGTGGTCAAGGTGCTTATCATGGTTATCATTCATTCTTGCTTTTTTCGCATCAAAAAGGATCCATTAAACGAAAAACCTGGTTTGATCCACCGCTAGCATATCCACCACATTCCAAACAAAAAGAAAAATTGATTCGAAATATCTTAAAATAAAAAAGAGTTCAACTGAACCCTCTTCTATCAAGCGTATGGACATCTCCATACGTTTTTTTTACTTATGACCTTCTTCAGGAACAATACAAATAAACTTAAACGTTTTGTCACCAACATTTCTAAATTGATGAATCGTATCTCCTGGAATATATGCGTAAGATCCCGCAGTAATTTTTTCTACTTTTCCATCAATCATCAGTTCTGCATCACCTTCGATGATGTAATTGATGTGTGGCCATGGGTGCTGATGTTTAGGCGTATAACCCTCTTTTTCAACTTCTAAAACACGCATGACATAGCCATCCCAACCCTCTTTGGGTGAGACTAGCACCTTGATGGATGCGTTTTTTACTTCACTACTGGTTAAAACCTTTTTTTCTAATTGATCCAAATGTCCAATCATATGATTCTCCAATCTTCTTTATAGTATAACGACTAAACCAATAATCGCAATATAAACAATGTACAAAAAGTTCGCATTTTCAAACGTTAATTGGAAACCTCTAATTTTTTGAATGGGTACGTAATCTTTATGAATGACATACTGATAAAAGAGATATCCCACACCTACATAAAGTGCATAATCAACAAAAGACATGACGTCAAACAGATGTACATACGATAAATCAACTTTGTAAAGCCACTGTCCCATAGGCACATAAAGCACACCAATCAAAAGACATAACACAGCAATTACACTCATGCCTAAATGCTGTTTATAGTTTTTAGGATAATTGATTTTCTGTTTTGGTCCGAAGAGAATGGTTGAAAACTTAATGAAGGATGTGACAGTACCGATATTGATGATGGTAAATAAAATCATCTTAAGCATATCATATTTAAACGCATACTTCACAAGTGATTTTGAAACAAACCCATTAAAGAAAGGTGCACCAGAAATGGATAACATCCCAACAATAAGTAAGATGGCTGTCCAAGGCATCGTACGAAATACCCCTTTAATCTCATAAACTTTTTTCGTTTGGTAAGCTTTTATGACAATACCCGCACCCATAAACAGTAAACTCTTAAAGAGTGCATGGTTGAAGATATGAAGGAACCCTCCCATGTAAGACAAACCTTCCATGGCAGATAACCCCATCACCATGATACCCACCTGTGAAACTGTATGGTAAGCCAAGATTTGTTTTAAATCTTTTTGTGATAAGGCAAACATCACGCCGACAATGGCTGTGGTGACACCAATCCAAAAGAGCATTTCAGCCGTGTTATAGCCTGCCCCTAAAAACATTTGATGATTGATGCGAATCAGCATGTATAATGCACCTTTGACTACTAAACCTGATAAAAGTGCTGAAATGGTGGATTGCGCCACACCATGGGCTTTCGGTAGCCATGTGAAAAGTGGGAATAAAGCCGCTTTAACACTGATCCCTGAAAGCATTAAAATATAAGCTAACTTAATGGTCATGGTGTCGCTATGTTCTGCCATCATCGACATCACGACTTGGATATTGATGTTTCCATAACTATAATAAATTAAAATGATTCCAATCAAAAACATCATGGCTGCAACCGTATTTAAAAGTAAATAATAAATGGCTGCTCGAAACGATGACCCCGTCTTTTTATAGGAGATTAAGATGGTCACCAAAATAGCAATAAGTTCTAAGAAAACAAACATGTTGAATAAGTCATTGGTCTGAAGTAACCCTAAGAAGATACCTTCTAAAAACATCAAGAAAAAGAGAAATTTGTTTTCTTTGCGGTTTGTGTTGTACGTATACATCAAAATGACAAGCCACATGAGTAACGTTAAACCGATGAAAGATAGTGAAGTGATATCGTTATAAAAACTGATACGAATCATCTGATTGGTGCCACCAATCACGAGTAAATCGGTTAAACTATCCGGTAGCCATAGTACGTAAGAAATAAAACTAAAGATGAGTAATGCTTGTCCTAAGAAAACGAACCATGCCCATTTACCTGGTTTAAAGAGATAAATAATGACAGCGGTAAAAATGGGGATAAACACCAAGGCGAGAGGTATAAGCTGCATTATTTATCCTCCCTTCTCAAAACAACCTTCCATTCAATCGATCCGAAATGATGGAATATCTTAATACAGAGCATGAGGGCAAGTGAAGTAATGGTTGAACCGATGACAATGGTCGTAATCATAAGCGCTTGTGGAATTGGGTCAACAATCGCAATCCCTAAGCGATCTAGAATTGGGATCATCCCACCTTCGAGATTACCTAGATTAAGGAAGAGTAAAATAATGCCCGCTTCCATGATGGTGACACAGAAAACCGATTTAATGATGTTTTTACTGGTTGCTAAACCGTAAAAACCAATCAAAATGATAATAAATGTGAGTATCGGATTCATTTATCTTCCCTCCTTCAAGAATGCGGTAAAAATCGCGGTTAAACCTAAGGCAACCTTAATCCCAATGAGTACATTTAAGACGATTAAGTAAACTGCTTTATAATCTGGGTTGTTGATGAAATTCGTAAACAGGTATCCACCTGTTGTAAAATAACTGATACCACCAATCAAAATCAGTGCCATAAACAAAAACTTTTCAATGTTTAAAATCAGTTTGACATCGAGTGTTTTCGATATATCGATATAATATAAAATCAAAATTGCGGTCGCAACAATGGCACCACCCTGAAATCCACCACCAGGTGAAGTGTGCCCATTGATGATGACATAAAAACCGAACATGAGCATCAAAGGATAAAGTAATCTCGAGAAAGTCACGAACAGTTCTGGTGTCTTTTGTTTATCAATCATAAAGCTCGCATTCTTCTCTTGAATGCTATGTTGACTAATCCACATCACTCCAGAAACTGCAATCAGCAAAATACCTGCTTCAAATAAACTATCGAAGAGTCGGTAATCCAGATAAATCCCAGTGACTAGATTTTGGCTTCC
>DIER01000015.1:7175-14436 GCA_002418725.1 Acholeplasmataceae bacterium UBA5769
TCTTAAGTCGACCATTGATTCGATAAAAACATATAAAATACCTAAAAGCATGACGAGTAAAACCACACGTTTAATCAATGGAATCACCGCCTTTAAAGACGACAACTGAAATGTTGGGATGTCCTGATGTCATACGACTCAACTTAGACATCAATGTGCTACTTGCTTTCCCTTTTAATGTGTAATGATCTTTGATAGGGTCATAACTGATGATTAAATCCACATTTAATTGATTCGTTAAATCTTCTTCACTTCCTTCAATGTCACAACAAACGTTTAACTTAAGGTCATATGTGTCCACAAAACGTGTTAAAACTTCATACACAACACCTTCTAGCTCTTCGTTGGGATCAATGAACCCATGTCTGGATTTATCGAGTACAATAAACTCTCGCTGTCTAGAAATCGAAATCACGTAAATCAACGGAATAATCGCAGCACCAATCGCAACTTCAGCAATCGCAACGTCTGGGGCTTGATTCATCGTATAGAGGGTTGCTGCAATCAGTGAAAACACGGATATCAAAATAATGATGGTGAAATTCTTTTCGTGAAATACAATGAATAATGAGACGATAATCATCAGCACTTGCAAAGCAAAAGCGATGTTTTCTGTGGTAAAAAATTCGCTCATGAACGTCCCCCCTCATCTTTCAGTGGGAAACCTGATAAATAAGCAGAACGGATGTTCACGTGTGAAGAAATCGGATTGGTGATGAGTAAGAAAATAATCAAAATAATGAATCTTACAATGAAGACAAAACTACCAGATGCAAACATTAGTGCAAATAACACCAAGAAACTGGCGACAGTATCAATGGTTGTCGCTGATAAAATGCGTGCATACATGTTTTTTAAACCAAAGACTGCAATCATGCCAAAGACAATGAAAAACCAAGAAAGTGCTAAAATAACCATCGCAACCACATTCATTTTTCATTACCTCCAGTCATGATAAATTTAGATAACAAAGTCATTGTCAAGAAACCAATAATGCCATAAGATATGGCAATATCGAGTAGTGTTAAACTTTCCATATAGATTGCATAAATCGCAATCAGTAAAACCACTTTTGCAGAGATTAAGTTCAGCATCAAAATACGGTCCCAAATCGTAGGTCCCTTTAGCATACGGATAAACGATGCCATGATACCTAAAACAAGCATCATCATCGTTATCAGAAGGAATATGTCTATGGTTGTCATCTTTTCTTCACCTTCTCTTTAAAGTATTTTTCAAAGTTATCGCGAATCGGTTTTTCAAGTTCTTCTTGAGATGTTCCCGGTTTAGCAAGTTGCATCACAATAATCGAATGATCAATGATCTCAACTGAAATGGTTCCCGGTGTGAGTGTGATGGAGTTTGCGACGATCCCTACTTGTATCGGGTCTGTGACATCCAAATCGATTTTAAACAATACCGGCTCATACTGTCTTGAAATCAAATTAATGATGTAAATAAAGGCAGATTTAAAAATCTCAAAAAAGAGTTTAAAAAAGTAAAGAATCATTTTATGCAAATAAACACCGTGATAACGAAACCCTTTTTCATCATAGAGTACAGGGAAAGCTAAATGGGTAACCACCGCTGAAAATAAAATACCAAAAAACACCGTTTCAAGCGCGAGATTAAAGTGGAGTAAAAGCCAAAAAAACAGCATAAAGAAAAATAGCTTGTATCTTTTTTTGATATAGTTCATACAATCCTCCTCATCAGGTCTTCGAAGAAATTATAGCATGATGCTGCATAAATTGGAAATGGTAACCGCTTAACCCATCATTTGAACATCAAATTTCATAAAATCATGGTCAATAATGCATACAAATTGTACATTTTAACATTCACGTATATAATACGTAATCATAGACCAAAGGAGTTTACCATGAAACATAAAATCGCAATCGAACAACATATTGAACAAAATATTGACCTCGTATGGATGTTTTACACATCACCGGAACACATCATTCATTGGAATCATGCATCTGATGATTGGCATACCACAAAAGCTGAAAATGATTTACGTATTGGTGGAAGATTTAGCAGTCGTATGGAAGCCAAAGATGGCAGTTTTGGTTTCGATTTTGAAGGTACTTATGTTGCAGTTGATCCCTTTGAACGTATAGATTATATCCTTGATGATAATCGTATCGTCTCTATAAGATTTCATGCCTATGCTTCAACGACAAAGATTGAGATTATCTTTGAAGCTGAAGAAGAAAATTCTTATGAACTTCAAGAACAAGGATGGCAAGCCATCCTCGATCAGTTCAAAAGATATGTAGAATCACAACCATCAAAAAACTCTTGATCACTCAAGAGTTCTTTTTTTTAGGTATTGTAAGTTGTTGATGAGGTATCGCCACCACGACCCGTCCAATCGGTATGGAAAAACTTACCTTTTTTGTCGATTCTTTCATAGGTGTGCGCACCAAAGTAATCGCGTTGTGCTTGTGTGAGATTCGCAGGTAAAACTGCGGTGGTATATGTATCAAAATAATTTAGTGCTGCAGACAGTGTTGGCATGGGAATGCCGTGCATAACAGCCGTTGAGATGACTTTTCTAAAAGGGGTGATAAGCGATGTGATTTGTTGTTTAAAAAAAGGATCTATCATCAAATTAACAAGTTCAGAATTCTTTTCATATGCTTCATGGATATTGTTTAAGAATTGCGAACGAATGATGCAACCTCCACGCCAAATCTTAGCGATATGGCTGTAATTTAAGTCCCAAGCATAAGTTTTCGCAGCCACACGCATCAAATCAAATCCTTGGGCATATGACATCATTTTAGCTGCATATAAAGCTTTGCGAAGGTTTTCAATCATCTCTTCCTTATTTCCGTTAAAAATGACTTCTTCTTTAGGAAATAGCGTTGAAGCGTGGACTCTCTCGTCTTTTTTTGAAGACATGATCCGTGCATAGACAGCCTCTGTGATCAAGGTAAGGGGAACGTTTTCTTCTAATGAGGTAATCGCTGTCCATTTTCCCGTTCCTTTTTGTCCAGCAGTATCCAATATTTTCGTCACTAAGGGTGAGCCGTCGTGATCTTTATACGCTAAAATATCACCTGTTATTTCAATCAAATAACTATCAAGTTCTGATTGATTCCATGCTTTAAAGATTAAAGACATTTCGTCGTGTGACAATTTTAAAATTTCAAGCATAAAATGATAGACTTCAGCAATCAATTGAATATCGCCATATTCAATGCCATTATGGACCATTTTGACAAAATGACCCGCACCACTTGAACCCATCCAGGCAGCACATTTTTCACCTTTAACATCAGCTGCAATCGCTTCAAAAATAGGTTGAATGCTATGCCATGCTTTGGTTGAACCACCTGGCATAAGTGATGGGCCGTGAAGTGCACCTTCTTCACCACCTGAAACACCACTTCCAACAAAAAACATACCCTTTGATTCAACATAGGCTGCTCTTCTTATGGTATCAAGATAATGTGAGTTGCCACCATCGATGATGATGTCTTCTGGTTCTAAGAGTGGGATGAGCCTTTCAATGACAGAATCGACAGGAGCTCCTGCTCGAATCATCATCATAACGATGCGCGGTTTTTTGAGTTGTTTCACCATATCTTCTAACGTATAACAAGCCACGATAGGCTGCCCCTTAGCACGTCCATGTTCAAAACGGTTCACTGTTTTTTGATCGATATCATAAGCGGCAACGTTAAACCCTTTAGAGGCTATGTTCAAACTTAAGTTCTCACCCATAACTGCAAGTCCAATCATGGCTATATCTGCTTTATGCATAGTGTCTCCTTTTTTAGTATCCATCGGATACTGTGATCTCTAAAACGATGAAATTCAAGTTTTATTTCATGTCATCATTATTATAACATTCTTTAATCTTACGACTAGTATTTATGATATTTGCAGCAAAAAAAATCACCTGAGAAGGTGATTCTTAAGCATCGATTCGTTTATCTTCTATCGTTAAATCAAGAAAATCTCGCCAAGACATAAAGCCTGATCCTGCAAAGATGTGAAAGAAAAAGGTGAATATCAGATATAAGGGGATGAAGAAAGGTGCATTCAATGCACTTTGGTAAAACCATTTGGGTTTAAACGATAGTCCAACAGCAATAAGATACGGTGATGTGACAAGCCAACCTGAGAGTCCGAAGAAAGCGAGATAAGCGAGATCATTACCTACAAAATCTCCAAATGCTCTTATGACGACCAAAACCACAATTGGCCATAAAATGAAAGAAACCCCAATGAAAGATACCATTTTTGTCACATCATTTTTTGTTAAACCCATGGAAAAGATGGCATAGGTGATCATGATAAGTACGAGTGAAAACAACCAGTAAATCAGGTATCCTTGAGGTAATATAGACATCTGATATTGTTGTAAAATGAAAGGTACGAGTATGCCTGAAGCGATTGAGAACACCAAATGATATATAAATGTCATCTTTCGCTTATATTTGAGATAGATTACCATTAAAACAAGTGGTACAAATAAAAGACCCACATAAACGATAACATCGATGGTCACCTGTGAAAAATATAACATCACCCACCACGTGATGGTCACCCACAAAAGTGCATAGTTTCTTACCTTTAATGTACGTTTTTTGATGTCAGGATGCATCCAGTAATCCCCCTTTTATGTTTATTGATACTTGGCATCTGCGTTTATCTTTTCAAAAAAATACTCTCCAGCATGAACAAACTTGGTTGCTAACCATGGTATTGATAATTCAAATTGAAAGATTTGATACCCCTCATAGATTTGGATGTTTCTTCCAATATCTGAAGGTAGTGTCGGTGTATTTTTGACATCAAAAACTAAGGTTTTCTCAATGCCATCCACCGTTCCTTTATATGTATAGTGTTTTTCGGTTAAATAGATGATACCTTTCCCAACTTCAACAAGTCTTTCATTTCTAAATGATAACAACCTCGATGAACCTCTTAATTCAAAATGATCCGTTTGATCGATCTCTTTTCGCACACGCATTTCTTGTTGGTCAAACCAAACATCAATGGCTTCATTCTCAAGAAGACCTTGATGATTCATATGAAGTTCATGTTCACATATCGGACATTTCAACACATTGTGACTTGCTACTAGACCTTCACGCAAGCACTTGGGACATTGATAGATCACATTTTCTAGTCCTTTGATGTGATTGATTTTATAAGAATATCCTTTTTCACGGATAAAGTTTGAAGGTTTGAAGTCTAGACCTAAAAGGATTTTTTCATAGATTTGATCCAATGAAAGACTTGCTAAGTCCTCTTTTGAAATCCATAATTTAACCTCAGTTTCAATTTTTCCGCGAAATGTTTTTTTAGTCCATGGTGGATTGACAAAACCAGCACCATAATGTTTGATGATATAAACATCAACATCCGCTTTCTTTAAAAACTTCGCAATCGAGTATGCAGGTTTTAACGTCTTCCCTGAAGGTGAAATTTGACCTTCTGGAAAGATGGAGATGATACTTTTCTTCTTAAGAAGACGAAAGGCTTTAAGGGTTGCTGCAGGATCAGCTTGCATGAGGCTTTTAGGGATAGCTCTTGCAAGTTTTAAAAAGGGTCTTGTTTGAGGTTCATAAAACATTTTACTCGCCGCTAAGTAACTCACTCTTTTCGGATAAATAGCCGTTGTCGTGTAGATAAAGTCATAAAAAGAGGTGTGATTGGATAAGCAAATGGCTGGACCTTTAAGGTTTACTTTTGAAATAAACCTTTGTCCCTTGAACCATGCAAACACCTTTAGTAACAACCCCAATGACAAATAAAGCAAAAGATTGGGTTTCTTCATGAGATGCGTTTAATGAGGTCATCTTTGATCTCGTCACTTTGTTCTAACGAACGCGTGATTTCATGTTGTAATGAGGCATCAATCTTATACTTTGTGGAGATGAACATGCCAATACTCATTAACATAAATGGTGCAATCACCATAATTAAACGGATCATCAGTGTCGCAGAGTCTGGTTGGCTAGGTATAAAAGGTTCTCCTGGTTGTCTTTCCATAAAACCTGCTAGTCCGATTAAAAACATGACACCTGCTAATCCAATGGCTTGTGCAATCTTATTGATGAAATTCGTGAAACCACTCATTTGACCATCTAAACGCTCGCCAAAGACGAGTTGTCCCGCATCAACAACATCTCCATACATGGTATGTGGCACAAGTCCGGGACCTGATATACCAAAACCCATCAGTGCACCTAAGGCATAAACCATTAAAGGATTCGCGTTCGCTGGGATAAAGATAATGAGTAAAGCTGTCAATATCCATAAGGTTGCACCAAAACGATAGGCATAGGTTTTTCCCTTTTTCGCAATCATCTTTAAGTAAACAGGCAGTGCAACAATTTGCATGGAAAACATCAGTGCAGCAGCAATTAATCCAACCGTATTGGATTGACCTTGTGCAGTTATATCTTTGGTTATATAGAAATCGATATAGAAAAAGAAAAGTCCGCTCATGATCGCCATCGACATTTGAAGTACTAAAAACATACCTAAATATTGTCTAAAGGGTCTAAGACCTAGAGGTTTAGCCATCGCTTTAAAAGAAAAAGTTGATGCAATCTTTGGTGTTTTTATTTCTTCTCTTGCAAAAAGTCCTGTCGCTAAAACAGAAAGTGCAAAGATCGTACCAAAGGTGATACTCATGACTTGATATCCCGTATTCGCACTCTCAAAGGAATCAACGATCAGTTTGGGTACAGCGACACATAAAATTGATGAAAAAATACTAAATCCCAAACGATAAGAATTGAATGATGCTCTTTCTTGATAGTCCGATGAAATTTCACTCGATAAAGAGTAATAAGGAATCATCACAGATGTTTGAACCGTTGTAAAAACTAAATAAGATAATAAAACCGTAATGACACGTAACATCTCATCTGAGATATCATACGGGAAGAAAAGAAAATACATCGATACAAGAACAGCGGGAGCTGCAAGAATCATATAAATGCGTCTTTTTCCAAAACGGGAACTGGTACGATCACTGATGTAACCCATGAGTGGGTCTGTAATGGCATCCCAAAAACGGGCAACAAGCATAATCACACCAATCCAATAGGCTTTTATACTGAGTGCGTCTGCAAGAAAAAAGGGGTATAAAAAATTGACAATATTAAACGATCCTCCACCAAATATATCGGCAGATGCAAAAGCTAACTTTCTTTTTAATGTTTTTTTCATCCTGAGACTCCTTTATGACATATAGTTTTATTATACGATAAATATATCATCCATA
>DIER01000035.1 GCA_002418725.1 Acholeplasmataceae bacterium UBA5769
AGCACCCATTGAGCCACCAAAACTTCCCCCACAAGAACAGACAAGAATGTTGAATCGTCATGAAAAAGCGGAGCGCTACTTGATTTTCGCGATGTTAAAATCGAGAAAACATGCCATGCTTGTTCAAGAGATGCTAAAAGCCACGGATTATGCAGATGTTGTGACAGCATCTATTCGTCTTCAGATTGAACATTATTACGAAGACCACATGGAGATGGATTTACAAGCATTCACGGATTCTTTAAACCAAGAACAACGTGATTTGATGATCAATGATCTTTTAAAAGAGACTTTTTATATCATGAATATGGAATTTACGGATGTTGATATTGAAGAGTTTATTCAAGTTGTTTACAGTGCAAACTATCAACGAAAACTTGATGAGTTGAAACATCGCATGAGTCATTATACCGAACCACCCAAAGAACTTATGGAAGAATATAACCAATTGCTAAGAATGAAAAAGCAAAATAACAAGGAGGATTGACATGGACCGTGAAAAAGTCATTGCCCAACTGATCAAGAAAGCAGGTAAAGACAAATTTCTTAATCAGGATGATGTCATTCAATATGCCGACCCAAACAGCGAAGACTATTTTGAAATTGAACGCGCATTATTAAATGAAGACATCGATATCATCATTGCTGATGAGATTGAAGAAGAGGAAGAAGAGGAAACCTTAAGAACAGATGTTCTTGACATCGAAGAAGATGAAGAGGAAGCTGATTTTGATTTAGAAGATGCTGAACCAGACGATTTATCGCTTTCTGGATTAGAAGTTGAAGAAGAAGAACTTATCAACATTGAATCCATCGCATCCACCATCAAAATTGATGACCCTGTACGTATGTACTTAAAGGAAATCGGTCAAATTCCACTGCTCAATCAAGAAGATGAAAAGAAATATGCGGTTGCTGTTTTTGAAGGTCGTTTTGCCAAAGAACAACTTGATGACTATGAAGCTGGTCGTCTTGAACTGAATGAATCAGATATTGAAGAACTCAAAAAAGTCGTTCGTAAGGCTCACAATGCGAAAAATAAACTGGTAGAAGCGAACTATCGTCTTGTCGTTTCGATTGCGAAACGTTATGTAGGTCGTGGTCTTTTATTCTTAGACTTAATCCAAGAAGGCAACATGGGACTCATGCGTGCTGTCGATAAGTTTGATTATGAAAAGGGATTTAAATTCTCAACATATGCCACATGGTGGATTCGTCAAGCGATCACCCGTGCTGTTGCTGACCAAGCAAGAACCATTCGTATTCCAGTTCACATGGTTGAAACCATCAATAAAATGATTCGTATTCAGCGTCAACTGATTCAAGATTTGGGTAGAGAACCTTCGTTAGAAGAAATCGCTTCTAAAATGGGGATTACACCAGAAAAGGTTCAAAACATTCAACGTATTGCTAAAGAACCTATTTCTTTAGAAGCACACGTCGGTGAAGAAGAAGATTCATCTTTAGGTGACTTTATTTCAGATCCTAACGCACTCACACCACACGAATTCATGCTACAAGAAATGGTGAAACAAACCCTTGATGAAGTCTTGGAAACCTTGACAGATCGTGAAGAAAAAGTGCTTCGTTTACGTTATGGTTTATTCGATGGAAAAAACCATACCTTAGAGGAAGTCGGTCGTGAATTTGGCGTGACCAGAGAACGTATTCGTCAAATTGAAGCCAAAGCACTGCGTAAGCTTAGAAGTCCATCAAGACAAAACAAGCTACGTGAGTTCTATTATGGCAAGAAATAAGCGTATCAAGTTCCTTGCATCACTTCTTCAAGGTTATGAGAAAGTTCTCGATATGGGCTCTGATCATGGCTATGTGCTAGAAGAAGCATTTAAAAAAGGTTATATTCAAAAGGGTATCGCTTCTGATGTGAGAGAAATGCCGCTTAAAAGATCGTTAAAAACATTAGAAAACTATCCGGTAAGAGGGATCTTGTCGGATGGTTTTTTGGCTATAAGTGAACCGTTTGATGCAGCGGTTATCGCAGGTATGGGAGCTTATTTGATTGCAGATATTATGCGTCATGCACCGCTTCATGATGCGGTTTATATTCTTCAACCAAACGATAAATATGCCTATTTAAGAAATGCATTAAATGACATGGGATTTGAAATCATTGATGAACATATCGTTGATGATAAATTTTTCTACATCATCTTTATCGTCAAAAAAGGAAAACAACAACTATCCC
Source organism: Acholeplasmataceae bacterium UBA5769 (assembly GCA_002418725.1). Taxonomy (GTDB): domain Bacteria; phylum Bacillota_I; class Bacilli_A; order Acholeplasmatales; family Acholeplasmataceae; genus Peloplasma. The sequence continues at coordinate 2,207 of DIER01000035.1, forward strand.
GTGAGGATATCTTTCTTGGCCCCTTTTTAAAGCATAAGAAGGAAGCCACCCCTTATTATGAGCGAAGAATCTCTTTAATCAAACAGATCATCGCTAAAGCAGGTGACTCAACGGAAGAAGAACTTAAAGAAGAATATGAATATTTGTTGCAAATAACGGCAAAAAATACTTCAAAAGAATAATATTCTTTACATATCTTTTTATTTGGGGTAGAATTATCATTGTAACTGTTCGCTTAGGAGGAACCTATTTTGAAAGAATATCAAACACTACAAAAACTTGACCGCTCACTGCAAGCATTTCGTTTATCAGGCGTTTATAAACGCTCACAAACCAAATTATCAGATGCAGATATCATGGTCATGTTTTGTGTCGCTTTTTGTGACACCAATCAAAGATTAAAATTAACCGATGTCGCCAAAACACTTCGTGTGACATTACCTGCCGTCACACATAAAGTGAATGACCTGGTTGAAAAGAAATATTTAGAAAAAGAAACATCTTCAAAAGATTTACGCGTCACCTATATTCGACTCACCGATGAAGGTAAGATGTTTGTTGAATCGATTCGTGATGATTATTACCAACCATTAAAATCACTGGTTGATTATTTAGGTGAAGAAGATACGAAAAACTTGATGCGCATTCTTGATAAGATTAGTGCGATGGGAAAGATTGCATAATCTTTTTCTCTAGAATGAAAAGAGGGGTAGTTTGTTAAAGACATTACGCTATTTAAAGCCATACCGATTTGGTGTGGCACTTGTTTTTACACTGGTAGCACTTCGTGCGTTTTTAGACTTGTTACTGCCAAATTTACTCGGTAAAATTGTCAGTGAAGGTCTTGGGTTAGGAGAAGTGGTCACGGATCCTAATTTAGAACGCATTTTTTATTACGCAGGATTGATGTTAGGTGCAACCATCATCAGTATTATAATCACCATCTATGGGGGTTATCTAGAATCAAAGATTTCTGCAGGATTTGCTAAAAATCTGCGCAGAGCGGTTTATGAAAAAATTGAATCCTTCTCACTTCGCGAGATGGATCATTTTACCACATCATCACTGATCACACGTACCACAAACGATATCCAGCAACTACAGGGTATTGTGCATATGCTTTTACGTATGATCATCTTAGCACCGCTTTTAGCCATTGGTGCCGTGACATTTTCCATTATGCAACAACCGACGTTGTCGCTTGTTTTAGTCGCATCCATTACGGCATTAATCACGATGCTCGTGATTGTGTTTTCCATCGTGATGCCTAAATTTCATCTCGTTCAACTACTTGTGGATAAACTCAATCTCGTCACACGAGAAAACTTATCAGGTTTACGTGTCGTTAGAGCTTATAATACACAAGATTTTCAAGCAAAGCGTATTGATGATGCAGCGATGGAATCGATGAAATTAAACATCTTTGTCAACCGTGTTTCTTCCATCATGTGGCCTTTTATGGGGCTCATCATGGGTTTAACAAGTTTAATCATCGTTTATATTGGTGCACGCTATTTTGTAGGGATTAATGGTTTTTCTCCTGCATCCTTGATGGCACTCATGCAATATGCGATGCGCGCGATTATGGCATTCATGTTCATGTCATTCATTTTCGTCAGTATTCCCAGAGCTTCCATTTCTGCAAGACGTATCATGGAAGTGTTAGAGATGGATAATCAGATTAAAGATCCAGTAGAACCTTTAGCATTACCTGAAAAAATGAAAGGTGAGATTGCATTTCATGATGTGAGCTTTCAGTACCCAGATGCACAAGAACCCGTCTTGTCTAAGATATCGTTTAAGGTTAAACCAGGTTCTACGACTGCCTTTATAGGATCGACAGGTTCTGGTAAATCAACCTTGATCAACCTGATTCCACGGTTTTATGAATGCACTGAAGGTAAGATCACGATTGACGGTATCGATATTAAAGATATGACACAAAGTGATTTACACTCTCTCATTGGCTATGTACCCCAAAAAGGTATTCTTTTTGGTGGCACGATCAAAGATAACATCTTGTTTGCTGAACATGCAAGTGAAGACGATTTAGAAGAAGCTGCACGCATTGCACAAGCAGACGATTTTATCAAAGAGATGGAAGATGGTTATGATCATAATATTGCTCAAGGTGGAACTAACGTATCGGGTGGACAGCGTCAACGTCTATCGATAGCAAGAGCGATTGCGAAAAAGCCACCGATCTATATTTTCGATGATTCTTTTTCTGCGCTTGATTATAAAACAGACCAAAAACTAAGAAAAATGTTAAATGAATCGATTACCGCAACCAAACTTATTGTTGCACAACGCATCAACACGATCAGACACGCTGATCAAATCATTGTGTTAGACCAAGGAGAAATCGTTGGCATGGGCACGCATGAAGAACTGATGAAGACCTCTCAGGTTTATCAGGAAATTGCATCCTCACAATTGTCGAAGGAGGAACTCGCATGAACCAAGATAGAGATCGTTCTTCAGCAAAGAATCAACCTGCACCAGGCTTACGTGGTCCTCGTGGTATGACCTACATGGGAAAACCTCAAGACTTTAAAGGCACGATGAAAAAATTACTTAAATATTTGCGTCCTTATGCATTTCAAGTGATCGCTGCCGGGATGATGGCGATTACTGCAGCACTACTTTCTGTTTTAGGACCATGGTTTTTAGGACTCATCACTTCAGAGGTTGCCAGAGCGTATCAAGCAGCTGGTGGTGTGTTTGAAAACATCCAGTTTGGATTAGTAGATATCATTTGGGGTATCCGCGTTTCCTTAGGTGAACTCGCTTTACTGATTGTGGGTGTACACGTTTTATCCGCAGGATTTAATTATCTACAATCCTTCTTACTCATTGGTATGACCCAACATTTAACTTATGGAATGCGTACAGAGTTATCTGCTAAAATTAACCGATTACCACTTAAATATTTTGATAATCAACAATTTGGTGACCTTTTAGGTCGCGTGACCAACGACGTTGAAACCATCAATACGACGTTGACACAAAGTATTGCAGAAATTTTCCGTTCGATCGCGATGATCATTGGTATCTTCGCCATCATGCTATTTTTGAGTTTATCCTTAACAGCAGTTGCACTTGTAACAACCATCTTATCTTTTATTGCTGTTCGTAAATTTGTTAAACTTTCCCAAGGTTATTTCAGAAAACAAGCCAGTTCATATGGCGAGTTATCAGGGCATATCGAAGAAACCTATAGTGGACAAACTGTGATTAAAATTTTTAATCACCAAAAGAAGTCAAAAGATAATTTTGACCGCATCAATAATGATTTATACAGCAGTGCTGTGAAGTCACAATTTATTTCAGGGATTATGTTTCCGGTACAATTGTTTTTCGGAAATATCGCATACATCGCGATTGCTGTAATTGGTGCGATGCTCGTTTTATCGGATAATCCTAAAATTGCTATTCAAGTGGGGATTATTCAAGCATTTATTCAATATGTTAGACAAATCAATCAACCGATTCAACAAATCGGTAGTATCGCAAACGTCCTTCAGTCAACCGCTGCAGCGTCAGAACGTATCTTTAACTTATTAGGTGAGAAAGAAGAAACACCTGAAAGAGATGAACTAACAAAGTTAGATCAAGTGAAAGGTCATGTCGTCTTTAACGATGTTTACTTTGGTTATCAAGAAGATGTCAATATCATTAAAGGCTTCTCTGCAGAAGTGAAACCAGGTCAAAAGGTTGCGATTGTCGGACCTACAGGTGCTGGTAAAACAACCATGGTGAATTTATTGATGCGTTTCTATGAAATCAAGAGCGGTTCGATCACCATCGATGGTGTTGATATTAGAGATATGTCAAGAAGTGACTTAAGAAACCTCTTTGGTATGGTTTTACAAGATACATGGTTATTTGAAGGAAGTGTCAAAGATAATATCATCTATGGCTCTCCAGAAAAGAGCGAAGAAGATATGCTTAAGGCAGCTAAATTAGCGCAAACCCACCATTTTATCGAATCTTTATCGGGTGGTTATCAGTTTACGTTAAGTGAAGGTGGCTCAAACATCAGCCAAGGACAACGTCAGTTATTAACGATTTCAAGAGCGATGTTAGCAGACAAACCCATGCTTATTTTAGATGAAGCGACATCTTCGGTGGATACCCGTACTGAGGTTATGATTCAGCACGCCATGGAAGCACTCATGAAAAATAGAACAAGTTTCGTGATTGCACATCGTTTATCAACGATCAAAGATGCAGATATCATTTTTGTCATGAATGATGGGAATATTTTAGAACAAGGTAACCATCAAGAATTGCTTGATCAAAATGGTTTTTACGCAAAACTCTATTATAGCCAATTTGAAACAAATTAAGACTTGTAATTCAGCACCGATTAGGTTATAATAATCAGTGCTGACTTACCTACGGTGCACTAGCTCAGCTGGATAGAGCAACGGNNCGTCGGTCGGGAGTTCGAATCTCTCGTGCATCGCCATCTTAACGATTAAAGACGTCCTTGTGGCGTCTTTTTTGTTAAAAAAAGAAGACCTTCTAACGAAAGTCTTCAAGATGGAAAAAGTCAATTAAAAAGTGTGCAACAGCTTCCTCGTCATGAGTGCGCTCTGTTATCACTTTCGCAACTGCATGAAGTTCAGGAACGGCATTTTTCATCGCAACCCCAATACCAGCGTCTCTGATCATCTCCACATCATTGATGCCATCACCTAAAGCAATCCATCTTTCTTGTGGGATTTGGTAATGATCGAGCAAATATTTAATGGCAGATGCCTTTGAAACATGTTTTAAATAAACCTCATAAACCGCGTATCCATTTTCGACACCCCATAACCGGTGGGAAAGGGTATGTCCAAAATGCTCATTGATAAAATCTTCAAATGGTTTTTGTTTATCAGACTGAATCAAGTAAACCATACCCGTGGGTTGTACATTGAATGTGGTGAACTCACCTTCAACCACGCGATCACTGTGAATTCCACTGAAAAATTCTTCTAATTTTTTATCGTACTTATACGCATAAACGACATCATCAATCGAGAAGAAGGTTGAAATAATCATTGGTTTCGCAAATTCAAAGAGTTGATGCATCATATGGATAGGGATATAGGTTCTTTGTTTTGCAAAAGAGGAATCCACCGGGTTTTCGATCGATCCACCATTATCGGTAATAAGCGGGGTATCAAGACCAAGTTCTTCGTATTTTCCAATCGCACCACTAAAAGGACGACCGGTTGCTAAAACGACGGTATGCCCTTGATTTTTTAAATGTCTTAAAACGCTAATCGTTTTGGTTGTTAATTCGCCTTGTCGGTTTAATGTTGTTCCATCAAGGTCACATGTAATTAAATAGTTCATAAAAAACACCTCGAACTTATTATCCCACAAAGTTAGATTTAATCAAGGAAAATGGTGGATAAGAAGACGTAAAAAAAGAGGAAACGGACTTCCTCTTAGTTGAGTTTTGGTGTGGTAAAGATAAAACCAACTTCTCCTTCAATAGGATCTGTGGATTCAATAGCGATTTGTTCAGGAATGCCGTAGTCATAAAGCAGGTCATAACTTAAATCTGGGTTTGTCACAACATCTTTTTGTACTGTTGGCGTGAACACGGTATAAACGCCACCCGTGATGTAAATATTTCCTTGTTGTGCGGTTAAATTTTCAGAAAGGAAATACCCATAACCTGTCGTTTTATTTCCTAAATTGATATCCCCTTCAGCAAAAACGAATGCGGGGCGATCGATGGTACCTAAGTCCGTATTTTTTCCTGTGGTGAGATTTCCATTGATGTAAAGGGTAGCTTTTAAACCTTGAACGCTACTTCCTTTATCCACAATCGTAACATGCCCATTGACGATGACGTTGCCATAAATGTTCGAATTTTCTGCCATGTTGAGGTTGCCATCGATGACAAGAAGTTTACCATCGGGTACGATTAAATCTTTGTTTTGAGGAATTGAAACACTGCCATTGATGTACCAATGTCCACTGATGGGGGCATAATTGATATTTGCAATCGCAGAAGAGGTTTTATATTCAAATCCTTGATTTGCAAGTGCGAGTGTTTTGACGTAATCAACCACACTTTGGAAATCAGTAAATGTCTTTTCAGGTGTGATCCATGGGAAATTGGTTTTGATGTATTCAGGTAAGTAATTGGACATAAGGTTACTTGGTGTGATGAGTGGACTGAGTTGAAATGTCTCCTCTTCACCGGTATATTTAAAAATGGTATCGTAGGTATCTATAGACATGATCGATCCTGTAATATAACTTTGGATTGAACGTGAATTGACTTTCGTTCTTGAAGTGACGGTGTATAGGTTATTGCCATAAACTTCAATATCAACATTCATGAGTTCTTCAAGTTGACTTAAGTAACTATCTTCTAGGTTTTTGTCACGTGCAATCATGTAGAGTGCTCCTTTGACATTTGAAACCGCATTTTGATAGGCTTCACTTTCATTGATTTGGATATCGGATAATCTTGCTTGAAAGAAGATGTAAGACAAAAAGGTTGCTGTTGTTCCTAGCACAAAAGCAACAATCGCGAGGACTGCGGGAAGACCCATTCCTTTTTTACTTAAGATAATCTTCATGTATACTCCTCCTTATGATGGCATCGTTTCAAGCGTTAAAGCCTGTTGATACTGATATGCATAGTTTTTATGTGTACCAACGAAAATCAAGTCGAGTTTTAAAACAAGCTGATCACCGATGATTTGATAAGAGATTGAAGACTCATTATCGAGTGTAAATACACCAATGGCTATCCTTTGATTGTCGATGTAAAGTTTTTGATCTTCAATGAAAATTTTCCACTCTAATGCTGGATTATGAACGACAAGGCTGATGGTTTGTGTTTCTAAATTAACGACATATTCAAACTGATTGATCAGAATAATACAATCACTGACACCTTCTGTACAGGGCATATAGTTGGTGGCACCAAAGTTTTGATAGGAACGGTCTAGATAAGCCGTTAATAGCGTCATCTCCGTGTTTGCTTTACTTTGTTCAACGATGCGTGCGTTCGCTTTCGTAATGGTTGATATGATCATCGCAGATAAGGAGAGCATGATACCAAAAATGACGACTGCACCTAAAAGCTCGATTAACGCTAGACCTTTTTTATGCATAAATCACACCTTCAATCTGGATGGTTCTCACTTTATAATAAGTGATGGTGATGGTAAAGGTGATGATTTGAAAAGATGTTGAATCTGGGGTAGGCGCATGAAAGGTAATGAAGATGTGATCTGAGGGTATAGACGCTTTTGCTACTTGAGTGAATAGATCACACGAAACAGGAGAACTAACTGATAAACAGGAGACATCGTCCACCGATTTTTCTTCATTTCCTAACCATGCTGAAAGTGATGCATAAGTCTGTGTGCGTATCAAGTCATCACGAATTGTCGATGCCATCTCAACAGCAAGTCTTTTATTCTCGGTTGCCATAGCCTGATTACGCATTGCTGTAATGGTCGCAATGGCAGTCGTAAAAACGAGTGCGATAATCGCAACCGAGGCAATAGCTTCTAGCATGGAAAAACCAAACTTGCTCAATAAAGGCTTCATAGATACACACCTTCCTATTTTCATTATATACGATATTAGGGTGAACGAATGTTTTCATATCTTACAAATACCTTAACTTTCTCGCAAAATGATGATATATATCAAACGATTCATCGCGTTTTTTGCTATAATGAGGCTATATTGAGGTGGACAACATGAAAAATGTAGCTTTATACCTAAAACGAAACTTCTATTTTATCTTATCGATCATAACCGTCTTTTTGACGGTTGTTTTTGCAGGTGTCTTATTTTTTGTTCTTGATTTAAGTAAAGATGTTTCGCAAACCTCGGTTGGTTTTGTCTATTTAGGTGGTACCGAAGAGAGTGCTTATGCTGATGTATTATCACCACGAATTCAACAATGGCAAAACACAGCAGATTACACTTTAAGTTATCAGTCTTATGTTTGGGATATCGACTTAACGCATTTTGTTTTTGAAACAGAGATAACCGTTGCTAATATTAAACAAAACCGAAACAATCTCGCTTTTTTTAGTTTATCTGATGCTCACAGAGAAGCTTTATTTGAAGATATCACTGACGATTTAACAACTCATTTGGTTGATTATTTTGATTTCCATCAATTTGTCATCGATCTAGAAAAAGACATGCAATCCTTAAAAAATAGAAAACGTTACAATTTGACAGCATATTTAGATGCAAGTGTCGAAAGTTTTATCATCGATACCGTTGATATGAGTTCCCTTAAAAACAGTGTTGTTTTAGAGATAACCTCTCAGATAACCGAATTAACGATACCTGGAAATCAACGCTTTTACCTGATTAAGGCCTTAGCGTCATACAACTTATCCAATGAAGCACATTCAGTTATGGCATCTGCGCTTCAATATTTAACCGTAAAAACACCAGTTGAAGGCTACATCTATCAGATGCATGATGTAAATCCAACTTGGGCAGAGCTTGGCATGAATGCACGTATTTTAAAGCTCAATGGCTATGATTTCTCATTCTTTAATCCATTGAAAGAAAACATGACTTTAGAGATTGAACAGCTAGATGACCAAACGATACGATTTATTCTTAGGGGATACCCGTTTTTAACAACTTATGAGCGCATCACTGTCGTTGGACCAACGCTTTATTTTAAGACACTTATCACGGATAATCCGCTCTTGAATGAACTTACAGAAGGTGTTTTGATTACGGAAACGGATACATCATTCATTTATGAACTTGTTCTTGTTCCTGGGATTCAAGGATCTATCACTTATATGCATCGACGGGTTACCCCACTTGATGGGCTAACTTACGATGTGGCATTGTTTTATGAACAAGTGCTACCTAGAGATCAAGTAATTGAACAGCATATTGTTGCAAAGGGGTGAATGAGATGGCACTGAGAAGAATAGGCGATATATTATTAGAAGCTAAAGTCATCACAGAGGCACAATTAAAGGATGCACTCTCTAAACAAGAAAAATCAGAGCGCTTAGGTGAAACCTTGAGCCGTCTTGAGTATGCAACTGAAATGCAGATATTAAAAGCTTTAGAAGATTCTACGGGTGTACAAAGAGTGGCACTTGCCAATTTCACAATTGATGAACATGTTTTATCCCTCGTCGATGAAACATTTTGTCGCAGACATAATATTATTCCCCTTCGTATCGAAGGCAAAAACCTACTTTTCGCAACCTCGGATCCTTTAGATTTTGTTGCAGCTGAAGAACTGCGTATTTTAACAGGTTATCGGCCTAAAGCTTTTTCTTCACCACGAAATGATATCATCTCGCAAATTGAAAAATACTACGGGTTTACCAGAACCTTAGAAGCACTTGGTGCGAGACAGTCTATCTCTAAAGAAGAAGAGTTCGAAGAAGATGATGATGACGATACCCCCATGGTGAAACTGGTTAACCAGATTTTAACCTCAGCTGTTTTTCAACGGGCAAGTGATATCCATATCGATCCATTAGACGATAAGATTTTAGTGCGCTATCGTGTGGATGGTGTCCTTGATATCGTTAAAGAATTTCCCATTAAAATCCATCATCAAATGATTTCGCGTATTAAAGTAATGTCTGGCATGGATATTACGGAAACGAGAATCCCACAAGATGGTCGTATTCAAACCTCCATCCAACAAAAAAATATCGACTTACGTATTTCAACATTACCGACCGTACGTGGTGAAAAAGTGGTGATGCGCGTCCTCGATTTATCGGGATCCATGAACAAGATTTCAGCACTAGGGTTTAATGAAAAAGAAGAACGTTTGGTGCGTCAGATGATTGATAGACCCAATGGAATTGTGTTAGTCAGTGGTCCTACAGGATCTGGTAAAACGACGACACTTTATGCGTGCTTAGAAGAGTTAAATAAACCAGGAGTTAACATCGTCACGGTTGAAGATCCTGTTGAAATTAAAATGCAAGGTGTCAATCAGGTTCAAGTTCATCCAGATGTGGATTTAACATTTGCGAAAGCTTTACGCTCTATTCTACGTCAAGACCCTAACATCATCATGGTTGGGGAAATACGTGATGTCGAAACCGCTGAAATTGCGATTCGCGCATCTTTAACAGGGCATTTAGTGTTATCAACGATTCATACCAATGACGCCGTTAAAACGGTGACAAGACTTCTTGATATGGATATTGAGCCTTTCTTGATTGCATCATCTCTTTCTGGAATTATTTCGCAACGTCTTGTCAGATGTTTATGTCAAGAATGTAGTTATGAAGATGATCCAAGCCCATCTGAGGTTGTCATGTTTAAAAAATATGGCATGACCATCGATCATGTCAAACGTGCGAAGGGCTGTACATCGTGTAACTTTAAAGGTTATGCAGGTCGTGTAGGGATCTTTGAAGTTCTACCGATTACGAAAAATTTCCAACGTTTGATCGCAGAAAATGCGAATGTCATTGAACTGACAAAACAAGCGCGTAATGAAGGCATGATGACCATCTTAGAGTCTGGACTCCAAAAAGTTAAAAAAGGCATCACGACACTTGAAGAAGTGCTCAAAGTTGCTAGCGAATTGGAGTGATGAGATGGATTTAAGAAATTATAAGTTTGTCGCAAAAAACGCGGATGGTAAAACGGTAAGGGGTTCGATTGAAGCGCTCAGTCGTAATGTGGTCGTGAAGTATTTACAATCTAAAAATTACACGATTGAAAACATCACCGAATATAAAAACATCTTGACACAACTCGATAAGATTACCTTTGGTAGACTCTTATCACCGAAACAACTCATCTTTTTTCTAAAACAATTGGGATCGCTCCTCAATGCAGGGGTTAAACTGATCAGTGCTTTAGAATTGTTATCATTGCAACAGGAAAATAGAAACCAGAGAAAACTATACTTTGAACTTTATCAACAAATCAATAACGGCTTATCATTCTCTAAAGCCATGAGTAAGAGACCACAAGATTTTCCAACACTTTTGGTTCAAATGGTTGAAGTAGGAGAACTTTCTGGTGATTTAGGACCAACGGTTGTTAAGATGGCTGATTATTATGAAACACAGATGAAGGTATCTGCTGAGATTAAGGGTGCACTGAGAATGCCTTTGATTTATTTAACAGCAGCCATACTCATTTCTGTGGGGATGTTACTCTTTGTTTTCCCCAATATCACAGGATTGTTTCAATCCTTTGAAGGTGCTGAACTTCCAGGCATTACGAAAATGTTTTTAAATGTTGGGAATTTCCTAAAAGAATATGTTCTTATCATCTTTGGTGGATTATTGCTTTTTGTAATTACGATTGTTCTCTTAAATAAATATGTGACAAAATTTCATTATGCACTGACCATATTCACGTTAAAGGCACCTATTTTTGGAAGTCTCATTCAAATGAACAATCAAATCATGATTGCTAATGCATTGACACAGATGTTATCTAATGGGGTTAATTCATTAAAAGCTTTGCAGACCGTAAGAGGTATCTTAAGTAATGTTGTTTATAAAGAACTGATGGAAAAGACAATCAGATACATTGAAGATGGGAAACCATTTTCAAGAGCATTTGAGGAAAGTAATTATATTGATCCCATCATGGCACGTATGATCTCAACAGGAGAAAAGACGGGAAATATTCCTAAACTGATGGAAAATTTATCGCAATATTATAATGGTATTACAGAGTTAAGAGTCCAACAGTTAAAAAATTCGATTCAACCCATTTTATTGATTATTGTGTATGCGATTGTTGGTGTATTGATTTTAGCCATTATGTTACCGATGTTATCACTTGGTTCGCAGATTTAATTCTTACATTTTCATTAAACATAACAAAAATCAGTATAATTTGAAATAAAAAATGATATGATAGGAATAAAGAAAAGAATATTTAGGAGGATATAGACATGCTCAAGATTTTGAAGAATAAAAAAGGTGTTACCCTTGTTGAATTGCTTGCTGTTGTCGTTATTTTAGGTATTATTGCAGCTATCGCAGTTCCAACCATTGGTGGTTTAATTGCTAGACAAAGAGAAAGAGCAGCAGTTGCTACATTTGATACCATTGTTGAAGCAGCAAAATTGTATGCTGAAGATACAACCGTGTTTACATTACAGTCTTTAGAAACAAATGATTTCGTTGACTTAAAAGATAACGTGTATTCATTAACCGTAAATGGTGCAAATCAACCTGCAGCGATTTACATTAGAGTCACAGGATCAACCGTTGAGTTTTTCAGTGACAATGGAGCTACAACCCCAACATCTGTCTTTATTAATGGAACCGAAGTTTATACTCCAGCACCATAATAGGAATAGTTTGATTTAAGATGGAGGTACCACTTTGGTCCTCCTTTTCTTTCATACGGAGGTCTTATGGACATTTTCTATGGCATCCTCATGTTTATCATAGGTGCATTGTTGACATCGTTTTTTGAATTACTTGCAGACCGCATACCTTTAAAAAAATCCATCATGGGTAGGTCAATGTGTGACCAATGTCAACAAACCCTAAGTTGGATAGATATTATCCCCATATTGGGCTATATCATTCGAAAAGGAAAATGTTCAATGTGTGGGAAAAAGATCTCAATCTGTTATCCTATCTTAGAACTTTTAGGTGGTCTTGTCTTTCTTTTCTCCTATCTTTATACAGGCTTTCAAATCGAAACATTTATCATACTCATCATGTTTTCTGTGTTTTATATCGAGTCAAGATCTGATCAAAAGCATATGATCGTGATCGATCGTGTATGGATGATAGCAACCATTCCATTGATCGTTTTCCGTATCATTCAAGGCACATGGTTGACTTATCTAATATCTTCACTTGTGCTCTTTATCGTTTTATTTCTCATCGCTTATATTTCAGCCAAAATCTATCACCGTGAAGCATTAGGTGGTGGTGATGTGAAACTTTATGTTTTTATTGGCTGGTTACTCACCCTCACACAAGGATTTCTCTCCTTATTTCTCGCATCTATACTCGGTCTCATTTATGGTATGATTAAAGTAAAGAAGAAATCTTCAGTGTTTGCTTTAGTGCCGTTTATTGCCTTAGGTGTCATCATCTCCTATTTTTATGGGGATCAGATTATCGAAGGTTATCTTAATCTTTTAGGGATGTGATGCGCATGTTTAAAAAAAGATCGGATATTGCCATTTTCTTCACCGATGAACGCGTTGGTTTTTTTCAACGACATGCCTTCTTAGAGCAAGCTGCTTATCAATCCATTCCGCTTGAAAAAGGTTCGATTGAAAATGGCTACATCAAAGAACCTGAAAGAGTTTTAGAGACACTTCAAAAATTATTTGAGACATATAACATTCAACCAAGAACCATCACCTTATTGATTCATGATCAAAATCTTTTGATTCGTGATGTGAAGATTAAGCGTGATGATTTAGGTAAAAAAACGATAGAACAATACATGAATGAGCAGATGGGGAAAACCCTTCATTTTCCTTATCCAGAACCTGTGGTCACCCATTTTGTGAGGGAAGAAAATGAAGAGCTCATCCGTGTGATTGCGCTGATCACGGATGGTCATTTACTTCATGCATACCATGATCTTTTTGATCATCTGAATGCAAAAGAAGTGAAGTATGAAATCTCAGCCATACCTTTCTTTAATGTTTACCAAAACAAGGTCAGTCAGCTCGATGATATCGTGATGTTTGTTAATCTTTATCAAGGTATGTTTTCGATCCAAATTCTTGAAAAAGGATTTCCTATTTTCAACTTGATTGAAGAAAATGATGGCGCTGTTGAAGAATATGCACTCATGATTGAAAATTATGTGGAGCGTATCGCAAATTACTACCGGTTCAATTTAAGAAAAGGAAAACAAACCATCAGCAAAGTATTGGTGTTTAACATGAATGATGATGTTGAAGATCAGGATTTAAGCAAAGTATTGATTAAAAAACTTTCAAGTTATAAAGCACAGCTATGCGATTTTCATGTAGAAGAAACTTTCCAAAAAGCCCTTCCTAAAACATGTAAACTGCCGTATGCCATCTTTTTAGGTGAATCTTATCGTCTACAGCATAACATTGACTTTAAATTACAGCGAGTTCCCAAAAACAGGATTTTAGGGCATAAACTCATGGTCGTATCATTCGCGATTGTTGCATTGATGCTCCTTGTTTATATTCCCTATTACGCTATGACAGAAGAAATCAAGTTACAACAAAATAGAAACAACGCCCTACAAATGCAATTAGACATGTTGATTCAAGAAACACCAGCAAACCCTATTATTCCAACAGATCAACTCAACTACAATACAGCATATCAATACATTCAAGGTCAGATTTCTGTGTTTACACCGATGGTTAGCCAGCTCATGTTGACACAAAATGCCGATGTCACGATAACGAGTTATCAAGTGAATCCCGGTAGTAAACGCATTATTTTGGTGCTTCAAGGTACCAACCAAGACGTTTTATATGAGTACTTGCTTGAGATTTATGAACGTCATGGTGTGGTAGGAGAAGCCACATTAGAAAGATTTATGGTTTCTCAACCAACGTTTAGAATCACCACACCACAAACGATGGAGGTGACCATCATTTATGCGTAAATACGATATTTTTGGCAAAAAAATTAGCCAAATCAAGTTTATTTATTCGTTAGTTCTTGTCTTTTTGATTGCGATTGGTGGTTATTTTGTTGTGATCAACATCCAAGAAAATCGTTTGTATGAGCTCGAACAACAAGAAAGAAAAATTCAGCGTCAAATCGATTTACTCTTAGCAACTGATCAACCGGTGAGCTATGAAACGATTGAACAATTACTTCCTTATTTACCAAATACCTTTAATCAATATCAGGTACACCAAGAACTTCAATTTGCCCTAAATGCATCATCCTTTGAGAATGTTTTGCAGTACAATGTGACGTATAACACACAAGCAACCAATCCATTTAGTCAAAACTTACCTGCAACACTCAAGTATGTCAGAATTTCAGTTCAATTAAGTGTGACCGAACCAGAGAAGATCCTTGATTACTTAGATCAGATCTATCAGTTAGATAGGCTTTATTACATCGAGCAGATGAACCTCTCCTTTAATCTCGATGGTGCAACCGCACAGATGATTCTTTTCACCTTTTATAATCCATCAAATGAATGAGAATGTATGAAGGAGCTTTGGCTCCTTTTTGTTCATGTTGAAATGAGTGATTTGTACATTTTGCGTGGTATAATATACGTTAGGAGGAAAGGCACACATGGATATACTTTTGACATTAGGACCGATTCGTTTTGATTTTTCATCGTTGATTAGTTTCTTGATTGGAATTAGTTTCGGATTTTTAGTGTTGTTACTCATCTATGTTTATGCCGTTCTCAAAAGCATGAATAAGGGCTTGAAACTGAGAAAAGCCGATGAACAAGATATTGATGAAGAAGAAATAAAGTGGTTGATTCAAGATGCCATTAAACTTTTTAAAGATAAAGAAACAAGACAAGAAGTAGGTTATGGTAAGCATTTGCTTGAAGTGAATCGTGAACTCTCTGTCGATATTGCAAAAAAGTTTTATCCCAAGTCAAAATATCCTTATTTAGAGCTAACCCTTGATGAAACGCTTCTACTCAATCATTACATTACAGACCGTTTTCAAGAACTGATGTCATCTTCGAGATTACTCAGATTAACCAGAGGTTGGACATTGGCGAAGATTGTTGAAATGAATGAGGTTAAAAACAAGTTTGAACAAAACGCGATTGTTAAAGCAGCAAAAAAATATTCTGGTTTAACGAAAGCAGCAGGTGCTGTGGTGAACGCGGTGAACCCTGTGTATTGGTTCCGTCGTTTTACCAAAGAAGTTGCACTTCAAATCATCAGTATTCAGATTGGTGTTGCACTGATCAAGATTACAGGTGAAGAAACCTATAAGATTTACAGTAAGAAAGTCTTTGATACAGAAAAGACCATTGACATGAATGTGGAAGCTCTCTATGATGATTTAAGAAAAGAAGTCAAACATGTTGTTGAACAGGGGGATGACTAAAATGAAGAAGGTCAAAGAAAGCATGGCATTAAACATTGAAAAAGCACCTTTTATCATTCCACAGTTTGTAAAACTTGAAGGTATAAGAGGAAAAACAAAGTACCAAAAGAGCAGATTTGTGTCTCCTATTTTTGGTCGTAGTGTCAAAGATGTGGTGACTGTTCCTTTTACGATTAGAGATACTGGAGATACCACCAAACGTTTTGATGCGTTTAGGACAAAACCTAAATTATCTGAACAAGAAGCGATTAAGAAACATGGTAATAAGTATTATGAATTTACGAATATCGTGTCGATGAAGACAAGAGAAGACTATTTTGGACCATCTTCGTATACACCTTCTTTAGATCAAGAAGTGGAACCTAAAGAAGTTAAAAAAACCATTCGTCCTATCGGTAGACATATCAAAGACGTACCTGCTTATGAACCAGACCCAATGCCATTTAAAGCAAATCCTGAAGTCAAACGTAGTGTGGCTTATGTACCACCTGTTTTAGCAGAAGAGAAAAAAGTAGAACGTGAACCTGTCGTTGAAACATACCGGAGACAACCCATGGAAAAACCGGTTGTTACCTCAGATTTTGGTGCATCAAGAGGTTATGAGCCAGAAGAAGATAACCGCTTTATTCAAAAAGAAACGTTTGCTCCAATGCAAGAAAGAAGTTATTTATATCCACCAGTCACCTTGTTTTCCAAAAAACAACGTGACTTAGATGAAAAACCACAATGGTTATTAGATCAAATCGATGTCATTAATTCAACGTTAAATCAATTTGGTGTTGAAGGCGAAGTTTCAGGATCGAAAAAAGGTCCTACCGTAACCCGTTATGAGATTGCTCTTGAGCCTGGGGTTAACGTTAAACGTGTGACATCCATTCAAGAAAACTTGATGATGAACCTTGCTTCAAAATCGATTCGTATTGAAGCGCCGATTCCGGGAAAACCTTATGTGGGTATCGAAGTGCCTAACGTTAAAACAGAGATTGTCGCGTTTGGTAACGTGGTCGATACCAAAGATTTTATGGATGATTTAGATCATCCTCTAAAGGTTGCTTTAGGGGTTGACATTGATGGCGAAAACATTTATGTCGATATTCAAGCGATGCCTCACGGTCTGATTGCGGGGGCAACCAACAGCGGTAAGTCCGTTTGTGTGAATACTGTTTTAGTGAGCTTGCTGATCAAAAATAGTCCAGAAGATTTAAAACTTATTTTAATTGACCCGAAAATGGTTGAATTAACACCTTATAATGATTTACCCCATTTGGTCACACCGGTCATTACCGATGTGAAAATGGCTGCTGCAGCGTTGCAGTGGGCTGTCAATGAAATGGAAAAAAGATATCAACTCTTTGCAGGTAGTCGTGCAAGAGATATCCGCTCATTTAACGACAATGTCAAACGTGGATTAGTCGATCATCCTAAAATGCCTTACATCGTCATTGTGATCGATGAGCTTGCGGATTTGATGATGGTCGCACCTCATGATGTTGAAGATTCAATACAACGCATTACCCAAAAAGCGAGAGCCGCAGGCATTCATTTACTCGTCGCCACGCAAAGACCGACAACCGATGTTGTTAAGGGGACGATTAAATCCAATATTCCCGCACGTATCGCATTCAAAGTGTCATCTTTCGTAGATTCAACGACGATTTTAGATGGTGCGGGTGCTGAAACACTGCTTGGTAAAGGGGATATGCTTTTAAAACGTGCTGACCGAACACATCGTTTACAAGGTGCTTATATTCCAGATGATGAGATTTATGCAGTCACTGATTTTATTCGTAAGCAATCAAAAACCGATTATATCTTTGAACACGATGCGTTAAAGCAGCAACTTAAAAATAAACAAGTGATTACCGATGATTTATTTCAAGACGTAGCCCGTTATGTGGTATCCACAGGCAATTCATCGATTAATACCATTCAAAAAGAATTTGAAATTGGGTTTAACCGTGCCCAAAGACTTTTTGAAATGATGGAAGAATTTGAAATTGTCTCTCGCGGTCAAGGCACGAAAGCACGTGAAGTTTTAGTGACTCCGAGTGAATTAGAAGAGATCTTAGCTCAAATCGACGTATAAAAAAAAGGATGGTTTAACATGACCGTAAAGAAAGCGTATAAGACACTGATCATCACTGTTATCTTTATGATGTTGACCATCATTTTTTATGCTTTAAAAGTGTCCAAACTATCGTTATCGTGGGCGATGTCAGGATTTGTGATTGCGACCATTGGGAGCATCATTTCCATCGTCGTATCCATTCGTGAAGGCAGTCATAAAAGAGAAATCAGCGAAGGTTTTTGGGCGAAACAACGCTTTGAAATCCTTGATTGGTTGACATTTTTGAGTGTCAGTTTAATGGGAATTTTCTTGGTGTTTATGTTTTTCTTTCTCCCCTCTGTGGTCAGATATTCCTCGATGTCACCGACATTAAAAGAAGATGATCGCGTGGTGATCTTTCATTTCAACTATGAACCTAAACGAAATGATGTTGTCATCGTTAAAATCAGTGAGAATTCCTATTACATTAAACGCGTTCATGCCATGCCAGGCGATACGGTTCAATTTGATGATATTGGAGCAGGGAACTACCGCATTGAAATCAATGGTGTTTTTCCTAAATCTCCAGAGAATGTGGATTATATCGTTGATACTTTAGGAAAAGATGCTATCGTCTCAAAGCTTGTAGGTGATGTTTTACCTGAGGGTTATTATTTGGTGTTTGGTGATAACGCGAACAACTCCATTGATTCACGTTCAAAGGATATTGGTCCTGTTCATTTAGATCAAATTGTCGGTAAGGCTATTTTAAGATTATGGCCGTTTGGAGGGATTAAATGACACATAAACAAATCCAGTGGTTTCCTGGTCACATGTTCAAATCCTTAAGGGAGATCAAAGAGAGAGTCAAACTTATGGATCTCGTTTTTGTCTTACTGGATGCAAGACTGCCTTTTTCTTCGATGAATCCTGAACTCTATAAAATCATTTCACATAAACCGATGATGTTACTTTTTAATAAAATGGATTTAGCAGATGATAACATCACACATTACTATATGAAGTATTATCAAGAACAAGGTTATCACACGCTAAAAATAGATGCGGCAAGTGGTAAAAATGTCCACAAGATTAGACCTCTTGCAGAAGAAATTCTAAAAGAAAAACTGGCACGTGAAAAAGCGAAAGGCTTGAAGACACGCGCACTGAGATGCATGATTTTAGGGATTCCAAACGTCGGGAAATCGACACTCATCAATCAGTTATCCAAATCTGCAGCAACCAGAGTTGCGAATACACCCGGTGTTACGAAATCCCAACAATGGATTAAACTGGGTGATGATTTTGAACTTCTTGATACCCCAGGGGTGTTATGGCCCAAATTTGATGATCCTAAAGTGGGTTATCATTTAGCCATCACAGGCGCGATTAAAGATAAAATATTACCAGAAGATGATGTCGTCTTTTATGCTTTAGAGTATCTACAAAGATTCTATCCAGACCGTTTAAAGAAACGTTATGGCATTGAAGCCACGATGAGTCTCGAAGAAATGCTTGAAACGATTGGTAAGCAAAGAGGTTGTCTACTTAAAGGTGGCGAACTTGATCTCGCTAGAATCAACCAAATTGTATTAACCGATCTTAGAAATAAGCAGTTAGGAGGACTTTCCTTTGACAGACCTCACGATGTATCAGTTTGAAAAAGCACTCTATGAAAAAGGAATTACACGGATTGCAGGTGTCGATGAAGCAGGCAGAGGACCTTTAGCAGGACCTGTGGTTGCCGCTGCGGTCATTTTAAAGAAGGATGCCGTCTTGCAATACGTGGATGATTCAAAAAAGTTGTCTGAAAAAGAAAGAGAGCTTGCATTAATTGAAATAAAGGAAAAAGCGCTTGCCATCGGTATCGGTATTTCATCGGTTGAAGAAATTGATTTGATCAATATCTATCGCGCAAGCAGAGAAGCGATGTTATCTGCTATTAAACAATTAAAGGTTAAACCAGAATATATCTTAACTGATGCGATGCCCATGGAAATTGACATTCCCATGGATGCGATCATTAAAGGTGATGCGAAATCCGTGTCGATTGCTGCAGCTTCTATCGTTGCGAAAACAACAAGAGATGCATACATGATCGAAATGGATAAACTCTTTCCCCAGTATGGGTTTGCCAAACATAAAGGGTATCCAACCAAAGAACATATCGAAGCGTTGAAAACCTATGGGGTCACGCCGATTCATCGAAAGACCTATCAACCTGTAAAAGAGATACTGGCTAAAGATTTGTTTAATTATCAAGAATAGGGTGAACAGCACCCTTTTTTTCGGATTTATGGCAAATCATGTGAAGCAAACAAAGTAAAACGTTATCATTTAGCATACGATAAAGTGAGGAAAAAAAGATATATATTATGAAATATATATAGAAAGAAGTCTAAAACTTTTATCTTGACAATTGTTTTCTTTACACTATAATTGATATGGAAATGGAAGTGTTGCCATGAGCAAAAAACTTATTATTGTAGAATCACCATCAAAATCAAAAACTATTGCGAGCTACGTTGGAAATGACGTGCTTGTTTTATCTTCGAAAGGACATGTGAGAGATCTATCAACTTCGGGTGTAGATGGCCTTGGTCTTGATATCCATGATCATTTCAAACCGAAGTATGTTTTAATTAAAGGAAAACAAGCTTTAGTGAAAGAACTTGTGTCAAAAGCGAAAGGTAGAGACGTTTTGATTGCGACCGACCCCGATAGAGAAGGGGAAGCGATTGGATGGCATTTAGCAGAAATTTTAGGGCTTGATCAACAAGCATCAAACCGTATTGTTTTCCGTGAAATCACCAAACAGGCAGTTTTAGAAGCGATGAATCATCCGCGTCCACTTGATCAACATTTAGTTTATTCACAAGAAGCCAGACGCATATTAGATCGGATCATCGGATTTAAACTTTCTAAATTATTACAATCTAAAATTAAATCGAAGTCCGCAGGTCGCGTTCAATCGGTAGCATTAAAATTGATTGTCGATCTTGAAAAAGAGATAGAAGCCTTCATTCCTGAAACCTATTACGAAATTGAAGCGCATTTTCCACACTTCGTTGCAGACTATATCATTCCCGAAAAGAAAAGATTAACCAAAGAAGAAGCGGATCTTATTCAAAGAGAATCGATCAATCCTTTTATGGTGAAAGATATTCAAACCAGAGAATCCAAAAGACAACCTAAAGCACCGTTTATTACGTCAACTTTACAACAGGATGCATCCTCTAACTTAGGGATGAGTGCGACTCGTGCGATGATGATTGCACAAGCTTTATATGAAGGTAAAGAGATTCACGGTGAACTTATTGGTTTGATCACTTACATGAGAACTGATTCAAACCGTTTAGCAGATCCTTTCGTACAAGAAGCGAAACACCATATTGAAACTTATTACGGTGCGAAGTATTTAGGTAAATATAACGTTTCAACGAAAGCGAATGCACA
This sequence comes from Acholeplasmataceae bacterium UBA5769, assembly GCA_002418725.1. GTDB lineage: Bacteria > Bacillota_I > Bacilli_A > Acholeplasmatales > Acholeplasmataceae > Peloplasma. The sequence goes on from DIER01000035.1 coordinate 23,732, forward strand.
GGATGCACATGAGGCGATTAGACCCACATCCTTAGAAAGAACTCCAGAATCCTTAGAACCCTATTTATCAAAAGAAGAGTTTAAACTCTATAAGCGTATTTATACCCGTACGGTTGCATCTTTGATGGCACCAGCGATCTTTGATATGACAAAGATCACCCTTGAATCACATGGTCATGTCTATCAAGTTGAAGGTAGTGTCTTGAAATTTGATGGTCACTTAAAGGTTTATAACGATCAAAAATCAAAAGATAAAATTCTACCTCAATGCAGCGTTGGACAAACCATAAACGCGAAAGACGTGTTATCGATTGAAAAGGTAACGACCCCACCCACACGCTATTCAGAAGCGACTTTAATCAAAGAATTAGAAGCACAAGGGATTGGGCGTCCATCAACGTATGCTCAAATTATCCAAACCTTAAGACATCGTGATTATGTGGAAGTGGAAGATAAACGTTTCAAACCTACCAAACAAGGAAGATTAACCTCAGAACAGTTAGATCTCTTCTTTAATAAGATCATTAACGTTGAATACACCTCCAAAATGGAAACTGTCCTTGATGAGATTGCAGATGGTAAACAAAAAGGATCCCACTTGATTTCAAGGTTTTATCATTCCTTCATCCCTATGGTTGAAGTTGCAGAAAAAGAAATGAAGAAAATCGGACCCAAAGAAACAGGTGAATTGTGTCCTTTATGTGGCAAACCACTCGTCATCAGACGTTCAAAATATGGTGAATTCACCGCTTGTTCAGGATTTCCGTCTTGTAAATATGTAAAAAAAGACTAAGATATAAAAATTCTTTACAAATCGGTGCGATAATGTTATGATATTCTTGCATCCAAAAAGGATGCTATTTATCCCCTATTAACGTGTGCAAGGCACACAAAAATCCCCTTAAATGATCCCCCTTCGCTTTTGGAGGGGGATCGCACTTTACTTTTAATTTTTAAGAATATGATATAATAGAGATGAACGCATATCAAAGGAAGGGTACCCATGAAAACATTCAAAGGAAAGCCGATTACATTGCTCGGTGAAACAAAGAAGGTTGGCGATTTAGCCCCTGATTTCCATGCTTTAAACACAAAAAATGAACTTAAGAATTTAAGCGACTACAAATCACGCTACGTTATCTTAAATGTTGTTCCTTCATTAGACACAACCGTTTGTGACATGCAAGCACGTACCGTGAATAGTGAACTATCAGAAAGACAAGATGTGACGGTGCTCACCATCAGTAACGATCTACCCACGGCTCAGGCACGTTGGTGCGGTAATGCTGGATTATCCAATGTCATTACGTTATCAGACCATATGGATTTGGATTTTGCGAATAAGTACGGCACGAACATCAAGGAATTAAGACTTCAAGCACGTTCGGTCTTTGTCTTAGATGAGCATAGACGGATCATTTATCTCGAGTATGTGGATGAAATGAGTCAACACTTACAGTTTGATGAATTGCTCAGTTTTGTCAAAAAATTACCGAAAGAATAACTTTCGGTTTTCTTTTTTACGTGGTATAATACAACAGGATTGGGGTTGAGATTTTGGGTCTTTTTCAAAAGCTTTTTAGCAGAAAACCAAAAAATGAACGATATCAATTAGGGTTACACAAAACCAAAGAAAACTTTGGAAATTTAAAACAAATACTCGCGCGATCAGGTAAAATTGATGACGCTCTTTTTGACACACTTGAAGAACTCTTCATTCAGGCAGACATCGGTATTGATACGGTGATCTACTTTATTGATGAGTTAAAAAAGGAAGTAGAAAACAAACATATCTCTGATCCAAACGATTTAGCTGAGATCATTGTGGATAAGATGTTTGAAATTTATCTTAAAGGTGAACTTGTTCAAACGGATCTTCGTTATGATGAAGGTGAAATGAACGTTTATCTTTTTGTGGGTGTCAATGGTGTGGGTAAAACAACGACCATTGGGAAATTAGCCAAACAATTAAAAGATGAAGGAAAAAAGGTGATGCTTGTTGCAGGTGATACCTTTAGAGCGGGTGCGATTGATCAACTCATTGAATGGGGGAAAAGAAGTAACACCCCAGTGTTTCATAAGCCTGCAGGTTCAGATCCTTCCTCTGTCATTTATGATGCATTAGAGTTTGCTAAAAAAGAACATATCGATGTGGTTTTATGCGATACAGCCGGTAGACTTCAAACCAAAGTCAATCTCATGAATGAACTTTCAAAAATGAAACGCGTCATTCAAAAAACATTACCACATGCCCCTCAAGAAACGCTACTAGTGATTGATGCGACAACCGGTCAAAACGGGATGCGACAAGCGGAAGTATTCAATGAAGCGACCGAAGTATCAGGTATCGTTCTAACGAAGTTAGATGGCACCGCTAAAGGTGGTATCGTGCTCGCGATTAGACACATGTATGATTTACCTATAAAATACATTGGCTTAGGTGAAAAGATTGATGATCTTGTTCCCTTTGACATTGAGCAATATATCTACGGTTTATTTAGAGACTTCTTTTAAGAGGTGAGTTTATGGAATCTTTCGAGAAGAAAGCATGGTTGAATCAATTATTTGACCTTTACGGTGATTTGCTTACCGAAAAACAACAGAGTTACTTTAAACTCTATTATTTTGAAGATTACTCGCTTCAGGAAATTGCTGAAGTTTTTGAAGTGAGTCGTAATGCAGTGTTTGATCAACTGAAAAAAACAGAAGATTATTTGGTTGGTTATGAACACACGCTTAAGTGTTTTGAAAAACGTGAAGCACGTGCTAAACTCATTTTAGAGATTGAAGAAAAGGGTTTAACTGAACTTGCAGAAAAGATGAGAAAGTTGGATGAATAATGGCTGAAAATTCACTATCCTCACGTCTTCAAATGGCGATGCGCCGTTTGACTGGCCGCGGTTTTTTAACAGAAAATGATATTGATGAGATGATGCGTGAAGTGCGTCTTTCTTTGCTTGAAGCAGACGTTAATTTTAAAGTCGTCAAAACATTTACCCAAAACATCAAGGAACAAGCCGTTGGTGAAAAGATTTTAAAAGGATTAAATCCAGGACAACAAGTCGTCAAAATCGTGCATGATGAATTAAAACGTGTGATGGGTGAAGATGCTGAAGGTATCCGCTATAACCTATCCGGTATGACAACCATTATGACCATTGGGTTACAAGGGTCAGGGAAAACGACTGCGATTGGTAAACTTGGAGTCTATATTCGTAAAAATGAAAAGAAAAGTGTGTTGTTCATCGCTGCAGACGTTTACCGTCCAGCAGCCATTGAACAATTAAAAACGATTGGTAAACAAATCGATGTTGAAGTCTTTGATCGTGGCTTAATCGATGCGAGAACTATCGTTAAAGAAGGTTTAGCGTATGCCAAAGAGAAAAAGATTGACGTAGTCATCATCGATACTGCAGGCCGTTTGCACATCGATGAAAAGATGATGCAAGAGCTTATCGATGTCAAAGAAATCGCGAAACCAAATGAAATTTTACTCACCGTAGATGCGATGACAGGTCAAGATGCTGCAAATATTTGTAAATCATTTCATGAGCAGTTGGAAGCGACCGGTGCGATTTTAACTAAACTTGATGGTGACACACGTGGTGGTGCGGCATTATCAATTAAAGAAGTTTCAGGTATTCCAATTAAGTTTGCCTCCTCTGGTGAAAAAATGGATGCTTTTGAGGTGTTCCATCCAGAACGTATGGCATCCCGCATTTTAGGGATGGGCGACGTTTTAACACTGATTGAAAAAGCGACCGATGCCATCGATGAAGATGAAGCACAAAACATGATGGAAAAACTGATGAGTGACACGTTTAACTATAACGACCTCATGAAACAGTTTAAAATGATTAAACGTATGGGGTCTTTTTCAAAGATATTAGGTTTTTTACCTGGTGCTGGCCAAATGAAACAGGCGATGTCTCAGGTTGACGATAAACAATTTGATAAGATGTCAGCGCTTATTTCTTCGATGACAGAACAAGAAAGAAAAGATCCAAAATTGATTGATACATCATCCCGAAGAAGAGAAAGAATCGCGAGAGGTTCTGGCATGAGTGTCGCAGACTTAAATCGCTTAAGACAGGCACTTGAAGCTCAAAAGAAGATGATGAAACAGATGGCGAATATGGATGAAAGACAACTGAACAATCTTCAAAAAAATCCTTCACAACTGATGGGCAATCAGAAGGTTAAAAAGGGTAAAGGAAAAGGTAAGGGTCAATTCAGGGTAAGATGACCCTTTTTTTCTCCACAAAGATTGTGGAAAAGTTTGATTTTTCACAGGTGTATAATAAAGTAAAAGGGGAGTTAGACATGAAAAAATTGGTACTCATCGATGGGAATTCCATTTTGTTTCGTGCCTATTATGCAACCGCATATCCAGGGGCGAAATTGATGCAGACCGCATCGGGCATTTATACAAATGCTGTTTTTGCCTTTGTGGGCATGTTTGAAAAAATTGTCACTCAAGAGGTCACTGATGTTTTGGTTGCATTTGATACGAAAGAACCAACCAAAAGACATTTAGCGTATGAGGGATATAAAGCAGGCCGTGTGAAGATGCCTGAAGAGCTTGCACAACAAATTCCTTTGGTCAATGAATACATTCGTTTATCCGGTGTTAAAGCCTACGCTAAACCCGGATATGAAGCAGATGATATCATTGGGACGCTCGCGAAAAGAGCGGCTCAGGAAGGCATTCTCGTCGATATTTTCTCAAGCGATAAAGATTTACTTCAACTGGTTGATGATAAGATTACCGTAAACCTGCTTAAAAAAGGGATGACGGAAGTCCATACGTTTACACCAAAGTCACTTTTAGAGACTTATGGTTTAACCCATGAACAAATGATCGACTTAAAAGCACTGATGGGAGACCCTTCAGATAACATTCCCGGTGTGCCTGGAGTGGGTGAAAAAACAGCGGTCAAGTTGCTACAAGAATATCGTCATTTAGACAATATCTTAGCGCACAAAGATGAGATCAAGGGTAAACTTGGGGAAAATATTCGAACAAACGAACATTTAGCCATCATGAGTAAAGAACTCGTCACGATCGATACCGATGGCGAGATTGATCTCACCATTCATGATCTTCAAAAAGAAGATGTGAAAAAAGAAGAACTTATGTCATTTTTCCAATCGCTTGATTTGCATGTGTTTGTCAAGAAAATGGAAGTGCCAACCGAAAAGAAATCCGAATGGGTTTATCAATCTTTAACAACTGAAGAAGCGATCATGAAAGTTTTATCAAAAGATTTTGCAATGCACTTTGAATTTTCTGATTATAACTACCACAAAGCTGATCTTTGGGGCGTAGGTCTTGCGGATGAAAAAAACTACTATATGATACCAAGCGAGATTGCTTTAACCTCTAAAGCGTTTCAAGATTATCTAAAAGATGCAACGAAAAAGAAGTTCGTCTATGACTATAAAGCGATTAAAGTGTTTGGTTTATGGCATGGTTTTGATGTTGAAGGTGTGACCTTCGATCTTTTATTATCTGCTTATTTAATCAATTCACATCTTGGTAAAGAAGAATTTAAACGTATTGTTTCAGCCTTTGATTATGAAGACATCTTATACGATGATGTTATTTATGGTAAAGGGGCGAAAAAAGCTTTACCTGAAAAAGATGTTTATGAAAGACATATTGTCTCAAAAGCGAAGGCTATCTTTGAACTCAAGACGAGCCAGTTAAAAACATTAGAAGATCAAGAACAACTTCATTTACTCAACGATCTTGAGATTCCTTTAGCTGAAGTGTTAGCGGATATGGAATATCGTGGACTCAACGTGGATCAAAAGGAACTGGATCTTCAAGCCAAAGATTTAACCATGCGTATTCAAAAGATTGAAGAAGAGATTATCGATTTAGCGGGGGAACCCTTTAACATTGGTTCACCCAAGCAGTTAGGTGAAATCTTATTTGATAAATTGAATTTACCTAATGGTAAGAAAACGAAGACAGGATATTCGACTTCTGTGGAAGTTTTAAATGAACTTAAAGCGTATCATCCAATCATTGAAAAGATCATGGATTACCGTCAGTTAACTAAACTTTATTCAACCTACATAGAAGGCATTAAATCGAACATTTTTGAAGATGGCAAGGTGCATACGATTTATATGCAAGCCTTAACGACAACCGGAAGACTATCATCACTTGATCCAAACTTGCAAAATATACCTATTCGTACCGAAGAGGGAAGAAAGATACGTAAACTTTTTATTCCAGAGGGAAATCATGTCTTCTTAGGTGCAGACTATTCTCAAATCGAATTACGGGTTTTAGCATCCATGGCATCCGTCACTTCACTGATTGAAGCGTTCAATCAGGATTTAGATATTCATACGAAAACAGCCCAAGACGTGTTCCATGTGGACAGTGTGACATCAGATCAAAGACGTGCAGCAAAAGCTGTAAACTTTGGTATTATTTATGGCATTGGTGCTTGGAGTCTTTCTGAAGACATCAAGGTCACGCCTAAGGAAGCACAGGCGTTTATTGATCGCTATTTATCGATTTATCCAGAGATTAAAACGTATATGGAAGATATCGTTAAGTTTGCGAAAGAACATGACTATGTTGAAACTTTAATGAAGCGAAGAAGATATATTCCCGAATTAAAATCACCGGTATTTACCCAAAGAGCTTTTGGTGAAAGAACGGCACTAAACGCCCCGATTCAGGGGAGCGCTGCCGATATTTTAAAAAAAGCGATGGTGGATTTATACCGTTACTTAAAGAAACATCAAAAGAAATCGTTTATTTTACTCCAGGTTCACGATGAATTGATTTTAGAAGTTCCTGAATCTGAGATTGAAGAAATGAAAGAAGTTGTCCCCAAGATGATGGGTGAAGCGATGAAACTGAAGGTTGAACTGAAAACCTCATGTGATATCGGACCCACTTGGTACGACTTAAAGTAGGGAAACGTATGCCTGAACTCCCTGAGGTAGAAACGGTTAGACGCACGCTTGAGAACTTGATATTAAACAAGAGAGTAACCAAGATTGAGGTGCGCTATCCCAAAATTATTCAAACCGATGTATCAGATTTTAACCGTATTCTTGGTCAAAAGATTCACCGGATTGACCGGTTGGGAAAACATTTAATTTTCATCCTTGATCACGATGTCTTACTCATTCATTTAAGGATGGAAGGAAGGTTTTTCTTAAGGGATAAAGATACAGCACTGAACAAGCATGAACATATCGGTTTTCAGTTAGATCATAAACAAGTACTGATCTATCACGATGTGAGAAAGTTTGGGACGATGCATCTTTATTCAATCGAAACCTATTTAAGTGAAAGCCCACTTGCCAAACTTGGTGCTGAACCTATGACTATGGACGTTAACTCCCTATATGATCAAGTCAGCAAACGCAAAACAGAGATTAAAGCTATATTGCTAGACCAAACGGTCATCAGTGGTCTTGGTAATATTTATGTGGATGAAACACTTTTTCGTGCCAAAATCCATCCCACAAGACTTGGGATAAGTTTATCTAAGCTTGAGGTTGAAAACATCTTGATGGCTGCACGTGAGGTGCTCCATAAAGCGGTTTTACTGGGTGGGACGACCATACGCACGTTTGAAGCAATGGATGGCGTACACGGGCGATTTCAAAACGAACTTTTGGTACACACCAAAGTTGGAGAGCCTTGTCCAGTATGTGGAACAACCATTATCAAAATGAAGGTTAAAGGACGTGGAACCTATGTCTGTCCAAGATGTCAAAACTAAACCTTATCTCGTTGGACTCACAGGAGGCATCGCGAGTGGTAAAACAACGGTATCTCATCTTTTTCTTGAAGAGGGTGTTTCAGTGATCGATAGCGATCAAATCGTGAAAGATCTTTGGAAAACCGATATCAACATGGTTGATGAAATCGAACAAGCATTTGGTTATCCCATGAACCTTGAAGGAAAGAAAAAGTTAGCCAAAGAGATTTTTCGTGATGAAAAGAAAAGACAAATACTTAACCACATCATCCACCCTAGAGTGTTTCATGTTATTGAACAAGAAAAAATGAGGTTAAAAGGTGAAAAGATCATTATCATTGATATGCCACTTTTAATCGAGGTTGGCTATCAAGATAAGGTTGATGAAGTTTTATTGGTTTATGTCGATGAACCGACACAAATCATGCGCTTAATGAAAAGAGATGGCATCTCTAAAGATGAAGCGCTAGCAAAGATTCAAAGTCAAATGTCATTGGAGGATAAGAAAGCTTACGCGGATGTGGTTGTGAATAATCAACAAGATATCACATCGCTGCATGCACAGGTAAAGTCTTTCTTAAAACAAAGGATTCATGAAGAATAGCAGTTATTTTAGCATTCAATCACAAACCGATCTATCCGCAGCTGATTTTAAAGTGCTCGCGCTTTTATACCAACCCTTGATGGGACTTGAAGCACATGCACTTTATACAACGTTTTATCAGCTCACCAACAAGACCAACCGCAACCGATACACGCACGCGGAACTTTTTGATTTACTTAATGTTAAACAAACTGATTTCTTGAAAATGCGTCATAAACTCGAAGCGCTCAATCTTTTGGTCGTTTATCATAGAGAAGATGATTATATTTATCAAATGAAAGCACCACTGACCGCGAAAAGTTTTTTAGTCGATACGATTTTTGGTTCTTATTTACAAAGTGAGATTGGTGAGAAAAACGTCAACTTACTCACTGAAATGTTTAAGATGGATATCGCATCTTTAGATGGCTATGAAAATATCACCAAATCATTTGATGAACTTTATGAATTTAAAAGCATGAATTTACTCTCTGTTTCTCATCCACTTCAAGGCAGACAATCGAATGGGGGTTCACATTTAAACTACAAGTTTAATTATGAAGCGTTCGTTGAGCATTTGCCAGAACGATTGAAAACATCACAGCTTTTAACCGATAAATTCAAAGAACAAATCAATAAAATCGCTTTTGTCTATCAATACGATGTTATGGATATGGTTTCAGTCTACGAAGCTGCTGCAAGATCAAACCGTATGGCAACATTCGCACAAATAAACTTAAAAGCGAAACAATATTATGAAGAAAAGCATCAGCTCTTAACCGTTAAGAAAAAAGAGACAACCCCACAAATGCTGGATCAAGCTGCACCACAAGTCATCATTCAAAAATATGCAAAAACCGATCAACAAGGGCTAGCTTTACAGACAGCAACGCAGCTCTTGGAAAGAAATGCAGTGGAACCAGGCATTATCAACGTCATTTTGATACTTGTCTTAAAGCATAAAGATGGTATCTTACCTAACATCAATTACATGGAGAAAGTGCTTCATGATTGGCTAAATAAAGGTGTTCAAACGACAGAAGATGCGATCAGGCATTCCGCGAAACTTGAGACACAGTATGAAACCAAAAAGAAATCTGAACGCGTGAGCGTTAAAGAGCCTGATTGGATGGATGAGTATATCGAAGAACTCGCTAAAATGGAGGGATAATGATGACACTTGAAGACATGAAAAAGGTTGTTTTTGAGGATCCTGAGACACGGAACTTACACATTTCTGATGTTGATATTTACAAAGTTTACGTCTACATTCAAGATCGGGATCAAAAGAAAGCCATCGATGGGTATAGACCTGTCCTAAAGACAGATCCTTACATCGAAATTGTATATGAACCGACCAAAGAAAAAGAGATGGAACTAAAGAAGAATCGCATTCGAAAACATTTAAAATTTTACGACAGTGAAATCTACATTCAAGATGCATCGTTGTCTCGTTTTGAAGTGTTTAACGAAGAAAGAGAAAAAGCTTACCGTTTGGCTAAAGATTTTATTGACGGCTACAGAAGAGATCACTACATGAAAGGTCTTTATATTTACGGAAAGTACGCCACAGGTAAAAGCTATTTACTTTCTGCGATTGCACAAGCGCTCGCTGAGAAAAATATCACGGTACTCTTTGTTTACATGCCTGATTTGGTGAGATCCATTAGACAAGGTATGAACGAGGGCAACATGGAAGAAAGAATCAATCAGTTAAAACAAGCAGATATCTTGATGATGGATGATTTAGGTGGCGAAAACATGACACCGTGGTTTCGCGATGAAGTGTTAGTACCGATTGTACAATACCGTTTATCGGCGAAACTTCCCGTCTTTATGACCTCTAATTATGAGTTTGTTGGACTGGTGGATGTGATGACAGTTACAAAAGATGAGACCAACCGGGTGAAGGCTGCAAGACTCATTCAGCGGATTAAAGATTTGATGACCTATGTGAAATTATCGTCTGATCAATACCCTGATCGCTAGGTCTTGCAAAATCATGAATTAGTGATATAATGATGAATAGAACGATGATAAGGACATGGTAACATCACATGAAGCGACGCAGGACGGTGAGAGCTGCGAACAGATGTTTATTACTCCCTTTGAGTTGGCCTCGAAAGATGTGCCCGGTTCGCCCCGTTATCGGTAGGATAAGTGCTAGCATTGCTAGAACTAAGGTGGTACCACGCAAAAACAGATGCGCCCTTAGCCAAAGGGCGTTTTTTTATTTATAAAAGGAGTGAAAGTATGATTAAAGTTACATTTCCAGATGGAAGTATCAAAGCATTTGAAAAAGGTGTTAGCGCACTTGAGGTTGCTGAATCGATTTCAAGTGGCTTAGCTAAGAAGGCTTTAGCTGCTGTTTTTAACAAGCAGTATGTTGAATTATCGAGACGACTCGAAGAAGATGGTCTCATTGAAATCTTAACTGAAAAAGATCCACGCATCACGGATGTGATTAACCATAGCACAGCCCATTTGATGGCTCAAGCCATTAAACGGATGTATCCAGGTGCTTGTTTTGGTGTTGGCCCTGCGATTGAGGAAGGTTTTTACTATGATGTCGATTTCGGTGATGCAAAAGTAACGGATGAAGATCTACCTAAAATTGAGGCGTTGATGCAAAAGCTTGCAGCAGAAGATTTTAAGATAGAACGTCATGAAGTCTCCTATGAAGAAGCGAAAAAAATCTTTGCAAGTGACCCTTATAAACTTGAACTGATTGAAGAATTTAAAGAAGACGGGTTAACGGTCTATACACAAGGTGAATTTACTGATCTTTGTCGTGGTGGACATGTTTTATCAACCAAGAGTTTAAAAAATTTCAAACTGTTAAATCTTGCAGGCGCTTATTGGAGAGGTAACTCAAACAATAAAATGCTCGTGAGAATTTATGGTACTTCCTTTTTGACAAAGAAAGAGTTAGATGCATATCTACAACTTTTAGAAGAAAGAAAACAAAGAGATCACCGTAAACTCGGTAAAGAGTTAGATCTGTTCTTGATTTCAAAAGAAGTGGGTGCGGGACTACCTTTCTGGCTACCTAAAGGTGCGACTGTTAGAAGAACCATTGAACGCTACATCACTGATAAAGAATTAAGTTTAGGTTATTTCCACGTTTATACACCTATTCTCGCTAACGTTGATCTCTATAAGACTTCAGGACACTGGGATCATTACCAAGATTCCATGTTTCCGCCGATGGACATGGGTGATGGCGAAATGCTCGTGATTCGCCCCATGAACTGCCCACACCACATGATCATGTATAAAAATGATGTGCACAGCTATCGTGAACTTCCTTTAAGAATTGCAGAACTCGGCATGATGCATCGTTATGAAAAGAGTGGTGCTTTATCGGGCTTGCAGCGTGTCAGAGAAATGACATTAAACGATGCCCATATCTTTGTACGTCCCGATCAAATCAAAGATGAATTTAAGCGAACTGTTGAATTGATGCTTGCGGTATATAAAGATTTTAACATCACCGATTATCAGTTTAGACTGAGTTACCGCGACCCACAAGATTCGCATAAATATTTCCCAGATGATGACATGTGGAATAAAGCAGAACAGATGCTTAAAGAAGCGATGGATGAGATTGGTGCTGATTATTATGAAGCGATTGGTGAAGCTGCATTCTATGGACCTAAACTTGATGTTCAAGTGAAGACTGCACTAGGCAATGCAGAAACCTTGTCAACGATCCAAATTGACTTCTTATTGCCACAACGCTTTGATTTAACGTATGTGGGTGAAGATGGGAAAAATATTTATCGTCCTGTGGTCATCCATCGTGGGATTGTTTCAACGATGGAACGTTTCGTGGCTTATTTAATCGAAGAATATAAAGGCGCATTCCCTTTCTGGCTCGCACCTGTACAGGTGAAAGTGTTACCTGTCAATGTTACCCACCACATGGATTATGTGATGGATATTCATGAGGCTTTAAAACAAGCAGGATACCGTGTTGAATCTGATTTAAGAGAAGAAAAACTAGGTTATAAGATCAGAGAAACACAAACCATGAAAATCCCTTATTCGCTTGTCTTAGGAGATAAAGAAAAAGCAGAAAGACTTGTAACTTATCGCAAATATGGTGAAACAGACCAAATTACCGTGCCATTTAAGGACTTTTTAGCGATGATTCAACAAGAAAATAAAAAATAATATAAAATAATTGAATAAAAAATAAAATAATTATGATATAATAATGACGGTGAATCGTAAAAAAAGGGGGATACCATGTTGAATATAATGGGTATTGCTATTGGCGGAATCATCGTCATTATTTTAATTGCTTTAATCTTTATCTTAGGGGATAAAGAGTCTTAAAACAAAAAAACAAAGAGAGGTAGACATCATGTTAGAAGTCAAAAATGCCAGAATGCTTTATGGTGATTTGGTCGCTGTCGATCATTTATCATTTACCATAAAACCAGGCGATATTTTTGGATTGCTTGGTACCAATGGTGCCGGAAAAACAACGACTTTCCGTATGATCATGGGCTTACTTGAGCCTACGGAAGGCGAGGTCCTTTACCATGGACAGCATGTCGGATATCATAACGTCAATGAGATTGGCTATATGATTGAAGAACGTTCCTTATTAACAAAGATTACCGTCAAAGAATTGATGCTTTATTTTGGTCAATTAAAAGATATGGAACCACGTGTGATCATGGAACGTTTAGATTATTGGTTAGAACGTTTTGGCATCACGGAATACAAAAACAAGAAGATTAAAGAACTTTCCAAAGGAAATCAACAAAAAATCCAGTTTATTTCTGCAATTATTAACAACCCTAAACTTCTGGTTTTAGACGAACCCTTCTCAGGATTAGACCCCATCAATACAGAACTTTTCGTCGAGGTCATTCGCGATTTCCAAAAACAAGGTGCGATGGTTGTTTTCTCATCCCATCAACTCGATCATGTGGAATCATTTTGTGAGGAGTTAATCGTTTTAGAAAAGGGTAAAGTGATTATTGAAGGACGTATTGATCAAGTTAAGAAAGATTTTAAGAAGCTTAACATCAAGATTAAAGGTGATGTTGATCCAGACACCTTAAGACAAATCCCTGGTGTCTATCAAGTACTTGAAAACGTCAATGAAACCATTGTTAAAATTGAAAATGATGACGTTGCGAAACGCGTCTTTGATTATGTTAAAACATGCAACAACATCACAAAATATGATGTTGAGCAGGCATCCTTATCAGAAATTTTTATTGCAAAGGTAGGTCGTACACATGAAAAAGTTTAAATTTCTTGTCAAGTTTGGCTTACTGAAACGTATCGGCAGAAAATCCTTTTTGATTGCTAATTTAGTGATTGCAATCTTGTCGATTGCGATCATCAATATGCCATCGATCATTGCTTTATTTAGCAGTGACGCTGATCAAATCACGGATATTACGATTCAAGTAAGTGATAGCATTGGTATTGAAACTTTGGTCGATGACCTTGATCAAAAGTTTAACCAAGGGTTACCCGCTAAATTTTATCTTTTATCAGCAACCGATCCAGCACCAACAGCCTCAGATATCGAAGCTTTTTGGGCAGATTCTGAAGTTGATGTGTTGTTCGTTTTTGGTGGTACTGAAGAAAATCCCATCATTGAGATTTATTCAAAAATGCCTCATCTAAACGCAAGTTTTGCGAATCAAATTGAACTACAGTTGATCAGTTATCAACTCGGTGGTGCTTATGAAAGACCCGTATTTACAAACTTTTTAGCACCCGACTATGAAGATCCTGAAGCAGGCATGATGGTGGGTTCCATCGCAAGTATCCTCGTTCTTCCACTCTTTATTTTAGTGACCATGGCTACTCAGTTTGTAGGGGTTGATATCATTGAAGAAAAATCGACAAAAGCGATCGAAACCATTATCGCGAGTGTTCCTGCAAACATCCATTTCTTATCTAAAATTGTGGCAGCCATCAGTTTTGTCATCATTCAAGGGGGGTTAATGCTTTTTTATGGGGTTCTTGCAACGATGGTTTCAAAACTCTTTGCCCAATCACCAGGTGTCAATCTGCCTGATGGTCAAGGATCACTACTCGATTATGTGGCACAAATCATGCCCAATTGGCCATCCGTATTATTGATGAGTTTACTGTTCATGATTGTTGGGACGCTATTCTACTTACTCATTGCTGCCATCTTTGCATCCATGGCTGTTACCCAAGAGGATTATCAACAGTTTCAATCTCCTTTAATGCTCATGTTACTCGGCGGATTCTATATTGGTATTTTCGCACCAATGGCAGGAGGAGAAGGTTTTATGAGAGTGATGGCGTTTGTACCTATCTTCACACCGATGGTCGCACCTGTTGCGATGGCAGGTGGGATACTTTCCATGCTGCAAGCTGTTATTGCACTCTTTGTGATGATCTTGTTCTTAGTGGTGTCCGTTTATTTTCTTTCCCCTGTTTATAAGGTAGCAATTTTAAATTATGACCAAACAAAGTTCTTTAAACGTATTGGTGATAATTTTAAGAAAGCATTCCAGTCGACAAAAAAATCTCCTAAGAAATAAGACGAAAAAAAAGGCGTTCCAATCAGAACGTCTTTTTTGATGCATTTAATCAATAAATTGTTGGATGCGCAAGTATTTTTCGATCTCATCTAAATAGTGTTGATGCTTTTCATCGACACGAATCTTAAACACTTCACCTTTGGCTAATCCAAGGCTCATGATCGCCATAATCGATTTTGCATCAGCAACAAAATCCTTGTGGATGAGATAAACATCCACAGGCAAGGAAGCGATAAATTTCACAAAATTTGTCGCAGGACGTGCATGTAAACCTGTTTCTGAGGTTAAGATGTATGTTCTTTCCATGAGATATCTCCTTCACTATGGATGATTTTTTTAAGCTCTTTGAGCACTTGCTCTTCACTATCGTATTTTAACACGGATAAGGCAAATTGGTTTAATTTGTCAAAAGAATTCAAACTGAGATGTCTTCTCATGCGCAGAATATCACTTGGTGTCATCGATAACTCATCCACACCTAAACCCATAAGAAGTAGACCTTGCATCTTATGACCAGCCATTTCACCGCACACAGAAACCGAGATGTTTGCTTTTTTTGCTGCTTCAACAACCATCATAATCATTTTCAGTATGGCGGGGTGTAAAGGTTGGTAATAAGCATTGACGGCTTCATTTGTCCGGTCTGCAGCAAACGTGTATTGAATCAAATCGTTTGTACCAATCGAGAAGAAGTCAGCTTCCTTAGCTAAGCTATCTGCAATCATAACCGCAGAAGGCACTTCAATCATGATCCCTAATTGAAAGGAACCAAAAGGGATGTTTTTTTCTGTGAAATCCATTTGAATCTCTTTGATGATTTTCTTAACGCTCATCAATTCATCTTTGGTTGCAATCATGGGAATCATGATCTTTAAATTGCCATAGACGCTTGCTCTGAGGAGTGCTCTGAGTTGCACATAAAAGAGTTCTGGATGGGATAACGATAATCTAATGGCACGTTTTCCTAAGAAAGGATTCAATTCGTGATCCACATGAAGGTAAGAAAGGTATTTATCGCCACCAATATCAAGTGTTCGAATGGTGACAGGTTTACCCTTCATGTGCGATAAAACCTCTTTATATGCTTGAAATTGCTCTTCCTCTGAAGGAACATCAAGACGGTCCATATAAAGGAGTTCGGTTCGGAAGAGTCCGATACCTTCAGCATCATGCTCGAGTACTAAATCAAGATCTTTGGGTGAACCGATGTTTGCCATCAGTTTAAGGGTGTGTTGATCGGATGTTCGTGAGGGAAGTCCAATATATGCAGATAAGGTAGATAAGTGATGGAAGTAATCTGCACGTTTTGCTAAATAAGTTTGTTTGGTTTCATCATCGAAATGAAGCAGAACACGTCCAGTGAAGCCATCTATGATGATTTCATCGCCATGTTTCGCTTTCTTTAAAATATCTTTTGCCCCTGCAACAGCAGGAATACCTAAAAGACGTGCGATGATGGCACTATGCGATGTTTTTCCACCTTGTTCTGTGATAAATCCTTTGACAAAAGTGGTGTTCAGCTGGGTTGTTTCAGAAGGGGTAATGTCTTCACCGATAAGGATGACATCTTCCGTGATATCGTTGATATCATGTCCTTCAATCCCTAAAGCATAAGATAAAATACGTTCTGAGACGTCTTTAAGGTCGATGGCACGTTCCCTTAAATACTGATTGTCCAAATCCTTAAATAACGTTAAAAAACGTCCAACAACCGTATGCAGTGCATACGTAAGATTTACCTTTTCATGAACGATCATCGCTTCAACGGATGTTTTGATTTCTGGGTCATCGGCTATCATTAAGTGTGCATCAAAAATTTTAGATGTTTCAACACCAAAACGTTCGATGGATTTCTTTTTAAGCTTTTCAATCGCTTTTTTGGTTTGATGAATGGCTTCATGATAACGTCTTATCTCAAGATCGGGATCTAGAATAAAACGTTTGTTGGTATCGATTTGCGGTTTTGTCAGTTTAAAAGCCTTCGCAATCGCGTAGCCTTTACTGACGGGAATCCCTTTAATCATGTGGTTCCTCCCTGAATTTACTGCATCACTTGTGATGCATCCTAGTTCAATTATAGCCTAAGATTGTCAAAAATGGGTGAAAATCAACATTTTCTCGTTTTCGTTGTAGAGTGAGTTAACATTTGTTATAATGGTTTCGAGGTGAAATTATGACATCATACGATGATTTACGTAAAAAAATTGATGAGCTCATTGACCCAGGGTTTAATTTACCCTTTAAGGCAGTAGGCGGTATCAAAAAACTTGTTGTTGGACCAACAGGTGTGGTTGAACTTGAACTTTATCTCAAGGACAAACAAAAAAATGAACAAGCACTCAAGATCCAAGTGATTAAACTTGTTAAAATTGAACTTGGTTTTCCAGGAATCAAAATTGACTTTTTTGAATCTGAATTTATTCCAGAAGGGGAAAAGCCGATCAAATACTTGGCGGTTGCTTCTGGGAAAGGTGGCGTTGGTAAGTCATCTGTAACAGCCAATTTAGCTGCAGCTTTGATTCGTCAAGGGAAAAAAGTTGGTATCATTGATGCAGATGTGTATGGGGCATCGATTCCTAACATTTTACAAATCGATATCACTCCCCTTAATTCCACAGAAGATGAGAAGATGATTCCTCTCATGAAAGACGGAATTGAGGTCATTTCGACAGAATTCTTTATGCCACCAGATAAACCATTGATGTGGCGTGGACCTATGTTAGGTAAAATGCTTATTCATTTTTTTAGTGGCGTGAAATGGCAAGATAACATCGACATCATTTTAATCGACTTACCACCAGGAACAGGTGATGTCGCACTCGATGTTAAAACGTATGTACCCAAGAGTAAAATCTTGGTTGTAACAACCCCACATGTGAATGCATCACACGTTGCTGTTAAAGCGGGCATTGGTGCACAAAACATTGGTCATGAAGTCATTGGTGTGGTTGAAAACATGAGTTACTACATGAATACATGTTCAAAAACAAGAGAGTATATTTTCGGACAAGGTGGCGGAGAAACGGTTGCTAAAAAACTAGGTGTTCCTGTCATTGGACAAATTCCGATCGGTCAACCCCAACAAGGAAACCACTTGTTTGGTGATAAAGAAGAAGCTGGCAAGATCTATAATGAAATTGCGAAAAGTGTCATCAAGGAAATGGAAATTTAATCATTGATATAAAAACATCTCTTCTAGTTTTGGTAGAGATGTTTTTTCTTGATTGAAACAGTTTTTCAGAATTTTTAAGGTATCATTAAGATGAGATTGTAAGGAGGAAGAAGTTTATGCTATTTATACTACAACTATTGAGCAACCCCGTTTTTTTGATTGTCATCATTATTGTCATCATTTTACTGATTAGAGAAGTTGTCACATGGTATTGGAAGATTAATCAATTAATAGATATCCATGAAAGTCAAGAAGATATTCTAAAGGAAATCCACAATGAGTTGATTGAAATACGGAAGAAACTGTAAGATATGGTCCTGCTATTGGCAGGATTATTTATTTAAATAAATTCATAATTAAATTAAATAAAAACGATTTCTTAAATAAATATATTGACAAACGATTTTCTTTTTCGTATATTAGGAGCGTTGGAGGAACGATGATGAAAAAGAAAATATTAATTGTTGGAGGCGTTGCGGGTGGCGCGACCACCGCTGCGCGACTAAGACGTTTGGATGAATTTGCGGACATTATCCTTTTTGAACGAGGCGAATTCATTAGCTTTGCAAACTGTGGACTACCTTATCACATTGGAGGTATCATCTCTTCTAGAGATGCACTTGTAGTTCAAACAGCAGAAGACATGCAAAAAAAGTTTCATATTGATGTGAGAACATTTCACGAAGTCGTCGCGATTGATCGTGAACGTCACGAGATCAAAGTGACCAATGTGATGAGCGGGACAACCTATACAGAAACGTATGATAAATTGATTTTATCAACGGGTTCACAGCCGATTAAACCACCTGTACCTGGTATTCATGAGGCAAAGAATTTATTCACCTTAAGAAACATCCCAGATATGGATTTAATTAAGGCTTTTATTGCTGAACATAAACCCAAAAAAGCAGCAGTTATTGGTGGTGGATTTATCGGCATCGAAATGATGGAAAACTTACATCATTTAGGTATGAAAGTCACTCTGATTGAAATGGCACCTCAAGTCATGAACATGTTTGATTTTGAAATGGCTCAAATCATGCATCAACATATTGTTGAGAAGGGAATATCCCTTATCTTAAACGATGGGGTGAAATCTTTTGATCAGGAAGGTAAACAAATCACACTCGCGAGCGGAACAAAGATCATGACAGATCTCATTATTTTCGCGATTGGTGTTAGACCAGATAACAAACTTGCTAAGGATGCAGGTTTGACACTAACTGAACGTGGTGCAATCAAGGTTGATGAACATATGCTTACTTCTGATCCAGATATTTACGCGATTGGTGATGTCGTTGAAGTCCCACACCTTGTTTCAAAGAAACATATGTTAGCTGCACTTGCTGGTCCAGCAAACAAACAGGGGCGTTTTGTTGCCAATCATATCGTAGGCATAAAAGACAGTTACGAAGGAACACTGGCAACATCAGCAGCGAAACTTCTAGATTTAAATATCGCATCAACAGGTTTGAATGAAAAAACACTCAAGAAACTCCATTTAACCTATAAGGCAATCCATATCCATCCTACGTCACACGCTAGCTATTATCCAAATGCTGAACCTATGGCACTCAAGGTTTTATTCAATCCGGATACCGAAGAAATCTATGGTGCTCAAGCGGTTGGTGGTGAAGGTGTAGATAAGCGTATCGATGTTTTATCGACAGCCATTTACGCAAAGATGAAAGTCACTTCACTTAAACATCTTGATCTAGCTTATGCGCCACCTTTTTCAAGCGCGAAAGATCCTGTGAACATGATTGGTTTTGTTGCAGAAAATATTTTAGAGGGCATGGTTGATACGATCACCTGGCAAGAGATGCATGAACTCGCAGCGAAAGGTTCATACGTGCTTGATATTAGAGAACGTGCTGAATACATGATGGAATACTTACCAGGTTCTGTCAATATCCCGTTAACGGAACTTAGAGAACATTTAAATGAGATTCCAAAGGATCAACCTATTTATGTTTATTGTCATGTCGGAACGAGAGGTTATACCGCAGCACGCATCTTAAGTCAACATGGATTTCATGTAAAAAACCTGGATGGTGGATTTAAATCGTATTCCTGTGTCTTTGATCATGACGGAAGTGAAATATGTTTTACGCTCATTGATGAACTTGGTATACCCGTCGTAGACACAAAGAAAATGGAAGAAGCTGTACCTGTCGTTGAAAAAACAAAAGTAAGTCTTACTGTCGATGCGTGTGGTTTACAATGTCCAGGTCCTATCGTTAAGGTGTATCAAACGTTGAATCAAATGGAAAATAAAGACATACTTGAAATTAAGGCTACAGATCCTGGTTTTATGAAAGATATTCAAGCATGGGCAGACAAAACGGGTAATACCTTACTCAATGTCGAAAAAGAGGGTAAAGTCATCACGGCATATATCCAAAAAGGAATCGATCATAAACAACAAGGTTTTGAGGTAAAAGAAAATCAGCATGGAACAACCATCGTCGTTTTCTCTCAAGATTTAGATAAAGCGATTGCAGCGTTTATCATTGCATCTGGAGCGAAGGCTATGGGTAAAGATGTCTCTTTATTCTTTACGTTTTGGGGATTAAATATTCTAAGAAAAACGAAGAAAGTTCGTGTTCGCAAAGCATTTATAGAAAGAATGTTTGGTTTCATGATGCCAAGAGGAGCAAAAAAACTTCCGATTTCAAACATGAACATGCTTGGTATGGGTCCTAAGATGATTAAAGGGATTATGAAAAAGAAGAACGTGGATTCACTCGAAACGTTAATGACAAATGCACAGTCTTTAGGTGTAAAAATGGTCGCATGTGCGATGTCTATGGATATCATGGGTATCCAAAAGGAAGAACTTATGGATGGTATTGAGATTGCTGGTGTCGCAAGCTATTTAGCAGATACAGAATCAGCTAACCACAACTTATTCATCTAATCAAAAAAAAGTCTACCACATCTTTGATATGGTAGGCTTTTGTTATTTATGTCTAATCAATTCTATCAAGACAGCATGCTTCTCTTTTTTTACGTTCATCTCATCGATGAACAATCCCATGATTTCGAGCTCACTGGTTGAATCCATATCGCCCAGTAGTTCCCAATAATAGGCTTCAATCTCTTTTTCTCTTTCTTGATGAAGTTTGTCTTTCATATACGTTAAGAGCTCATCTGAAATTTGATCAATTTTAATGGTAAACACTTCATGGTCATCTTCCTTTTTAAAACCAATGTCATAGGATTTATAACCATGAAACATCAGGAATAATGATAACTCTTGAATCATTTGGGCAATGATTTTCTTTTCTTGGTTTGCATTCATTTTTAGAGATCCTCCTGAACTTTATCTTTTCTTAAAAAATCAAATATAGGAATCAAAATAGCAGCAACAAATCCTGCAGCAAAACCATTATTATATAAGTCAAAGCCACCTTGAAAAGGATAGGTCAGAGGTGTAAGTAAAACGTGAATAAAACCAGCAATCACTCCAAAGATAAATCCGTGACGGCCAGCAATGGGTGCAACCGCAGTAACGAATAAGACACCAATGGCAAGCCCAATAGAGACTTGATGACCTGTATAGCGGGTAATCAGTAACCAAAGGGATGCACCTAGCATTACAGGAATGGAGTTTTTAGGATGTTTCCCAAAAGCAGCAAACCCCATGACGGTGAGAATACCAGAGATGACGGGTCCATTTAACGGGATGCTCAATAAGACGGTAAATAAGATGGAAATCAACCCCATGATGCCCACGTTAATCATCGCCATCTCAGCACCACCATCACGCATAAAATCAGAGACTAAGCGACCAGAACTTTTTAAGATAAGGGGATATTTTTTAAATGCTTTTGGATCACGTAGAAGACCTAAGATAATAAAGAGTAAAGAAAATACGGTTGTCATAACTAAAAGTTCAACATGATACACTTCTGAGGTCGATGAATCAAATGTGAAGAGATCTAATTTAAAAACACCTCTTAAAATCGCTGAATATAATAAGGACAATATCCCCATGGTAAATCCGATGTTATAAAGGTTGTAACCTTTATGAAATCTGAGCATGTGTACAGACATGATGGGAAGTAAGAAACCAGACAAGATCCCAACGGCGATTCCTGCAGGGATGCCGATCCAAAACGCCCAACCAGAACCAAACATGAGATAGGAAACAATAGGGGCGATCCCAGTGGCGAAGAGAAGGACGATAATTAACGATTTAAACGGCACTTTTTGAAAACGTGAATTTAAATAAATCCCAAGATAAATGGGTGTGATATTAAGCACATTTTTCCCGAAGAATGCGAAACCTGCAATGGTGAGAAGTCCTGCAAAAATCGGACCAGTCATGTTCAACTTCAACGCTTTAATGAGGATATAGTTCATCAAAAGAATCGTTGAAACATTAAAGAGTGTTGCTCCTAATCCTCCAACGCGAAGATAATCTGTAATGAGCACAGATGGACTGGTTAAAATGGCGCAAAAACCATCGAAAATCGTTTTAGGTTGATCAAATAAAAAAGCGAAAATGGTTAATAAGACAAGTGACATTGGAAATAAAATATCGGTTTTGATATAACGCGTCATCAGATAGACTCCCTTTAAAAAGTATCACGGTCATTATATCATGAATTAAGGTTCATTTTACGACTTTTTATAACAAAAAAGAGCGAAAATTCGCTCTTATTTAATATCTTTAAACTTAACAATCGGTTGACGTGCAGCCTTCGCTTCATCAAGGCGACGCACAATCGTGTTATGCGGTGCAGTTTTGACGAGTTCAGGGGTTTCAATCGATTCTTTTACGATCGTTCTCATGACTTGAATAAATTCATCAAGGGTTTCCTTTGATTCAACTTCAGTCGGTTCAATCATCATCGATTGTGTGAAGATGAGAGGGAAGTATACCGTTGGTGCATGGAAGCCATAATCTAACAAACGTTTTGCAAGATCGAGTGTTTTCACACCTATGGATTGATCCTTTAAGCCATCAAAAACGAACTCATGTAAGCAGTAACCACCAATAGGAAGTTCAAACAAATCTTTCAGTGCATCTTTGACATAATTGGCGTTTAACACAGCCATTGGACCAATGTCTGAAAGGTGTTCTTTACCAAAGGTCATGATATAAACGTACGCTCTAATGTAAACAGAAGCATTCCCATAGAATAGACCAAGTGCTCCGATAGAGTCTTTCGCTTCATCAAAGTAATATCCTTTGTCATTTTTTCTAACCACAGGGTTAGGTAAAAACTCAACAAGTTTTTCACAAACGCCAACCGGACCAGAACCTGGACCACCACCACCGTGTGGTGTAGAGAAGGTTTTATGCAAATTGATGTGTGTGATGTCAAAGCCCATATCTCCAGGTTTTGCTTTACCGACAAGGGCGTTTAAGTTCGCACCGTCATAATAAAGTAAACCACCTGCTTTATGAACCAATGCTGCGATTTCAGTAATATCTTTTTCGAAGACACCTGCAGTGTTAGGGTTGGTTAACATTAAACCTGCAGTTTCATCATTTAGTACAGATTTTAACGCTTCTAAATTCACGGTTCCATCTGGATTTGACTTGATTTCAATCGTTTCAAACCCACAGACGGTGGCAGATGCTGGATTAGTTCCATGCGCTGAATCAGGGATAATGATTTTATTTCGTTTGAAATCTTGGTTTTTCTCATGATAAGCTTTAATGATCATTAAACCAGCAAGTTCACCATGAGCACCCGCAAAGGGATTGAGAGAATAAGCTTTTAAACCAGAGATTTCAGAAAGCATTTCTTGAAGATCATAATAAACCTTAAGCAAGCCCTGAATGGTTTCTACCGGTTGTAGGGGGTGAATGTTGGCAAATCCAGGCAGTGTTGCGAGTTCATCATTGATTTTAGGATTGTACTTCATGGTACAAGATCCTAGTGGATAAAAGCCATTTTCAACACCAAAGTTCTTTTGACTAACATTGGTATAATGTCTGACGACATCAAGTTCAGAGACCTCAGGAAGATCAGCTTTGGTTTGACGACATAAATGCTTTGGAAGGTTCACTTCGGGTAAGTTTTTTTCTTCAATGTTATAACCGATACGACCTGGTTTTGACATTTCAAAAATCATTTTATTGTAGTACTTCATTTTGCATTCACCACCAATTCAACAAGTTGATCCATCTCTTTTTGTGTACGCTTTTCTGTAACTGCAAAAAGAAGGTGATTGTTTCCGATATGTAAAGGTCCTAAAAGTCCTTGATCTAAACAGGTTTTTTCAAAATTTTTGACATCAAAGTTTGCTTTAAGAACAAATTCTTTGAAAAATGGTTGATCGTAGACGACATCAAACTTCTTGGTTTTAAGAAGTTCATGGTAAAGATAATGGGCACCTTTCATGGATTCATTCGCGACCTTGATCAAACCTTCTTTACCCATGGCAGATAAATAAACGGTCACCGCTAATGCCATTAAGGATTGGTTTGAACAAATGTTGGAGTTTGCTTTTGCACGTCTGATGTGCTGTTCTCTTGCTTGAAGGGTTAACACGAAAGCACGTTTACCATCGACATCGGTTGTGATGCCACAAATACGGCCTGGCATTTTACGAACGTACTTCATCTTGGTTGCTAAGTAACCAAGGTATGCGCCACCAAAGGAAAGTGGTAGACCTAACGATTGAAGATCACCCACTGCGATATCGGCATCGTATTCACCTTGTGTTTTAATGAGAGATAACGCTTGACCTTCACTGTTCATGATGAATAAACCACCAGCTTCATGAACAACATCTGCAAATCCTTCTAGATTTTCGATGATACCGAAGTAATTAGGGTTTTGTACGATCAAACCCATGCTATCTTGGATGTTTGCTTTAACTTCTTGAAGATCAGTGACACCTTGACGCATTGAAACGACCACGACTTCTAAGTTTCTGTAATGGGCATAGGTTTTAATGACATCAATGGTTCTAGGGTTTACGGTTTCTGAAACTAAAATTTTATGACGATCGGTTTGTGCATGTGCCATAAACATAGCCTCAGCAGTCGCAGTTGAACCATCGTACATCGATGCGTTAGATACATCCATACCTGTGAGTTCACACACCATGGTTTGATATTCAAAAATGTATTGAAGGGTTCCTTGCGCAACCTCAGGTTGATAAGGGGTGTATGAGGTTAAGAACTCTTGACGACTTATTAACGCTTTAACGATGGAAGGCGTGTAATGATCATAAGCTCCTGCGCCGCGGAAGATTACGAGTTCTTTGTTCTGAGAAGCTAATCCCTTCATGTGTTCGGTAAGCATCTGATCCGAAAGTTGACTAGGGATGTTGTAAGGCTTGGTTAGTCTTAACTTCTTTGGTATCGAAGAAAAGAGATCATCCAAGGCGTTTGCCCCGGTGATCTTAAGCATTTCTTCAATATCTTCCCGTGTATGAGGTAGATATTTATGCATGATTATTCCTCACAAAGTGGTAAGTAGTCAGTTGCGCTTAACAATTGGTTTAATTCGTCTTCTTGTGATAATTCAATCTTAACAATCCATGCACCATAGGGATCATCATTCAACATTTCTGGTGAACCTTCTAGATCTTTATTGACATCAAGAATTTTTCCAGACACAGGTGTATAAACATCAGAAGCAGCTTTCACAGATTCAACTGCACCCATGGCATCACCTTTCTTAAATGTTTGACCTACTTTTGGAAGTTCGATAAAAACGACAGAACCTAATGCGTGTTGCGCATGGTCTGAAATTCCAACCCAAGCTGTTTTTCCTTCGACTTTAACCCATTCGTGGCTTGCACTATAAAGCAATCCTTCTTTGACATTCATGTGTGAATCCTCCTATTTGTTATATTTCTTTGTATAAAATTTACGATTTCTAACTCTTGCAGGGACTTTGTTATTTCTAATTTGAACATGAAGCTCAGTGCCAAGCTCAGCATATTTGATATCGACAAGCGCACAAGCCACAGGGGTTGTGACATCGGGTAGAAGATAACCGGTCGTAATGACACCAACCAATGTGTCGTCTTTATAGACACCATAACCGTGTCTTGGAATGTTTCTTTCGAGAAGTTCTAAACCGACAACTTTGCGTGTGGGTTGTTGTTTATAGGTAAACAGTGCATCGCGACCCATAAAAGATTTATCAAGTTTCACAGCAAAGTTTAACCCAGCTTCGACAGGATTGATGGTCTCACTAATCTCATGACCATAAAGTGGTAAGTTCGCCTCAAAACGAAGGGTATCTCTCGCCCCAAGTCCACATGGAACGACACCTAAATCGATTGCTTTATCCCAAACTTGAGCGATAAGATCAGGTTTTCCGTAGACTTCAAATCCATCCTCACCGGTATATCCTGTACGGCTGAAGATGACATGACCATCACCAAAGGGGACAACCTTGTAGGTCATAAACGTTAAATCATCACTTGAAATACCTAACATGCGTTCAATGTTTTCATGAACTTTGGGACCTTGAATGGCCACTTGTCCGAATTCATCAGAAACATTACGTGTCGTGACATCAAACGATGTCGCTTGTTTTTCAACCCAAGCGTAATCTTTATCGATATTACCCGCGTTTACCACTAGTAAGATTTTTTCTTTTTGGATCACATACACAAGTAAATCATCAATAACAAAACCTTTCTCATCACACATTAAGGCATAGGTGACCTTAGTGGTATCCTCTGTGATGATGTTGGTGACTAAATAGTTTACGAATGAAAGGGCATCCTTACCTTCGATTAAAAACTCACCCATATGCGAAACATCAAAAATGCCCATACCTGTACGAACAGCTAAATGCTCTTCTGTAATTCCGGCATAGGACACTGGCATATGAAATCCAGCATAGTCAATCATTTTTGCGTTTAACGCTAGGTGTTTGTCATGTAGTACAGTTGTTTTCATTTTGGTCTCCTAAAAGCGTTTTCTATAATCATTATACAACAATATTGTTTAATTCAATCGTAAATGAAATTGAATTTATTTTTATAAAAATAAGTGCTTATTTACATGTAAATTTTCAGTAAGTTTACTTGTATTTTATACAACGTTTTGATACAATATAGATGATTATCAATATAGATGATTATCGATGGAGATGAAACGATGAAAAAAGATATGGCAAAAGTATTCAAAGCACTATCCGATGAGAATAGATTATACATCATAGAGTTGCTCTTAAAAGGTGAACTTTGTGGCTGTATTTTGATTGATAAACTTGATATTTCTCAACCCACTTTAAGTTATCATTTACGCATACTGAAAGATGCCAATTTAACAACGTCTTATCGTGATGGAAACCGTATCATGTATGTCGTGAATAAAGAAGTACTGCATCAAGCAAAACAATTTATTGATTCTTATGATCACATGGAGGCCTCATGCAACTTGTAAAAGATTTTTTTATTGGATTAAATGATTTGTTGTTAAAAATGACATGGCTACAAGATTTTGTCGATTGGTTTTTGTTAAAAATCATCAACATGAACCCTGATGGCATGGCTTTTAAAAGTCTATCATTCTTTGTCTATGATATCATCAAGATTTTTATATTACTGATGGTCCTTATCTTTATTGCATCTTACCTACAGTCTTACTTCACTGCAGAAAAAACGAGACGTTTATTATCTAGAAAAAGTGGTTTAGGAGCTAACACCTTAGGTGCTCTTTTAGGAACAGTAACACCCTTTTGTTCGTGCTCATCCATACCCATTTTTATTGGTTTCACGAAAGCTGGTTTACCCCTTGGCGTGACTTTCTCATTCTTGATATCTTCACCTTTGGTTGACTTAGCATCCGTGATTATGTTAGCAAGTATTTTCAATTGGAAAATTGCACTTGCTTATGTTGTTGTAGGCCTGGTCATCGCAGTGATTGGAGGGTTTACCATCAGCAAAATGAACATGGAAGATCAGGTCGCTGATTTCATTAAACAATCGTGTGAAACAGGTAGTTGTGAGACGCTTGTTGAAGAAACCATGAGTAAAAAAGAACGTGTTCGCTACGCGATAGATCAAGTTAAAACCATCATCAAACGCGTATGGATTTATATCATCATTGGTGTGGGTATTGGTGCACTGATTCATGGTGTTATTCCACAAGCTTGGATTTTATCGGTTCTTGGAGATAATAATCCCTTTTCTGTTGTCATCGCCACCCTGATTGGTGTTCCCATGTATGCGGATATTTTTGGAACATTACCGGTTGCAGAAGCGCTCGTTTTAGCGGGTGTGGGTATTGGCACTGTACTTGCTTTCATGATGGCAGTTACCGCACTGTCATTACCATCGATGATCATGATTAAAAAGGTTGTTAAAATGAAATTATTCGTCACCTTTGTATCCATTGTTATCGTTGGTATATTGGTTGTGGGATATGTATTTAATTTATTTAGTTTTTGGTTTATATAAAAAAGAAGGAGGATATTAAACATGGAAATTAAAGTCTTAGGTTCAGGTTGTTCGAATTGCAAAAAACTCCATCAAAATGTTTTAAAAGCTGTCGAAGAGTTAAATGTTGAAGCTAACATCTTGTATGTGACTGACTTGATGGCGATAGCCCAAGCAAATCTCATGCGTACACCAGGCTTATTGATTGATGGCAAAGTTGTTTCTTATGGTAAAGTCTGTGACGTCGAAGAAGTGAAAACACTGATCAGTGCAAACAAGAGAGGTTAATTATGTCCATCAGTTTTTTTGAAAAATATCTTACCTTATTTGTGTTAGTCTGTATGGCTATTGGTGTTGCCTTAGGATTTTATCTGCCTGAGTTACCCGCATTTTTAAACCGTTTCGAAGTGGCTAGTGTGAACATTCCGATTGGCATTCTCATCTGGTTAATGATCTATCCAATGATGTTAAAAATTGATTTTTCATCGGTTAAGCGGGTTGGACAAAATCCTAAGGGATTATATCTCACTTGGGTTGTCAATTGGCTTATCAAGCCATTTACGATGTTTGGGATTGCATCACTATTCTTCTTTGTCATCTTCAAAAACATCATTCCCGTGAATCTCCAAAAAGATTATTTAGCAGGGGCTGTTTTACTCGGTGCTGCACCATGTACAGCCATGGTGTTTGTGTGGAGCAGTCTCACCAGAGGAAACCCTGCATACACACTTGTGCAAGTAGCAACCAATGATTTAATCATTTTAGTTTTATTTGTACCGATTGTGGGATTCTTACTTGGTGTCAGTGGTATTTCAGTGCCATGGCTAACCTTGTTCTTATCGGTATTCTTATTCGTGGTCGTTCCACTTGTTGCAGCATCTCTGACACGCTATCTTGTGATTAAACATCAAGGACTTGAATACTATCAAAAACGTTTTATTCCTAAATTTTCTTACGTGACTATCTCGGGTTTACTTTTAACACTCATCTTAATTTTCTCACTTCAATCGGATTTAATCTTAAACAATCCACTACACATTATTTTGATTAGTATCCCCTTGATTATCCAAACATTCTTGATTTTCTTTATAGCCTACCGTGGGGCTAAATGGTTAAAACTTAGCCATGATGTCGCTGCACCTGCAGGCATGATTGGGGCAAGCAATTTCTTTGAACTTGCTGTCGCTGTTGCTGTTGCTTTATTTCCACTAAACCCAGGGGTTGCACTTGCGACGATTGTTGGAGTCTTGGTGGAGGTTCCTGTGATGTTAATCTTAGTGAAAATAGCCAATAAAACCAAACATTGGTTTGTCCTTAAGGAGGAAGAAAAAGTATGAAAAAAATACGTGTTGCTTATGTCTGTGTACACAACAGTTGTCGTAGCCAAATGGCAGAAGCCATTACCAAAACGATTGCATCCGATTTCTTTGAAGCTTACAGTGGTGGAACAGAAACGAAACCAAGAATCAATCAAGATGCGGTTCGTATCATCAAAGACTTATATCAAGTCGATATGAATCAAACACAAAAATCCAAACTCATTGATGAACTTCCAGAAACATTAGATGTTTTAGTCACGATGGGTTGTAACGTGGAATGCCCATTTATTCCTTGTGATCATAGAGAAGATTGGGGTCTTGATGATCCAACAGGAAAACCAGATGAAGTTTTCTTAGAAACTGCTGAAATTATTAAAAATAAAATTTTGTCTTTAAAAGCGCGTATTTTATCTGGCGAAATCCAAATAAAAAAAGACTAAGCACGGCTTAGCCTTCGGTACAAGGATCTTTATGAGGTCCTTTTTCTTTTTACATATTAAGCATTAAGATCATGACGGAGTAACTCGCAAGTAATGCAATGGCATTGGCGACAATCGCGTAGAGCATGGCTCTTTTCTTTGACTTTTCAGTGAGATAGAAACGATAGATAATGATTTCAGCAGCGAAAATAAAGATCTCTCCAATAATCAAAACGAAGATTTCTCCAAAGATGGGGTAGTAGAAATATTTGGCTGCAAACATGAATCCTGTTAACAACAGTTGGGTTGATAAATTAACCAATCCAACGAAACGATAACTTTTCTTTTGAACGTAACCAAATAAGAAAAGAACGATTATTTCGATAAAGATGGTACCAACAATACGTAGAGCGAGCTCTAAGGTCATGGTTTGAATAGGGAATACCTCATCGATAGCACCGACATGAACCAAATCTTCAGTCAGTGAAACACCACGAAGATCAAAGGTGACTTTACTGTTAAATAAAGATGTTTGAATACGTTTTGAAATGACATAGTGTCCATCACCAAAGATAAGCATCACTTTAAACTCACTTGGCGGGTTATAGGAATAGATGTAATAGTTTTCTTGAGGGGATTGATATCTTGAGCCCCAGGGGAGTAAAAGACTTGCAGGTACATACCCATTTAACTCAAAAGTAAAGAGCATAATAGGGTAATCGTTATATGTATCTGCAATCAAAGATCTTGCTTCGACTAAAGCATCACCTTCTGGAAGTGTACCTTTCATTAAAAGTTCGATGTGATAAGGTTGATCCACCCCAAGGACTTCGACATCTAGGGTGCGTTTTGGACCAAAATCAGCACGAACAGTAAAAAAAGGTATGATGGTAAATAAAAAGATCAAAAGTGTCAATATCATTGTTTTTTTCATCATAAACCTCACGAATCTTCTCTATCATCATCATATCATAAAATCATGTTTGTGAACGCTTTTTTCGTGTATAATGAAATTAAAGAGGTGGTTACGATGTTGATTAATGATGTTTTAATTCATGTTAAAAAAAATGAAGTTGAAAAACCTAAAGCCAGTGTCATTATAACCCATGGCATCGCTGAACATTCAGGTCGATACGAAGAGATTACGAAAAAACTGAATGATGCAGGTTATTCAGTTGTACGTTATGATGTTCGAGGGCACGGGATGAGTCAAGGCAAGCGCGGTGCGTTAAGAAGTTATCACCAAACCATCGATGACCTTCATCAGCTCGTCTTAGAAGAGAAAAAAAACAACCCACCAAAAATCTTTTTGATTGGGCATAGTATGGGCGGTTTAATCGTCAACATGTATGCTGTTAAATATCAAGATGTGGATGGTATTATTTCGTCTGCAGCACCAAGTTATTTTATTCCTGATGTTTTACCATTTCGATTTATCGGGTACCGATGGTTAGGTTTTTTAACGAAGAAGACAAATTTTGCAGACGATCAGCTATCACGTATCAAATCTGTTGAAGATGACTATATTCATGATCCACTTAACTTGAAGAAGTTTCATTTTTCGCTTGCTGGCAACATGTTTGTTGGTGGTGTCAGATATTTAAATAAACATATCAAATCATACCAAACACCGGTCTTAATCTTACATGGTGAAGCGGATAAAATCGTTCCAGTCGCTTTTTCTAAGCGTTTGATGGAACTCATACCTCTAGAAGATAAAAAGTTGATCACATACCCAGAGGCTTATCATGAAATATTCAACGATATCGACAGAGAAAAAACGTTTACCGATGTCATCACATGGCTCGATGAACATACAAAGTGAGGAAGACATGAAGATTGCTTGGATTGGAACAGGAGTCATGGGAAAACCCATGGCACTTCATCTTGCACACGCAGGATATGAGGTTTCTTGTTATAATAGAACCATTGAAAAAGCGAAAGCATTAGAACCTCAGGTTAAAGTTTTTGATAACATCAAGTCTTTAGTTAAAGATGCAGATATTGTTTTTTCTATTGTTGGTTATCCAAAAGATGTGTTAGACACTTACCAAGAAGTGATGAAGTACGCTAAAAAGGGCGCAATCTTGGTTGATATGACGACTTCATCACCAACATTAGCAAAAAACTTGGCAGTTCAAGCAGAAGAGTTAGGATTTATCATGCTGGATGCTCCGGTAACAGGTGGTGATATTGGTGCGATCAACGCGACCTTATCGATCATGGTAGGCGGAAATGAACAAGCTTTTCATACGATCAAACCACTTTTAGAAAAAATGGGAAAGACCATCACCTACATGGGTAAAGCTGGAAACGGACAACATGCAAAACTTGCCAATCAAACCGCGATTGCCGGTGCTATCAGTGGAGTTGCAGAAGCACTCTTTTATGCAAAAACGAAAGGTTTAAATCAAACCGATATGTTAAAAGTCATCACAGGGGGTTCAGCAAGTTCCTGGCAAGCACAAAACAATGGACCTAAAATGATTGATGGGGACTATAAGCCAGGTTTTTATATCAAACATTTCTTGAAAGATTTGAATCTCGTTTTAGAAGAAAAAGAGGACTTACCTCTCATTGTTGTTGAAAAAGTTGCACGCATCTACCAATTACTTGTTGATCAAGAGATGCAAGATTTAGGTACACAAGCGATTATCGAATACTATCTTAAACAAAACGTTTGAAAAGGAGGATTGCCATGCCAGTAATGTATGTAAGCCTAACAGGTCTACTGCATTGCACGGGCTGTATGACATCCATAGAAAACGCACTTTATTCTGCCGGTGCAACGCATTTTGACTACGATTTAGGAAAACAGGTTGGAAGAATTGTATTTGATGAGAAAAACACGAATGAAATTAAACTCGTCGATGCAGTGAAACGCCTAGGTTACGGTCTAGATGTTTTAGAGATGGAAGAAGAAAGCGAATAGTTAACGCAAGGTTTTCACACGAGACACAGCATCTTTTTGTTGTGTCTTGTTTTGTTTTTTTCAAAAAAATGCTTTCAAATATCTTAAATGTATCTCTTATGAAAAACGTTTTCATTTTCAAAGCATTTTCATTGCCTCATGTAGTTTATAGTATATACTATAACAATATACGTTTTATCGATAAAATTCATGAGTCCTTTTCTTGTTTCAAAATATTTTCATCCAAAACATTGAAATTTTGAGTCTCAAGGTGTAAAATCCTTGCAAAGATAAAAAAGCCTTTTTCACAAGATGGAGGTATGCTATGGGTTACTATATCCGAAGAGTTTTATCCGCTATTTTCACGCTATTCGTTATCGCCACACTGACCTTTTTTATGATGCGTGCGATTCCTGGTGGTCCTTTTACACGGGAAAGATCCCTGCCAGCAGAAATCGAAAGAGCACTCCAAGAGAAATATAACTTAAATGCACCTCTTGGTGAACAGTACTTGGATTATATGATTGACCTTGTTCAGTTAAAACTTGGACCATCCTTCTCGCAAAAGGGGTTCACCGTGAATCAAATGATTGCTGCAGGGTTCCCCATTACAGCGACCATCGGATTTATTGCAGTCATCTTAATTGTGCTTGTCGGAATACCGATAGGCATCATATCCGCATTAAAACAAAATAAGCCCATAGATTATACAGTGATGATCTTTGCAACCTTAGGGGTAACGATACCGAGTTTTATTATCGCGACCCTCTTTCTTTATATTTTTGGTGTGAAACTTGCTTGGGTTCCGCTGCTATTTAACAAAGATAATTTTCTAACCTATATAGGACCTGTGCTAGCTCTTACAGGTTACTCTGTATCGTTTGTAGCAAGACTAACCCGTTCTTCGATGTTAGAAGTGTTACAACAGGACTACATTCGAACTGCAAGAGCGAATGGTATTTCAGAATTCAAAGTTTTAAGCAAGCATGCATTAAAAAATGCTTTAATTCCTGTGATTACCTACATTGGCCCGATGGTTGCAGCGATCATGACAGGATCCTTTGTTGTCGAAAATGTCTTTGCAGTACCTGGGATAGGTAAACGCTTTGTTGAAGGTGTCACCAACCGTGATTACACGTTAATCGTTGGGGTTACCGTCTTCTATGCTGCATTTTATATTATCATGGTTCTTATTGTCGATATTCTTTATTCATTTATCGATCCTAGAATTAGACTTGGGAAACGGAGGGCAGACTAATGAAGAAGTCATTTCGTGTTTTAGATCCAAGTGAAAAGATCAGCAGTGAACAGATTAGACCTGGTCTGACCTATTGGAAGGATGCATGGCGTCGTTTAAAGAAAAATAAGCTCGCGATGGTTGGTTTAGTGGTGATTGCACTCATGACATTGTTTGCCATTTTTGGACCGATGTTGACACCCTATTCTTATTCCGATCAAATCGTGGGGTACGCCAATATCCCCCCACGTATTCAGTTGATGAAGGCTGATGATACATACTTTTATTTCAATGGTACCCAGTATAGCCTTTATGTGTCGACCAAAGATGGTAGACTCACCCAAAAATTAAGAGAATCTGGTCGTGACTTAGTCAATCAGAAGTTTTACTTTACCTATGGTGATGAAACCGTGACTTTAGATTATTCGTATAAAGTTCGTCCGGATTTAGCAGACGAGGGGATTAGTTATAGCATTATCTTTAGAGATGTTGAATATAAAGTCCCTGAAGGTATGGTTTCTAATAAACTATTTCCATGGGGTTCGGATGAGTTTGGTCGCGATGTGCTCACACGTGTGATGTATGGTGCGAGAATTTCCCTCTTTATTGCACTGGTTGCTGCGTTGGTCAATTTAATTATTGGTGTCATCTATGGTTCTATAGCCGGCTTAGAAGGTGGCACCGTGGATAACATCATGATGCGTATTTTAGATGTGATCGATTCCATTCCTTTATTACTTTACGTGATTTTGATCATGGTCATCTTGGATGATAACAGCATGTTCACGGTCATTTTAACCTTAGGCCTTGTCTATTGGGTCGGTATGGCTAGACTGGTTCGTGGTCAAGTTCTTGGATTAAAAAATCAAGAGTTTGTTCTTGCAGCTAGAGCCTTAGGTGTGTCAAAGGCCAAAATCGTTTTAAAACATTTAATTCCAAATGCTTTAGGACCTATCATCGTTTCCATTACCATGATGATTCCAGCAGCAATTTTCACAGAAGCATTTTTAAGTTTTATCGGTTTAGGTGCATCTGCACCACAATCTTCTTGGGGAACACTCGCAAATGCTGCGGTTGCAGTCTTTAGATCGTCTTTCTATCAACTTGTTTTCCCAGCATCAGCGATTGCAGTCACTATTTTAGCGTTTAATTTCTTTGGTGATGGCTTAAGATCGGCTTTAGATCCAAAGCTGAGAAAGGGGTAATCAAGATGAAAGTACTTGAAGTAAAAAACCTCCATACCAGTTTCTTTACCCACATGGGTGAAGTTCAAGCGGTTCGTGGCATCAGTTTTGATTTAGACAAAGGCGATATTTTAGGAATCGTCGGTGAATCAGGATCAGGAAAAAGCGTGACTTCCCTTTCCATCATGGGACTCATTGATTCGCCTGGAAAAATTAAAGAAGGCTCCATTCTTTTTGATGGACATGATATCGCGACGATGTCACATAAGGAGTTATCTGAGATCAGAGGTAATGACATGTCGATGATTTTCCAAGATCCTATGACGTCCTTAAACCCTGTGTTTCGCGTGGGAAATCAGATTAAAGAAATTATCTTAAGACATACAAACTTAACTAGACAAGAAGCACATGAACGTGCGATTGAGCTCTTAAAACTGGTTAATATCCCGGAACCAGAAACGAGAATTAGACAATATCCACACCAATTTTCTGGTGGGATGAGACAACGTGCAATGATTGCGATGGCGATTTCCTGTAATCCCAAATTATTGATTGCAGATGAGCCGACCACCGCACTAGATGTGACAATTCAAGCACAAATTCTTGAACTTCTAAAAGAGTTAAAGGATAAAAAGGACTTAAGTATTATTCTCATCACTCATGATTTAGGTGTGATTGCTGAAGCGTGTAATAAAGTGATCGTCATGTATGG
Organism: Acholeplasmataceae bacterium UBA5769; assembly: GCA_002418725.1. GTDB lineage: Bacteria > Bacillota_I > Bacilli_A > Acholeplasmatales > Acholeplasmataceae > Peloplasma. The sequence goes on from DIER01000035.1 coordinate 59,927, forward strand.
TGGTCTTATTATGGAACAAGGTTCGGTGCTTGATATTTTTGAAAGACCGGAACATCCCTATACCAAAGGACTTCATCAATCGGTTCCCAAAAACGTGACAGGTGAGAGAAAACGTCTCATTCCTATTGATGGGACACCACCTGATTTATTAGAACCACCGATGGGATGCCCCTTTTATCCAAGATGCAAACATGCGATGGAAATATGCGCACAAAAGCGTCCACCACTCTATACCATTGAAAAGGGACACTTAGCCGCTTGTTGGCTTCATGATAGTGATGCACCAGACGTTGAAGGCTATACGAAAGAAAGAGGTGAGCACCATGAATGAAGCGGTCAAAGAACCTCTACTTAAAGTTGTTGGTTTAAAGAAATATTTTGATCTAACTGCACTCAGTCATAAACGGATTTTAGCAGCAGTTGATGATTTAAGTTTTGAGGTTTATCGAGGTGAAACCTTTGGTTTAGTCGGTGAGTCTGGCTGTGGTAAAACAACAACAGGCCGTGTCATTGTGAATCTTTATAAACCGACAGACGGTCATATCATCTTTGATGGTGTCGATTATTCGAATAAAACAGAAAGAGAATTAAAACCTTTTCGTAAACGGGTACAGATGATCTTTCAAGACCCCTATGCATCACTTAATGCGCGTATGACGGTTTATGAAATCATATCAGAAGGTATTAAAACACATCGGATATTAAAAACGAAGGAAGAGATTGAAACAAGGGTCCATGAGCTTTTAGAAAAAGTAGGACTCAAAAGAGAGCATGCTGGACGTTATCCACATGAATTCTCAGGTGGACAGCGTCAGCGCATTGGTATTGCCAGAGCGCTCGCGTTAAATCCTGAAATGATTGTGGCTGATGAACCCATCAGTGCATTAGACGTTTCGATTCAAGCACAGGTTATCAACATGCTTGAAGACTTACAAAAAGAGTTTAACCTGACCTATCTCTTTATTGCCCATGATTTATCTATGGTCAGACATATCAGTGATCGCATCGGTGTCATGTACTTAGGTAAGATGATGGAAATTGGTGAAAGTGATGCGGTTTATGAAAGACCACTGCATCCTTATACAGAGTCTTTGCTATCATCCATACCGATTGCAGATCCTAAGGTGAGAATGTCTGAAAAAAGAATTATATTAGAAGGTGATGTTAGAAGTCCAATCAATCCTAAACCAGGATGTCGATTTGCATCTAGATGTCGCTATGCGAAAGAGATTTGTCACACGGAAACACCAGATTTTAGAGAAGTGGAGCCCAAACGTTTTGTGGCGTGTCACTTGATTGAAGAAATTCGTGGTTTATTCACCGAAAAGGTGTCGAAATAAACAAAAAAGGAGAGAAGAGAACGTATGAAGAAACTCGTATCACTGTTAGTGATTGTACTCTTTGCTGTTGCTCTCGTCGCTTGTCAGCCTAAAGAAAAAGGCATCCCAGGTGTATTGAGATGGAACATTGGTGCAGACCCACTAACATTAGACCCTTCATTGAACGGTGCTTCTGATGGCGGTGACGTTATCAATAACACTCACGAAGGGTTAGTTCGTGAAATTAATGGTATTGTGTATCCAGGGATTGCAGAATCCTGGGAAACCAGTACAGATGGTTTAACAGTCACATTCCACCTTCGTCAGTCAAACTGGAGCGATGGTACACCGCTAACTGCTAACGATTTTATCTACACTTATCGTCGTGCGATGGATCCACTAACAGCATCCGAATATTCTTGGATTTGGGAATATACAAATGTTGTTGGCGCAATCGACTTTGTTTTTGCTGATACAGAAGAAGAAGGTTATGATGCGGATGCATTATGGGCTGAAGTTGGTATCACTGCAGTAGATAATTACACACTACAGTTTGAACTTGTCAATCCAACCGCTTATTTCGTCAGCTTAATGGCTTTCTATCATTTCATGCCAGTTAAACAATCTTCCGTTGAAGCTGCTGGTGGAGAAGATGGTTTATGGGCTAAGGTTCCAGCACTTGCTGTGTCTAATGGTCCATTCAAACTTACAGCCTATACCATTGGTGATGGATTGGTTTTGGAAAAGAATGATGAATACTGGAGTGCAGATACGGTGAAATTAAACCGTATTGAAGGTAAATTCATTGATAATGAATCTACGGCATATGACGCATTCGTTGCTGGCGAACTTGATTTTATTCCTCAAGTTCCAACCTCTGAAATGACACGTTTGATTGCTGAAGATCCAAATTTCTATGTCTTCCCACTACTTGGTACTTACTATTATTCATTTAACTTAAACGATGCTGCTGGTTTATATGATAATGTCAAACTTAGAAGAGCATTATCTTATGCGATCAACAGAGAAGCTATCGTTGAAGCATTAGCAGGTGGACAAGTTCCAGCCGGCGGTTTCGTACCTCCTGGATTTGTGGATCATGAAGGCAACGACTTCTTTGAAACTGCAGGTATGTATGGCATGGTCACCGATGATGGTAACTTTGCACAAGCAGTCACATTGTTTGCTGAAGCAGCTTCTGAAATGGGTATGACTGTTGCACAACTTAGAACTGCACTTGCAAATGAAACATTGTTATACAATACATCTGATGCCCATGCACAAGTAGCACAACTTGTTCAAGAATCTTGGAATCAAGTTTTAGGATTCCAAATGAAGCTTGGAAACCAAGAATGGGCTGTCTTCCAAGATACCAGAAAGAATGACAACTTTGATATCGCACGTGGTGGTTGGTTAACAGACTTTATGGATCCTATTGGTATGCTGGCTATTTTTACAAAAGACAATGCATATAATGATCCAAACTATGACAACCCTGCATTTGACACATTAATTGCGCAAGCGCAAGCAACAACCGTTCCAAGTGTACACTTTGAAAAACTTTATGCCGCTCAAGATTTATTCATGAACGACATGCCCATTATTCCTGTGTATCACTATTCAGACTTTATGTATGTGAAAGCATACGTGAAGGATTGGGGAAGAAGTGTGCTTGGTACCGTTGATTTCTCAAGAGCACATATTGATTGATGTATTGAAGTAAAAAGTGAAAAGGCGGCTCAGGATATCCTGAACCGTCTTTTTTGTTTATCTTTTTTAAGTTATTTTTTAAGAATTAAACACTTACCTGTCATCTCTTTAGGCTGTTTAACACCTAAGAGGTCTAACATGGTGGGTGCAACATCACAGAGAGCTCCTGTGCCTAAAGTGATGTCTTTTTTGGTAATCACAATGGGGACTAAGTTGGTGGTATGTGCGGTATGCGCATTCCCCTCATCATCTCTCATTTTTTCAGCATTCCCGTGGTCAGCTAAGACAATCGCAACACCACCGATCGATAAAATCGCTTCAACGACATCTTTGGTACATTGATCCACTGTTTCAACCGCTTTTGTCGTCGCTTCAATCGATCCGGTATGTCCAACCATGTCTGGATTTGCAAAGTTTAAGATCATGGTATCAAATTCACCACTCTTGATGGCTTCAACCGCTTTATCTCTTACTTCAAAAGCACTCATTTCAGGTTTTAGATCATAGGTTGGTACCTTGGGTGATTCCACTAAGATACGTGTACTTCCCTTTAAATCTTTTTCTGATCCACCATCAAAGAAGAAGGTGACATGGGCATATTTTTCTGTTTCTGCAATACGAAGTTGTTTTAGGTTGTGATCTGCAATCACTTCACCATAAAGACGATCTAAGGTTTGAAGTTCATAAGCTAGGGGACCTTTGACGGTTTCATTATAGTGCATCATGGACACAAAGAAGATGTCTTTAAGGGTGTGCGCTAAACTAAAGTTTGCTTTACCTGGCGTTTGATACATACTTGTTTTTTCAGGGTTTGAAAAAGCAGTTGCAATGCGGATCGCACGGTCAGGTCTAAAGTTTGCAAAAATGATGGCATCGTGATCTTGGACTAAGCCTTCTTTATCTACCACAAATGGAATGATAAATTCATCAGATACGCCTTGATCATAAGATGCTTGAATTCCTTCTAAGGCACCTTGAAGTTTACCGGTTCCTAAAGTCATATTGTCATAAGCTTTTTGGATACGATCCCAGTTGTTATCGCGGTCCATCGCATAATAACGTCCAGATACAGTCGCAACCTTCATGCCGTGATCCATCAAATCTTTTAAGAAACCTAAACCCGAAGTTTGTGGTGTATCTCTACCATCCATAAATGCATGTAAATAAGGGGTTATGCCTTCTGAGATGGCTAAGTCATGAAGTGCTTTGATGTGTGTCGGATAAGCATGCACACCACCATCAGAGACTAAACCAAAGATATGCAGTTTTGAATGATGTTTTTTCGCATGTTTGATGGCATCTAAGAAGGCTTTATTCTTAAAGAATGAACCATCTTTAATTGCGACATTGATTCTGGTTAAAGATTGATAGACAATGCGGCCAGCACCTAAGTTAAGATGTCCAACCTCGCTGTTGCCCATTTGACCATCAGGTAAACCGACATATTCACCGCTCGCTTGTAAGACGTTGTTTGGGTATTCTTGAAATAAGTTGTCAAGAAAAGGTTTTTTTGCAAGTGATACTGAATTGCTTGGGCTCGCTGGAGCAAGTCCATAACCATCCATAATAATTAATCCAACAAATGTTTTGTTCATAATGTACTCCTTATCGTTTATTCCACATTCATTATACTTTAAATTTAAATAATGATTTAAATGAATGCAAAAAAAACGTTTTCAAGTCAATGTGTATGAGTCATACTTGAAGTTTATAAAATATATGATACAATGAAAGCGTAATTTAAATACTTCGGGGCACCGTGTAATTCGGGACCGGCGGTATAGTCCGCGAGCCTTTGGGCAGACCTTGTGTAATTCAAGGACCGACAGTAAAGTCTGGATGGAAGAAGGAAATGTCGTTTTTTGACGCTCTTTTATCGCCGAAGTAATTTGGCGTTTTTATTTATTATAAAGGAGGAAAAAAAACAATGTCAAATTACTTACGTCTGAAAAAAATGCTTTATGTGGTATCGCTTGCTGCGGTATCGATTGTGTTGGGGTTCATCGAAATCCCATGGCCAATTGTCACAGGTCCATTTGCACCTTTTGTCAAATTGGATTTTAGTGAAATCGCCATTTTAGTTTCACTCTATGTGATGGGTACGAAAGAATCCTTCATGGTTGTCTTGATCAGAACATTGGCAAGACGCATTTATAAAGGTTTCGATTATGCAGATTTAGTCGGTGAACTGCTCGCCATGACCGCCTCATTTGCACTGATTACTGCGTATCATTTAACCAAAAAAGTTCTTGGACAAAAGGATAAGCCACTGATTTATGAAGTTAGTGTGAACGGTTCTAAAGTCAAAAAGAACGAATGGTTCGTGATGCTTACAATGAATATTGTGGTGTTATCAGTCTTCATGGTTTTGATCAACTTCCTGGTTGGAACACCTCTTTATTTATCCTTGTTTGGTTTATCTCAAAGTGGTGCCATTCATTTAACGGTTTTCAGTTATGTTAACGATGCAGCACCTTATCAACTTTTTGGATACAACATTCAGTTTACACTCGTTAATTTCTTTTGGTTTGTTGTGGTTTCATACACCCCATTTAACATGGTGAAAGCAGCTTTAGTGACGATTTTATTCTTGTTGATCAAACCACGAATGAAATATCTCGAACTTTAATATGTTATAATAACCTCGGAGGAAGATATCATGCATTTTATGAATGAAATCAAAAAACCTATCCACCGAGAAGATCTGATGCCCGTTCTTCGATCGGGCATTTTTATGTCTATAACAGGTGGTTTAATCATTGGATCACTTCATTTATTGTTCATGTATTTCTCTCGCATTTCATTGACATGGCTTTTCCTTTTGATCTTGGCTCATTTGATTGCGAAAAAGATATCGGTAGCGTATCGTGAATATCATGTCATTTATGCCTTACTGAGCGTATTTTTCTTTGTTTTCGCTTTTTATTTGATGAACCTGACGTTATCGATTGGCATTTATTTTATCAGTAATGTCATCAGTTTTCAGATTGTATTGTCTTTGTTAAATCCATTACTATATTTTCGTTTTTTGAATCCTCTAGGTTCTGGTT